>DDXM01000008.1 GCA_002347485.1 Anaerolineaceae bacterium UBA2260 | reverse complement strand
GGTGGTGCAGGAGGCGTTGGAGATGACGTGATGCACCGCGCCGTCATACTTGTCATCATTCACGCCCAAAACCAGGGTGATATCCTCGTTCTTGGCAGGCGCGGTGATGATTACCTTCCTTGCTCCGCCCTTTTCGATGTGCACGCGCGCGCCAGCTTTACCCTTGGCAGGGTCGCCATTCGCGTCGGTGAACACGCCGGTGGACTCGATCACGATATCGACGCCGAGGTCCTTCCAGGGCAACAACGCGGGATCCTTCTCCGCGAAGACCTTGATCGATTTTCCGTTGATGATCAGCTCATTGTCTTTGGCGATCACCTCACCCGGTACGATGCCGTAATTGGAGTCGTACTTGAACAGGTGCGCGTTGGTTTTGGTGTCGAACAGGTCATTGACTGCCACCACTTCCAATTCCCCGCCGTGAAATTCGTTGATCGCTTTCAATACCTGCCGGCCGATGCGACCGAATCCATTGATTCCGACTTTAGTTGCCATAATTCGTGCCTCCATTAGATAGTTTATTTATTTTACCATTTATGAAGTGGGTTTAGAGGATTTATGAACAGGGTGGGTTGAAAATCCACCGTTACGAATCGAAGCCATCGTTTTCATTCATCCCACCTCACGGGGTGGCGTGAAACCCGCCTTCCCCATCGTATGACCTTCTGGAATATATTTTCACCGCCCTTGTTGATTGCTCTGCGATATATCAGCATGGTGTAATTCTATATCAAATTATGGGTGGGTTCATGGAACAAACATCCGCATAATCTGATGGTGGGTTCAACCCCTCTCGCTTCGCTCGGGGGTACAAACTTCGCAAGACTGAACCCACCCTACGCATGGTTAAAGGGTTATTCAAACCATTCCTTCTTCTTATTATCTGGAAGCTGGCGGTTCACCGTCAACTTCCAGCACTTTATAGAGATAATTTTGTAACTGCTAAATCGTCGAATTCACATCCCGGGAACTCAAGGGTCCGGTGCGCTCGAGGTAAAGGTCAATGATCGCTTTAGCCACCTTGGTCGAGCTGTGCCGCCAGGGGTTTTCCTTATCCACCAGGTCGGTTTCGTAGATCTGGTAATGCGCATCCTTCTTCTCGACCTTCACCCACTCCACCCCGCCAGGGATCGATCCATCAAAGCGGTTGTTCGCCAGAACCACGTCAAACAACCGTGCGCCCGCGTGCCGTTCGATCGTGCGCACATGGTCTTCGCAAGAATATCCGTCCGTTTCACCCTTCTGCGTGGCGATGTTGCACACGTAGAATTTGTACGCGCGGCTGGCTTTGATCGCGTCCACCAGGTCGGGCACCAGCAGGTTGGCAATAATGCTGGTGTAAAGGCTGCCCGGTCCCACCAGGATCAGGTCTGCGTTGAGGATGGCCTGGAGGGTCGGCGGGAACGGGGTGGGGTTGGCGGGGTCCAGCCAAACGTGATGCACCTTACCGCCCATCTTGCTGATCTCGCTCTCGCCCTTGACATTGATCGTCACCTTGCGCTCGGGTAGCTCCACCTCAGCCACCAGGTTGATATTCTTCAACGTGGAAGGGAAAACGTTGCCCTGTACGCTGAGCACGCGCGCGGATTCGGCGATGGCGGATTCAAAACTGCCGGTGATCTCCGTCAGCGCGGTGATCAACAGGTTGCCCAGTGAATGCCCACCCAGCCCGGCGCTTTCTGCGAAACGATACTGGAAGATCTGCGTGATCAATTCCTCATCATCCGATAGCGCGGCGAGGCAGTTGCGCAGGTCACCGGGCGGCAGGATGCCCACGTTTTTACGGATTTCGCCGGAGGAGCCGCCATCATCCGCCACCGTGACGATGGCGGTAATGTTGCGTGAGTACGCCTTCAATCCGCGCAGCAGCGAGGTCAACCCGGTGCCACCGCCGATCACCACGATGCGCGGGCCTTTATCCCTGCGCCGGTACTCGGCGACCGTCCCGATCACATCCTTACCCGGGCGCATGAACGGGCGCAATAAAGCGCGGTTCAAGCCGATGATTCCCACCACGATGAGCGCCACACCGACCACGCCGAAGATCAAAGCACGCAGGATACGGTTGGTGATAGATTGGAGCGCAATGACCTTAATAAATGGAATCCACCAGCCTTCGGGCACAGTGCGATACGCTCCCAGCAGGAAGACGGTCAAACCGAGCCCCAGGATGGTGGTGCCCACCAGGATGACCAGCACCCAGCGCTTCACGCCGATACCCGGGACCAGCCAGCGCAACTTTAAGATCACGGATTGAAGTAGCCGCCGGATTTTTGATGTTCTTTTGGATTCCATTTAGCAATTATCATAGCAGGGTTTCAAACCCTCGTCAACAATTCCGGATATCTGTCAGGGTACACCGCGGCTGAGTGTACACCGCGGCTGAGGGTGAGCCATTTGCCCTCATGTTATAATGAAACGAACAGACGCATATTTCTCCCGGTTGAATCCTCAACCCAAAATCATCATCGACAGGAGGTTTGATTGGAAGCGCAAAAATTTCTCGGCCCCAAGGCAAAAGAACTGGTCGAACGTGATCGCAAAGTTGTATCACCATCCTATCCGCGCGGGTATCCCTTCGTCATGGATCACGGAAAGGGCGTCTACGTTTGGGATGTCGATGGCAATAAATTCCTCGATTTCGCCGCGGGCATCGCGGTCAATTCCACGGGTCACAGTCACCCTGCCGTCGTCAAAGCCATCCAGGATCAGGCGGAAAAGTTTATCCACATTTCTTCCGATTTCTACCATGAGAATTGGATCGAGCTCTCTGAATACCTCAACCGCATCGCACCATTCGAAGAAGACGCCGTGGTCTTCGCAACCAACTCCGGCACCGAAAGTATGGAGACCGCGTTAAAGCTGGCACGCTACCATACCGGGCGCAGCCAATTCATCGCCTTCCTGGGCGGCTTTCACGGACGCACGCACGGCTCCGTGACGCTCACTGCTTCGAAACCGCATTACCACCGCGGTTTTTACCCCCTGATGAACGGGGTTACGCATATCCCCTTCCCTGATCCCTACAGACCCGTGCTGCAAATGAACCCGGGTGAAGATGTCGGCGATGCAGTCATCCGCTATCTTGAGGAAAGCATTTTCGCTCACCTCCTCCCTCCGCAGGACGTGGCAGGCATCATCATCGAGCCCATCCAGGGCGAAGGCGGTTACGTAGTGCCGCCCGCCGGGTTCTTCCCGAAGCTGCGCGAACTTTGCACCCGGTATGGCATCCTGCTCATCGCTGACGAGGTACAATCTGGCGTTGGCCGCACCGGTAAATGGTGGGCGATCGAGAACTTCGGCGTCGAGCCGGATATTATCACCACCGCCAAGGGTATCGCCTCCGGCGTCCCGTTCGGCGCAATGATCGCCCGCAAGAGCGTCACCACCTGGAAAAAGGGGTCGCATGGCAACACGTACGGCGGCAATCCCCTGGCTTGCGCCGCTTCGCTCGAAACGCTCAAGCTCATCGATGGGGGCTACCTGCAAAATGCCGCCGAGGTAGGCGCTTACTGCCTGGAAAAGTTGACCCAGATGCAAACCCGCCATACCTCCATCGGCATAGTGCGCGGCATCGGCTTGATGATCGGCATTGAATTCGTCAAGGACCGCGCGACGCGCGAGCCCGCTGAAAAACTGCGCGACGTGATTGTCGACCGCGCTTTCGAAAAAGGCTTGCTCACCCTGGGTTGCGGCGGCAGCACGATCCGCGTTTCCCCGCCGCTGTGCATCACCAAATCCGAGATTGATGAAGGATTGGCGATCCTTGAAGAGGCAATTTCATCTGCCGAAAACGCGGGGTAGCTAAATATCTGTACGGAGATGAATGATGCTGCCTGATTTTCGTGTACGCCAGCGCGACTACCTGCTCGAGATTTCCCGCGCACTCACCCAGGAACTTGACCTCGACAAACTTCTCGAGCGCATTCTGCAGATCTCGCTCGAGATGCTGGCCGGTCAGGCCGGTCTGATCGCGCTGCGCAACCTCGAAAGTTGGCAGATCCGGGTTTCCTCAGGATTACCACCGGCATTTTTGCGCTTTCTTGAGCCGCAGTTTGCCCAGATCACCATCGATGAAGATCCTGAAGACGCGGAATTGAAAGAGATCAACCGCTTGCTCGGCAATTACACCCGGGCGGTCAGCATGGGCCGTCTGAGCAGTGTCGGTCTCCCCTTGATCACCGGGCAGAAGATTCTTGGGGTGATATTCGTTTTTCGCGAGTTCGCCGCCTTCTCCCCCAATGACCGCGCTTTACTGGCCAGTTTTGCCGACCAGGCAGCCATCGCTGTGAAGAACGCCCAACTCTACACACAGGTTGAGAATGACCACCGGCGTGTAACCGGATTGCTGGACTCTGCAGCTGATGGAATTCTCATCCTCACCCAGGATCTGCGTGTTGAAAGCGCCAACCAGTCATTTTCTTTTATCTATGGCATCCCTTCTGTAGAGTTGATCGGTAAACCTCACGATGAGCTGATTCGCTGGGCTAAACCTCCCCACGGGCTTACGCTTTCTCAGGCTATCGCGGATGGCTGGCCGCTCACCCCTCACGCCACGCTTTATGTGGAGGGTGACCTGGCGCGCGAATCCAATCCCATTCCCATCCCGGTGGGCATCACATATGCCCCGCTCATGTCGGAAGAGGGTAAATTGGTGAACATCATCACCACGGTGCGTGATATCACACGATTCAGGCAGGCGGATGAATTAAAATCCACATTCATCTCGGTCATCAGTCACGAGCTGAAGACTCCGGTGGCGCTCATCAAGGGATATGTGGGCACGCTGCGCAGGGATGACGCCCGCTGGGACAAGGAGATCGTGAAAGAAAGCCTCCAGGTGATTGAAGAAGAGGCGGACCGTCTGAGCGAGTATATTGAAAACCTGCTGGATGTGACCCGATTGCAGGCAGATGGATTCAGCCTTAAACGCAACGATACGCAGGTGGCGGATATCATTCAGCGCGTCGCAGACCGTATGCAAACGCAGACGGTCCATCACAAGATCGTCGTGGATATCCCGCAACCCCTGCCAATTATCGTCGCCGATGATACGCGCATCGACCAGGTGATCACCAACCTGGTTTCCAACTCGATCAAATACGCTCCCGGTGGAGAGATCAGGATCAAAGCCGGACGTAAAGGAGACAACCTGATCATCTGTGTGACGGATGAGGGCCCCGGCATCGACGCAAACGATGCACCTTACGTGTTCGACCGTTTTTACCGCGCACCTGACGCCACCCGTCAGACCAAAGGTGCGGGGCTTGGGCTGTTCCTGGCACGGTCAATCGTGAGCGCCCACGGCGGCCGCATATGGATCGATTCAGAGGTTGGCAAAGGCGCGCGCATCTGCTTCTGCCTGCCAGTCACCACTGAAGAATAAGCAAGAAAAGTACACATCGCGTAAAACAACAGTGTGCCGGATGGTATAATCACCCTGTTAATTTTTTAATTACGAGAGAGAAAAGATGCCCAAAATTCAAACCAAATGCCCGCGTTGTAAACAACCGATCATTACCGATGTGCAAATTCTGTTCGACATGAATACCGATCCCACCGCCAAACAGAAACTATTGAGCCAGGGAACCAATACCGCCCGCTGCCAGGTATGCGGATACGAAGGCATGATCAGCACACCCGTCGTCTACCATGACCCGGATAAGGAATTGCTGCTCACTTATTTTCCCAGCGAACTGGGGCTGCCGATCAATGAACAGGAAAAGCAGATCGGGCCTTTGATCAACCAGGTGGTTAATGCCCTGCCGAATGAAAAACGCAAGGGTTACCTCTTTCAACCCAGTACCATGTTCACATTCCAAACCCTCATCGACAAAGTGCTCGAAGCTGACGGGATCACCAAGGAAATGATCGACGCGCAGCAGAAGCGCATCAGTCTCATTCAACGCCTGCTGGCGATCGCCAAGCCTGAAGATCGCCTCACGGTCATCAACCAGGATGCCGCCCTGATCGACGGTGAGACCTTCACCTTGCTCTCCACCCTCATTCAAACTTCAGCCATGCAGGGAGACGAGGAAGGGGCAAAGGCTTTGGGTCAATTGCAGTCCGAGTTGCTGAAGGAGACCGAGTTTGGCCGCAAGCTGCTGGCGGACAGTGAAGAAACGCAAAAAGCGCTCAAGAAACTGGAGCAAGCCAATAAAGAAGGTCTGACCCGTGAAAAATTGCTGGAAATACTCGGCTCGGTCAAATCAGACAGCAGCCTTACCACCCTGGTGAGCCTTACCCGCTCCGGTCTGGATTACCAGTTCTTCCAGATCCTCAGTGAGCGCATCGAACATGCTAGCGACGATGAAAAAGAACCCCTGGTCGCATTGCGCACCAAGCTGCTTGACCTCACCAGGAAAATCGACGCTGAGGTAAAGAAGCGCCTGCAGAACGCCACCACCCTCATGGATAAGATCATCGCGGAGGAAAATGTGGAACAGGCAATTGAGAAGCACGCTGCGGAAATCGATGATTACTTTACGCAGGCTGTGCAGATGGAATTCGAGAAGGCGCATGAAAACAATGACCTCACCCGCATGGACAGGATCCAGAAGGTGGTCACTGTGCTGGATAAACTCTCCGCGCCACCGCCTGAGATCGAGTTGATCCAAAAGTTGCTTGAAGCCAAAGATGATGACGCCCGGAAGCAACTGCTTGCCGAAAACAGTGAAAAAATCGATGACCAATTCCTGCAGACCATTACGGCCATCATCGCCGAAGGCGAATCCCTCAATCAATCACCGGAATTGATCACCGTGTTACAGTCCATTTACAAGATGGCGCTGCGACACAATATGGAAAAGAATCTGAAGGCTTGATCTTTCAAGTAAGCAATTTCAGACGAAAAACCGGCTCAGTCAACTGAGCCGGTAACTTTTCACCAGGCTTTCTTCTGGTACGGCGGATTATCCAACCGGGTGCCATGCCCGCGCACGGTAACGATGTACTGGTGTGAATCATCGAATTCCATCAGCCGGTCGCGCAATCTTCGAATAAGGGCATCCAATGCCTGGTCTGATACTCCCGATGATTCCTCCTCTTCCCAGATTTTGCGGATCAACTCATCCCGGGGCACGACTTGCCCGGATTGCTCATACAGGCAGTAAAGCAGCCTGAATTGGGCAGCGGATAATGCTGGTAGTAATTCGTTTCCACGCACCCACACCCGCCTTGATCGCTCGTCCAGTTGCAACTGCTTAGTCCCTTGCAGCAAAGCTGGGTCCAGATCCTCGATTGGCATCGTCGCGTCTGAACTATAAAACGCGAATTTTTGTACGAGAGCAATCTGAATTGTATCCCCATCGCTCAAGCGGATCTCCTCGTTTATCTGATCTCTGCCAAAAAAAGTCCCATTTTTACTACCCAGGTCCTGCAAGTGTACAAACCCATCGCCGATATAAACCCGCGCGTGATGCCGAGATACCTGACGGTCCTCGATGGCAATGTCGCATTCAGCGTCCCTGCCGATCTCAAGGGCATTTTTTATGATCCACCTGCGCCCTTCAAGCGGACCCTGCAGCGCCACCAGCACCGGGTATTCCCTTGTAATCGGCTTTTGCACCTGTTCACTGCTCATAACCTGGCTCCTGGATCAAACTATGGTGTCCCCTCATCAGGTATAATAGTACAAAATCAGAATTTTTGCTTAATGTTTACCGGAATATTGAAGGTGATTTCGTGATCACGCCATTGAAAACAGGTGAAACCTTACGCGGACGTTACCGCATCCGCCGCATTATCGGCCAGGGAGGGATGGGCTGCATTTACCTTGCAGATGACCTTCGCCTCGAAGGTCGCCAATGCGCGCTCAAAGAGGTTGAACACGATAAAACCCTGGCTAAAAACCTGATCAAAGAAGCTCGCGATCAATTCTTGCGCGAAGCCACCGTTCTTGCCCGGCTTGACCACCCCAACCTGCCCAAAGTTTCAGATTATTTTTCCATCAGCCACAATGACTACCTGGTGATGGATTTCGTGCCCGGGAACGACATCCGCACGTTAATGCTGGAAAAACAGGAAAAAGGCGGTTTCATTGAAGAAAAGGACGTGCTCAATTGGGCTTACCAACTCGCCGACGCGCTGGAATACCTACACAGCCAAAATCCCCCGATCCTCCACCGCGACATTAAACCCAGCAATCTTAAGATCACCCCGTCGGGTCTGCTCAAACTTGTGGACTTCGGCTTGGTTAAAGTCCTTGCACCCGGTGAGGTCACCATTACCATCCTGCAGGGGCAGGGAACGGCTCTTTACACTCCGCTTGAGCAATATGGCGGTGATATCGGGCACACAGATGCCCGCAGTGACATTTACGCTTTTGCCGCCACGTTATATCACATGCTCACCAATAAGCCCCCAGCCGATGCGCGCCAGCGATTTATCGACCCAACCGCGCTGACGCCTATTCGAAAAATAAACCCTGCAGTTTCGATCAAGACAGAAAACGCCATCCTTTGGGGTATGTCACTCCACCCTGATGACCGCCCTGACAACGTGGTGCATTTTCGTGAGGCGCTTATCGGCAGCCGGCCGGTCACCATCCCCTCCGGCAATCGTATCGCCATCCGGACGCCCTCCCTTTTCCACCCCCAATATCGCAGACAGTGGGTCGTCTTTGGAGCGCTGAGTGTGTTGACCCTTTTGGTTACCCTGATCCGTTGATTTGTTTCTTGCGGGATTTAATCCAGTTATAGATGAATGCAACCTCAAACCCGATCAGCATCCCAATGAACGTGGTGAAAAGGATGTAAGGGGTTCCCGTAGCGATAATCGACTGCTGGGCTCCCGGTAGACCGAAGGCAACATACAGGTACGCCAGATAGCCGCCCGTACCCGTCGCCCGGGCTGAAACAAACCTGTTGTAATTACCTGTCCATTTTTGTCTGGTAACGATCATGAGCGCGCAAATTCCAAGGATCATCAAGTTTACCAGCAACCAATCGCTAAAGGCTGGTTTTCCATCAAGATGACGCACTTTAATAGGTTTTTGCGGAGTAGGGGCAGGCGGAATTTCAGTTGGCGTGGGTTCTACTTCTTCGGTGGTTTCAACTGTCGGTTCGAAAGAGGTAACGACACCGCCTGCATCCGTGATATCCAATCGCAGGATCTGGGAAGTTCTCGCTGGATCAGCTGTTACCCGCAATTCCAGGCTGCCAATGCTGGGGATCACATACATCACGCGCGCGTAACCATCAATGGTTTCAGCTGGTAATTGCTCAACACTCCCGCTGGTTGACATCGTATCGATAATGAAATTGACCACCGTCCCATCAGGAACGGGATTCCCATTATGGTCCAGGATCAACCCCGCCTTAATCGGTATTGTGTCACCTGCCTCGTACAACAGGGGTTGACTGTAGCCCGTCGGGGGAGTACTCACCGGTGTGTTCGCCTCAACAGGCGCTTCAATGATCAAAGGAATGACCTGGGTCGGGTCAGGTGATGTCTGGATTGCCAAGTCATAACCGGTACCCTGCATGGACACGGGTAAGGATCCTGTAGGTGTCAACTCCTGCAACAACACGCGGGCTGCCAGATCATACACCTGGGAAATCTTTGTATAAAAGGAATAATACGCGCTAAATTTTGAAATATCGGTTGCGTCCAGATTATAGGGTTCGCTGAATGCCATTCCAATGATCTTTTTATTGCGCACGAGGTCCTGCCGCTCATTAAATAAACGACGGAAAACTGTGGTGTCGAGTTGATCGTCTTCGAAGTTTGTAAAAGTAAATATGATCCAGTCAGCCGAATTCATTAGCACTTGAACTTCTTCAACCCCCTCGGCTTGTTCTAACAACAAGCGCACCCTTTCATAGGAAATGGTATTAAGGTTCGAACTCTGGATGGGATCGCCCGCTCCAGCCCCGTATAAACGGATCAAAGAGTTGAAAATTGATTCAGAAGGCGATAAAGTTTGTGCATCGCAAGTGCTGCATTGTGCAAATGATGTCGAGCCAGACAGGATCACAATGTGATCATTGATGTCTGGTGGATTTGTAAGTACCGTTCCCAAATCGTTGATCTCAGGACTGATCAACGTAACAGCAGCCTGGACAACATCTTCCACCAGCTCCTGTTGCTGCCCGATCGCCTCGAGTTGGGCGCTATCCGGCAATACATCCTCCTCGGAGAAACTTGGAAAGATTCTGAGTTTGAGCGCGATGATATTGGTTGCCGCTTGATCCACCCGAATCCGGAAAGCGCTGTCTTCCTGATATTTTTGAACAAAATAATTAATGGTCCGCGTTACAGTGGTATAGGAATCCGGATCGCCGCTTGCCAGGATATTCCCCATGTACAGCATGTCGTTTCCCGCCATCAAAGCCGTGCGCGCTACCTGGCGAGCGTCATAGCCTGTACCCAGAGGATCTACAAATTTCCGCACAGCTTCGCTGCCCAGGTCATCACTGATGATCACGCCACCGCTCGTTCGCCATGGGGCTAATTCCGGCAATTCCATGATCGTTTCCAATGCGTTCGCGTCAAACGAGACAGGTTTGGTGGAGGAGAGGATATTCCCCTGAAAACCCTGGTAACGTGTGTGCGACAAGAGCAGTCCATCCGCAACCTGTTCCAGGGGTTGTTCAAGGTTTGTAACCGTAAAAAATGGCGCGAGGTCCACCTGCTTCAACAGCTCAAGCGACTTTCGCACCGTCGCGATCTCTTCCTCCGGGTGCCGGTCTGAACTGCCGATCCCGGGGAAGTGCGTGGCGATAACCGCCATCTTGTTTTCGCTGCCCTCGTGAATACCTTTGATATAAGCCTGACCCATCTTGCCAACCCAATAGGGCTCGCTACCAAATGATCTCGTACCCAGTGAAGTTTCGCTGTAGGTACTAGCCGTGTCCAATACATCGAGCGAAGGACCAAACAAGAGGTTAATTCCCAACGAACTCAGCTCCGACCCCAGGATCTTGCCTATTTCTTGCGCGAATTCAGCGTTCCAGGTCGCTCCGATCGTCATCTGATTAGGAAGTTGGGTGATCCCGTTCAAAATAGCATCGCCGGGATAGAGATCGCCTTCCTGGGTTATACCAACCAGAAGGGGGGGGAAGGATTGAGACTCATTTTCTTTGGCAGCTGCCAGGTTAGTGGACTGAAGATCAGTGATCAGTCCCTGCAGCCTGGTAATCGTGTTCTCTGGCCCTGTGAAATTATCATTCTCATATCGTAAAACTACTCCCCCCACGTGATAATCGCGAATCAATTGTTGAAGTTGTGAATTCCCTTCCAGACTCGACCCAGTAAAAGAAACCAGGAAGACCTGACCCACGCGTTCTTCAGGGCTCATCGCCTGCAAGATGCGTCCCGCGCGTTCCTGGTTGAGATCAGCCTGGCCTGCGTGCTGCGCAAATACAGTTGCCGGAGGGTACAAAGCAACGCCCAGCATCAGGATCAGCAGGAAGATCGTAAATACTTTTTTCAATTGATCACCAGTTTTCAATCTCGGCGTATGATCGCGTTAAACAACTCGGGTTGGATGTTCCCTCCCGTTATGATGGTTAACGCGGGTGATAATTTTATTTTACCAGCAAGTTGCGCTGCCAGGCCAACTGCAGCCGAACCCTCGATCACCTGGTGATGCGTTTGCCAGGCATATCGGATCGCCTGCCGGATTTCATCCTCGCTTACCAGGATCACGTCATCCAAATAATTGAGTAACATATTGATCGTGATGGAATCGGGCGCGATCTCACCCGCCAATCCCTCGGCGATACTATCAGTTTCCACCACGCCTTCCTGCGTACCGGTGAAAAAGAGGCTATGCGCAAAAGGGGAAGCTTCGGATTGCACGCCAATCAGCCGCGGCCTCTGCGCGTGATGTTGAAAATATGTCCCAATTCCGGAAAGCAGTCCACCTCCCCCCACTGGAACCAGCATACTCTTGATGTCCGAGAAGCCCGAAATTTGCCGTTCAATCTCCGCGCCGATCGTCCCCTGCCCCGTTATAACCAGCGGATCATTGTAAGGGGAGATAAAAATCCCACCGGTTTCTCGCGCGGTGAGAATAGCCAATTTCTCCGCCTGTACATACCCACCCGGGACCAGGTGAACAACCGCACCCAGTTCGCGCATCGCCTCGACTTTAACCGCGGGAGCATGGTCTGATGCGTACACCACGCAGCGCACCCCAACCGATGCCGCAGCTACCGCCACGCCCTGTCCGTGATTCCCCGCTGAACAGGTGATCAAACCGCGCGACAATTCCTCCTGGTCCAGGGATAACACTTTATTCAACGCGCCCCTGAGTTTGAACGAGCCGGTTTTTTGCTGGTTTTCCCACTTAAGAAAAAGTTTCAGTTTTTCGTCGAATGTGATGGGTGTTTGATTGAGTAAATCACTTATCAGAGCTGCGGCTTCCTCCACCCAATCAGCCGGGATCATTTTCCCCTCATCACCCGCAGCGCTTTCACAGGATCGTCAGTAAATACGCCATCAACCCCCAATTTCTTCAATCGTCTGAGGGAAATCTCGAAATTTACTGTCCAGACATGCACACGCCTGCCACGTTCCCGCTCCCTGGCCATAAAACGCGGAGTGACGTCGGTAAGATACGGATGAATGATCCGGGGTGAAATATCCAAAAACTCTGTGGATCGGTTGCGAGCACCTTTCAAACCCACATCAGCGAGTAATCCAACAGGGACATCAGGTAATAACTTGGTAATTTTCCGTAAGTTTTCAGGTTCAAAAGAGGAGAACATCACACTGTTTTGAACATTATGCCTTTTTACGATCTCCGCGACAAGGGGTACAAGCCGATCACCAGTTGAAGTGTAATTGGTCAACTCAACATTGATGAAGATTTTCTTTCCGACACTCTCAAATACCTCATCCAGGGTTGGGATTTGCTCTTTTGAAAAACGTGGATGAAAGAAACTGCCCGCGTCAAGTTGCTTTAATTCCTCATGCGAAAGTTGATTGACCTTTCCCTTCCCATTCGTTGTGCGGTCGACCGTCTGGTCATGGATCACCATCACATGGTCATCCGCGCTCAACTTAACGTCCAGCTCAATAGCATCCGCTCCCTGTTCCACCGCCAGTCTGAAGGCTGCGATTGTGTTTTCAGGCGCGTATTTTTTCGCGCCGCGGTGAGCAAAGACCATTGGTTTTGTAAAAGATTCCAGCATGCTATAACTCAACAAAATAGGAGGAGGCTGCCTTATCCAGCAAGTCCTTGGACATAACCGGTTCGACCTGCATATACCTGGAGATGTCGATGATTTGGTCGCATAAGTCGCGGGGGTGTGACGCGCGCAATTTCCGTTCAGGTTTTATGTACCATTCCTGCAAAAGGTAAGACAGCCCTTCATCGGAATAACCGACACCTTTTTGCTTCGCAACCCGTCTGAAAATGTCCCGATAAATATCGAAGGTGGGGTCTACGATCTCAATTTTATGTCGCAAGCGGCGCAGGAAAGCTTCATCCACCAGGTCTTTTGGCGGTAAGTTGGTCGAGAAGATCACCAGCACATCAAAAGGTACTTCGATCTTACGCCCGGTATGCAGCGAAAGATAATCGATACGGTTTTCAAGGGGAACGATCCAGCGATTGAGAAGGTCGCGCGGGCGTACCTGCTGACGGCCAAAATCATCGATCAGCAGGATGCCCCCATTGGCTTTGACCTGGAATGGAGCTTCATAAAATTTGAGTGTGTCATTAAAGACCAGGTCCAGGCCGGTCAGCGTGAGTTCGCCACCCACCATAATGAAGGGGCGTTTGATCCTTACCCAGCGCTGGTCCTTCCGACCCCTTGGCCTGGAGTTTTGTGCGTTATCCGGTTCTTCTTTGACCACCTGGTGATTGACGGAATCGAACATTGTGATCACCTGGCCATCCACAAAGATTGCATACGGGATATACATCGTTTGGGATAAAACAAGGTTCCCGATCGCTCTCGCAACACTGGTTTTTCCATTTCCTGGCGGGCCGTAGATAAATATGGATGTACCCGAATTGACTGCGGGACCCAATTTATGGAATGTATCTTCGCCAAAACTAAGGTCTCCCATCACCTGGCGCATGTGCTTGCCCGTCACCAGCAGCCTGCTCCGACTTTGCCGCAGCACCGATTCGTTATACGCGTGTAGCGGTACCGGAGCAGGTCCGGCGTATTGGCTGCGCTCGAGGGCTTCTCTGGCATGGATGATACCGGATCCAGTGATCGCGTAAAGATAAGCGCCTTCACCTAACCCACCCTGCGATGATTTAACTTCAACCAGTTTTTCCTTTTTTAAAGCATCCAGGATCTGGTCCACCATACCCGAAAATGGCAGGCACAAGGCATCGGCGATCTTGTATCCGGTCATATAACCCTGGAAATACAGGATCTTCAACGCCAGGTCCTGAAGGAAAAGGAGTTCCAACCCGATATCCTCAAGCGTGTTGATCGGGGGTGGAGCGAACTGACCTGAACTGTTGGTGAGTGCTGGTGGTTTAATAATTTGTGAGTTGATTTCTTCGGACACGCAAACCTCCCGAAAATGAATAATAGATACTGACAATTTTAAAATTATAGCACGGGGATAAATAAACACCCCCTCTCAGTTTTATCGATCATCTTTTCCTTTCAATTCTGATATTAACGATGAGTGCGCCAACGAATGCCAGCATCAAACCCGCCACCTCTTGAAGTGACTGCGCCTCGTCTAGGAATACCCAAGAGAAGATGGCGATAAATACCACCAGCATCATCCCATTAATGATCGATGATTCCATTGCCTTCAATTTTTGAAGAGTAGTTCAACATCACAAATGTAAACGCTGTGTTCACCACCGCCAGAACGATCATTATCAACAAACTTTGCCCGCTCAACCTGGTTATGCCTTCCCATAACAAACCACTTACGAGCATAATGGTTGATCCGATTCCCATGCTGACAATTGTGACCGCTATTGGGTCCAACCTGCCCTTGTAATTGACTTTTCGACCGATCAGGGTGCCAAAAGTATTCGCGACCAGGCAGAGCAGGCCGAAGAGGTAACCTGGCAATGACTTTTCGCAAAACCATCTGAAAAAAAGAAGAGGAGAATACCGACCAGGTTGATTAGTAAGCCAGCCACCTGCTGCCGGGTGCGGACCTCTTTGATCAGGAACACAGCCGACAGGGTTACAAAAACAGAGGTCAGGTTGAGCATCAGGCTCAAGGTAGTCGCTGGCAGGTAATTCAGGCTGAGAAATTACGCTCCCTGCGCGATGAAATACGAGACCACCCCCATCAGGCTAATCAGTGTCCAATCCTTCTTGTTAAAATCACTTATCTGCTGCGTGACCTTCCTTTGAAGTAGAAATGGGGTGGGCACCAGGAACGCCATGAAGTAGCGCAACCCTGCGAATGTCAGGGCGGGAATATCTCGCAATCCGAGCTTGATCAGGATCCACGAACTGGACCAGATTATCACCACCAGCAGGTTCAAAAGAATGGTTTTGAGATGACTGGGCGGCTTATGGGTATTATCCACAACAGCCAGAAATTCTCATATCTTTCACGTGGATCTGTTGTTCATCTCTGCCGTTGAAATGGTTGATATCTATGGTATACGCGATATCGAAGCGAGGTTTTTCTTCAACCCATTTATCATACCAAAATGCCTGGTTGAAAGCGATTGCTTTTCCGATTGGACATTTGGGTATATTGAAACGCAAATGATTTTTTTCCTTACCGATCACCTGCAGGGCATTAACTTCGACCCCCCGTGAAACAAACACTGGAACTGGATTACTCATTCCGGTGGGCTGCAACTTCTCCAATTCGCTATAAAATCCAGGCAGCAGTTTATTGATCTCAATTTCAACATCCGTATTGATCTCAGGTCGCAGATCAATACCTGCCAATACTTGCTCAGCAATTGCTTCCAACCGTTGTTGCAAGGCCGCACTGTTTTCCTGGCACACCGTAAATCCTGCTGCCATCGCGTGCCCACCATGCCGAACCAGCAGATCAGCGCATTCATCGAGCGCGGCTGTGATGTGAAATTCTGAGATACTGCGGCAGGATGCGCGGATCAGGCCGTTCTCCACATGCCCGATGATGGCGGGGCGATAATAATTTTCTACTAGTTTCGAGGCCACCAGTCCAACTATGCCCGGACTGTAATCTTCGTCGAAAGAGAAGAGAATGCGCAAAGCTTCCGGATCACCGATCGCCAGTTGCGCTTTTTCCTGGGCTTTGCGCGTGGCTTGCTGCCGCTCGTAATTCTGGGTGTCCAGCTGCTGGGCGAGTTTTCCTGATTCCAGAGGATCCGTGCTGATCAATAAATCATACGCCTGCAACGCGGATTCCATCCTTCCAGCAGCATTCAAGCGCGGTCCAAGGATATAACCGATATCAGTGGATGTGATCTGTGAAATATTCTTCTGAGCGATGCCAGCCAACGCATTTAAACCGATCCTATCACCCGTGCGTATTTTCTGAATGCCTTTCTTCACCATCACGCGGTTTTCCCCGGTCAAAGGCACAATATCTGCCACAGTACCCAGCGCGACAAGGTCCAGCCATTCATCAGCTTTTTTTACATTGGAGCCGGAACGTAAAAATAACCCTTGCATAATTTTAAATGCAACGCCTACCCCTGCCAATTCCTTGTCGGGGTATTCATCACCAACCTGTTTGGGGCATATGACGGCGTATGCGCGCGGCAACTCACCTTTTGGATGGTGATGATCAGAAATGATGAGATCTACCCCCAGTTCGCGCGCTTTTTCCGCCTCCAGGGGTGAACGTATGCCGCAATCCACCGTCAGGATGACATGCGCGCCATTATTAGCCAGCGAAACAATCGCTTCACAGTTGAGTCCATAACCCTCATCAAACCGGTTGGGGATATAACGTTCGACCTCCCCACCCAGGGATCGCAACCCCTCAACCATCATCACGGTCGCGGTCACGCCATCAACATCGTAATCCCCGTAGACTACGATTCTCTCTCTTTGTTGCACGGCACGTAATAGCCTGTCCACCGCTATATCCATGCTGGTTAAGAGAAACGGATCGGCAAGGTCATGGTTTGCGGAGAGGAAGGCATCCGCTTCTTCCAGGGTCCGGATCCCTCGGTTAAAGAGGATCTGGCGCATGAAAGGTAAAAATGGCTCGAGCGCCCGATCGGTTTCGTCGTCGATCCTGATCGGAGATTTCCACTTTTTAGTGTGCTGATTTTCTATCAAATCGATCCCTTCAATAAATCATACTGGTAACGACCAAGTATAAACGAGCCGTAATTTGACCGCAAGCGTTTTGAAGGAATACCATCTTTCTAGTACAATAAAAATTCACAAGGAAGTGCAAATGTCCACTCCACAAATCATAACCCTCGTCATCATCATCATCGCTGTGATTCTGTTCGTCACCAATAGAATAAGATCGGACCTGGTGGCATTGATGGTGATGGTCTCGCTGGGTCTCACAGGAATCGTAACCTCTAAAGAATCCTTTGCCGGATTCAGCAGTTCAGCTGTGATGACCATTCTCGGCATTTCCATGATTTCAGTCGCCTTGCAGATGACCGGCGCGACCAACTCTCTGGGCAAGATCATGCTGAAACTTGGCGGGGAAAGTGAGACTCGCCTGGTTCTCATGGTTGCGTCCGTGTCCGCGTTACTTTCCTTGTTTATGAACAATATCGCCGCTGTCGGTGTACTGCTGCCCGCGGTGATGTCGCTTTCTCGCCGCAGCCACGTTGCGCCATCCAGGTTGCTTATGCCTCTCGCGTTTGGCACCATCCTTGGAGGGATGGCCACCCTGCTTACCACCTCCAATATTATCGTCAGTAGCGCTTTGCGTGAAGCGGGTCTGCCGTCNNGCCAATAAAATTGAAAACATCGCCAGCGCTCGCGCGTTGACTGAGCGCCTGAGCGACCTTTACCAGGTAAAAAAGAACCTGGTTCAGTTTGAATTGTTACCAGATTCGCCTCTTGTGAATAAAACTCTTGCAGAAGGATGCTGGTACGAACATCACCGCCTGAACATCCTTGCCATCATACGGAAGAAGGAAACAATTCTCTCACCAGAAGCGTATACGCCGCTAAGATCGGGCGACGTGTTGGTCGCGCGGGGCGTACTCAACGACAATACCACAGAGGCACTAAAGCTGAAGGTGATGACGATTAATATTCCTGAGTTAAAAATTACTGACGAGTCTCATCCTTTCGCTGTGATCATCCTTAGCCCTCATTCCCGTTTGATCGGAAAAAACCTGCGCGAATCCAACTTCCGCGATCGATTTGGATTGAGCGTGGTGGGTATCTGGCGGGGTGGTAAACCCGTCGAATCTGATCACACTGACCTATCTCTCCAGTTCGGCGATGCTTTACTCGTCACAGGTCCCGCATTGCAAATCCGTAACCTGCGCGACAATGACGACCTCGTGGTTTTAGAGGAGGATCCTGACGCGGTGATGCTGCCGCGTAAAGGTTTGATCACCATTCTTATTACATTTGCCACGCTTCTGGTCGCTGCGATTGGCATCGTACCTGTTGCGCTCGCGACAATTGCTGGCGCTGTGTTGCTCATCCTCACAGGCAGTATGAGAGTGAACGAAGCCTACCGAGGGATCGAATGGAAAGCGATCTTTCTTATCGCAGGACTATGGCCACTGAGCACCGCGCTGCATTCGACCGGTTTAGCCGACATAGCTGTCTCCTCTTTGTTGGATTTATTGGGAAACGTTCACCCAATTATTTTGATCGCCGTCTTTCTCGCTTTATCAATGACGTTCACCCTGCTCATTGGTGGCCAGGTCTCGGCAATCGTCATGATTCCGCTTGCACTGGCAGCCGCTCAAACCCTCGGCCTGGACGCTCGTCCTTTTGGCATGGCCGTGGCGATGGGCAGTTCCCTCGCTTTCCTCACACCGATGG
The DNA here is from genome assembly GCA_002347485.1 of Anaerolineaceae bacterium UBA2260. GTDB lineage: Bacteria > Chloroflexota > Anaerolineae > Anaerolineales > Anaerolineaceae > UBA6107. Next base: position 92,601 of record DDXM01000008.1, on the reverse strand, counting down.
GTCATCCAGTCAATGTCATGGTCATGAACCCGGGCGGGTATGGATTTAAGGATTACCTGAAAGTTGGATTCCCGCTGACCATCATTGCATTCGCTTTAATCCTTTTCCTCATCCAACTTTATTGGAGGCTATAATTAGCCCTTATGGCAACCCGGACATTTAAATTTGACCTGTTAGCCAGGCAGGGTTCAGCGCGCGCGGGCACTTTTGCCACGCCCCATGGGACTATTCTCACACCGGTTTTCGCGCCGGTTGGTACACAGGCGACGGTTAAAGCCGTCTCTCCTGCCCAACTTAAAGAGACCGGCGCCAGCCTCATCCTTTCAAACACCTACCACCTCTACCTGCGCCCCGGCGCTGACCTGGTCGCGGAACATGGCGGTTTGCACTCCTTTATGCAATGGGAAGGCCCCATGCTCACCGATTCCGGAGGTTTCCAGGTTTTTTCACTCTCGGATACGCGCAAGGTGGATGAAGAAGGGGTCACTTTTAAGAGCCATATCGATGGTTCCACGCACCGCTTCACACCTGAGGTTTCGATTGCCATCCAGGAAAAACTCGGCGCGGATATCATCATGGCCTTCGATGAATGCGCGGTCCCCAATGACCTGGCATACAACCAGAAATCCATGGCTCGCACGCACGCATGGTTGGAGCATTGCGTCGCGGCAAAAACCCGCCCGGATCAGGCTCTCTTCGGCATCGTCCAGGGTGGCGTCTTCCCGGAACTGCGCCGGACATCTGCCCAGTTCGTCTCCTCCATGGACTTGCCGGGCGTTGCCATCGGCGGGTTGTCGGTCGGTGAGACCAAGGAGCAGATGCACGCCATGCTTGAGGTTGTCGATCCCCTGCTACCGCAGGATAAGCCGCGCTACCTGATGGGGGTTGGCTCACCCGAAGATCTCATCAACGGCATTATGCGCGGGGTCGACATCTTTGATTGTGTACTACCCACCCGCCTCGCCCGCCACCAGGCTGCGTTCACGATCCATGGAAGAGTCAACCTGATGAACAGCGCCAACGCAAGGGTGATGTCGCCCATTGAGGAAACCTGTCAATGTTATACCTGCCAGCACTTTACTCGCGCCTACCTGCGTCACCTGATCGTCGCGAAAGAAATGCTGGCTTCAACGCTCATTTCGATCCATAACATCCAATTCCTTGTCACATTGATGAAAAATGCCCGAAATGCCATCCTGGAAGGAACATTTGTTGACTTCGCGAATGGATTCCTGACGGGCTACACGACCAAGCATAAGGAGCACGCATGAGTTTTTTACAATCGTTCATCCTTGGAATCATCCAGGGACTCACTGAATTCCTACCTGTCTCCTCTTCTGCTCACCTCGTCCTGGTTCCCTATATCCTTAATTGGAATATCCCGGAGAGCCAGGTTTTTCCGTTCGATGTACTTATACAAATTGGCACGCTGCTGGCGGTGATTGTCTATTTCCGCAAAGACTTGTGGACCATCATCCGCGCGTTCGTACAGGCACTTATTAAACGTAAACCCTTCGAGACGCCTGACGCGCGCATGGGGTGGTACCTCATCCTTGCCACCGTTCCCGCCGGGTTGGCCGGGGTTTTCCTCAAGGACAAGGTCGAAGCGGCTTTCAATAATCCCCGCATCACCGCGATCTTCCTCTTTGTCACCGCCCTTTTCCTGCTGGCATCTGAATTCTTCAGCCGCCGCAGCCGCAAGTTGGAGCAGATGAACTGGCTGGACGCTCTGGTGGTTGGCATTTTCCAGGCGTTCTCCATTTTCCCCGGCATTTCGCGTTCAGGCTCTACTATCACTGGCGGTATGCTACGCCACCTGGAGCGCCCTGCCGCAGCCCGCTTCGCCTTCCTCATGTCCATCCCCGTCATGCTCGCCGCCGGGATTTTCAGCGTGCCTGACCTGATGGAGGTTCCCAACCTCGGCGATTTCCTGCCGATTTTAATCGTTGGCTTCATCGCCGCGGCAGTGGTTGGTTACCTCTCCATCCATTGGCTGCTTTCCTTCCTCAATAAACGCTCGCTAGTCTACTTCGCCGCGTACTGTGTCCTACTGGCATCAGCCGTCCTGATCATCTCGAACGTTCGCCCTGCCACAGCTGGATCCTTTGATGAGCCTGCGGATCTACCTGCGATAGCGCTGCAGGCTGACACTCCCATCACCTCGATCGTGCAGATCACCTCCGATACCACCACACACTGGCTGCTTTCCGCAGCATCTGAGTGCGCCGCAGGTTTGCCTGAACTCGCGCTCATCACAACAACCAGCGAAGTGGAGTTGCGTGCGGATCTGCTCACAACCGTCGATTTTTACTGGTGTGAACCTCTGACAAGCCCAGCTTACGCCGCGGTCCTGGTCGAAGAACCGCTCATCTTTATCGTAAACCCAAATAATCCTCTTAAAAAGCTGCCCCTGGCACGCCTCAATGATATTCTGGATGGAACGCTTGTCACTTGGGCTGACCTTCTCGCAAGCTGCCCCAACTGCTATGACACACTGCCTGCGTCAGACCAGCTTGACCTGCCCATTCAAATGATGGTCTACCCGCAAGGCAGCAACGCGCAAACTGCTTTTGAAAGTGTCTTCGAATTGTCACCGCGGGTTGGCAATGCCGCGATCATTGTTCCAAATGCCGCCGCGATGAATGATGCCGTCCTCGCCGATCCCTCCGCGCTCGGTTTTTTACCCCAAAAAGCCGCCAATGAGAAAATCCTCCAGGTCAATCTAACCGATTCAGGGGAGAATTACGCGGTCATGCTGCCGCTGCTCGCCATCACGGAGGGTGAACCGCCGGAGCTGGCGCGGCAATGGCTGGCATGCATTCAGGGTGAACTGAAACGCTGAGACTCGCATGAAAGAACGAAGATCCCCGACTTTTGCAGCGGGGATCTTATTGTTCAGCAGGTTTCCAGGTAGCGGGTCAATTCCCAATCCATCACGTTCAGGCGGTAATCGTCCCATTCCGCCCACTTGGCGCGTGTGAAGGCGGTATAAAGTTCGTCACCCAGCGCGCGCTTGACGACCTCGTCCCCGTCCAGTTCATTCAACGCTTCCCTCAGCGAAGCAGGCAATTCCACAATATCCATTTCTTTGCGCTCTTCACGGGTAAGTTCGTAAACATTGATATCATTCAATGGCGCGGGCGGCTGCATTTTCTTTTCGATACCATCCAACGCGCTCGCCAGCATGACTGTATACGCCAGATAGGGATTACAGGAAGGATCTGGGCAGCGCAGTTCAGCGCGCACGGCACTGCTCATGCCCTTGATGGCTTGCGGGATGCGGATGAGCGCGGAGCGATTGGTCTGTGCCCAGCCCACGTACACCGGCGCTTCGTAGCCGGGCACCAGGCGTTTATAGGAATTGACGGTCGGTGCGGTGACCACTGAGAAGGCGCGGGCGTGGTTTAACTGCCCGCCAATGAATCCATACGCCAGGGGAGAAAGATTGTATTTATCAGCCGCGTCGTAGAACAGGTTCCGCCCCTTGAGGTCAAAGAGCGACTGGTGGCAGTGCATCCCGGAGCCGTTGATCCCGAAAATGGGCTTGGGCATGAAGGACGCGATCAGACCGTGCTGCGCCGCGATGGCCTTGACCGTGTATTTCAAAGTGAGCACGTTATCTGCCGAGCGCAGCGCGTTGCTGAAGTGGAAATCGATCTCATGCTGCCCCAGGGCGCACTCGTGATGCCCCACCTCCACCTCCAATCCCATCGAGTCGAGCGCATGCATCAGCTCGGTGCGCACCCGCACAGCCTCGTCATTGGGAGAGAAGTCAAAATAGCCGCCCACATCGTGTGGCACGGGGTGAATGTCCGTGCTGCCGTTACGGCGGAAAAGGAAGAACTCCGGCTCAGAACCGACCATGTAGCGCATGCCGCGCTTTTCCAGGTCAGCCAGCGCTCGCCGCAGCGCACCGCGTGGATCACCGGCGAACGGTGTGCCATCAGGATTGTAAATATCACAGAAGAGCCGCGCGCGTTTCAGGTTATCCGGTGACCAAGGCAGCACGGCGTAAGTGTCCATGTCTGGCACCAGGCGCATGTCGCTCTCCTGGATGCGCGCGAACCCCTCCACCGATGAGCCGTCAAACCAGAAGCCCTGGTCAACCGCCTCCTCCAACCTGGAGATTGGTCCATCGACACTCTTGACCGTGCCGGTTACATCCGAAAACTGGAAGGAAATGAATTTCACGCCATCCGCAGCCACCCGTTCCATCAGCTCTTTCTTATCCATTTTGAACTCCTTGTCAGAATAAAATTAAGGCATGCGATTGGGCATGCCTTAAATAGTGGATTCAATTAATAGCATTCCCTTCCGCTTAATTGCACAGGCACGCCATACTGCCTGGCCATATCAGAGGTCTGTGCCGGTTGTCGCCATCCGGTTTTGGTTTCTGATTTGTTTGGGAAGGGAGATTGAAGCCCGGGCAGGGCTTCGGAGGCATCCGCTGATCATTCGATTTTCCCCTGTGCATCCCCCAGGGTTAACATCCCTCTCGCGAAGGAGAACCTCCACCTCGTCATCTCGGTTAACCGAGATGCAGCCGCTGTTTCTCTCGTTATTCAGTTGTTAATTGTGTCTATCATACAAAGATTGATGATAAAAGTCAATGGCCTTTTCTCGAAGGAGATTATTCAAGTCATGCTTGCATACCCGCGAGCACAGCCAATGGTTTTTGGTTGTCGGGTTCCGAGATCAATGTGCTCGAGTAATAGACGTAAGCGATCCTCCCGGATTGATCAACCAGGAAGATGCTGGGCACGCCCAGTTTGAAAAAGTACTTCACCTGAAAATACGACTCACCGGTTTTCGCCCCCTTGTCAGTAAGAATCGGGTAAGGGATATCGTTGGACTGGATGAAGCGCTCGATCAGCTTTGGCCCATTCGGTACCATCACCAACACCTCTGTGTTGTGCGCCTGGAATTTTTCGTAGTCATGACGCAACTGCGCCATATGATTGGTGCAATGCGGTCAGGCAAAGCCGATATTAAAAACCAGCAGCGCGTTGGAGGTTTTGAGGACTTCGGAGAGGGTGAAAATTCGTCCGGTATGATCCGGAAGCGAAAAGTCCGGGGCAGTGTCGCCAACCTTGAGTTTTGTCATATCGGGCAATTATACCTTATTATCAAGTTTTTAAAAAAATGTGGGAGTGAATTGTGGGAGTGAACAATCATGGTTTCGATAACTGCGGAAACAAATAAAAACAATTCGCTTCCCAAAGGCGGCGGGTATGGGGTATGGTAAAGAACAGAATAAATAGAATATTTATTCTATTAAAACATACCTGTCAAGGGGTTGGGAAAATTGGCGCCGGATCAATTCTTGATCGATGGATTGAGGATTTTCGGTATCGGTCAACCAAGCGCGGGGATTGGTGTCGATGTATTCAATGATGGATTCGTATTCGCGGTCGGTGGTGATGATGTGCTCGTAATAATTTCGCTGCCAGACGGGAGTTGAGGGGGTGCCGCGAAGTTCATTAATGCGTTTGGTCACGGCGGATTTGTACCCGCGGATGATCGCACCGATGCCAATGGCGGGGGAATGAAACGAGGTTTGCAGTAGGGGCGTATCACCTGATGCGGGTGGTAAGACCCCTCCTCGTCCGTCAGGCCGTAGAGCTGGTAGAGCGGCTGGTAGATCTGGCAGTCGGTGGCGGTGATCTGGCACGGGCATGGGCAATTCCACTGGGTGAATGAGCGGTGACGACGGTTAATCTTGTATACTGGAATGGGAAAGCGGGCGCAACACGTCATCCGGGTTTTTGGCGCACGAAGGTGAATTATCCTGAGAAGCATTCCCCCACAGTAAAAAAGCAATTCTATCAATGAGCCCTTATTTCAAATCACTATCCACGAATCGCAGCGCTTCTCTTGCTTTCATTGAACAAATGTACTATAATAATCATAACTAATCCATACTATAATTAACCAACTTCCGAACGAGGAGACCTCCCCATGGCAAAAAAGCAAGTTAACCCGAACGAGTACAATCAATTTGACCGCTCCGAGCCGATGAGCGAAGCCAGGCGCGCGGTGCTGGATAAAGCCCTTGGCGACATCATTAAACGTTATGGAGAAGGATCGATCATGCGCCTGGGCGAAGCGCATCAACTGGCTGTGGAGATCATCCCTACCGGCTCGCTTTCCCTTGATATCGCCCTGGGCGTTGGCGGCATTCCGCGCGGGCGCATTACCGAGATATTCGGACCCGAATCTTCAGGCAAGACCACGCTCTGTCTGCACATCGCGGCAGAAGCGCAAAAACTGGGGGGCACGGTTGCCTTCATCGACATGGAGCACGCGCTCGACCCCGCCTACGCCGCCAAGCTGGGCGTGGACGTTGAAAGCCTGCTTGTCTCTCAACCAGACACGGGCGAACAGGCGCTGGAGATCACCGAGACGCTGGTGCGATCTGGCGCGGTGGACCTGGTGATCGTGGATTCCGTGGCGGCGCTGGTCCCGCGCGCTGAGATCGAAGGCGACATGGGCGACGCAAGCATGGGCATGCAAGCCCGTTTGATGTCGCAGGCGCTGCGCAAGCTCTCCGGCGCGATCAACCAGACCAAGACAGCGGTCATCTTCACCAACCAGCTGCGCCAGAAGATCGGTGTGATGTTCGGCAACCCTGAGACAACCTCCGGCGGACTGGCGCTCAAGTTCTACGCCTCCGTGCGCCTGGATACGCGGCGCATCCAATCCATCAAGATGGGACCGGAGATCGTGGGCAATCGCACACGCGTGCGCGTGGTGAAAAACAAGGTCGCCCCTCCCTTCCGCACTGCCGAATTTGACATCATGTATAACGAAGGAATCTCCAAGGAAGGCGATATTATCGACCTGGCTACAGCGATGGAAATCATTACCAAGCGCGGCGCATTCTTCTCCTATAACGACACCCGCCTGGGCCAGGGCCGCGAGAACGCCAAGGAATTCCTGCGCCAGAACATCGAGCTCTGCGACGAGATCGAAAATATCGTACGTCAGCGCGCCATGGGCGGTGAATACGCCTTCGACCTGAGCGAGGGCGCAGATGATGACGCTGGCGCGTCCGACGAGTGAGCAAGTTTTAGGGTCATGAAACGCATCGGTTTTTTTGACCACAAGGCAGCGTTGATTACCACGCTGATTTGCATCAGCGTGGTAATTTCAGCTTGCGGGTACTTGCCTCCCACGCGCAGCCTGCCGACAGAACAACAATCTGAGTTGTTCAAAGCACCGACGCGTGAAGTTGCCGGTGCAGCGACAGGCACTTCGCAACCAAGCGCAGTGAACACCACACCCGAACCCACGCAGATCCCCAATTGCACCAATGGTCTGGATTACATCGCGGATCTTTCCATTCCTGATGGCACGCAGCTCAACCCCAACACAGTATTTGAAAAAGAATGGCAAGTAAAGAACAGCGGCACCTGCAACTGGAACAATACCTATACTTTGCGCCTGATATCTGGTGATGCGATGGGAGCGGATCCCACCCAGGCGATGGTACCCGCGCGCAATGGCATGGAAGCCGTGTTGCATATCGAGTTCACCGCGCCGGCTGAAGCGGGAAAATACACAGCCACCTGGCAGGCGTACGGTCCGGACGGCGAAGCTTTCGGCGAATGGTTGACCATCGAAATTGGCGTGACCTCCCCGTGACCTAAAACAGGCTCTGGAAATTATGAGAGGAAAATTTCGTAAGCCGATCCAGGTAACGCTGATCTTCATATTTACCTTCGCGCTCTACGCGTTGATCAGGGTGGCGTCAGCCGCTGATGGTACAGCAACCGCGACCGGTTTTTTTAGAAGCGCTCCCGAATTTGAATCCCTGACCCAGTTGACAGGAACCACCTCCTCCACGCCCTTTCAACCGCTGCCGACGGATACGCCCACTCCCACAGTCACACCGATCCCGACATCGACTCCAACGAACACACCCACCCTCACAGCCACAGCGCTGCCCACCAGCACACCAGTTCCCCCGACGTCTGTTCCAACAGACGGATTACCCGATTCAGCCTACATAAATGACGTTGTAGGCTACGCGCAATCCCACACCCTCACCTGCGAGTCACGTTCCGCAGTGGATTGGGCGCGCTTTTTTGGCGTCGACATCGAAGAAATGGATTTCCAGGCTGGGCTGCCAATATCCGACAATCCTGAGGTGGGCTTCGTAGGCACTATCGATGGTTCGCAAGGACAGATACCGCCTGCACCCTACGGCGTACACGCGCCGCCGGTAGCTGCGCTCTTACGGGAATACGGGCTCACCGCCAGAGCGGTGAATAATATTTCTCTGGAGAAATTAAAGAAACAGATCGTCAAAGGCAACCCGGTCATTGTTTGGGTTATCGGTAATGTATGGTATGGTGAACCGATCGAATACACGGCTGAGGACGGTTCGCTCGTGACGGTTGCTTATTTCGAACACACCGCCATCGTGGTGGGTTACGATGAGTACGGACTCACCTTCGTGGACAACAACCTGTTGTACTGGCGCAGCACACAGGCTTTTCTGGATTCCTGGTCTGTATTGGGGAATATGGCGATTATCAGGAAATAGTAAGAAGATTCAAAGTTATCCCGAACCCATTCACCTCTCTCCCGAAAATGAAAAAAGGAAGAGGCAAGAGGAGACTAAGAACGGTAAAAGTGAAGGAAATCCTTCCCGCCTTTTACACCCCTCTCCCAAAAACGGGAGAGGGGCAGGGGGTGAGGGCAAATTACTAACAAGGGCGATCAATAAAAAATCGGAGCCTCTCGGCTCCGTTCTCGTTTTACTATGTGCCTTCCTGCCAGGAAGCCAGGTAGCGCACCTGCTCAGCGGTGAGCGTGTCAATGCCCACGCCCATGGCCGCCAGTTTAAGTTCGGCAATCTTCTTGTCAATCTCCTCGGGTACCGAGTACACGCGCTTTTCCAGTTTGGAGGCGTTCCCGGCCAGGTACTCGAGGGTGAGCGCCTGGTTGGCGAAGGACATATCCATCACGGAAGCCGGGTGACCCTCAGCGGACGCCAGATTGATGAGGCGTCCTTCGCCGAGGATGAAGATGCGGCGACCGTCTGTGGTGACGTACTCGTCCACGAAGGGGCGCACCAGGCGTTTGCTGTTTGACATTTTCTCCAGCGCGGGGATGTTGATTTCGACGTTGAAGTGACCCGAGTTGGCNNCCTCGGCGGAAGCCAGGTTGATCAACCTGCCCTCACCAAGTATGAAGATGCGGCGGTGGTCAGAAGTGACATATTCCTCGACGAAGGGACGCACCAGACGCTTGCTCTTCGACATTTTCTCCAAGGAGGGGATGTTGATCTCGACATTGAAGTGACCCGAATTCGCCACGATCGCGCCATCCTTCATCAACTCAAAGTGATGGGTATCAATCACATTGATATCCCCGGTGAGCGTGACAAAGATGTCGCCGATCTGCGCGGCTTCGTTCATCGACATCACCCTGAAGCCGTCCATCACCGCTTCCAGCGCTTTGAGCGGATCGACCTCGGTAACGACGACGTTGGAGCCCATGCCGCGCGCGCGCGAAGCCAGACCGCGCCCGCACCAGCCGTAACCGGCGACGACGAAAATCTTGCCTGCGAGCAACACGTTGGTTGCGCGCACGATGCCGTCAATGGTCGATTGACCGGTGCCGTAACGATTATCGAAGAGATGCTTGGTCAACGCGTCGTTGATCGCGATGATCGGGTATGCCAGCGCTTTGTCTGCTGCCATGGCGTGCAATCGGATGACCCCCGTGGTGGTCTCCTCGGTGCCGGCGATGACCCCGGGTAGCAGCTCGCGCCGGTGCTGGTGCAGCACATTGACCAGGTCTGCGCCGTCGTCCATGGTAAAGTTCGGTTTATGATCGAGCGCGGCATTGATATGCTTGTAATACGTGACATTGTCCTCGCCCTTGATGGCGTAGACCTGGATCTCGTCGTGTGAAACCAGCGACGCCGCGGTCTCATCCTGGGTTGAAAGCGGATTGGATGCGGTCAACACCACATCCGCCCCACCAGCCTGCAGGGTCTTCATCAGGTTAGCCGTCTCGGTGGTCACGTGCAAACAAGCCGAAATACGCATGCCCTTCAAGGGTAGTTCGCGGGCAAAACGTTCCTTCACCTGGCGCAGCACCGGCATTTCGCGTTCAGCCCAATCGATCTTCAGGCGGCCGCCTTCTGCCAGTTTTAAATCTTTTACTTCGTAATTAGCCATCATTCCTCCAGCAAGTTGTGTTGGTTATTTGAGTAATATGTCCAGCGCGCCGTCATCATCAAAATGCTGGCGGTACCGGGCTACATATTCAAGCGGGGTATAAGTGTGATTAGTAGTGCCCTTCTGCTCAAGGCAGTAGGTGGCGGACAAAGCGCCCATCTGACCGCAGGTCTGCAGGTCAAGGCCCAGACGGTAACCGCGCAGGAATCCTCCCCTGAACGCGTCACCCACGCCGGTAGGATCGGCGACACGCTCCGCGGGCACGATCGGTATTTGATACTCACGTTCATCCGATTTGATGGTCGCGCCCTTCTCTCCGCGTGTGATTACCATCAAGTGCACGTGGCGGTCGATCTCCCGCGCGGAAAAACCGGTATGGTTAACCAGCAATTCGAACTCGTACTCATTACAGAACACCGCGTGCGCATGCTCCACCCCCGCGCGCAGATCTTCATGCGAATTACGCGCCACCTGCTGCGAAGGGTCGAAGAGATAAGGAATGCCGAGTTGTACACATTCATCCGTGAACTTGCGCATGGCAACCGGATCATTCGGCGAGATCACAAGGTAATCCATTTCACCAACCGGGATCTCACTGAGAGAAAACTGCGAAGCGTTGGCCATCGCGCCAGTGTAAAAGCTGGCGATCTGGTTGTTCTCCAGGTCGGTATTCACAAAAAAACTGGCGGTGTATTTTTCCGGTATTTCAAGGATATACCGCGCATCAATTCCATGCTCTTCCATCCAACACCTGTACTCTCCGAAGTCCTCTCCAGCGGTGGCGACCACGCTTGGTTTCTCACCCAGAAGCGCCATCGAATAGGCGATGTTCGGCGCGCAACCACCGCGCTGGCGGGTCATACTGTCCACCAAGAACGACAAACTGATCTTGTCCAGTTTGTCCGGCAGGATGTTTTTCCGGAAGTAACCCGGGAAGGTCATAATGTAATCAAATGCAACGGATCCACTGATAAATATCGCCATGTGCTCTTTCCCAATCCCCGATTATAACCTAATGAGGTAAATTCTCTCCAAATGGAGGTTGGATAATGCCAGCTTCTGTCACCCAGGCGGAGATCAGGTGGTGCGGGGTGATATCAAAAGCCGGGTTGAGCGCTTGCGCGGTTGCCGGGGCTGCCGGTTCACCATTTACACTGAGATTCAGGACTTCCGCGGCCGCCCGAAACTCAATCGGTATCTGGTCTCCGGTTTTAACGGAGAGGTCGAGCGTTGAGGTCGGAAAAACGCATACGACCGGTACATGGTTGGCATGCGCAGCCAGGCTGAGCATATAGGTGCCGATCTTGTTGACCACATCCCCATTTGCCGCCACATGGTCAGCTCCGAAGAATACTTTCTTTACCTTGCCGCTGCGCAGGAAGAATCCCGCCATATTGTCCGTGATGATCTCGTACGGGATGCCGTACTGTTCGCATTCCCAGGCGGTGAGGCGCGATCCCTGCAGGCGCGGACGTGTCTCGTCCACCAGCACATGCACGCGTTTTCCTTGTTCGTGCGCGAACCGGATCGCACCCAACGCTGTCCCCCAATCTACCACCGCCAGCGAGCCGGTATTGCAATGGTGGATAATGGTATCCCCATCATCGATCAGGCTGGCGCCGTGCTCAGCCATTTTTAAGTTGGTCTGCACGTCCTCTTCAGCCAGATCCCTGGCAGCGGTGACCAGGCGCTGTGCCAATTCTCTACTGGAAGTGTCGCTGGTCTCCAGGATGCGGGACATTTGATCAACTCCCCAGGCGAGATTGACCGCGGTGGGACGGGCATGGATCAATTCATCCGCGGCGAGGTGCAGCCTGGCTTTCAATTCCTCAACGCGCAGATCCCGGTTTCTCACTGCTTCAAGCGCCATTCCGAACGCCCCTGCCACACCCAACGCCGGCGCGCCGCGGATAGCCATCTCGCGGATCGCTGCAGCCATTTGAGCAGCGGATTCAACCGTCACGTACTCGAACCGTGAGGGCAGCAACCGCTGGTCGATCATTCGCACCTGTTCAGTTTCTTCAATCCATTCGATCGTTCTCATGTCACTAAAAAACGCCCTCAATGGAGAGCGTTCCTTCCAAGTAAGTTTAACATGGTTCCCATGGAATCGCAATACAAAGGGCTTGGTTGATCGCTCCGGTCGTCGCAGGCAATGGTTCTCTCAACTCTCCATCTCACCCAATATAATCTTACACTCGTTTCGCTGGTCAGCCAAGAAAACGGATAAAATTCATACATGGAGAGTTGACGAAGCACTCAACCTCCAGTATAAAAAGACCATGATCAAACGCATCCTCCTCGCATTTGCCGTACTCACCCTGTTGACTGCCTGTGGTGGCAGTCCCAACAATTCCAGAGCGGATGGCTCTGCCACAACGCAGCCTGGTGTGACAGAGATTCCTCCTACGCTAACGCCAACCAACACCCCCACCCCGCAGCCCCGCGCACGCGTCATGCTCGGTCAGCAGGATATCTTGACCGGCGAATATGATGCCGCCCTCAATGAATTTTGGACCGCTCGCCAGCAATCATCGGATCCCGAAATTATCGCCAGCGCGCAACTTGGCGTCGGTCGGGTGCTCCTGCTTCAAGAAGATTACGCCGGCGCAATTGAACAGTTCACCTGGCTGCAGGATAACTTCACCGAAGGGGAAACACGCGATACCGCATTTTTCTATCTCGCCCAGGCCTATGAAAAACTTGGGGAGTACCGGCTCGCGGCAGACGCCTACGGGCAATATGTGGCAAGCCAACCCGGACCACTTGAGAGTGAAATACTCGAAATGAAAGGGGATGCCCTGATGAGCGCAGGCGAACCAGTACTGGCCAGGCAGGCGTACATCGAAGCCCAAATGTCTGCAGCTCCGGCAAGAGTGGACCTGCTGGAAATCAAGGCGGCGCGGGCATCCTCCACGGCGGGCGAAGACGAGGACGCTCTCAACCGCTATGTATCTCTACTCGAAACCAGCACGCAGGAAGCGGTACAATCCCAGGTTAATTTCCTGCTCGGACAGTTGTATCTAAAGCTGGGTCTCGCGGAACAGGCTTACGCCCGCTTCCAGGATTCAGTAATTCGCTTCCCTGCGTATTATGATTCCTACTCCGGGCTTGTCGCGCTCGTGGAAGCAGGTCAGCCTGTGGATGATCTGATGCGCGGCATCGTGGATTATTATGCCGGACAGTATGGAATGACCATCACCATGATGGACCGTTATATGTTGAACCACCCGGACCATGACGGCACCCCCCTTTACTACAAAGCGCTCAGTCTGTGGCAGATGGGAGACTATGAAGGGGAGATCGCCACTTGGGATGTCCTGATCAACGATCTGCCCACTGATCAATACCTCCCCACGGCTTACCTGGAAAAATCCTCCACTCTGTGGCGCTATCTTGAAGATTATGAAGCAGCGGCAAATAACCTGTTGCATTATGTGGCGCTCTACCCTGAAACTCCTGAAGCGCCGGAATTTCTCAATAGCGCTGGTAAAATTTATGAAATTGGGGGGTACCTTTCGAAAGCAGCCAGGACCTGGACGCGAATTTTCGATGAATATCCATCCTCACAGCTCGCCTACCCGGCATTATTTCAATCAGGCATCGTCGCTTACCGGCTGCAGCGTTATGCTGATGCCAGGTTGATCTTTTTACGTCTGCTGGTACTGGCTACCACACCGCAGGAACTCGCAACGGCAAATTTCTGGGTAGCAAAATGCTATGTTCGTGAAGATAATCCTGAAGCCCAGAAGTATTTCCAGCAGGCAGCGGAAGCCGATCCTGGTGGGTATTACAGTATACGGGCGAGCCAAATACTTGCCGGGCTTGATCCCTTCCCACCCCAGACCCGTACCGATTTTTCAATCGACCTGGAAAAGGAAAAGAAATCAGCAGATAAATGGATGCGCAAGACGTTCGATCTCGAAAACTCGGTCGACCTGGATTCCCCGGCTGAACTGGCTGAAAACCCCTTGTTCAAAAGAGGTGAGGAGTTCTGGAAACTTGGCATGCGCGATAACGCGCGCAGTGAATTTGAACGTTTACGCATTGAACTGGAATCAGATGCGCTAAACTCCTACCGTCTGATGAATTACGCGCTCGAACTTGGTTTCTACCAGACCGCTTCGCTATCCAGCCGGCAAGTCCTTAACCTGGCGGGTTTGAACCAGGCAGCCACCTTGACCGACGCGCCAGTTTATTTCAACCATATTCGCTTTGGTATCTTCTATCGAGATATCGTGATACCCGCCGCGATCGAACATGACATCGACCCGCTGCTGCTTTTCAGCATTATCCGGCAGGAAAGCCTGTTCGACGCCAGCATCACTTCCAGCGCTGGTGCGCGCGGGTTGATGCAGATCACTGAGGAAACAGGTGAATACATCGCAGCGAATTTCGGCTGGCCGCCTGATTACACGTCTGATGATCTGGATCGACCCTACATCAATATTCGGCTGGGCGCGCATTATCTGAAACTTTGGATCGACAGGTACGGTGGGCAGATCACTCCTCCACTTGCATCTTACAATGCCGGAGATGGGAACACGCTGGTTTGGAAGGAACTCGCTGGTGATGACATCGATCTTTTCGTCGAGATCATCCGCTTTGACGAAACCCGGGATTACATCATGTATATCACTGAGAATTACGAAATTTACAAATCGATCTATTCCCACCCCTGATCGAAATATTCGATCTATACCTCCCAAAAAGAAAACTCCCCGGAAGAAACCGGGGAGTAATGGTGTGAATTTTCCTTACCTGGCGCGGTTCTTGATGGCTGACTGCGCAGCAGCCAAGCGCGCGATCGGCACACGGAAAGGCGAACAGGAAACGTAATTGTTGCCGATGCGATGGCAGAAATCGATCGATGCCGGATCGCCGCCGTGCTCACCGCAGATGCCCACCTCAAGATTGACCCTCTCCGAGCGGCCATCCTGGACTGCGATTTTCATCAGTTTTCCAACCCCTTCCTGGTCAAGCGTCTGGAAGGGATTCTTGGGCAGGATACCCTGATCAATGTAAGTGACCAGGAAGTTGCGTTCCGCATCGTCGCGGCTGTAGCCGTAGGTCATTTGGGTCAGATCGTTGGTGCCGAAGGAGAAGAACTCGGCCACGCTGGCGATCTCAGCTGCGGTGACGGCAGCGCGGGGGATCTCGATCATGGTGCCAAATTTATAATCAAACTTGACCTTCTTTTCGTCCATCACCGCTTTGGCGATGCGCTCAAGGCGCGGTTGGATCCACTTCAGTTCGTTTACATGCCCGGTAAGCGGGATCATCACTTCCGGTTTAGGGCTCATACCTCTGAGCGCAACATTAGCAGCGGCTTCAAAGATGGCGCGCACCTGCATTTCGACGATCTCGGGCATCGAGATGCTCAGCCGCACACCGCGCAATCCCATCATCGGATTGCTCTCATGCATGGCGTGCACAGCATCGAGCATCGTGTCCAGTTCAGCGGCTTCTTTCAATTCACCGCGACCTAACACGAAATTGGACAGACCTTCACCGCTCAGGCGCAGGGCGATGATCTTCGCCTGTAGCTCTTCGGCCGCTGGCAGGAATTCGTGCAGCGGCGGGTCGATCAGGCGGATGATCACTGGATAACCGTTCATGGCTTCAAATAAGCCCTCGAAGTCTTTGCGCTGGAAAGGCAACAGCTCGTCCAAAGCCTCGGTGCGATCTTCGCTCGTCGTGGCAAGGATCATTCTTTGCACAATCGGAAGCCGCTCGGGTTCAAAGAACATGTGTTCAGTGCGGCATAGACCAATGCCAACCGCCCCATAGGAACGCGCCCGTTCAGCGTCCTTCGGATAATCGGCGTTTGCCCACACCTGCAGACCTCTCTTCGGCCAGCCTTCAGGGGATTGCCGGATGCCTTCGGTTGAGGAAATATGGTCAGCCCAATCCAACAAGTTTAACAGGTCGATCTGTTCTTCGAATTTCGGTGTGGTCAGGTGAAGCTTGCCCAGGAAAACCTCACCGGTTGTACCGTCGATGGAAATCCATTCGCCTTCCTTAACCTCCAAACCGTTCACCTGCATGGTGCGCCTGTCAAGGTCGATCTTGACGGCTGAAGCGCCCACGATACAGGGAACGCCGAACTGCCTGGCTACCACCGCGGCGTGCGAGGTTGCTCCGCCTTCGCTGGTAAGAATGCCTTTGGCGGCCAGCATCCCGTGCACATCATCCGGCTTGGTGAAAGGCCGCACCATGATGGTGTCTTCACCATGTTCTTTGGCTCGTTTTTCCACTGTGTCGGCGTCAAAATACACCTGCCCAACCGCCGCGCCTGGTGAAGCATTCACCCCGGAGGCATAAAAACGACCTTCCTTGATGGCGTAGGCCTTGGTTTCAGTAGAAAACTGCGGGTGGAGCAATGTATCGACATCAGCGGGAGAAACACGCATGACGGCTTCTTCCCGTGAGATGATCCCTTCATTCGCCATGTCGATGGCGATCTTCACCGTGGCGAGCGCGGTGCGCTTGCCATTGCGGCACTGCAACATCCAAAGCTTGCCACGTTCAATCGTGAATTCAACATCCTGCATGTCACGATAATGCAATTCGAGTTTCTTAACGATCTCGAGGAATTCTTTATTGGCTTCCGGAAGATCCTTGCCGAGTTTATCAATCTTCTCAGTATTGCGAATACCCGCTACCACATCCTCACCCTGGGCGTTGAGCAGATAGTCACCGTAAAGCTTATTTTCACCGGTCGAGGGATTGCGCGTGAATGCCACACCAGTACCGGAATCCTCGCCCATATTGCCGAAAACCATGGTCACAATGTTGACAGCGGTACCGAGGTCATCGGGGATATTGGTAGCGCGGCGGTAATCAACAGCTCGTTTACCATTCCAGGACTTGAACACCGCTTCGGTGGCGAGCTTGAGTTGTTCCAGAGGGTCCTGCGGAAAATCAAAACCCTTGTGATCACGCACAACTTTCTTGAATACCGCGATCATTTCCTTGAGATCGGCAGCGGTCAATTGTGTATCAGATTTGTACCCTTTGACCTGCTTTACGCCTTCCAGATAATCTTCAAAAGCTTCGTCTTCAATTCCCATCACCACAGAGCCGAACATTTGGATCAATCGGCGATAAGAATCATAAACAAAACGCTCGTTCTGCGTCAGTTTGATCATTGCTTTGGCAGTCTCGTCATTGAGGCCGATATTTAACACAGTATCCATCATCCCAGGCATCGAGAATTTTGCGCCTGATCGGCAGGATACCAGCAGAGGATTCTTTTGAGAACCAAATTTCTTTCCTGCCTCTTTTTCAACTCTCGCCAGCGCGGCAAGCATCTGGTCCCACAGTCCCTCAGGGAATTGCTGAGTGACCTGGTAGGCATTGCAGGCTTCGGTTGTCACGGTAAAGCCCGGCGGCACAGGCAGTCCAATGCGCACCATCTCAGCCAGGTTGGCGCCTTTTCCACCCAGAAGGCTGCGAACACCTTCCCAGTCATTGTTGACATATTTCTCTACTTCTTCGATCTCGCTGAACAAATACACCCATTTCTTTTCTGTCATCTTTCCTCCAAGGTTGACACAATCAAACCCCGTTTCACGGGATTATTATCTTCAAAGCATAGATTTTACCACACGTGGTTCGTTTATCCGCACGGCTGGTGTTCGTCATTTCATACCCAACAAAATTCTACCTTTCCAGTACTGTAAATTGATTGAAAGGTAAAAATCCGATAAACGGTTTGATAATTAGTCAAAGATTACCTGGAGACCCCGCTGTGCGTATCCTTATTATTGATGATGATCCCGTCGGTACTGAGATAGTCGAATTGCTCCTCGCGCCATTAAACGCGCAAATCCGGCGCGCCTGCAGCGGTGAGTCCGGAATAGAACAAGCTGAAGTCTTCGATCCGGATTTGATCCTGCTGGATTACATGCTGCCCGATCTGGATGGTCTTCAAACCACGAAAGCTTTGAGGAGACTCACCAACAAGCCCATCCTGATCCTATCAGTACTTAATGATCCGGTCGTGCTGGCTAAAGTTCTCAACCAGGGTGCTGATGACTACCTGGTCAAACCGGTTTCTCGCGAGATTCTTTTCGCGCATATCAATAACCTTGTACGTAGGGCAGAAATACCGCGCAAGAAACCCAAACCATTGATGATCCCTATCCATCCTATTTAATTAGGCGTTTGTTATTATCAACCAACCAGGAAGCGAGCCAATCTACGGCTTGCTTTTTTGTCGTCACTTTTCCCGCTACCTGTTGGTGGAGCAGTGCGTCGTGTATCTCCCCAATAATTGGACCCGCCGATAACCCACTCGATTGCATGATTTCATGCCCATTCAACAACGGCTCCGGGTGAACAAGATCTGGATGTTCCCACCAGGCGCTGAGCATCAAATTCGCAAATTGTAACCGTCGCAACCACTCGTCATGTGAGAATTCCACCCCGATTCTGGCGCGATAGCGGACCAAATTGTAAACGACCAGATCAACTCCGGTTGCTCCGGTTTTTTGGAAAAAATAAAAGATTTCTACCGGTGTTGGCCGTTGAGGGGAATCTGATAATTGCTCGCATTCCGAGAATCCCTCGTAAAACTTTTCCACTGCCTTTATCTCGTCCACGCTGAGCGCCAGCGCTGCGAGATCTGACTGCTTCAAGGTGTGCAACTCTTCGCCTGTCAGCAAGATCAGAAAAAGCAACGCTTTCCTGGTGCGTCCAGAAAGATTTTCCAGCAGGTAGTGTTCCTGAAATTTTTCCTTGAATCTCCCGAATTGAACGAACAATGAAACCTGGTGGAAGGCGGCTTGCTTTTCCACTGATTTGGTTCCGGTTAACCAACCAAGCAATTCTTCCAGTACCTTGCACCTGTTACTCACCTCGGAAAAGTCGCCTTCAACATTCAACGGTATGTGAGAAAACACCTCATAATGTCGCAGAAGGAACACCGCGGTATGTACATTCCTGCCATCCAGCAACTTGAATAGTTCATCACGTTTGCGTTCCCGCGACACAAAATCAAGCCCGGCCACTGCTTCCCGCAATAATTCAGATGTCTCAGGTTCCAGCTTCAGACCGAGGTCAACTGCGTATCGAATCGCCCGAATCACCCTCAAAGGATCTGTGGTGAAACTATTTTCGCTCACCGGGCGCAGATATCCTCCCTGCAAATCCCTTCCCCCCTTGAATGGATCGATGATCGTCTGCGGAGCATCCAAGGCAAGCGCCATCGCGTTGATCGTAAAGTCTCGCTTGGCCAGGTCCTCTTCGATCGTTGCCCCCTGCATGGTCGCGAAGTCCACAATCGTTTGTTGAGCGCTTCCCAGTCCGATCAGAACGCGATAAGTATTGCGCTCTCCATCCAGCGCGTATATCGCCGCTTGCGCCTTGTCAGCAAACTTTCGCGCGATGCCGCGTGTGTCACTAGAGCATACAAGGTCATAGTCCTTGCAGGATTTACCCAGCAGAAAATCACGAACCGCCCCACCCACCAGGTAGAGCGGTTGATTCGTCATAACAATTTGATTGAGGTCGACCAAAAATCCTGGTAGTTGCAACTGATCACCTTGTGCTATGCAGACGCGATGCGTATTTTTCGAGGTTCACCACGCCGATGAAAGGTAAATTCCGGTAGTAATCGTCAATATCCAATCCATATCCGAATACGAATTTATTCGGGATGGTAAAACCGCGATAGCGGATGGGAATATCCACCTCGCGCCGTTCTTCCTTGTCAAGCAGCGTGCAAACGCTGATGCTGGCGGGGTGCCGGGTGGCGAGAAAATCGGTCACCGCTGAAATGGTGTGACCGCTGTCGATGATGTCTTCGACAAGCAGGACGTGTTTGTTAAAAATGTCGAGATTAAGATCCAGCGTGATGCGCACCTGCCCGCTGGTTTCTCGCCCGCCCACCCCATAGGAGGAAACTGCCATGAACTCAATAGCGTGGGGAATCGAAATCTTCCGCATCAGATCGGTGAGGAACAAGACGCCGCCGCGCAGGATACAGACAAGCACGAGTTCGCCTTTATCCTGGTAATCACGGCTGATCTGCTGCCCCAGTTCCGCGATGCGCGCCTGCAACTCTTCCGCGGGGATCAGAACCTCACTTAAAAAATCGTGGTAATCCTGCATATACCCTCCTCTAACGCTTCGCCTTAATTCCCGGGAACTTCGTGATGTTTTCGACATCTCGCTTCATATAATTCAGCCGCGCCTACGATGATCACCGGGTCATCGTATCGCGCCGGTTTTCCATTGACCAACCTCTGGGTGCGGCTGGCGGGTTCCCCGCAAACCATGCAGATCGCCTGCAATTTATCCACCTGCTCTGCCCGCGCCATCAGCACCGGCATGCTACCAAATGGCTCACCCTTGAAATTCAGATCCAGGCCTGCCACGATGACACGCAGACCGCGGTCAGCCAGTTCGTCCACAATCTTGATAATATCGTCATCAAAGAATTGGGCCTCATCAATTGCGACAACGGTCGTGTCTTTCTCCACGTACGCCAATATCTCCCTCGAAGAAGCCAGAGGCGTGGCTGCGAACTCAGAGCCGGCGTGTGAGGTTACTTTTTGAAGACCATAGCGTCCGTCAATAGCTGGTTTGAAAACCTGAACCTTCTGTCTGGCAATGCTGGCGCGCCGTAATCGGCGAATCAGTTCGTCTGTCTTACCGCAGAACATCGAACCGCAGATAACCTCGACATGACCGGTCTTCTTGTCCATCTATTCACCTCCAGCGGATATGATAGATTCTACCTTAAAAACATAAAAGCTAATCAACGCATGCCGTTAACAAAAAAGCCCCCGGTATTTTCGACCAGGGGCATTGTGTTTCGCGATGTTTAGACGACGATCTCTTCCGCTGCGGACGGGAGGGTATATCCCATTTGACGCAGATTCTTCTTCATGTCGATCAGAGATTTGCGGCCGAAACCTTCAATTGCCAGAATGGCTCCTTCACCCTCCGCCAATTTTTCCAGCAGTTTGCCAACATTATCGAGGCCTGCCTTCTCAAGTGCATCGGCAGCCCGGGTGGGTAATCCAATATCTTTGACCGATCGATCCGGAGAAATCTTGGCGGTAAGTTTTGCCTTTTTGCCTTCCACGTAATCCTGGCGTGCTTGCAACTTCTTGTAGAAGCGGTCGACCTGACCTTCGATATCGATGATACGCTGCTGCTGCCCGGTGAAGAACGGGTGGCATTTTGAGCAGACTTCGGTGTGAATTTCTTTACGGGTTGATCCGGTTTCCCAGGTATTCCCGCAGGAACAGGTTACCTTGGCGTTCGGATAAAATGTCGGATGAATATTCTGTTTCATTTACTGACCTTCCTCTATGTTTTTTACAATTGTCGACGCGCGACGGATTTGTAAAAATAAATTTACTCGGTTGCAGGCGGTTTTACATGA
This sequence comes from Anaerolineaceae bacterium UBA2260, assembly GCA_002347485.1. Classification (GTDB taxonomy): domain Bacteria; phylum Chloroflexota; class Anaerolineae; order Anaerolineales; family Anaerolineaceae; genus UBA6107. The sequence goes on along the minus strand of DDXM01000008.1, from coordinate 71,010 downwards.
ACGCGTTTCTGCCCGTTAGGCAGGGTTTCGTATTCCACAACACCTTCCGCGACAGCGAAAAGGGTGTCATCCGTTCCGACTTTGACATTAAGACCGGGTTTGATCTTTGTGCCACGCTGGCGAACAAGAATGTTACCGGAAAGAACTCCCTGACCGGCATATTTCTTCACGCCAAGGCGTTGCGCATTGCTATCGCGCCCGTTACGACTGGAACCACCACCTTTTTTATGTGCCATGATCCTTACTCCACTTCTATTGATTCAACGAATAGTCGAGTGTAGCGCTGGCGGTGACCGGTTTTAACACGGATGCGCTTCTTGGGTGAGTACTTGAAAGTGTCCACTTTTTTACCTTTGATGTGGTCAACGACTTTGGTGGCAACTTTGGCACCCTTTACCGATGGCGTTCCAACCAGGATATTTTCGTCCTCAACAACCAGCAGAACCTCATCGAGTTTGACCTCCTGGCCAACTTCGACTTCCAACAGGTCTACATCGATCGTAGCTCCTATGACGGCTTTGTATTGCTTGCCGCCACTTTCCACAATTGCGTACTTCATTTTAAAGATTCTCCAATCTTCACTTCACCGTTACCTCGCGCCTTGGCGCCAGCCCGCGGGGAAGTTGGAACTCAAACAACCTGGCAGTTCTCCTGTCCGGTTGAAAGGCAGACGGTATTATACAGGTTGAGGTGCTGTCTGTCAATAATCAATCAGATGATATTTGTACTGTTTTTCAACTTGCGTCCTTCCGCCTCGCGAGTGGTAATACCTCTACGGTCAAGGTACTCCAGAAATGCTTGTGAGAGCCTGCGGCTGGTGGAAAAATGATCACGAAAATGGGAGAGTGTAAGGAGCACACCTTTACCGCATTCTTCGATAACATACTCTTCCAATTGATTGTACTCACGCGTGCGCAAAAAAACATCCGGCGAAACCTGAATCAGTTCACCCTGCTCGATCAAAGCCTGATACACTTCGTCGGTGAGCATAGCGCGGGCATCCTTTACATTCGGTGGGTTAAACGGATCCCGATCGATCATCGCTTTGAGATCTCCTACCCGTTTTTGCTGATTCGNNAAGACATCAACGCTCGATCCATCCGGATACGACGGGCGAGTTCATCCTGGTGCATGCCAATACGCAAGGGATTTTGCGTGTGAAAGTCTTTCAGCACGTCCAACGCTTTACGCGTGATTTGACGCCAAATATTCATTTCTACAAATCGTGCACCAGCAGGATTCACCTCCCCAACTCGCTTGAGCACTTCACTTGCCACCATGCCATCGAGGGTTTCAACAATATCCAGCTCGTTCCCATTCAAACTGAGCAACAACTCCTCCTGGCTGATAAAAGGATGTTCGCTGACGAGAGCCTTAAGCTTGTCGTGGGCAGTATTCGAAATCTTCGTCTCCAACCGGGAGATTGCCAGCTCATCGGTCAATCGGTAACGCTCTTTTGGATGAGCATCCACAACGCTCCCACCGCCTATGGTGTTCGCGGGTGACATACGCCGGATAATGAAGCGGTCCCCTTTTTCGCAAACGAGTTCCTTTTCAGTTTCGATTTGTACCCATCCCTGACCGCCCGGCTGCAGGTTGTTTTGCTGCAACACCCTTACACGCGCGAGTGTTTCAGTGGTAGCCAGAAATAGTTTTACAGTGTCATTATGCTTCACGCCCGTAGGAGCGTCCCGGAGCAATTCCAACCTGGCATCGATCCTTCGCGTTGGAGCGATCTGCCCCGGGTGAACGATCGTATCCCCGCGTTTCACTTCTGAAACATCGATGCCTGAAAGATTCATGGCGACCCTGGTCCCCGGCAGCATCTCCGATTCCTGTTTTTTGTGGTTTTGCAAGCCGCGTATGCGACCCATCATCCCAGACGGCAAAATTTCAACCTGTTCATCAAGCCGAAATGTCCCACCGACCAGGGTGCCGGTTACGACCGTGCCAAACCCGGTGATCGAAAAAACTCGGTCAACTGGCAGTCTCGCCCTGCCAAGATCGATGCGCGGACCCAGTTCCAGCAGCAGGTTGTCGATCGCCTGTTTAACCTCTTCCAGACCTTCGCCGGTAATTGCCGAAACTCGCAACAAAGGTGCGTCTTCGAGCACCGTCCCTTTCAGAACCTCTTTGATATCGGCTTCAACCAGTTGAATCCAGTCAGAGTCCTCTACCAGGTCGATTTTGGTCAGCACAACCAGACCCTTGCGAATTTGCAGCAGATCAACGATGGCGAGATGCTCACGCGTCTGGGGCATCACACCCTCGTCCGCGGCGATCACGAACATCACCGCATCCATTCCCCCCACCCCTGCAAGCATGTTTTCGATAAAATCCCGGTGCCCTGGCACATCCACAATGCCCACTGAACCGACCCCGGGTGAATCGTACCAGGCAAAGCCGAGGTCGATTGTCATCTGACGTTTTTTTTCTTCCTTGAGCCGGTCTGGATCGATCCCGGTCAACGCCTTGACCAGGGTGGATTTACCATGATCCACATGACCAGCGGTGCCAATCACGCGCATGGATCAGCTCTTTTTACCAATTGATCTTTCAAAGGATCCCAGGTTTTCGTTTGCCAGGGTTAGCAGACCCTTGATCCTCTTTTCTGTTTCATCATTAATGACATGAACCAGGTCAAGCAGGTTCTGGGCAGTATCTTCCAGGCTGGTGATGCGATCCGTCAAGCGCAGCATCTCACGATCGCCTTCACGAACAGACTCCTCCTGGCTTAACGAGTAATTGGTCCATCGCTTCTGGTCATCCGCTTTGAAAGCCGTCCACTCCTGTCTGAATCGCTCTTCCATCAATCGGTTCATCTCAGTCAATTCATTTAATCTGCGATCCAACCGCTGGTTCATCTCCTCAAAGTCTGATTGCGAATTTTTCAACAACCTGCTCGCTTCTTGCAGTTCGAGCATTTTGGACTGCACATTTGCGCCAATGGTTTGGATGAATAAAACCTTCTCCTGCCATTCCTTAATAAAATTATCCTTATCGATCGCCTGGCGGGATTGTGCCTCGATGAAAGCGACCTGCTCCTGGTGGCGTAATTTTTCGCGATTCGCCAGGTCATTGATCTGCCCGTCCATTTTTTTTATGTATTCTCTCTGAGAATCAAGCGTAGTCCTCTCGTTTTCGATCGTTTTTCGTAACGCAGTGAAGTCTACAGTCAAGTCTGAAATCCGTTTTGATTCAGATCGATAATTATTTTCCACCAGTTTAATCTCGTGCTCAAGTTCAGAATCTTTTGATTGCAAACCTGGAAGCAATTTCGCAATATCATCGATGCGTTGGTTGATGACAAAATCATTATCGAGCTTGGCTTGAATTTCTTTTTTAATCTCATTTACAGATTTCAATTCGTTTTGCAGTTCGAGCAGACGGAAATTGAATGTATCCTTGTCTTCCTTGCGATGCGATGTAGTGTCTTTTTCCAGTGAGGTGATCTTTTTATCAGTGTCACTGATTACTTTCATCAACTCAACCTTCAAATTTGACAATGTCTCTTCGTACTCTTCATACCTGACAAGGTTTACAGTAGATTTTTTGATCTCTGAATTGAGGTGTTGAATTTCCCTTTTCCCGGCATTGATCCCTTCCTGCAAAGAAGCGATTTGCTCTTGCAGATCCGCGATAAGTTTTTTATCTTTCCTTCGCTCTGCATCCAGAAATTCCAAACGTTTCAGGATTTCATCGGTTTCCATAAGATTTACCTTTCATCGGGCATTAATGAATTACTACCACAAAACAGCAATTTCCGCGATAAACGGGCTGATTAAGCCTGTAGTGATGCGGGGGAAAAGACCCATGAGCATTAATATCACAACCGCTATCCCAATGACGATTACCTGGGATATTTTCTCATTAATTTCCCATTTTTCACCGACCGGAAATGCAACCTGTGCAAAGGTCCTGATCGTTCCTACCAATCCCCCGATCAATCCCGCGATTATCCACAGGACGTTGGATTGGGATGATTGCGACAATAAATTCATCACCTCGAGTCGGATAGGAAAAGCAGCGAAGATGGGCACGCCTAGGATTGACAAGAGCGAGGTCAAAACCCCCACAGTCGCAAAGGGAAACCGTCGCAACATCCCTCGCATACCATCATGGGAAAGGGTAATGCCACTATTGCGAAGCACGGAGAGTGAATAACCGAATAAACCCAGGCTGAGGATACGGGGAACAAAGCTCTCGTACAACAGTTCGACACCTTCTGATGACTGGAGGCTAAGCATCGTTAGCGCAAATCCGGTCTCCAGCAGCACGGCATAAGCGAGGAATCTCTTAAGGTCTTTTTCGACACTAGAAAACAATCCCGTAGTCACGATCATGATCAGACCGATGGTCATCAGCGCGGGAGATAAAAACTCGCTAGACTTCAGCCAAAGCAAACTGGAAATGTATTTCATAATGATCAATAACGTAATGACCGGGATCACACTGAATATAAAGCTGAACATGAGAGGGTTGACAGCCTGGGAAAACTGGGGCAACCAAGAATGGAATGGAAATACTGCCAGCCAAATCATGAATCCAAATAGCAGGAACGCTACCGCGCTCATCATCTTCGTCTCGATGGTAGCTTCTGCTTGGGAGCCTCCGAGCAACCATCCAGCGAAGAGAATGCTCGGCATGGCAAGCGTAAGATAGATGAGAAATCGGATGATGCCTGAAACAGGCTGGTCCTGTTTTTCCCTCACCATCAGGATGATCAACAATACCGCCAATTCTATCAGGACAGCCGCGTAAAGGAAGGGTCTTACAGCTAAAGCGCTTATCAGGACGCTTGTGATGGAGATCGATAAAGGTACGAATTTGGCCGGGACGCTTTTTGTATCCATGACGATAAGATATAACAGAAGGCAGGCGTAGACCAGGCTCAACGCGAATCTATCCGAATTCTCCAGGAGCAAAGTCCGGCCAAGTATATTGAACTCCGGGGAGATATCGACCACAACGCTCCCAACACGCAGCACGTTCCCGATGGGTTGTATGATGGCAATGAGCGTCAGAATGAGACTTTCAAGAATGCCCAGGGTCTTTAATAACCGCGGATACTGGAGAAAGGCTAGCATAACGGCTGAAAGCGCGAGGGGGATAATAATCCAGACCAAGGGCGCGCTCATTGATCGTTCCCCTTTTCATTGGAAGCTATGAGATATGAGCCAACGATGGCGATAAATAGAAACACCGCAGCCAGCAAGCCGTTGACTAGTAAAGATTGCTCCACTGAGCTATAAACGATCTCAAAACCAACCAGCATGGTCAACAATCCCAGAATTACTCTAAAAGGTTCCTGGGAAGTTGCGAAAAGGAGAAAACCACACACGAGTATGGACAAAGCCGGGAAAGTTTGATCGATTTCAAGGTTTAGAAATGCAGAGGTCTCATTAATGGTTAATATGACCAGGAGCAGGAAAAAACCCAGTGCAGTCGCGCGGAAGATCCTGCCAGTACGGGTGGATTCCCCTTCTGTGGTAACGCCGGAAAGAGGGGTTAAGATCATGATCAAGAGCGCCATCATAGAAGTGAGCAACTTACTTAGCGCAAAACCGAAGGTCCAAAATTGAATATTGATCGTAAAGACCAGGACGACCAGGATCGAAAAAGCTATGACCATCGACCGGTGCGAATCCAATAATAACAACCAGAACAGACTGATCACTAAAAGCACAACGCTTGGATAATTGATCCAATTTTCCATCAAGGTGCCTGTCTCAATAACAATATGGAAAGCAGCAATACGACGAAGAGAAAGGACCACAATATCCCGCCGTCCCCTTCCATCACCCTGGCCAGCAGGTTTACGATCTTTGAAATTACGAACCCGATGGAGGAAAAAATGCGAGAAAGCCAATTAATTCTGAATATATTACCCGCTGCGGTGTTAACCCTCTCGAAGGCTGCGTTGAACTTCTTATGTTGAATTCGAATGAAACGCAACTTCGATCTAAGCAACATGAAAATCCCCATGATTGAGGTGATTGACACCGTAAGGATGACACCCGGCCACCAGTTCATGTATTGATTTTGGTCTTTCCATAACACGGCGATTAGCACCCAGGGCGAGAAGGCAATAAAAAACAAGGCCGTTGTATGAAACAAGAGCATCCAGGTTTCAATTGGTTGGGTAAATTTGATCCTCGTCAGACTGTGTTTGATCATTCCCGAAACCAATAGCGCAAATCCAAGCATCCATAAGCACTTGATCAGTACAGGTTCAGTACCCGCGAATAACCGTGCGAGTGGCGCAGATGGCGTGAATGGGAAAGATAGCATACCAGCAATCAGTACCAGGATGAATAGATTGAACTTCTTTAACCGCGGTGAGTACAGGAATAGCCCTGCTCCGCCTGTGACCAAAACAACGGCGAGCCCAGCCAGTGCATCGATTCTACCTGTCATCAACACTGTCAGCCCAAATCCTGCCATCGTAAACAGGAAATATGGCCGCCCTTCGATCTCATCTGCGGCACCGAACCAGGATAAGGCACCCCAAAGAATTGCCATTGCCACAATGACAAGCCAAAAAACGCCAGTTGGTACCACTCCACCAGCATCTACAAGGAAATGGATGAAAGCATATGTAATCAATAAGGGGATCCCTCTTAAGAGGGTAACAACCCCGCGCTGGTAAGCAGGTGCCTGCCCATATGGCTGAAATAATGGCAGGGTTCCGGTGCGAAAAAGCACCATCAATATAATCAGACCCCATAAAGATGAAGTCACTTCGAACTCCACGGTGCCAGAGGCAAGCTGGTCAGCCGGCGTGAGTGATATCAACAGAATCAACAAGAAAGTTCCAACCAGGCGAAAAAGGATCGAGCTTACAGCTGTTAAAAGTGTCCGCGGCTCGCCAAACAAGACCACCAGTACACCAAACTCAATCAGGTCGAGCACAGCCCAAGAAATGACGAACGTTAGCAAGGATCCTGCCATAACCCCCGACAAGGCGACCGCGGTCAGGAGAATGGATGCACTGATCTTTCTGACGTAATCAGGCGTATCAAGGTATTTCGCTTCTGAAAAGATGGTACCCACAAGAAGTGAAACAAGTAAAAATCCGAAACCCCAATTGTGCGCCGAGTAGGTGAATACCAGTGACGTGAAATTATAGGGTTCCGGCAGCCACTTGTCGATATGGATAGGCTGCAAGTCCAGCACGCCCACCAGGATCATCGCCCCCCAGGCAAGCGCAACCAAAATCGCCGCGACAAACCAAATGGTTCCCGGACGTATCTTTAAAATCGCCAATAACCAGATAATTAGAACAGTTGCGAAAAGCAGTAAAACCGGAAGCGCAACCAGCATCATGTATCTCTAAAGAAGTTCGCTAAAAGTTTTGCGGTGAAGGAATCGCCCATCGCCCGGGTTTCCATACCAGTTACCGTTATCAACCACCAACCGGCCGCGTGTATATACCTTGACAGGGAAGCCTGTTAACTCCCATCCTTCGTACAGGTTGTAGTCCGTTCTCTGATGCGAAAAGGCTTTCCCGTAAATTACACTTTTTTTAGGGTCCCAAATTACTATGTCAGCGTCGGATCCGGGCGCAAGAAGGCCTTTTTGCGGGTAAAGACCAAAGATCCTGGCCGGGTTGGCGCTGGTTAGCGCAACGAACTCATTGACCGAATATGCTCCATTCGCCACCATCGCAGTCCACAGAACCGGCAGGCGATCCCCAACGCCGGGTAGGCCGTTGGGGATGCGAGTGAAATCATCGCCGCCCAACTCCTTACCTGGTATGGCAACTTTTTTGCCTTCATACTCAATGGGCGTTTTGCCATCGTAAAAGAAAGGGCAATGGTCGGTTGCGACCACCTGGATGGTTTTGTCTTTTAACCCCTTCCACAGGCGCGCCTGGTCCACTTTTGTACGCAATGGTGGAGAGCAGATCCATTTAGCGGCGTCTGGCCGTTCCAGTTCCGCCTCGCTAAAGAACAGGTATTGCGGGCAGGTCTCCCCCATCACCTTCAGCCCATTGCGACGGGCATATTCCAGCATGTCCACCTCACCAGCCACGTTCATATGTACGATGTATAGCGGCGCGTCGGCAATCGCGGATAATGCTGCTCCGCGCATCACCGCTTCCACCGCGCCCCAGGCAGGTCGGGTTCGCGCATGCATAATGGGTGTTCGATCCCCCTTCGTCAGGGCTTCTTCGACCAGCATTTCGATCACATCCCCATTTTCAGCGTGCAGCAAAGTGAGCAATCCGTTTTGCGCGGCCAGGCGCATCACCCTGAGAATTTCGCTGTCATTCAATCTCAGCCGATCATTGTATGCGGTGAAAACCTTCACGCTTGTCACCCCGGCTGCTGGGAGTTGCGGGATTTGCTCCTCCACCTCAGGTGTGAGGTGAGTGATGTTCATATGTAAACCGTAATCGATCGCGGCGCGCTGATCTGCTTTTTGCCGCAACGCTGCGATGCACGCATGCAGATCGTCCGAGTCCTGCGAAACAAAATCAATCACCGTGGTCGTTCCGCCAAAAGCTGCCGCTTTGGTTCCTGTGTAATGATCGTCGCTTGATACGGTGTTGAACATTGGCAGGTCAAGGTGCACATGCGCATCTATCCCACCCGGTAGCAGGTACTTTCCACCAGCGTCGATTACTTCCATCCCAGGTTCAACTGTGATTCCCGGCTCGATCCGTGTGATTGTTTCACCCTCTATCACCAGGTCGGCAAAAAGAGAATTAATGGAGGTAACTACCTGTCCATTTTTGATTAAAGTGGTCATGGCATGCTTCCCGTACAGATCAGAGAGAAACGATCCGCTTGTTTTTATTCTACCAGCAATATCATTCGCTAATAGTCATCCAGTTCAATATCTGGTATCGAACCGTTCAGACCCAGGATCAACTCGACCAAAGCCGGATCCAAGGGCAGGTCTTCTGATCGCACGGGTGGGTTGTATATGGAATTGTTCGCGCGCTCACGCAGCGTTTTCCAAAGGATCTCGCGCTCCTCATTATGAACCACAAGATCATTCATGGTCGTGGCTCGGTTGAGTAAATTACCGGTCGTATACAGGAACGTGATCCGTTTCCACGACCCCGCCTGGATCGGATTTTCGAGATGTTGGAGCGAACCAAGTTGGACTTTGAAATACTCTTCTTTCGCCCTCGGATGATCGGTCTCCTCACGCAGTAACTCACCCCGGGTGGTGAGTTCATGGCCGCGATATTGTGCGAAGTATTCCACCTGCCAGCGGCGCTGCTCGCCAAAGCTACTCCCCTGGTAAAAAGCCAGGTAATCCACCTCGATCACCTTCGGGGCTGATTTGAGCGGAATGCGATACCAGCCCAACATCCTGGCAATATCCAGGTCCTTTGTTGTCGGGAGATAACATACCAGAACAAGTGAGTTCGGAGAAATATCCATCGCTGCCTCTGAGGATCTAGCTCAAACGATTAAACAAACAACCTGGAGTCGTATGATCCCAGGTTGTGTATTCAAAACTAAAGCAATCCTACCCGATGATTAAACTCGTTGATCAACTCATCCATTTCATCCAACTGGCCCTGGAACCCGGTCCAGTAATCCGCATCGTCCCACTGGGCGAGGATCTCTTCATAGGTCTTTCCCTGTTGCTCAACCCAGGTGTAATACTTGAGATTATGCACGCGCTTGCGCTCGAATTCGGATAACTCTAGCATGTTGTCGGTCGATTCACCCATCAGGCTGGCGGCGTAGGTTTCAGCGGCGTCGGTCAAAGTGAAGGGACCATAACTCTGCCTGTACTCATCGACACGCGTATTGTAGAGCTCCATCGAATCGGTAAGAACGATGAGCAGGGTATCGTTGCTGGTCATATCGTAATACTTCGCCATTTTGACTGCCGAAAGCATGTTAGCGATGCCGGAGAAGCCCATCAGGTTAAGCTGAGAGAGCACATTTTCAGGAACGCCCTGCTTTGCCAGATAAGCCTGCCCTTCCGCTTCGTTGAATAAGCGCATGATCGCGACCACATCGTCGTCATCAATTGCGGTGATGAGGTCGGTATTCTTAACGTTGTGGATCCAAGGCACATGCTTGTCGCCGATACCTTCGATCCGGTGCGCGCCAAAACCGTTTTGCAGCAATGTCGGGCACTGCAGGGCTTCGCTGGCAACGATTTTCATCAATGGGAATTTCTGCTTCAAGTAGTCGCCGCAAGCGATTGTGCCGGCAGAACCGGTGGTGAGGGCGATACCTCTAAATCGATCACCCGGACCCAATTCCTTCATTAGGACTTCTTCCATGGCGTGACCGGTCTGCTCATAATGCCACAGGTAGTTGCCGAATTCCTCGAATTGGTTGAAGATCATCAGATCTTCGCCGGACCGGCGCAATTCCCAACACTTGTCAAAGATTTCCTTCACGTTGGATTCGCTGCCAGGGGTGGCGATCACTTCGCCCGCAATCTTTGAAAGCCATTCAAAACGCTCCTTGCTCATCCCTTCTGGCAGGATGGCAATCGAGTCGCATCCCAACAGGGCGGAATCATACGCGCCACCGCGGCAATAGTTGCCGGTTGAAGGCCACACCGCTTTTTGGGATGTTGGGTCGAATTGACCGGTGACCAGGCGTGGCACCAGACAGCCGAACGCCGCGCCAACTTTGTGCGCGCCGGTTGGGAACCATTTTCCAACCAGCGCGAAAATCCTGGCATCTGTACCCGTAAGGCTTGAAGGCAATTCGATATAATTGACACCGCCAAATCCGCCTCCGTAGGGTACCGGTTCGTTCTTCCAGGTAATTCTGAACAGGTTACGCGGATGAACATCCCATAAACCTATACCTTTCAATTCCTCCTTGATACTGGCGGGAATTAATTCCGGGTTGCGCTGTTGGGCAAAGGTCGGAATGATGATATTGCGTTCCCGGGCGCGTTGGATGGCACGCTCCTTGCGGTCCTTGATCACAGTCAAATCTATCCTTGCCATTATCTTCTCCTGTTATTCTTGTTGTGATGTCGCATCCGGCGCTTCGCTCACGATGTAAAGCGGTCGGCCTTTTACTTCGTCATAAATTCTGCCAACATACTCCCCCAAAATGCCCAGGGAGATCAATTGCACTCCGCCAAGGAAGAGCACCGCGATCAGGGTGGTCGCCTGACCAAAAAAGAATTGTGAACCGTTCAACCTGAGGATGATCACCACTGGGATGGACAGGATGGAGATACCAGCGGAAAGGAATCCAACCCACATCGCGATCTGCAAGGGTACATAAGAGAAACTGGTGACTGCCGTTAACGCCAGTTTGAGCATCTTTTTAAACGGGTATTTAGTAGTGCCTGCGAAACGAGCCGCGCGTTTGTACGGCACTCCGACCGAACGGAATCCCACCCAGGCGGACATCCCGCGCAGAAAACGGTGGCGTTCGCGCATCGTGTTCATCACGTTCACCACCTTGCGGTCAAGCAAGCGAAAATCGCCTGTGTCCAGTGGGATCTTAACATCGGTGATGCGGTAGATCGTGCGATAGAAAACCGAAGCGGTTACGCGTTTAAACCAGGTTTCACCTTCACGCTCAGCACGTTGGGCATACACTACCTCGAATCCTTCGCGCCATTTGCTGATCAATTCGAGAATAACCTCAGGAGGATCCTGCAGGTCAGCGTCAATGATAATCACCGCGTCTCCCCGCGAGTAGTCCAACCCAGCGGTTACAGCGATCTGGTGCCCGAAGTTGCGTGCGAAGATCACAGGGCGGACGCGTTTATCCAGTTTGGCGAGTTCCCTGATCTTTTCAGTCGATCCATCCGTAGAACCATCGTCCACCAGCACAAGTTCCCAATCGCCATCCGCCTTGTCCATTACCTCCGCCACCCGCTGGTAGAGCACATCCAGGCAGCAAATTTCGTTAAACACAGGCGCGATGATCGAAAAAACCGGTTTCATCGTCATTTTCCTTTTTCTTCCAGATGTTTCTTCAATGCAGTCATGGTCGGTTCAATTATAGCTGCGTTTGTCACTGCCATCATTGCCGCGCGCACGTCCTTCAACCCATTCCCAGAGTTGATCACCAGTACGGGATCATCCGCCTCGATGATGCCAGTGCTAACCGCTTTTTTGAGTCCAGCCAAAGCGGTCGACCCGGCGGGTTCCGCGAAAATGCCGTTGATCCCCAAATCCGCGATGGCAGTGATGATGTCGGCATCTGCCACTTTGATAAAGGCTCCGTGAGTTTCCACAGCCGCGCGTACCGCGCGAACCCCGTCGCGCGGGAGATCGACGCTGATCGAATCTGCGATGGTCGTCGCGCTGACCGGAATGATGGTCTCGTTGCCGGCTTCGAAAGCATTAGCGATCGCGGGTGATAATTCGGATTGAACACCGAACAGACGCGGAATTGTTTCCAGCCAGCCTAGTTTTTGCAAATCTTTGAATCCCTTATGCAGCCCGGAAATGATATTTCCATCTCCAACGGAGACGAACACGCAAAGCGGTTTATCGCTTTCCGGCATCCTCATCATCACCTGTTCCCAAATTTCGAAGGCGCCGGTTTTTTTGCCTTCAGCGGTAAATGGGTTGTAGCCCGTGTTCCGGCAATACCAGCCAAATTCTTTCGAAGCTTCGATGGTTAGATCGAAGGCAGAATCATAATTCCCATCGACCAGGATCACGTGCGCCCCGTAAACAAGCAGTTGCGCGATCTTCGCTTGCGGAGCGGTTTTAGGCGCGAAGATCACCGCTCGATGCCCCACCGCAGCTGCCATTCCCGCCAATGCCGCGCCGGCGTTCCCGGTCGAAGCGGTGACGATGGTTTCAGCCTTGATCTCTCGCGCTCTCGCCACTAACACCGCGCTGGCTCTATCCTTGAACGAAGCGGTCGGGTTCCTGCCCTCATCTTTGACCCAAAGCTGCTGCAATCCCAGGCTGGCAGCCAGGCGTTCAGGAGTGTAGACCGGGGTCCACCCGGCAGCGCGCAGGGGTGTGCCCTCCCCGCCAGGATCCTGAACAGGCAGCAACGGACCATAACGCCACAAAGATTGCTCTGTTCGCGAGGTAATATCCTCAATACGGTATTTCCTGCGAATTTCCGAGTAATCCAGGATCACATCAAGATTTCCTTCGCAACTGGGGCAATTGTATAAAATGGACGCCGGTGCAAATTCAGCATTACAAATAGAGCATTTGTATCCGATGTAATTTTTCATGTGCTCTTCCTAATCATTTTCAAATGGCACACCCAGAGAAGCCGGCGGAGAGGTGCGCAATGCGCGCAGGATTTTAGAAATCACTTTGCGTGGTTTTTCCGGCATGGCGGCCAGTTCGCGTTCCACCCATTCCGCGCGCCCAACATTGACCAGCAGCAGTGTGAAGATCATCAACGGGAACGGCGCGGCCTGCAAAATCTGGATAGGGATATCCGTTGTCGATTGCAGGGTAATACCCAGTTGCTGCAAACCGCCGAACAGATAAGCCCCAAAAGCCACGCGCAGCGGATTCCAACCGCCGAAGATGGTGATCGCCAGCGCGATCCATCCAACCCCATCCAAACCGGAGAGTTGACCCGCCCAACCGATCTTGACGGCCAGCGAATACATCGGTCCGGCTAAACCCACCAAAGCCCCGCCAAGGATCGTGTACAGGTAACGCAGCGCTTTTACATTTGCGCCGCGGGCGAAAGCCGCTGTGGGGCGTTCGCCAATCCCCTGCAACATCAACCCCGGACGGGTTTTATACATATACACGAAGGTAATAATTATCAATAGATATGAGGCGTACACAACAAGCGAATGGTTAAAGAAGACAGGTCCAAGGATGGGGATCTCTGATAGACCAGGAATGGGTACTTTTGAGAGGAAAATGCCAGGTTTGTTGGTATAAGGCGCGCCCAGGAAATAGCCGAGATCACGACACAACAGCGCGAGGATGAACCCGATAGCGACCTGCGACTGCTTGAGGGTGATGCTGCTAAAAGCCACGATAGCCGCTACAGCCGCCCCGATCAACGCGCCAGTGAGGAAACCCAGCAGCAGTGAACCCGTGTTCATGGACACTACAAACCCTCCCATCGCGGAGAGAATAATGGTTCCGTTGACAGATAAATTGGTTATTCCTGCTTTTTCGGTGATATTTTCCCCGATCGATGCAAAGAGCACGGGTACTGCGTATTCTACGATGCCAGCCAGTGTGGTCAGGGTTGCGATCTCCATGTTTTTCTCTCCTACATCCTTCTGACCAGACGTTTTCGAAGCCCGTCCACCAACACAACGAACAGGACCAGAATGCCTTGCAGTACCCCGGCGAAATAAGTGCTTAATCCCATGTACTGAAGCTGGGTGTTTCCGATCGTCAGCGCGGCAAAGAAGATCGCCACTATCGAGCTCCAGATGGGGTGGTAATTGACCAACATGGCGACCAGCAACCCAAGAAAACCATAACCGAAACCTGCGTCTGGGATCAGGCTGTACTGCTTGGAAGTGACCAGGATTGCGCCCGTAATACCGGCGAACAAACCACACATCCCGAAGGCCATCAGGAAGTAGCGCGTGGTCGGGATGCCCAGCAGGTAAGCCGCTTTGTAGTTCTTGCCAATGGCTTTGAGCTTCAACCCAAAATGCGTCCCTTTGAGCAGGATAGCTGTCAGAATCGCGACAATCACTGCAATGATCAGGATCACCAGGCTCAGGTTTGTGCCCGGCATATTGACCAGTCTGTATTTAATATCGATCCATTCCGTGCCGCTACTCGAAGCCACACCGGGGCGTTTCCATGGTCCAAAGATCAACCAGATGGCTATCGTCTTGGCGACAAAATTCAACCCAAGACCGCCAAAAATTTCATTAACACCGCCGTAGACCTTCATCAAGCCGGGTAATAAGGCCCAAAGGATGCCTCCCAACGCGCCGGCGATGAACGCGATGATGATGACGAGCGTCGGGTCCATCGCGGTATTATCCAATAAACGGAACGCGCCTACCGCAAAAACCGAACCCAGGACGATTTGTCCTTCCATGCCGATATTCCACAAACCGGCCGTGAAGGTGAAGAGTAAACCGGATGTAGCGATTACGAGGGGTACCCACGAAGCAGCTACCGAGGTGATCTTACTGGTTGTACTAAAAGCGCCTGTCACCAGGGTTTTATAAGCTTCAAGAGGATCTGCTTTTACAAGTAAAAGGATCAATGAGGTAAAAACAAAAGCGAGAATGACCGCCGAAAGCCGGATGCCGAAATCAAGCAATCCTTTTTTCCGTCCATTCGCTGATGTCTTCACTGCTGGTGTTTGAATCGACATTCGATGACTCCCTAGTTGTAAGTTACCAACCCTTACCGCCAATCAATTGCCCCAGCTCATCAACCGTGGTCGACTTCGCATTGATCGGGGGTGAAACAAGACCACCAAAGAAAACCAGGATACGATCGCTGTACTGCAGAATCTCATCGAGGTCAGACGAAGTAAAGACAATACTCGCGCAATCCTTGCAGCGTTCCTTCATCTTCGACCAGATCCAGATTGCGGACTCTATATCCAGTCCACGGGTGGGATGTTCCATAAGGATCAAACGCAGCCTTTTACGCAGCAAAGCCAGCAGCGCGCGCTGCTGATTACCACCAGAGAGCTGCTCGACTTGACTGACCGGTGTGCCTTTAATATTAAATGTCTTGATCCGTTCTTCTGTCAGATCCATCGCTGATCTCTGATCGACAAACAGCTCACGGTGTTTTTCGGACAGAATAAAATGCTCTGTCAGGGTCATTCCAGGGATCAGCCCTTCTTCCAACCTTGAAGCAGGCAGATACGCTACCCCGGAATTCTGGAAAACGTGGTAATTCTTGCCTGTAAAATCCACCCCGTCAATATATATGTTACCGCTCACCGGGCGCATCAGTCCCGCGAGCATGCGCAAAAAAAGACGCTGACCTGAACCTTCCATGCCAGCGAGACCGATGATCTCCCCGCTTTTTATTTCGAGGTTAATATCCTTGAGACGCAGACGATAATCCTCAAGTCCAATATTTTTTAATTTAATATATGTGTCATCCGTGCAAAATGAGGCTTTCTCGCCAACCTCTACATTTTTTCCGAACATCAAGTAAACAAATTGATCGGTGCGATAAGGCGGATCCACCTCTCCGACCAGCTTGCCCTGGCGAAAAACCGCAACCCTGTTGCAAAGCTGTTCAACTTCCTCAAGTTTATGCGAAACAAAAATCACCGTCAGTCCCTGGCTGGCAAGCTTCACCAGAGTGGCAAACAGTTTATCTTTTTGATTCGCGGATATGCCAGTTGTCGGCTCATCAAGAATTAAGACCTTCACCCCCAGCCAGAGCAGCCTCAGGATCTCAAGCTGCTGGCGCTCCCCCACGGTCATCGTTTCAACAAACGCATCCGGATTGATCTGAAAATCAAACTCGTTGGAAAGTCTGAGGATCTCGTTTTCAACTTGCTTGCGGTTGGGAAACAATCCTCCTTTGGTTCCCAGTAAAAAATTATCGATCACCTTCATGGGTGGAAAATCAAGCGGATCCTGGTGCAGCATCCCGATACCCCTTACAACGGCATCTTCCGGTGAGGTGATCTTGACCTTCATATCATCCAGCAGGATCTCACCGCTGTCAGCCTGGTAATAACCCGTCAGGATCTTCATCAAGGTACTCTTCCCAGCCCCATTTTCCCCCAGGATGCCCTGGATGGTGCCGGAAGGAATGGTTAGATTAATATCATCATTGGCGTGAACTTTTCCAAATGATTTGTCAATATGCTGGAGTGTAATTTTCACGCTGCATCCTCAATAAGAAAAGCGTGGGGGAAGAGAATATCTTCCCCCACGCCAGGTTTTCAATTACTCGCTCTTTCCTTCCATACCTTCCAACAGCTGTGGCAGGTACCAGACCTGTAAGTCAGTGCCTACCTCACCGTCAGCCAGGTAAGGGGTTCCATCCTGTAGATTGATGGGGCCGGTCCATAAGTTCAAACCAGCGCCAAGTTCTGCGATAAATTGGTCAACAAAGGCAGCATTTTCCGCAGATAACGCGCCACCCTTGTTGAAGCCAATCATTGAGGTGTCGCGATTGTTGATGTCAGCCCAATCCGGTCCAACAAGTTCGAAGCTGGAAACCCAGGTGCCATCCATAGCGGACTTGATCGCCTCAACGTAGGAGGGACCCCAGTTGAAGTATTCAACGCCCAGGCAGACATCATCCGCGCCTTCGCAAGCGCCCGAATAGTCATAAGGAACCGCCCAAACCTGTTTGCCTTCGGCGAAGAATTTCTTCGCTTCAGTGACAGCTTCGGTAGTATCGATGGAGCTGATGATCACATCATAGCCGTTGTTGAAGAAATCATCAGCCACCTGCGTCGGGTCAAGGGTCACACCGGGGATGTTGAACCAAAACCCGATCCAGGTTACTTTGAACTCGAGTTCAGCCGGGTCCTTCCCAAGGTAGTTTTCCCAGCAGTACTTTGCGCCAAGATACGAGGAAGCTGCAAAGCGACGGGTTTCATCATTGATCAATGGACCAAGGAAGCCGATTTTGCCGGTTTGTGAGGTCAGGGCAGCCGCGCAGCCCGCAATCATCTTGCCGTATTCCATCCTGCCCATGATGTTCTTCAAATTGGGAAGGTCAATATAATTCTTGCCCTCTTTCCAGGCGGTATCACCAGACGCGTGGATCACAAATACATCCGGATTTTCCTGGGCGAACTTGATGGCATGGTCTTTCTGGTCATCCGAGTTGAAGATGACCACTTTGGCGCCCTTGGCCGCCATATCGGCCGCGAGTTCGGAAGGCGTCATAGTGTGCGCAGTTGACCCGGTATAAACATTCTCAAGGTAGAGCAGTTCGGTACCGGGCAGTTTTTCCTGGACATATGCCATGCTGTCAAAATGCGCCTGGCTCCAACCAGCATCGTTCGCGGGTCCCACCAGCAGTAAACCTACAGTCAATGGCTCGACCGGTGCAGCAGTGGGAGCTGCCGTCGGTTTCGCACAAGCGGTAAGCACGAGCAGCGCCACCATCAACACACTTACAAAGATCCAACTTCTCTTCGTGAACATGCTTTCTCCTCCAGGTGAATATATCTAAAATGCTGAAGATCCGATGCACAAACCGATTTCTGGTTCCTTACACCTCCTTTCAACACAAAAAACGCACTCCGTCGAGCGGGTGAATATTACGGATTACCGGGGATTAATGTTTCTCAAATATTGTAACCGATGCGGAAAATTTAATGACTCATAAATCAACAAATTAATCTTAAAAAAACGAAAAGAGCCTTACACAATCGACAGGCAAGGCTCTCTTTCGACATACAGGTCTACTTACTCACGCACAATACGGGTGCCAGTTTCTCCGCGCAGCGCGCGCCCAATATTCTCGGGATTGGTTACCAGTGCTTCCTTGCCACCAGCTTCGAGGAAGTTAATGATGGCCTGGATCTTAGGCGCCATGGAACCCTTGGCAAAATGGGTGCCTTCCGCCAGGTACGCCTTGGCTTCCGCCAGGGTCATACGATCCAGCCACTTCTGATCCGGCTTGCCAAAATTGATGGCGATCTTCTCCACCGCGGTCGAAATAATGAACAGGTCCGCATTGATCAGTGTGGAGAGCAGGCTGGAAGCATAATCCTTATCGATCACAGCCGCAACACCGACGCAGCCGCCCTTGCCATTATCGATCACCGGGATGCCGCCGCCACCAACCGTGATGACCACAACGCCCGCGGCAATGAGCGCGCGCACGGAATCGATTTCAATGACTTCCTGAGGAATGGGGGAAGCCACCACGCGGCGCCAGCCACGCCCGGAATCCTCCACCACGTTCCAACCCATTTCAGCTTCGCGCTTCTTCGCCTCGGCTTCATCCATGAAACCACCAATCGGTTTGGTGGGATGCTGGAAGGCTTTGTCGTTCTTGTCAACCTTCACCTGCGTGATAACAGTCGCGACAGGTTTGTGGATACCGCGGCGGATCAACTCGTTCTGTAGGGTTTGCTGCAAGGAATAACCAATCGCGCCCTGGCTGTCCGCGCCGCAGACATCCAGTGGAACCTCGTGCATACCTTCATACTTCGCAGCAATTTCGGAACGGCGCAGGATAAAGCCCACCTGCGGTCCATTGCCATGCCCGATCGCGACATCCCAATCCGCTTCGATCATATCAGCGATATGTTTCGTGGTTTCGGCTGCGGCCAGGTATTGATCCTCAACCGTTACCTTTTTCGGGTCCAGGATTAGGGAATTACCACCTACTGCTACAACTGCCAACTTCTTTACCATTTTCTAGTGCATCCTTTTCTTAATAAATTTTAATCAGCTCATTGTTAAAGCCATTACCGCTTCCTGGACGTGCATGCGGTTTTCGGCTTCGTCGTACACTACCGATTGAGGTCCATCCATGACCCCATCGGTCACTTCGATGTTCCGGTCCGCCGGCAATGGATGCATATAAATGGCGTCCGGCTTGGCAAGCTTCATGCGGCGTTCATCGGTGATCCAGCTCTCGTACTTCTTAATGATGCGCGCGCCTTCCTCGACATCCGGGGTGTGCACCATAGCGCCCCAAGACTTGGCGTATATTATATCCGCATCTTTGAATGCCGTGTCCATATCGTCCATAACTTCGAAGCCGACGTTGAATTTCTTCGCTTGCTCGTAAGCCTGGTCCATGATCTCCGGCATCAGCTTGAATTCAGGGGGGTGCGCAAGCACCACGTCCATCCCAAAGCGCGGCATCTGTAGGATTAGGGATTGCGGTACTGACATGGGTTTCTGGTATGAAGCGGCATACGCCCATGAGACCACCATCTTCTTGCGGCGTAGATCGCGTCCTTTCTTTTCGATAATCGTCATCAGGTCCGCCAGGCATTGGAACGGATGATAAACATCGCATTGCATGTTCAAAACCGGGACGCGCGAGGCTTTGGCAACTTCGTTCAAATATCCATTTCCCACTCCCCAGTCCACGTGGCGGATGGAGATCCCATCGAAATAACGCCCGAAGATCTCACCGATCTCCTTGGGTGTGTCGCCGTGGGAGATCTGAGTTGTGCGCGATTCGATGAAAGCGGCGTGTCCGCCCAGGTGCGCCATGCCGGCTTCGAACGAACCGCGGGTGCGGGTGCTGCTGTAGAAGAACAGCATCGCCAGCACTTTATCGCGCAGATAAGGTGTTAACTCATTCAAGGCGCGCTTGCGCTTGAGATCGAACGCTACCTCCAATACTGTTTCGACCTCTTCCTTTGTAAAGTCGAGGTCACCGATCAAATCCCGTCCGTGAAGAAACGATTGCATTGCTCCTCCTGTAAATTAAGTAGGGCTAATTTTACCCTCATTCCATCTTTCCGAGTACTAATGCCAGCAAAGCCATACGCATGACTACGCCATTAAACGCCTCCTGCCAGTAGCGGGACCAGCGGGTGATGTCCACATCGGTGGGAATCTCATCCATGCGCGGCAACGAATGAAGCAGGATGGCATCCGATTTTGCTTTGCTGGTGAGCAGCTCGCGCGTAATCTTGTAATTGGCGGGGGTTAACCCATGCTCCTCAGCTTCCTGGCGAGACTTGGTGTAATCCGGCTGCACCACTGGTTCTACGAGGATCACATCAGCGGTGGCGATCGCCTGTTCGACGTGTTCAACCTCCCTAAAATCAACACTGAAGCGATTTAACTCTTCCTTAAATTCAGGCGTCAGTGACATGTCCGGTGGAGAAACAAAGGTGATCGGGCAATCAAATTGAGATAAAGCGTATCCCAGCGAGTGCATGGTGCGCATGCGCATGTCTCCCACCGCCAGCCAAGTTAAGCCATCTATGGTGCTTTTCTCGGTGAGCACGGTATAAAGGTCGGTCAGGATCTGTGTCGGGTGCTCGCCCCAGCCATCGCCGCCATTGATGATGGGGATCGATGCCCACTTGGCGGCTTCGTGGGGCGCGCCCTGCTGAAAGTGGCGCATAACGATCACATCGCCGTAATACTCCAGCATTTTTACCGTGTCTTTGATCGATTCCTGGTAAAAATCTCCCGCGCGGGTCATCTTGGCATCGGAAAACCCGGTGACGTGCCCACCCAGGCGGTGCATGGCGGCTTCGTGCGCCAGGCGGGTGCGTGTGCTGGGCTGGTAAAAAGCGGTCACCAGCGTCTTTTCTGCCAGCAGGTCGCTGTTGCGGCGGCTCTTGGCGATGGGCGCCATTTCGTCTGCGACTTCGAATACATGCATGAATTCTTCCCGTTCAAATTCCTTTAATGAAAGGATATCCCGTCCAGCAAAGCTTCTCATTTTTTCTCCTTTTTTTGAATGAAGAACAAGAACTTAATTTATGAAGATGAACGTGGATCTTGACCTCCTTTTTCTTGCATCAGGCACCGGACGGACTATTATCCAGCCGCCGGATCACGTGAAAACGAAAATAACCGGGGAGGAAATAACTGTGTGAATAATCGATCACCCGGTGTTGATCGTCAAAAAGCCGGGCTGTGAACAGAAGCAATACATCATCGCGCTGTATTTCGAGCATCCTGGCAATAGATGGTCGAGCTGCTACCGCCTGTATATCCGTGAACGATTGATCTAGACGCGGAGTCCCTCTTTTTTGCAGAAAATCCAAGACAGAGCCGGTAAACCCCTCCGCCAGTTCCATTTGTGTCAGAATGTCGGGTAGAAGCGTGTCGACCAGGTACGCGACCGGCCTTTGGTCGGTATAGATCACGCGGGAAATTCTCACCAGCGTAGCGCCCTCATTAACCTGGAGGTTTTGCGCTTCTTCATTGCCTGCGTTGATCTCGCTGACTTCAAGAGCTCCCATGGATACTTTTAGATCGATCCTTCCAGCCAGCCGTTCGATACTTTCAAGCACTTCCAAGCCACTTTCGATCACGCGGGTTTTACCAACGACAAACGTTCCTACCCCTTGCCGCCGGCGGATGCGTCCTTGTGCTTCAAATGTGCGCATGCCCTCTCTGAGCGTCGCCCGCGAGACGCCAAGGTCTTTCGCCAACTGCGGCTCCGAGGGCAGGCGTTCGCCTGGCTCGGTCTCCTGGATGAGCCTGGCTAATTCAATTTGCAGGCGCATAAACGGGTGCTCCACTTTCTGATTCTTCGGTTTTTGCATCAGGTAAGTATCCTTGTAATTCGACGATCTACTCAATGTGCGGTTCAAGCACAGGGATAAAGCCAAAGCGGTCGACGTCCACCAGTCCCATGTCCGAGATCCTGAGTTGCGGGATCACAACCAGCCCGAGCAGGCTCATGGTCATGTTTGGATTATTTAGTGCGCAACCGCATTCTCTGAACCCGTACAACAATTCCGCCGCTTCAGCCGCTACCCTCTCCGCGCTCTGGGTGGACATCAATCCAGCGATCTCCAAGCGGATCTCACCCAGTACCCTACCCTCGCTGACCACCACCTGTCCACCGCCGATCTCGGCCAGGTGATTGGCTGCCAGCGCCATTTGCGATTCGTCGGTGCCAACCACGATCATCTGGTGGCTGTCATGCGCGACCGTGGTGGCCACTGCGCAGGCTTTTGTGAAACCAAAGCCGTGTACCAACCCCACCTGCACTTTTCCCGTCGGCTGGTGGCGTTCTACCAGGGCGATCTTGGCAATATCGCGGAAAATGTCCGGGTGCACCTCACTACCTATTACATCCATCTCGAAGACAAGGTGTTTTGTCGGAGCCTGGTTTTCGATTACCCCAATTACGTGCGCGGTGACCTTTGCGCCGTTGGTTGTTAATTTAAAATCATCCGCGCGCAGCGGGCGCGGCAAATGAACTGAATTGGTCACCCATTCCGGGTACTCGCGTTCAGGCAGGTTGACCAGGGTTTCGCCATCGTCGAACACGACCTTGCCCTTGGCGATGACCATGCGTGGATGAAAATCCTGCAGATCATCAACCAGCAGCAGATCGCTGTAACGCCCGGGGGCGATCAGACCGATCTCACGCGAAACGCCAAAATGCTCGGCAGTGTTGAGCGTCGCCATCTGGATGGCGGTCATCGCGTCCAATCCCTCGGAGATGGCGTGCCGGATCACACGATCCATATGACCTTCACTCACCAGGGTTTCCGCCTGGCTGTCGTCGGTGCAGAGGAGGAAATTTCGGCTTGATAGCCCCATCTCAGTGACCGCTTTCACCTGCGCGGCCACATCATGCCAGGCAGAGCCGTAGCGCAGCATCACCTTCATGCCCTGGCGCGCTCGCGCGACCGCGTCCTCCAGGCGCGTGCCCTCATGATCATCCTGGGGACCCCCTGCCACGTAACCGTGGAACGCCCTGCCAAGGTCAGGCGACGCGTAATGCCCGCCGATCACCTTGCCAGCCGCGCGCGTGGCGGCCATTTCGGCGTGCGCTTTGTCCTCACCATTGAATACTCCCGGGAAGTCCATCATCTCCCCCAGTCCGATGATGCCCGGCCAGGTCATCGCCTCAGCGACTTCCTTAGGACCTAAAACCGCACCCGGCGTTTCAAAACCGGGCGCGGAAGGAACACAGGACGGCATTTGCACAAACACATGGATAGGCTGTAACGCGGCGTCATCGACCATCAAGCGGACCCCGCGAAACCCAAATACGTTGGCGATTTCGTGCGGATCGATAAACATACCCGTCGTACCGTGCGGGAGCACCGCGCGCACAAATTCGGTCACCGTCACCATACCGGATTCAACATGCATATGCGCGTCCAGCAAGCCTGGCACAAGGTAGGCTCCCTTGGCGTCGATGACCTTCGTATCCTTACCGATGGTGTGCCGGGCGTTCTCGCCAACATAGGCAATGTGCTTGGAACGGATGGCGATATCGATATTCGGAATGATCTCGCCCGTCTGCACACAAACCCATTTGCCATTTAGGATGACCAGGTGAGCCGGCAAGCGCCCCATGGCGCAATCCACCAGTTTACGCGAATTTTGCAGCCAGAAAGAATCCATGCCCATTTTGGTTTTTATCCTTGGATTAATTTTGTTGCAGCTTTGTTATGCGCCCGCACATGTTTTTCAAGGTCAATGCCAAGTAATTCCCCATTGCTGACAACCGGTTGACCATGCACATAGTTATAATCGACCCCACGCGGTTGGCAAAGCAAGAGCGCAGCTACCGGGTCATGCAGTGCGCCGGCGTAATCCAGGCGTTTGAGATTAAAAGCGATGAAATCAGCGCATTTGCCCACCTCAAGCGAGCCGATATCAGTGCGGCCCAATACTGCCGCTCCGCCGCGAGTCGCCACCTCCAGCGCCTGGCGCACCGAGAAGATCTCGCTGCTGGTGGAGGATAATGACGCTCCTTTCAATCCGGCGTTCAGTCGCGCCAGCAGCATCGCCTGGCGCGCTTCTGCCAGCAGGTGCGAACCATCGTTGCTAGCGGAGCCATCGACGCCAATACCCACGTTGACCCCGGCCTTTAGGAATTCCACCAGAGGCGCGATCCCTGATGCCAGGCGCATATTGGAGCTGGGGCAATGCGCCACGCCGCAACGCTCGCGCGCGTAAACCTCGATCTCCTTCTGGTTGACATGCACCGAATGGGCAAACCACACGTCGTCACCCACCCAGTCCAGCGATTGCATGTACGCCACCGGGCGGTAACCGAATTTCTCCAGGCAGAACTGTTCTTCGTCCTGCGTTTCCGCCAGGTGCGTGTGCAGCTGCACGCCGTAGCGCCGCGCCAGAGCTGCACTTTGTTTCATCAAATCCCCCGTTACGCTGAAAGGCGAACAAGGCGCGAGTACGATCTGCAACATCGCGCCGGGATGAGGGTCATGGTAAACCTGGATCAACCTTTCACTGTCCACCAGAATGTTCTCTTCACTGTCGACCACACTGTCGGGTGGCAACCCACCCTGGCTTTGCCCCAGGCTCATTGAGCCGCGCGAAGCGTGAAGCCTCAAACCGATCGGCCTGGCAGCTTCAATCTCGTCGTCCAGCTTTGAGCCATTGGGGAACAAATAGAGGTGGTCAGAGGCGGTGGTGCATCCCGAAAGCGCCAGTTCACTCAAGGCGGTCTGGGTAGAGATGCGGATATCTTCGGGCGTCATGCGCGCCCAGATGGGATACAAAGTAGTCAGCCAGTTAAAAAGATTGGCATTTTGGGCCGCGGGCACCGCCCGCGTGAGCGTCTGGTAGAAATGGTGGTGGGTGTTGATCAATCCCGGCAGCACAACATGCCCGCTCAGATCGAGAACCTCATCAGCCGACTGTGGTAATTGGGCGCTCTGTCCCACCTGCTCGATGAACCCATCGCGAATAAAAAGACCACCATCGGGGATTTCCCTGCGGTGGTCATCCATTGTTACAAGGACTTCAGCGTGCTTGATCAGTAAGGTGCTCATGATTCTCTCTTTCATTTGGAAAAGGTGTGAGAATTGTTTAATTCTCACACCTTGAGTGTATAAGATATCGAACTAAATGTCAATTGTCAGACAAGTGACATGTTAATCAGCCAGGTTGGCAGCCCGCAGTGTGTTGCGCAGCAGCATGGCAATGGTCAGGGGCCCTACTCCTCCGGGCACCGGGGTGATCGCCTGCGCGACCTGGGCGGCTTCTTCATAATGCACGTCTCCCACCAGGCGGTATCCGCGCGGTTTGGTGGCGTCCTCAACGCGGTTGATCCCCACGTCGATCACCACCGCGCCGGGTTTGACCCAATCTCCGCGCACCATTTCAGCTTTGCCTACCGCCGCCACCAGCACGTCCGCGTTGCGCACAATGTCCGGCAGGTTCTTGCTGCGCGAATGACAGATGGTCACGGTCGCGTTGGCGCGCACGAGCAGCAAGGCCACGGGCATTCCCACGATGTTCGAGCGCCCCAAAACCACCGCGTTCGCGCCTTCCAGAGTGGGAAGTTCGCGTTCGAGCATGTACATAACGCCGGCCGGGGTGCAGGGGATGAAGAGCGGATCGCGCCCTTTTTGCGCCAGCCGACCGATATTCAACGGATGAAAGCCATCCACATCTTTTTCAATCGAGATCGCGTTGAGGACTCTTTCTTCATCAAAACCTGATGGCAACGGTAATTGCACCAGGATGCCATTCACTTTGGGGTCATCATTGAGCTGCTTTACCAGTTTTTCAACTTCATCTTGCCCGGCTTCTTTGGGTAGTTCAAATCCAAAAGACTCGATCCCAACCTCAGCGCAGGCTTTCTGTTTGGATTTTACGTATACCTGGGAAGCGGGATTTTCTCCCACCAGGACGGTGGCCAGTCCCGGACGCGATTTTCCGGCCTTAAGCCTTTCCTGCACGCCCACCTCAACTTCCTTGCGAAGTTCCTCGCCAATCAACTTTCCATCGATCACCCGGGCAGCCATAATTGCTCCTTCTGTACTTGGTCTTCATACATTATACACACGTTCTGGTGGCAGACCCGAATTGACTCACAATTAATCTTACTTTACAAGAAAACGTTGACTCAAAATAAATGTTACCCTAGAGCGGATTTCAGGTCCGCAGAGGGAGAATATGATGAGTCAAAGCAGCAAGCGCGCCTTCGCGGGCGGGCTTTCCAGTTCACCTGCACTCGTTTACACATTGGTAGAGGTCGGGGATACCTTTTCTGAATTTCCGGAGGTCAGCGTGGCTGGCATCCATCATCCCGCTTCCCTCGCCGGGTGCCTGTTCAGCGCCAAAGTATTGGCCTGCAAACTGGCAGAGGAGGCTGCGCACCAGGCAGGCAAGGTGATGATCTGGATCGATCCCGCATGTCTTCTGCTGCGCCCGCCAATGCAATTCCTGTTGACACCCCCTCACAAAGCTGCCTTTCGCCCGGTGCATATCACGAATGTTGGTCAACCCGCTGGCCAACCACTCAGCGGGTTCTGGCAACAGATTTACCAGGCAACGGGTAACCGCATTCCAGATTACACACTCCAGTCCCATGTGGATGCCAGGGAAATCCTCCCCTACTTCAATACCCATTGTTTCAGTCTGGATCCTTCCCAAGAATTGTGTTCGAAATGGATGGCAACGCTCGAGGAACTCTGGATTGATGAGACTTTCAAGTCATACCTTACAGATTCCCTGCATCGCATTTTTCTCTTCCAGGCTGTGCTGAGCGCGGTGATCACTTCTTTTTTGAACCAGGAGGAGATCCGCCTGCTCACACCGGACTACAGTTATCCTTACCACTTGCAGGCGAAGATCCCGTCTGAAAAACGGGTAAAGCGGTTGAACGAACTGACCTGTGCAGCGTATGAAGATGAGTCCATCCACCCGGATAATCTGCGCGAAATTGAGGTGATTGAACCGCTCGCATCGTGGTTGAGAGAACAAGTCGGCATTTAAGGTAGAATTGTCACCACTGGGTGACAAACTCACCCGAAAAATCAGGCATCACCGGGTATCCAATGACGAATCAGTATTTCAACGAATTTTCAGAACAGCAGCAGGCTGAGTATCAGAAGTACACCGAGGAACACTGGGACTCGGGGCTCGTCAGGCAATCCGTCACCCGTTGGAACGCGCTTGATAACGTGGAAAAGAAAGCCCTCATGGCGGATGGCGAGCGCATCACGCTGGCAATCTTGCAATCCATTCCGTTGGGTGAGCGCAGCCCGCGCGTGCAGCAATTGATCGCGGAGTGGCATGCGTATATCAACCGTTTTTATGATTGCACGCTGGAAATTTTCGCCGAATTGGGGATCATGTACCGCGAGGATGAGCGATTTTTCGCGTTTTACGAAAGCTTTCACCCGGCCTTGCCAATTTTCCTCTCACGCGCGATAGCCATTTACACCGGCGGCGATTCCGAACAACACAAGCACCAATGACAAAATCGGGATGGTAGAAAAGCCATCCCGATCGATTATTTGCATTCCTGGTCGTGCAATCTGAGGTAGTCCTTGAGAAATTGTCCGGTGAAGGAAGCGGGCACCTCGCAAATTTCGCGCGGAGTACCGCAAGCGATCAGTTCGCCGCCGCGGTCGCCGCCTTCCGGGCCCAGGTCGATGATGTAATCCGCCACCTTGATGATATCCAGGTTATGCTCGATAATCAGCACCGAATTTCCGGCGTCCACCAGGTGCTGCAGCACGTCGATGAGCATGTGCACATCCGCCGCGTGCAGACCCACCGAAGGTTCATCGAGCACGTAGAGCGTGCGCCCGGTCGCGCGGCGCGAAAGTTCTTTGGCCAGTTTGACCCGCTGCGCCTCCCCACCCGAAAGGGTCGTGCCGGGCTGCCCGATCTTGATATAACCCAGCCCGACCTTGTTTAACGTTTCCAGCTTATTAAGGATGGCAGGGATGTTGGCAAAGAGCTTGATCCCTTCTTCGACTGTCATATCCAGCACTTCAGCTATGCTTAATCCTTTGTATTTCACCTGCAGCGTCTCGCGATTGAAGCGCGATCCATGGCACACATCGCAGGGGACATAAATATCCGGCAGGAATTGCATTTCGATGCGCAACTGCCCCTGCCCCTGGCAGGCTTCGCAGCGACCACCATGGACATTGAAGGAGAATCGCCCTGCCTTATATCCGCGCATTTTGCTCTCAGGCATTCCCGCGAATAGGGAGCGAATTTCATCGAACATACCGGTATACGTCCCCGGGTTGGAGCGCGGTGAACGCCCGATCGGAGATTGGTCGATATTAATGATCTTATCCAGGTATTGCAGACCCTCGATGCGGTCGTATTCCGAAGCCTGGGTGTGCGCGCGGTTCAGTTCGTGCGCCAGGATGTTGTACAACAGGTCGACCATGAGCGTGGATTTACCCGAGCCGGAAACCCCAGTGATGCATACGAACTGCCCCAGCGGGATCTCGACATTCAGGTTCTTAAGATTGTTGGCGCGCGCGCCGTAAATCGTGAGCGATTTACCATTGCGCGGGTGCAGCTTTTTCGGCATGGGCACCTTTTTGCGCCCCGAGATATACGCGCCGGTGAGGCTTTCCTTGTTCGCCAGAATATCCTCCAGCGTTCCCTGGGCGACAACCTTTCCACCGTGTTCCCCTGCGCCAGGTCCCAGGTCGAGAATCCAGTCGGCGGTGCGAATGGTCTCCTCGTCGTGCTCGACGACAAGTACCGTATTGCCCTGGTCGCGCAGCTGCTTCAAAGTCTCCAGCAGCTTTTCATTATCGCGCGAGTGCAACCCAATGGATGGCTCATCCAGGACATACAGGACGCCCATCAAGCCAGAGCCAATCTGCGTTGCCAGACGGATGCGCTGGGCTTCGCCCCCGGAGAGTGATCCAGCGGGGCGGCTAAGGGTCAGGTAATCCAATCCCACGTTCACCAAAAAGCCCAGTCGGGAGTGAATCTCTTTTAGGATGCGCTCAGCGATGGCTTGTTCACGGTTGCTCAACACACCAGGTTTGGAGAGGCCGCTGATGAAGTCAAGGGTGCTGTTGATCGGCCAGTGCGTGATTTCAACAATATTGTGGTCCTGTACTGTCACTGCCAGCGCTTCAGGACGCAGACGGTTACCGTTGCAGGTTGGGCACGGCCGGTCAGTCATGAATTCCGTAATCTTGGCTCGAATGTACTCCGAGCCGGTTTCGCGGAAGCGCCGCTCGAGGTTGGGAATCACGCCCTCAAAGTTCATCTGCATTGAGGTCCGGCGCTCGTTCCTGCCCTCCAGCACGACATCGAATTGCTCACCGTTGGTGCCGTAGAGGATCTTATTAAGCTTTTCAGGCGGGATCGTTTTCACCGGCGCTTCAAGATTAATGTGGAATTTCTTGCTAACCGCTTCGATCATCTGCCAGTAATATCCGCCCTGCTCGCGCGGTCCGTTCCACTCAAGCGCGGTGATCGCGCCCTCGCACAGTGAGCGTTCGGGGTCAGGGATCAACAGGTCGGGGTCAATCTCCAGCCGGCTGCCAAGTCCCTGGCAATCGGGGCACGCGCCGTGAGGGGTGTTGAAAGAGAAAGTTCGCGGCTCAATCTCCGGAAGACTGATGTTGTGTATCGGGCAGGAAAGATGTTCTGAAAAGAACAGGTCCACAGGGGGTTCGCTGGTTATGTTCTGCACCACCAGGTAGCCCTCTCCCACCTTCAACGCCGTTTCGACCGAATCGGTCAGCCTTGAGCGGAACGAGCGCTGCTCTTCCGCGTCGGATGAACGAGAAATGACGATACGATCAACCACCGCGTCGATGTTGTGGCTCTTGTAGCGGTCAAGCGTGATCTCCTCGTCCAGGTTATAGATCGTTCCATCTACACGCACCCTGGTGAACCCCGCCTTGCGGATCTCGTCGAATACCGCCTGGTAGGTGCCTTTACGGGCGCGCACCACCGGCGCGAGCAGGATCAAGCGGGTGCCGTCCGGCAAGGCTTCCACCCGGTCCACAATCTCCTGCGCGGATTGTTTCACCACTTCCCTGCCGCACACCGGGCAGTGCGGGATGCCCACGCGGGCGAACAAAAGACGCAGATAATCATAAATCTCGGTGACCGTGCCGACTGTGGAACGCGGATTTTGTGATGTGGATTTCTGATCGATCGACACCGCTGGCGATAAACCCTCAATGTAATCTACATCCGGTTTTTCCATTAAACCCAGGAACTGACGAGCGTAGGCGGACAAGGACTCCACGTAGCGGCGCTGACCCTCGGCGAAAATGGTATCAAAAGCCAGTGAGCTCTTACCAGAACCGGATAACCCGGTGATGACCACCAGCTTGTCACGTGGAATATCCACGGAGATGTTTTTCAGATTATGGGCGCGCGCGCCAACTACACGAATGATTTCCTGGCTCATATATCTTCCTATCGAACATATTTTCTACCTGGCTATTGTATCACAATCCAACCAATAATTATACCCTTTCTGCTTTTTACGGCTTTTTTTCAAATATTTAATTAATACCAGTTTGGTCTTTTTTTGGATATACTGAAGAAAAGATAGAGAAAGGCAAATAGAAATGATACTGGACTCACATAAACCCATTCGCATCGCGGTCGTTGGCACAGGCAACGTCGGCTCAACCTTCGCTTACGCGTTGCTCAATAGCGGGCTCGCCGGTGAGATTGTGCTCATTGATCGCAACAAGGTCAAAGCCGAGGGCGAGGCGATGGACCTGCGCCACGCAGTGCCCCTCACCCATTCCACCCGCATCTGGGCTGGAGATTACGAAGATTGCAAAGGAGCGGTGGTCACCGTGATCACCGCCGGCACATCGCAGAAACCCGGTGAAACGAGGCTCGATCTCGCGCATCGCAACTTCGGGATCATGCAATCCATCATCCCCGAGATCGTAAAGCACAACCCCAACGGGCTGCTTTTGATCGCCTCCAACCCGGTGGATATCCTTTCCTACGCCAGCTGGAAGATATCCGGCCTGCCTGCGACGCGCGTGATCGGCTCTGGCACCATCCTCGACACTGCCAGGTTCCGTGCCATGCTTAGCCACCACATCGGGGTGGATGCGCGCAGCGTTCACGCCTATATCATCGGTGAGCACGGCGACAGCGAGGTACCTGTTTGGTCGCTGGCCAACATCGCTGGCATGGATCTGCAGGATTATTGCCGCGAGAATTGCCAGAAATACGACCCACAGCTTTTCAATCGCATCTTCGAAGACACGCGCAATGCTGCTTACGAGATCATTCAGCGCAAAGGCGCCACGTATTACGCGATCGCCAGCGGGCTGGTGCGCATCGTGGAAGCCGTGCTGCGCGGACAGGATACCGTGCTTTCAGTCTCCACCCTGATCTCCGATTACTATGGCATCAACGATGTTTACCTCAGCCTTCCCTGCGTCATTGGTCACGATGGGATCAAACAGGTGATGCATCTGAATTTGGACAAAACAGAACAGGAAGGCATCCGGTCTTCAGCTGCGGTACTCCATAAGATCCTGCACGAAGATCTGAAGCTTAACACCTGAATCAGCCAGCATGGAATGGAATTGTGTATAATTTGAGGAGTCATTCATCTCAACTCAAGGACATATTCCATGGAAAACCCGCCAGCAAGTGATGCAACCAGTGATTTGAACCATAAGCGGGAAATACGAGCCTGGACCATGTACGACTGGGCGAACTCAGCCTTCGCCACAACGATCATGGCGGCTGTTTTTCCCATCTTTTACGCCACTCTCGGCGCGGCAGGTGAATCCGGCGCGATCATGACCTCGCGTTGGGGTTTCACCACCGCCATCGCCGCCCTCATCGCCGCGGTGATCAGCCCCCTGCTGGGCGCGCTGGCGGATTTTAGCGGCTCGAAAAAGAAATTTCTCACCGGCTTCATGCTGCTGGGCGTCATTTCCACGGCCTTGCTTTTCCTACCCAACCAACCTGGATCGTGGCTTTTCGCCTCCTTCATTTTTATCTTCGCTAACATCGGGTTCGCCGGCAGCCTGGTGTATTACGACGCCCTGCTGCCGCATGTCGCGCGCGCTGATGAGATCGACCAGGTGTCTTCTCGCGGTTATATGATGGGATATTTCGGCGGCGGGGTGTTGCTGGCGGTCAACCTGGTTATGATCATGGTGCTGCCATCAGTCTTTCCCACGCTGAGCACCGGGTTAATGACCCGCCTTTCTTTTGTCACTGTCGCTATCTGGTGGTTGGTTTTCTCGCTTCCGTTGTTGACACGGGTAAAAGAACCTCCGCGCAAGATCGAAACCAGCGAAGCAAATATGCGTCCCATCCAGGCGAGTATCACCCGATTGGTTAACACCTTCAAGGACTTGAAAAAATATCGCGACTTATCCATGGGCCTGCTCGCGTTCTGGATCTACGCCAACGGCATTGGCACCATCATCACCATGGCGACCATCTACGGCAAGGAACTTCAGTTCAGCGACATTACCCTGATCGGCACCTTGCTCATGGTACAGATCCTGGCTGCGCCATTCGCCTTCCTGTTCGGTTGGCTGGCAAAGAAGATCGGCACTAAGAAGGCCATTTATCTCAGCCTGACGATCTATTCGCTCATCGCCATCGCGGGGTATTTCATGTACCACGAGTGGCAATTCTGGGTGCTCGGCGCGGCAGTCGCCACCGTGCAGGGCGGCAGCCAGGCGCTCTCCCGCTCGATGATCGGGCGCATGATGCCCAAGAGCAAGTCCGCTGAGTTTTACGGCTTCTTCAGCGTTTTCGAAAAATTCGCCTCGATACTCGGCCCAGCCATTTTTGGCATAATTTCCAGGCTGATGAACGAATCCAGGTTGAGCATCGCGTCCCTCATCGTGTTCTTCCTGGTTGGCATGTTCA
Source organism: Anaerolineaceae bacterium UBA2260 (assembly GCA_002347485.1). Classification (GTDB taxonomy): domain Bacteria; phylum Chloroflexota; class Anaerolineae; order Anaerolineales; family Anaerolineaceae; genus UBA6107. The sequence continues at coordinate 37,899 of DDXM01000008.1, read as the reverse complement.
TCCTGACCAAGGTTGATATGAAGCGCGGCGAACAAACTGCGCTCGCCGAAGAAGCGCGATTGGTGGAAGCACACTGATCATAAAGTTCTTAAAATATTCACCGGGAAGAGGCACCTCTTCCCGGTGGTAATTTATAACCGCATGACCGCTACTTATCCAGTACTTCGTAAAGTTCCAGCAGCACACCGCCGGTGCTCTTGGGATGGATGAACGCCATCTTGCGGCCGGGCAACTCGCGCGCCACCTCGTCAATCAGCCGCACGCCCTTTTCCTTGAGCATCGCCAGCATACCTTCGATGTCATCCACTTCCATACACAGGTGGTGAATGCCCCCGCCGCGTTCAGCGATGAACTTCGCCACGCCGGAATCGTCGACTGTGGGCTTGACCAGTTCCACTTCGCTGTCGCCGGTCGGCAGGAACGCCACAACCGCTTTTTGGCTGGGAACATCCTCGGTGTGATGCAGGTCCATGCCCAGGATGTCGCGCCAGAAGACCAGGGATTCGTCGATGTCTTTTACTGCGATCGCCACGTGGTTGATCTTGGTAATTTTTGCCATTTTTTCTCCTTGTATGATTATCCCCAAACGGGAGGTTGATATTCGCCCCAGACCTTGCGCAGCACGCCGCAGATCTCGCCCAACGTCATGTCGTTCTCAACGCAGGTGACGAAGAGCGGGATCAGGTTTTCACTACTCTTGGCCGCTGTCTCAAGCTGCGCCAGAAGTTCATTTACTTTGAAATTGTCGCGGCTGGCGCGCAATTCGGCCAGTTTTGCCCGCTGTTGCTGTTCGATGGCGGGATTGACGCGCAACTGCTCGAGCTCGATCTTGTCCTCAACCTGGAAGGCATTCATCCCGACGACAATCTGTTCCTTACTTTCCACCGCTTTCTGGTAACGGTAGGCAGAATCCTGGATCTCGTTTTGCATGTATCCCCGCTCGATGGCCGCCAGCGCTCCACCCATGTCGTCGATCTTCTTGATGTATTCGAGCGCGCGTTTTTCGATCTCATCGGTCAGGTACTCCACCACGTACGAACCGGCTAGCGGGTCGATGGTATCCGCCACGCCCGATTCATGCGCGATAATCTGCTGCGTGCGCAACGCGGTGCGCACTGATTTCTCAGTGGGCAGCCACAATGCCTCATCCATGGAGTTGGTGTGCAACGACTGGGTTCCGCCCATCACCGCTGCCAGCGCCTGGATCGCCACGCGCACGATATTGTTCTCCGGCTGTTGCGCGGTGAGCGTCACGCCGCCGGTCTGGGTGTGGAAGCGAAGCATCCAGGATTTGGGATCCTTTGCGCCAAAACGCTCGCGCATGATACGCGCCCACAAGCGCCGCGCGGCACGGAACTTCGCGACTTCCTCGAGAAAATCGTTATGCGCCGCAAAGAAGAAGGATAATTGCGAAGCAAAGTGATCCACCTCCAGCCCGGCGTCGATGGCCGCCTGGGTATACGCGATGGCATCCGCCAGGGTGAAAGCCACTTCCTGCACCGCAGTCGAACCCGCCTCACGGATGTGGTAGCCGGAAATACTGATCGTGTTCCAGTTCGGTACTTCCTTCTCGCAAAACTGGAAGCTGTCGGTGATCAACCGCAACGAAGGGGTAGGCGGAAAAATGTAAGTTCCTCTGGCGACGTATTCCTTAAGGATGTCGTTCTGGATGGTGCCGCGCAACTGAGAGGCCGACACGCCCTGTTTTTTGCCCACTGCGATGTACATCGCAAGCAGGATCGCCGCGGGTGAATTAATGGTCATGCTGGTGGAGACCTTTTCCAACGGGATGCCCGCAAAGAGGGTTTCCATATCCCTGAGTGATGAGATCGAGACGCCAACCTTGCCCACCTCTCCCATCGACATGGGGTCGTCTGCGTCGTACCCGATTTGCGTGGGCAGGTCAAAGGCTACTGAAAGCCCGGTTTGTCCCTGGTCCAACAGGTAGCGGTAGCGTTTGTTGGATTCCTCTGCCGAGGCGAATCCCGCGTACTGGCGCATCGTCCAAAAGCGACTGCGGTACATGGTGGGCTGAACCCCGCGCGTAAAGGGGTACTCCCCGGGAAATCCCAATTGCTGCATGTAATCGGTCTCACCCGGTACCGCCGCCCGCGGCAGCGATATGCCGGAGGGGCTGGTAAATTCTGCTTTACGTTCCTTGAATTTTGCCGTCACAGGTTGAACGGTTTCTTTCTCCCAACGTTCCAATTCATGGTCCAGGCTCATATTTTCCCTCGCTTTAGAGAATGGTACTTATGAATTTAGTATACCGGATTTAAAAAATGAAGTGTCAAAAATTATGATAAACTGAAACAAACTACCTGAAAGCCCAAGCATACATGTCCAATTTCCTCCAACTAATCGCAGAACTGATCATCATCCTCATCGCCGCCAAGCTGGCAGGCTACCTTAGCACCCGTCTCAAGCAGCCCTCGGTGTTTGGAGAATTGCTGGTTGGCGTGCTGTTAGGCCCTTCACTGCTGGATATCACCCACCTCGGATTCGTTACAGATTCTCACCTCGGTGACGTGATTTTCGAATTTGGTGAAATCGGCGTTCTGTTGCTGATGTTCCTGGCCGGCCTTGAATTGCACATTAAAGACCTTACGAAGAATACTCGCGCCGCTCTATCCGCCGGCGTGATAGGGGTGATCGTTCCGGTGGGATCGGGTTTGCTCTTCGGTGAGTTATTAGGGCTCGATTTTAACCACTCGCTGTTCCTGGGCTTGACTCTCGGCGCAACCTCCGTTTCCATCTCCGCCCAGGTATTGATCGAACTCAAGGTCCTGCGCAGTAAGGTGGGTCTCGGTCTGCTGGGCGCAGCGGTATTCGACGATATATTGGTGATCCTTTTGCTTTCCACCGCGGTGGCGTTCTTCTCCGGCGGCGGCACATTCCTGGATATCCTCATGGTATTCGTCAAGATGGTCGTTTTCCTGGCGCTCGCCGCTGCTTTCGGCATCTGGGTGCTGCCGCGTATCACCCGATTGACTGCAAAATTGAACATCAGCCAGGGACTAAGCACAATGGCGCTCGTTGTGTTGTTGAGTTACGGGCTGGCAGCCGAATTGCTCGGCGGCATGGCGGCCATTACTGGCGCATTCATGGCGGGCTTGATGTTTTCCAGGACACCTGAAAAGTCCAGCGTTGAATCAAGTCTGCATTCGATGTCGTACGCTTTATTTGTCCCCATTTTCTTTGTTAGCATCGGACTTAATGTGAATTTGCGCGAGCTCGGGATGGACTCGATCTGGATCTTTCTGGCCATCTCTGCCATCGCCATCCTGGGGAAAGTTCTCGGCGCGGGTTCAGGCGCGCTGCTAGCCAGGTACACCCTGCGCGAATCGCTGCAGATGGGCATCGGAATGGTCTCACGCGGCGAGGTGGGACTCATCATCGCGAATATCGGCGTCAGCGAGGGCTACCTCTCCAACGAGATGTTAACCATTATCGTGGGGATGGTCCTCGTCACCACACTGGTAACCCCGCCGTTGTTGCGCTGGTCATTCAAACAACCGGATAAACCGGCGGAAAAACCATCACCTCAAGCGGAAATAGATACAAGGGAGAGCTTATGATGCACATGATTATGTTTGTGCTGCACGACATTAGCAAACTGGCCGACGTGCTGGATGCCTGGGAAAACACTGGCGTTAAAGGAATTACCATCATCCCCAGCACCGGTATCGGCAGGCTCAAAGCCGCAGATATCCTGCGCGAAGACCTGCCGCTGATGCCCAGCCTGGAGGACCTGGTGGAAGCGCCGGAGAAGTTCAACCGCACGCTGATCACCATGATTAAAACCGACGAGATGATGGATAAGGTGGTATCCGCCACTGAAAGCGTGGTCGGCAAACTGGATGATCCGAATACCGGCATTCTGGTGGTGGTGCCGCTCAGCCGCGCCTACGGCCTCGACCGCGACGATAGCTGACAAGTTCAAAAAAATTCATTGCGCGGATTTCTTGACCGATTGATGGGGTAATGGTAAAATCCTGCCGTTATTGCCTCCATCGTCTAGGGGACCAGGACGCAGCCCTTTCAAGGCTAAAACNNTCGAATCTCCGTGGAGGCACAAAAACCGCCAATTCGGCGGTTTTTTATTGCGTTACTTGGACGATCACTACGCCCCGGAATCTCAATGGAAGCATGTAAAACAGGCCACAACGCTTGTTGCAGCCTTTTATCCCCTGATCAACCTTTCACTCTTCCAACTGCTTGATATACTCCTGGCATGCTTTACGCGAATCGATGGTGACTTCCTGCACTTCCTCGATCATTTCCCAGAAAGGCTCATACCTGCACAAATCAAGGTAAGCGGCTGGCTTTCCAGATTGCAGATTCGGCACGCATGAAACCAACAGAATGGTAATGACAAAAACGCCAAGAATCAAGAAAGCCTTCCTCACTGTACCCTCCCTTTCAATCCACACGAAACCAATTTCAATTAAAAACGTGCAATGTGTTCACTTTAACAAAAAACGAAACCGGCAGAAAAGCCAGTTTCGTTTTTTTCTCCCCAGAAGATCTCTGCAATCAAGTAACGCGCGCTTCGATCATTGCGGATAAGCGATCCGTTTTAACTTCTGGTTCATCGCATCTTTCCACAATCATTAGACGGTATCGGTCAACTTCCCGAACAGATGGTCTGGTGAGAAATCCCTTATCTACCCACCACCAGCATGAACTCGCCCTTCTTGCCACCGATTTCCTTCGCCACGTCCGCCACCTCGCCGCGGTAGACCCGCTCGCCCGGCAGCGTGAGGTCGAATGCCACCATCACCCACTGGCTGCGACCAAATATCTTCGCCACGTCCTGCAGCAGCGCCGCCAGGCGATAAGGCGTGTCCATTACCACCACCGGCATGCGATAACCGCGGTAGCGGCTCAATTCACGCCGCCGTTGCTCGGGATCGCGCGGCAGGAAGCCTGCAAAGACAAAGTTTTCGATTCTGGTATCCAGCAATGAAAGTGCGGCCATTAATGACGAAGCGCCGGGCACAGGCGACACGGTGATGCCCGAGCTGGACGCCAGTTGAATCAGGTACGCGCCGGGGTCTGAGAACACCGGCGTGCCGCAATCCGAGATGAGGGCAAAGGATTCGCCGTTGAACAGCCTGGGCAAAATTTCCGACGCCTGCTCGGCTTCGTTGTGCTCGTTCAGCAGGATCAGTTCCTTGCCGCTGATCTCCAGTTTTTTCAGCAACGTGCTGCCTGGTTTAAACTCCTCGCAGATCACCGCGTCTACACCGCGCAGCGTCTCAACCGCCCGGTAGGTGATATCTCCCATGTTGCCGATCGGTGTAGCGACGATAAACAATTTTCCTGCCTGCTTCATGAATGAACCTCTCCCGCGCGCAATCTCACCCTCTATTCTACCTTGTTCGCGGGGTGTACGCTGGAAATATGATACTATCTTATAATCATCGCCACTAAGGGTAATTATGAAATTTTCGCGACTCACTAAGATATCCATCCTGCTGGCAGGTTTCTTCTTTCTCGACAAGGTACTCGCCTTCATCCGCCAGATCCTCATCGCCCGCCAGTTTGGTCTTTCCCCTGATCTCGACGCTTTCAACGTCGCTAACAACGTGCCCGACCTGCTCTTCGCGTTGATCTCCGGTGGAGCGTTGGCCATCGCCTTCATCCCGGTGCTGTCCGAAGTGTTGACCAAATCCGGTCAGCGGCCAGCCTGGGTGCTCTTCAGCCGGGTTGCCAACCTGGCCTTCCTGGTCACCGCCGGGCTGGCGGTGGTCGTCGCGCTGTTCGCCGGGTCGCTGGTGCGAGCGGAGTTCGGCATTGCCCCCGGTTTCACTGCCGAACAGCAGCACCTGGTCATCCGCCTGATGCGCATGAACCTCGCTGCCACGCTCATCTTCTCCATCAGCGGTCTGGTGATGGCCGGGCTGCAAGCCAACCAGCATTTCCTTCTTCCGGCGATGGCGCCCCTGTTTTACAACATCGGCCAGATCATCGGCGTCACCATTTTCTCCCCGTCTGAAGGGTATCGCTTAGGCGGCGTGACCCTGCCGGCGCTTGGCCTTGGCGTGGAGGGGCTGGTTTACGGTGTCATCCTCGGCGCGCTGCTCCACCTGCTCATCCAGTTGCCAGGGCTGCTCAGATATCATTTCAAATGGTCGCCCAGTCTCGGCCTAGCTGACGCTGAAGTAAAAAAAGTGCTTCGCCTGATGGGTCCGCGCCTGGTGACAGTGTTCTTCATCCAGCTCATTTTTCTCATTCGCGATAACTTGGCTTCACGCCTGGCAGCCGGAGCGGTCACATCGCTGACCTACGGCTGGATGATCCAGCAGGTGCCTGAAACCCTCATCGGCACTGCCATCGGCACCGCGCTGCTGCCCACGCTTTCCGAGCATTTCACGCGCGGAGAAGGGCAAGCCTTCAGCGACACCATTAACAAAGCCGTGAAAGTGCTCTTCGCGATTACCATGCCAATCGCCGCTGCGTTCGCCTTTGGATCACGACCCTTGCTCGGACTGGCATTTGATTTTGGCGCGGCCGGCACCAACCTGCTCGCCTGGGTCACTGCTGCCTTCATGCTGGGTCTCTTCGGTCACAGTCTCAAGGAAATAACCGCGCGTTCATTCTACGCCAGCCAGAATGCCATCACTCCCCTGGCCACCGCCGGCGGGAATGTGCTGCTGTATGCGCTTATCGGATTCCTGTTATATCGTCCGCTTGGCGCGCCCGGTATCGCGTTGACGGATTCGATCGTCTTCACGTTGGAGGCGATTGTGCTGCTCGTGCTTCTCATGCGCTCTGGCAGGGTCAAAATTACATTCGGGTCCTCCTTAGCGCGCGGGTTCGCCGCTGCCGCGACCTCCGCGATCATCACAATACTTGGCGTGCAATTCCTCGAACCGCGCGTTCACGTGCTCCTTTCCGGAACCCTCCCCATGCTCCTGGGATTTGGCGTTGGCCTGTTGTGGGTGCTGCCAGAAGTTAAAACGCTGGCGAAACTGTGATTTACCAACCCCAACCGATCCCCCTTTCAGATACGGTATAATATTCTTCATGTCGTCAGATAACCTCGAAAAAACCAAAACAATCAAAAAACAAACCAGGACCTCACAGCCCGCAGAATTTTCCGATATTAATTCTGCGGATCTACTACCCACCGACGCCCAGGCTGAAACCAGGGTCGTGAAACGCAAACCTCGCACGACCAAATCAGTTCAAGACGGGGCCAGAGCCGAGCCTGATGGAGTCCCCCAAAAAACTGACGCTCCGTTTGTGGCCAACGCCAACCCGGAAGTCCAGGCAGTGGAAAATTTCGCCGTCCCTTCACCTGAGTCCGGGACGGATGAATCAGGCATTCCTCCTGAAGAAAAAGATTCGAAGTTGGACGACAAAAAGAACCGAAGAAAGTGGATCTGGCTGGGCGTGCTGATGGTACTGATGATGGTGCTGGCAGGCAGCGGCATCGGATACGCTTCCGCCATGCGCGCCCGCGAAATTGAGCAAAAAAATCAGCGTCTCGTTCTCGCCACCACCCAGTATGAACTGGGGCTGGTAGACCAGGAACAGGGCAAGCTGGGAATCGCGAAGAAACGGTTTGAATATGTGCTCAGCATCTACCCCGAGTTCCCGGGGATTGAGGATAAACTGGTGGAGATCGGGTTGTTGATCGCGCAGAACGAAAGCGAAACCATCGCCCCCCCGCCTGGGCCGGAGCCCACACCAACCGTCGCGATTACTGTCGTGCCAACCAAGTCCACGGGGTCCACCACCCTGCTTTACAACCAGGCGAAAGCCCAGCTCGAAGGTCAGGATTGGGAAGGTTTGTATTCCACGATCGCTGCCATGCGCGAGATCGATCCAGCGTATAAAGCCATAGAAGTGGATGGCATGTGGTACCTGGCGCTGCGCAACCACGGGATTCGCCTGATCCAAGGCGGGCAACTGGAGCCCGGGTTGTACAATTTCGCGCTCGCTGAGCATATCGCGCCGATCGACGCGGACGCTGAAAGCTACCGCGATTGGGCGCGCAGGTACCTGAACGCCGGTTCACATTGGATGGTCAATTGGTACGCCGCGGTGGAAGGGTTCGCCGCGCTTTACCCGCTCGTTCCACAATTGCGCGATGCCTCGGGGATTACAGTGACGCAACGTTATTCGCGCGCTTTGATCGGTTACGGAGATTACCTGCAGTCCAACTATGACTTTTGCGGCGCCGCGGCCAGTTATCGGCAGGCGTCTTCCATTTACGCTGATGCCACCCTGCCAGAGAAGATCACCCAGGCGGATGAATTCTGCGCCAATCCGCCAGCCACGCCAACCCCCACCGTGGATCCTAACGCGCCGACCGTGACGCCAACACCATAAGCAGCGTTTAGTCGAGTTTATCCCTGGAACGCTTTACCGAACAGGTCATGTTTTATTGCACCTGTGATGCGCACTTTGCTGATCTCACCGACCGCCAATTTGTCCTCGACGATGACCAGGCCGTCGATCTCCGGCGCGTCGCGATATGATCTACCGACGGAAATTCCATCACCATATCCCTCAACCAGCACCTCCAGCGTTTTGCCAATGAATTGCTGGTTCCTTTTAAGCGAAATGGATTCCTGCAGGGTCATGATCTGCTCGACCCGCTCGAGTTTGATTGCCTCGGGGATCGGGTCACCCAACGAGGCTGAACTGGTGCCAGACTCGAATGAAAATGGAAAAACCCCCAGGTGATCGAATTCAATTTCCTGGATGAAATCGATTAGCAGCTGAAAATCCGCGTTGCTTTCGCGCGGATAACCCACAATGAAAGTGGTGCGCAGCGCCAGACCGGGAACGCGCTGGCGCATCTTGTCAATTGTCGAGCGTACCCAATCCATGTTCGCCGGGCGTTTCATGGCGTGTAACACCGCAGGAGACGCGTGCTGCAAGGGCATATCCAAATAGGGGACGATCTGCTCGCTCGCGCTCATCAGATCGATCAGGCTGTCCGTCACATAACCCGGATACGCATACAGCACTCGCACCCAGGGGATGCGCGGGATCCGCGGTAAAAGGTTTTTCAACAGGCGTGCGAGCCCGTCCTTTATCCCCAGGTCAGAACCATAGTCCGTGGTGTCCTGAGAGATGAGGATCAATTCCTGTACGCCATTATCCTGCAGGATCTCGGCGTCGCGCAAGATCGCGTCCATCGGTCGGCTGACCTGTGTACCCTTGATCAGCGGGATCGAGCAGTAAGCGCACGGTCGCCGGCAGCCATCAGCGATCTTCAGGTAAGCACTGCTGCCCTGCAATGAAACCCTGGCCACGCCTTTTTCATCCTGGCCTATGGTCGGCGTTTCCGGTAAATGATAGCGTGGCGTCCCGGGATTGCGTCGCAGCGTATCCACCAGGTCGGGCAGGTCCATCCAGCGTCGCGTACCAATAATACCGTCAATCCCCTTTACCTCGATTGCGAGCTTTTCACCATATAGTTCTGTAAAACAACCCGCCGCGATGAGCAATTGTCCCGGTCTCTTTTGACCGGCCAGCTCACTCAACACGTCGATGGATTCCTGCCGTGCTGGCTGGATAAATCCGCAGGTATTCACGATCATCACTTCAGCTTGCTCAGGATCCTCCACGATGGAATATCCTTCACGCGAGAGCAGCGTGGCGATGGAATCGGAATCAACTGTGTTCTTGGCGCAGCCAAGGCTTACCAGATAAAAGGACTTCTTTTTCATTTTCCTCAGGGATTGACCGTGAGCTGCGGTGTGATCGTTGCTGTCGGCACGGTAGGGGATGGCGTCGGTGTGGAGGACGGCGCAGCGGTCAACGTGGGGCGCGGGGTCAGGGTGGGAGTGGCGGTAAAGCGCGGTGTGGGGGTAACATACTGGTCGCGGGTAAATTCAAACTCAGCCAATTGTCCCATCAAACCCAGAATCCCCAGGTCCTGCTGGTTGTAATACACCTGCAACGCTGACGCGTTACCTGTGAGTAGATAGATCTTCGAATTCCCCGAATACGAATAAACATTGCCTGGCACGACCCTGCCGGCGAACTTCTCAACCCCATCAACAATGATCTTCATGTAAGCGCGCTGGTGAGCTACCACCACCAGCTGGATCGGCCCGGTTAACCCCGCCGAAAAAGTAGGCTCGACCCCAGCCGCGGTACCCAACGCCCCCTGAGTAACGGTTGGGGTGGTCGCGTTTACACCTCCGACCTCTTCGGTCGATTGGGGAGTTCCAGTTTGATCACCGATCAAAAAATCTGAGATCGAACTGAGTGTGGGCAGCGGTTCCGGGTTGGTGGTACGGATCATCTGCAGCGCCCCCCAGATGACCAGCGAAAAGAGGGCAATGAAAATCGTTCCACCAACAATAAGGTCCGGCGTTAAAAAGCGCCGCCAGCCGGTGAGAGGCTCTTTGCCCATCACTTTGATGCCGCCCTTGCTCAAAGCCTCGTCCTCCTGGAATTTTTCCTGGCGGCGCCGTTGCAGGCCTTCCGCGTAACGTAATTGAAGGGAGTCAGCGCTTAAATTCAGGAAAGAGGCGTAGTTGTTCAACATCCCCCTGCCCTGCACGGTGGAGGGCAGGTCATCGATCTGGCCGTTTTCCAGCGCGTACACGAAAAACTCGCGGATCTTGGTCAGGCGTTCGACATCCTCCAGCGACAACCCCAGCGCTTCGCGTTGGCGCTTGAGGTCCTTACCGATCTCGTCAAATATGACCTGAGATAACGCAGGTTCAGGTGCAACCGCGGATTTGCCCTGATCATTTGATTTTTGCTCTGTTTTTTTGCCCGGCAGGATGGTGGAAAACCAACTTTGAGATTTTTCCACCAGTACAGGCGCTGGTTTTTCCGGGGCGGTAGTCTCCTCAGATTGCGCTGCCTTAGGCGGTGCGTTCAACCGCTCCACTTCATCGAACACATCCCTTGAGCTAACACCGAGGTATGCCGCATACAACCTGGTGAACCCTTTTGCCTGGGTCGTTGAGGGGATACGCTCTGGCTGGTCATTCTCAATCGCCTGTAGATAATTAAACCGGATATTAGTCTCCTTGGCAGCATCTTCCAGAGAGACACCTTTCTCCATCCTCAACTTACGCAAAAATTCGCCTACGGTTATCATTCTTTACCCGATTATAACAAAGACCGGCCTCAGCTTCAGACTGTAGCGGCCGGTCTTTTCAATTTCAGAAAACTGGAATGCTATTCGGCTGTCTCAGTGGGCTCTTCTGCCAATTCCTCACTGGCTTCAGTCTCTTCGACAACAGGTTCCACTGCCGGAGCATCCGCGACCGGTTTTTCTTCTGCTTTTTTGGCTGCCACCTTGGCGGCTTCGCCTTCACGGTTGACAAGCACTTTGATCTTGGGATTCAGATCAACTGTCAAACGGACGGTAGCGTTGTGTTCCCCCAGTGTTCGGATGGGATCGATCTCGATCTGGTGTCGATCCAACGCGGTGCCCAGGCGTTTGTTGAGTTCATCAACGATCATCTGGCTGGTGATCGAGCCATAGAGTTTACCGGTTTCGCCAGCCTTGGAGAAGAACTGCACCTGCACATCCACGAGCCGGTCAGCGATCCCGCTCATTTCCTTATTGAGCAACGCGCGTTCCGCCGTGGCTTTTTCACGGATCTTTCCCACGGTTTTCAATGCGCCGGGTGTGGCAAGCACGGCAAGACCCTGGGGGAGAAGGAAGTTCCGGCCGTAACCATCCGCGACCTTTTTAACATCCCCGGCGTGCCCCAACTTATACACATCTTTCAACAACAATACTTTCATCTTCAAGCCCTTTCGGTACAGAATATTCATGCGAAGGGTACAACGCATGTAGGTTAGGATTTTACCGCACTCGAGCGGATCGGTCAAATCCAACCTTGATAATCCTTCGTCTATCAGGGTCGGCTGCCATCCAACCAATCAAGAATGTAATCGATTTGCTCCTGGTTTTCAGGGCTGCGATGCCACCACGAAGAAGTTCCGCTGCGCAGCATCTTGATTTGCTCCAAAGCGGCTTCGCCAGTGTAACCATGCCGGGCCAGGTAACAACCCACCACGGTTCCGGTGCGGCCGATCCCTGCCAGGCAATGGACGTAAACCAGTTTTCCGGAGTTGACCGCATCATCTATTACATCCAGGATCCGGGTCATTTGCGTTTGGGAAGGCGTGGCGAAATCGCTGATTGGAAAATTCACGCGTTTAACGCCAGAACCATACTGCTCCGCTTCCTCCAGCATGATCTCCCAGTATGGAAAGCGGGTATCACCAGGTTGGGTTAGATCGATCACCAGGTCCACATCAGTCCGGATGAGCGAAATGACGCGTTTACGGGTAATCTCCTCGTTGTAAGAACCCGGGTATTCGCCAGCCATCAGCCGTCCGGGTTCCACCCAGTAGGAATCAGCGAATGGTAAATCAGTCAGAGATTTCATGGTCTGTATAATTAAACAAAGTTTTGTGAATTGTACCGTATCCTGAGCAGGGAATTAACGTCTTAAAATATGAGCGTGGACACTGAAGAAGACCAGGCATTACTCCAAGCAGCCGCGAACTTCGAAGAAGCCGCGCTGGCGGTAATTTATGACCAATACCAGGGCGCATTGTACAGGTATGCCTATCGCCTTCTGGGTGATGAACAGCTCGCTGAAGAATGTGTCTCGGATGTTTTTTTTCGGTTCCTTAAGAATCTGCGCAAAGGCGGTCTTCCGAATGAAAATTTGCGCGCCTATCTCTACCGCATCGCGCATAATTGGATTGCCGACCATTACCGCCACGGGCGAAGCGCTAAAGAACAGGAATTGGATGACCACCTCGCTGACGACCAGGACCCTGCCGAAGATGCAAACACCAACATGAATCGTGAACAGGTCCGCGAAGCGCTTTTGACACTGACTCTCGAACAACAACAAGCCATCCTATTGAAGTACTTCGAAGGCTGGCAGAACGAGGAGATCGCCCAATTCATGGGAAAACGGATCGGAGCGGTGAAAGCCCTCCTACATCGATCCCTTGTGGCCTTAAGGAAAAAGTGCGCGCGACAGGAGTAGGTAATGAGCAAAAAGCAGGATGAAATTTTTATTAAAAAACTGAAAGCAGAACTGGACAATATCCCGGAACGTGACAATGAAAAGATCACCGCAGGAAAAGCCAGGTTCCTCGCCCAGGCAAAATTGATCCAACGCTCACCCGTATCCGTTGAAGTTCCAGAACGTCATAATAAATGGAGCCCCAATGGGAGAAAGGAGAAAAAAATGTCAGCCATCACAACAATCCTTGCTATTTGCATTATGGTATTCGGAGGATTAACCGGTACGGTCGCCGCATCTCAGAACGACTTGCCCGGCGAACCTTTATACCGGGTGAAACTCATTACCGAACAAACCCGGATCGGTCTAACATTAGATCCACAAAAGAAAATTGACCTGGAACTCAAATTCGCGGCGCAAAGATTCGCCGAGATCCAGGAGCTTAAAGAAGCTGGGATCGAACCTCCCTATGCAAGTTATGCCAGACTTGAAAATCACATTGCTGACGCCTTCGATGAAGCCGCAAAACTGGAAGAACCTCTACTCACACGCACTTTACTCAGAATCAGGGATAGGTTGCAGACCTGTCTGGACCAGGTCGATCCAAATAATGAACCCTTGCAGACCCGTCTCAGGACCATGCTTCAGGAGCGGATCAATTGGCTCGATGAAGGTATCGAGGAACCTGAGCGCTTCTTAAACCAGGCGCACAGCGGGTGGGAGAAGACAGCCACCTTCGAGGAAGAAAATCAATATCAATATCAGAATCAGGAACAATATCGCTATGAAGAGACCAAGGAGCCCGGATCTGGAAATCAGACCGAAGAACCTGGAAACAACCAAACCCCAGCGCCGGGTTACCAGACTCCTGGACCAGGTTACCAGACCCCCGGTCCCGGAAATTCGACCCCTGGGTCAGGTTATCAGACGCCCGGACCCGGTTACCAGACACCTGGATCAGGTAAGGGGAATTAGCCAGGCTATTGGTTTCGGGTTGAAAAAGTGATGTTCAATTGAACCTCACTTTTTTTAGTCTTGAAAAAAATCTTGCTTAAGACGCACAAGAAGAACAAGTAAGATGAAGTGAAAAAATGCAACAATGAGTGAAGAGAACTGCTCAAAAATGAAAAACCCGATGCCAAATCCCGCCAGCAGAGCTGAGAGGCGCAACCCCTAACAATTGATATGGATCAGAGGAAGCAGCGAGGCGATGAAAAGCAGCTATCCTCCCCACAACACATGCGCGATGTGAATCTCCCCTCCCCCCAACTGCGGGTATCCAGTGATCTCGACGAAAAAGCGCGTGCCGCCCACAGAGAACCCGAAACTGATCAAGGTGATCAACAGGTATTCTCCTGCGTGCGTGCGCTGCACCGGCGATCGGTCTTTGAAGGGGTTCGATCAGAGAACACTGTTTTTCCCGGGCATACTTGTTCCGATCAATACTTTAGGCTCGAACCGCCGATGAACTCACGGATCAACGAATTTGTCGGCACCGGGCTGTCATCTTCCACCGGTGTGATTGAGTTTAACAGACTCGCCACCCGCTTAGCGCGAGTGTATGCGTCTTCCTTGAGGGGGTCGACATGGAATTCCCGAGCCCACTGCTGGAATTCATCCTTTAACCTGGCAGCGTAGATTGAAAGCTCGTAAGGCATGGCAGAATTGATGAGGGCATCCGCGCTGTTCAGGTTAGGGATGATATGGCGCAATTCACTCGACCGTACATAGTGCCAGTGTTCCAGCGTCCGACGCGGGTCATACGCCCGGTGTGAGGCATCGCGCAGCATACGGCGCATCATGCGGATATCGGTCCAATGCACGTACTCTCCATCCACCCCTTTCATTTGTAAAAGAGGCTCCAGGTAAAGCCTGAACTTTCGCGCGTTTTCTACGTCCGCAGTCATCGCCGGGTACAAGCCGTGCAGCGAATCGATCAAAAGCAGTTGATCAGTTTTCAGGCGCATGGGTGTTTGATCAGGCTTGCGCTTGCCAGTTTTGAAATCATAAAACGGAACCAGCACTTCCTCACCGTGAACGAGGCGTTTAACGTGATCATTAATGAGATCCAGGTCCAGCGCGTGCGGCGTTTCAAAATCATAATCCCCAAATTCGTCCTTGGGGTGCATGGCGAGGTCAAAGAAATAATTATCCACATTCAGGGTCACCAGCTGCATTCCGGCGCTGTCTAGTTTTTCAGCCAGCCTGATCGTCGTGGTGGTCTTACCTGAAGAGGATGGCCCGGTGATGAGGATCAACTTTAATTCCTGCCAGCGATTGAGAATGGCTCTCGCCGCATTTTCGATCTCTACACTGTAAGCCGCTTCAGATTCCGTGACAATCTGTGAAAATTCCCCCGCATCGATGCGCTTATTCAATGATTCCACAGTGTGCAAGCCACGCTCCACAGCCCAGTCCAGCACATGCCAGATCTTTGCCCAGGGGATGTTTTCAGATGGTCGCGTCGTTTGTGCATCCTGCTGTATGCGGTGCCTTGCCCGTTCATCACGATAAAGGATGTACGCCTTTGCCACCCTGGCGTGCCCGTTCTCGATCAGGACCTTTTCCACTACATCCTGGATCTCTTCAATGTGCGGGGTGTAATCCGGGTCCGGGTTCTGCTCCAGGATTGCAACCACCTGGTGAGCCAGTTCCTCAGCGAGCGCGCGATTGCGCCCACCCACCGCTACAGCCGCGCGGTAAATGGCATTGCTGATGCGTTCAGGTGTAAAGGGCACCACCGCCCCTGAGCGCTTGATGACATTCTTAATCCTCGACATGTTGCCTCCTTCCCTGATTCGATACCTGAATTATATAAAAATTAAGCCGTTGAAGTATCAACGGCTGATGAGATTTAATTCAAAAAACTGTCTAATTTGTTGGAATTTCGGGAGGTGTGTGTGGATCCACGCTTCCATCCCGGGCGATAAAGATTAACCCATTGACATGGTATACACCTTCGGAACATGTTCCAGAGTTGAGAGCTTTCAAGATTTGTTCCTGCAGTACAACGACATCATTTTCCTGTTCCTGTTTGATCGGACCCAATGTACAGACTCGCGCCGGTGGAAGGTCATCTATATTTTGAATTATATATTGTACAAAATACGGTGAGGCTGTAATGCGAGCAATGGCGAAAGGATTGAACTCATCACTGAAATAGGATGGTGTAAATTGAGCTGCATCAAGATTGTAAGCTTCCATAACCGCTAAAACCGGTTTGCCTTCTGGATCTTCGTAATTCAATACAACGTTCTTTCCACTTTGGGAAGACGGCCACTTGCCTTCAGGTAATGCGATGATATTTTTTAGCTGGGGGATTAAATCCTCACGTCCGGCTTCACTCAAAAGATCACGTAGTACCAAATCATTTTTGAAAAGTTGGTCCTGAATGTCCGTATTCGAAAGATCCGTCATGGACAAATGTAAAAATGTGTGATTGTATACTTCAATGCCATGCTCAACCGCCCATGCGATTGTACTCCCCAGTTTTATCCGCCAGGCTGGAGTGGTCCAAGTAGAATTATCGGGTCCAATGAACATATCCCCAACCTGTTTTACAGCGTAGTGCTTATCCCCATAGATCGCAAAAACAGCGGCATGATAACCAAAATCAGGGTGCTCTTGGTAAAAATCGTACAATATTCCCAATGCGGAAAGGTCGGATAATGAACCATCTTCATTGATAAAAAGAGTGTCACCATACCATACATCATCAATGGTCAGGATCAACGGTCGTCTGCCTGGCGGAACATAGCTGGTGCCATGAATCCAATCATAAAGCGAGACGAGCGAAAAACCATGTTCATAAAATAATTCCAGTTCATTCTTAAATTCGGACAACTGCATTTTCATTGATGTTGTCGGTCCGACACGATCAGGAATAAAACGGTGATAAATAAGAATGGGCACCTGCTGGTCCAGCGCCATGACGGTTGCGTCGATATAATACGGCACTTCGGTCAGTGTTGGGGTGATGGTTGGTGAAGGCTGCGGCGTGTTTGTCGGCGGTTGTGTGGGCGTGATGGTTGGCGTCTCTGTTGGCATGAAAGACTGCACGATCGTGCATCCGCTCGCGGCGTAAGCCAAAATCAGACCCATGCCCAATGTGAATAACAATGAGAGTCGATTTTTCATTTCGGAGTGATTATATCCTCTTTTACAAACGCGGCAGCAGGATAGACTGCTGCTTCTGGTATTTCCCTTTACGATCCGCGTAGGAAACCTCGCACACGTCATCGCCATCGAAGAAGAGCACCTGGGCGATCCCCTCGTTTGCGTAGATCTTGGCAGGCAGCGGGGTGGTATTGGAAATCTCCAGCGTCACGTACCCCTCCCACTCGGGTTCGAATGGGGTCACATTAACAATGATGCCGCAGCGAGCATAGGTACTCTTGCCCACGCAAATGGTGAGAATCGAGCGCGGAATCCGAAAATATTCGATCGTACGCGCCAGGGCGAAGGAATTGGGCGGGATCACGCACACATCACCTTTAAAGTCGATCATTGAGCGTTCGTCGAATTTCTTCGGATCAACGATGGCGCTGAACACATTGGTAAAGATCTTGAACTCATCCGCCACGCGGATATCGTAACCATACGAGGAAAGCCCATAAGAAACCACGCCGTCGCGCACCTGGTTCTCCACAAACGGTTCGATCATGCCTTTTTCCCGCGCCATCCTTCTGATCCAGCTATCCGCCTTGATTCCCATTCGGTATCTCCTTGGTCGTGTTCGTGAACTAGAATTGCGCTCGTTGCCTTAAAAGCTCGTAAACTTTCTGTTCCAATGCGCTGATTTTCTGCTCATATCCCTGAACATCCGCGAGCATCGCATCAGCCCGGGTGGGGTCCTGCAGGGATTTGCAGTTGATCTTGACATTCAAGGTTGCGCCACGCACAGCCGCCGCCGCCAGGTGAAAGCCTGACGCGCCATCCGAAATGGCATTCAGGTTGCCGTATTCAACCGCCGAAAGCGACAGGCGCAGAACCTGCATTGCCAACCCAGCCACCCGGTGCGGAACGCGTGCCGCTTCAAGCGTTGCCTCCTCCATCGCTGCGGACCGCGCAGCGATCTCTTCGTCGTTATTCCTGGGCAGTTTGAGCGCGCGCATAAATCCGTTAAACGCTTCCGCGTCTTCCTCCACAGCTTTGGTCAACGCCAGGCGGAGTTTATCGGCTTCTTCGATCATTTGCCACATGCGCGATTCTACTGCCGCGTAGCTTTTCTTCCCTACCGTGACGCGCCCCACCATCGCCACAAGTGCGGCTGCCTCCGCTGCGGTGAAAGCAGCGGCTGACCCACCACCCGGGGTCGGGTTTGCGCTGGCAAGTTGTTCAATGAAAAAGTAAGGGTTTTCCGTTGTGGCTGTTGATTGTGCCTGCGCCACGAATAAACGGTTCTCAAGAATCTGCTCCGGTTCGAATTGGTCCAGTTGTGTGTACCAAACTGCAGAATCGATTAACGCCTCTTGCGGGATCAATCCCACCAACTCGCTATGATGGATCCCCACACCATAACGCTGCGCTTCACGCCGTACCAACTCGACCACGCGGAATAATGGGGTTTTGCGGAAATTGGTAAGGTTCATGGAAACCTGCGCCATACCCTCCACCAGCACACCCATGCCTTTGACAAAGCGCAGCCCGCCGGATGAATTACGCACCGCCCGGGCGATCTTCTGGGCGACCTCCACATCCGAGGTGGTTAGATAAATATTGAAGGCGATCAACGGTGCACGCGCGCCGATCACGGTAGCTCCGGCTTTTCCCAGTTTCGCCGGTCCAAAATCCGGAAGGCGCTCGGCAACCGTCTCGATCTCGGTTTTCAGTCCTTCATATTGTCCCTTGCGGATATTCTCCAGGTTCTGCCTCTCCGGTTTACTCGCGGCTTCTTCATACAAATATACTGGAATGGATAATTCCTCTCCCACGCGTTTGCCCAACCGCCGCGCAAGTTCCACGCACTCGGTCATGCTGACCTCGCTGATGGGCACAAATGGCACCACATCCGCCGCGCCGATGCGCGGGTGCGCCCCCTGGTGAAGGTCGAGGTCGATCAGTTCCTGGGCTTTTTTGATCGATTGAAAAGCGGCTTCCTCGATCGCGGCAGGCGCGCCCACCATGGTGATAACGGTGCGATTATGGTCGAGGTCCGAGTGGCGATCGAGCACGCTCACCCCCGCCACCTCCTGGATCGCGGCGATGATCGCCTCCACCACTTCAGGTCTGCGCGCTTCAGAAAAATTCGGAATACATTCGATCAGGGGTTGTGGCATGGTTGTCCTCTCTCTTTGGCACAATTATAACCGAGCGGGTTTTTCACCCCGCACATAAAATATGTCAATCATCGAACGCCTTTGCGTCCTCCCATAACGCGTCCATTTCCTCCAGCGTCATTTTCTGCAGCTCGCGGCCTGCTTGTTTAGCCCTGGATTCCAGGTAGGCGAAGCGTTTGCGGAATTTCGTGTTGGTGTAGCGCAGCGCGGATTCAGCATCCACCTTGTGCCAGCGCACCAGGTTGACCACCGCGAAAAGCAGGTCGCCCAGCTCGTGCTCGCGTTCGAGGGCGTTTTGCGCCTGGCTGACCTCCTGTAATTCCTCCATCACTTTTTCGATCACCGGCTGGATCTCCGGCCAATCAAATCCCACCCGCGCCGCGCGTTCCTGGATGGACTGCGCCTGCGAGAGCGCCGGCAGGATCGCCGGGATGCCATCCAGCAAACCCTTCTGATGCGCATTCCCGTTTTCCGCGCGCTCAATTTCCTTCAGCTTTTCCCAGTTCTGCACCACATCCCGGTCGTCCCGCACGCTCACATCGGCGAACACGTGCGGATGGCGTGAAACGATCTTGCGGTTGATGCCTTGCAGCACATCTGCGATGGTGAACTCGCCGTTCTCCACCGCGATCTGCGTGTGCAGCGCGATCTGCAGCAGGATGTCGCCCAGCTCTTCGCGCAGCGCGGACATGTCTCCATTATCAAGCGCTTCAAGCGCTTCATACGCCTCTTCCAGCAAATAGGGCCTCAGGCTGGTGTGCGTTTGCTTGCGGTCCCAAGGGCAGCCGTCTGGCGCTCGCAACCTCGCGATCACTTGCATGAAGTTTTCGAGAGTAGAATCTTCTGCCAGAGCGGGGATGTAAAGTCCCGTGATCTCCCCGCTGACCTTATCCAGATCGCGTAGAGCAATGGGCTGCCATTTATCGTTTTCGAACTCGTAGAGTACATGGCTGTCGGGATAGACCTGGCGCAGAGATGCCAGAATGCTGGTTTTTCGCAAGTTGATGCCCGCCAGGTTCAAATGAACAGCCATGCCGGTTGAGAATACCGGGAAAGCGTCACCGATGATCTTCAGCCCATCCAGCGATTGTACCGCTCCGATCGCACCAGGTACATCCAGGTTGGATAAAGCGGTCAGAGGATCCCCGCCCGGGATTTCCACGACATATTCCGCCTGCCCTGCCAGCTGTCTCCCAATCATATCGATTGAAAAGGGTTGCACCGGCGTCAGGTATAAAACTCGAATATCCTCACATTCAGGAGCATGGGCTGTCAATTGATCGTGAATACGTTCGATCTCCTGGCCTGGTTCCCCGTTCCCAAACTCCCAGGTAATCCCGCCATCTATTCCGACCTCTCGCAGCCATTCCGCGGCGTACTTGCCGCGCGTCATGATTAACGTTGCAGCTTTGGCAGCCTGCCTTGCCGACTCGGGGTCCGCCAGCACTCCGCAATAAATCAGCTCTTTGATCTTATGTCCGCTCATCTTACCTCTTAATAAAGAAAGAGATGCGCATGTTCCCGGGCTTTTGGACGTTGACCGTATTCGATCACCATATCCAGACCGCCCTGCAACAACCGCATCTCATCCGAACCAGGATGGATACCTGGAGATTTAACGCTTGGTGTAAGTAGGTGCCTTGCGGGCTCGCTTGAGACCTGGTTTCTTGCGTTCCTTCACACGTGGATCACGAGTGAGGAACCCACCCTTACGTAGCAGCGCGGTATTTTCCACATTTAATTTTACCAGCGCGCGCGCCAGACCTAACTGCACAGAATCCGCCTGACCGGTAACGCCACCGCCACGCACAACCGCGGTGATGTCAAAGGTTGCACGGTCCTGTTCTGCAGCCGACAACGGTCCAAGGATGGCTTCGATGTCACCGGTTCGCGGGAAGTATTCCTCGAGGGGTCGATCATTGACGAGGAACCTGCCGGTACCGCTCATAATGCGTACTCGCGCAGTGCTTTCTTTGCGGCGTCCAATACCTTCAAAATACTGAATCGACATGTTCTTCCTGCTCCTTTATGCAACCGGTTTCGGGTTTTGCGCAGCATGCGGATGTTCGCTTCCAGCATACACTTTGAGACGCTTCAACAGAGCGCGTCCCATACGATTATGCGGCAGCATACCCCAAACCGCAGATGTGATCACCCGATCAGGATGATTTTTCATCTGGTCTTTCATGCTCACAGTTTTGAGACCACCAGGGTAATTTGAGTGCTTGTAGTAATTCTTCTCTTCAAGACGCTTCTGGGGGATATCCAGCAACGAAGCATTGATCACCACAACCACGTCTCCCATATCGACACCCGGAGTATAGGTTGGTTTGTGTTTGCCCAACAGGTAATGGGCGATTTGGGTCGCGAGGCGACCAACTCCCTGACCGGCGGCATCCACCAGCAGCCATTCAGGTTCCTGTTTTCCTTTTAGGACGTAAGTTTTGTCCACTCTCTCATCTCCATTGGACGGCGTTTGCCGTCCGAGTATTTATTAATTTGCTTCATCCTCGTTCATTTCATCTCGAGCTCCGCTGTAATTGACCTGTACCAGCGACAATCCATGTGCGGGTGCCAACCCGGGCTTTAAGAGCGTCTGATGGTTGAGACCATCTTCAACCTCTTCGAAACTGAGCCCCTTCTGGGCGTATCGCACCTGCACGTAGACCAATCGTCTGACCATGTGATAGAGAAACGCATTGGCTTCTATCTCATAGCGCAGGGTGTCATTCTCAGCCACCCAGCGGCTGGTAAAGACCTCCCGGATAGTGTTGCCGCCCTTCTTCATCGCCCGGCCGAAAGCTGCAAAATCATGCCTGCCAGAGAGTAGAGCAGCTACCCGGTCAAGACGTTCCTTCTGCAATTCCGGCCAGATGCGCCAGGCGTAGCGCTCCCTCAGGGGGTGTCGAACCTCCGCGTGGTAGATGGTGTACTGGTATCTGCGGCTTGAAGCGTCATAACGGGGGTGGAATTCGGCTTCAACTTTGGATACCTCCAAAATGGATACATCATCCGGCAACCTGGCGTTCAACGCACTGCGTAGATCAGCAGATGAGTGTTGCCAATCCAGCGCGCATGACGCGACCTGCCCTGAGGCATGAACACCTGCATCGGTGCGCCCGGCGAACAGGATGGCCTTTTCCTGCCATCCCATTTCCTTGAGCGTTTTTTCAAGCACTTCCTGGACAGTGCGCGCTTTTCTCTGGCGTTGAAAACCGGAAAAATCAGTACCGTCGTAAGCGAGGATAAATTTGTAAAGTGCCATTCCCTTCCAACCAGCTTTCGCCGGAGGGATTATTCTTCAACCAGCTCGATTAACACCATTTCAGCAGCATCGCCGAGACGGGGTCCCAATCGGTTGATACGGGTGTAACCGCCGTTGCGGTTTTCGTAACGCGGGGCGATCTCATCAAAAAGTTTGCGCACCATGGCAGCGTCGCCCAGGCGGGCGGCCGCGAGACGGCGGGCATGTACTTTTTCTGCATCAGTTCCCTTGCCGCTGCGCCGCGCCAGCGTGATGAGTTCTTCCGCTTCACCACGAATGAACAACGCTTTTGCGCGGGTGGTCTGGATGCGTTCGTGTTCAAATAATTGCTTGACCATCGTGCGGCGTAAGCCGGTGCGCTGGTCTTTTCCACGACTAAGTTTAAATCCTGCGATTTGATGACGCATATCTACCTACTCCAACTCTTTTTCGTCTTGCATGAAGCCTTTTTCCATCATTTTGTCGCGAAGTTCATCCAAGCTCTTTTCGCCAAAATTGCGGATGGACATAACAGCTTCATCGCCTTTTTCTAATAATTCCAACACATCACCGACAGTCTTTACCCCGGTGCGCTTCAGCGAATTGAAGACGCGCACGGAGAGATCAAGGTTCTCGATGGGGGTTTCAGCGGCTTCACTGGTTAAGTGGCTGCCTGAAACCTCTTTTTCGACGTTCACAAGAACNNGTCCAGACCTCGAGCACCAGGCGGTCATAATTGGTGCTCTGTCCAACACGGGCAGAGCCGACCGAAAAATTCACGCGCTTCACCGGACTGTAGATGGCATCCACAGGCAACTCGCCAATGGGAAGTTTTCCACTGCGATCAGTCGCGGGGGAATAACCCCGGCCGCGTTCCACGGTGAAATCGATATCCAGCCTGGTTTTCGGATCGTCCACCGTGAACAGGTAAAGCTCGGGATTGACGATTTCAACTTCAGCCGGTGCCTGGATGTCTGCCGCTGTGAGCACACCCTCGCCACGCACATCGAGGTGCAGGTGGGCAATGTCGCCTTCATGTAGGATCATGCGGATCTGTTTGACCTGCAGGATCACCTGGATAACGTCTTCGCGGACGCCAGGGATATCCGAAAACTCGTGGGTCACATCTGAAACACGCATCGATGAGATCGCCGCGCCATCCAATGAGGAGAGCAGCACCCGCCGTAACGTGTTACCCAGGGTGTCACCGAACCCTCTTTCGAGTGGTGCGATTACGAATTTCCCGTAGTTGCGGGATTCATCCTCGCGTTCGATCTTGGGCGTGACCATATTTACAAGAGCGCACATAATACACCCCTTTCCGATACTGATTCGTATCCTGTCATAGGGTCATCCAACCTTACCTTGAGTAGTACTCAACAATCAACTGCTCGTTCAGGCTACCATCGATCTCGGAGCGCTCTGGGAGCCTCAATACGCGACCGGAAAGTTGCTTGATGTCGCGGTCCATCCAAACAGCGCAAAGACGCTTCTCGGCCAGGTCAGGGAGTTCCTTGAAAAAGGTCAGTTTCTTCGAAGTGTCTTTAACGGCGACAGTGTCACCGGGTTTGACCAACATTGAGGGGATATCAGCGCGGCGGCCATTGATGTAGAAATGACCGTGGTTGACCAGCTGGCGCGCCTGTGCACGATTTTCAGCGTAACCAAGGCGGTACACTACATTGTCCAGTCGGGTTTCGAGTGTCTGCAGCAGGATCAAACCGGAAATTCCACGCGAGCGAACAGCGATGCTATAAAAGCGTCGGAATGGTCGTTCCATCATACCGTACACGCGGCGGGCGCGCTGCTTGGCGCGCAGCTGGCGCGCGTAGTCTGATTCGCGTTCAGAGCGACCCTGGCGGGTGCGTCCATGCTGTCCGGGGACAAAACCGCGCTTTTCAAACGCGCACTTCGGCGAGAAGCAGCGGCTTCCCTTCAAAAATAATTTTTCACCTTCACGCCGGCAAAGTTTGCATGCCGGACCAGTATATTTAGCCATATGTTTCCTTCTCCTGTATTACACGCGGCGTTTTTTCGGAGGCCGGCAGCCATTGTGGGGTACCGGTGTGATATCCGTGATCGAGCGTACTTTCAATCCGAGGGATTGAACAGCACGAATCGCTGACTCACGTCCAGGTCCCGGACCTTTGATGATCATGTCCACTTCCTGAACGCCCATACCCTGGGCAGCTTTGATCGCCTGCTCTGCGGCAAGTCGGGCTGCAAAGGGTGTGCTCTTGCGGGAGCCTTTAAATCCAGCCGAACCCGCACTGCCCCAGCAAAGACTGTTGCCCTGCTGATCAGTTACGGTCACGATCGTGTTATTGAACGACGCGAAAATGTGAACCTGGGCTGACGACAGAGTTCGTTTGGTTTTGCGGGTCGTGCTTGTTCGACGCGTTGAGCGTACATTTTGAGCCATATTACCTCGTTTACCTTTTATTCAAAATCTGTTAGATTTCCGTTCACTCTACCAGCTGGGTTGCCGCGGGGGGAGAAGGCACCCCACCCGACCGGATAAGATCACAGATTACTTCTTTGCTGCTCCACGGCGGCGTCCGCGACCGGCGACAGTCTTCTTGGGACCCTTGGCGGTACGAGCGTTTGTCCGTGTGCGCTGTCCGTGAGCCGGTAAATTGCGGCGGTGCCGCAAGCCACGGTAACAGCCGATTTCAATAAGGCGTTTGATGTTCATCTGCGTTTCTCGGCGCAGGTCGCCTTCGACTTTGAAATTCTTGGAAATATATTCGCGCAATGCGGATACCTCAGTTTCGGTTAAATCTTTTACCCTGATATCCGGATTGACCTGAGTTGACCTCAGGATCTCGTTGGCGCGTGTGGGGCCGATCCCATAGATGTAGGTGAGCCCAACTTCGATCCGCTTATTACGCGGAAGATCAACACCTTCAATTCTAGCCATATGTCCTCTAACCCTGTCGCTGCTTATGCTTTGGATTTTCACAAATGACAAACAAAATGCCACTGCGCTTTACAATCTTGCACTTCGCACAACGTTTGCGAATGGATGTTGAAACTTTCATGCTACGTACTCCTCGTTTCTGACCTTAATCCGAATTTTCAATTTTACTACTACTTCCATTTTCCGTCCAGAACAGACCCGTCTCCCTGCGTAGTAAGGATCAGGGGACCATTCTCAGTGACCGCGATCGTGTGTTCAAAGTGGGCAGTAAGCGATCCATCGGCTGACGAGACTGTCCATTGGTCGGGCAGCACCCTGGTGTAGGGCGTGCCGATCAACAACATCGGTTCCAGCGCGATCGTCATGCCCGCTCTCAGCAGAATACCTCTGCCTGGAATGCCATAATTTGGTGCTTGTGGACCCTCATGCATGGCGCGGCCTACCCCGTGACCGGTGTATTCGCGCGTAACATGAAAGCCGCGGCTTTCAGCGTATTTCTGGATGGCTGCCGAGACATCACCAATATGATTGCCCGCTACCATCTGGCTGATTCCAGCAAACAAGGCACCTTCGGTAACCTGCACAAGTAAATGCGCAGCCTCTGAAACCTCGCCCACTTCGGCTGTAAATGCCGCGTCGCCCACGTATCCTTCAAAAACCGTGCCGCAGTCTACTGAAACGATATCCCCTTCCTTAAGCTTGCGCTTGCCAGGAATCCCGTGCACGAGTTCGTGGTTGACGCTCACGTTTGTGCTCGCGGGATAGGGATACGGACCGGGATACCCTTTGAAGGGACTGTAGCAGCCATATTTCTTCAGCACTTCTTCGGCCGCCGCGTTGAGATCCGCGGTGGTGACGCCTGGACGGACGATCGCTCGCGCCGCAGCCAGCGCTTCAGCGTTGATCCTGCCGGCCTGCTGCATGACGGCGATCTCCTGAGGAGTTTTCAGCGTAATCTGTCGATCCCAAGCCATCTATCCAGCCCTTTCAATTGCCTGTGAAAGATCTGCCGTTACTGCTTCGATGGGTTTCGTCCCATCGATCTCCGCCAGCAAGCCTTTCTCCTGGTAGTAGGAAATCAGCGGGGCGGTTTGTTCCTGGTAAACCTTGATGCGATTCTTAACCGTTTCCGATTTATCGTCATCGCGCTGGTAAAGTTCCGAGCCATCCAGGTCGCAGATACCCGCGACCGCGGGGGGATTGAATTTTTCGTGGAAGACATGCCCATTGGCGCGGCATGTCCAGCGCCCACCCAATCGTTCCACCAGGACTTCTTCCGGTACGTAGATGTAAGGAACCAGGTTCACAGCTCCACCGGATTCCGCCAGCATCCGCGACAAAGCTTCCGCCTGCGCAGGAGTGCGCGGGAATCCATCGAGCAGCGCGCCTTCGCGGCAATCTGGGCGGATTAATCGGTCGCGTATCATCGCGATGGTCACGTCATCCGGCACCAATTCGCCGCGTTTCATGTAGATCTGGGCTAACTTTCCCAGCTCTGTTTCGTTCTTCAAGTTCTCTCTGAACAGATCTCCAGAGGAAACGTGCACCAGACCATACTTTTCAGCAATGATCTGGGCCTGTGTTCCCTTTCCAGCGCCCGGAGGTCCAAGCAGAACGATATATCTCGCCATCATTAACCCTTGATGATGCTTTCGTCGTAACCGTGCACTTTGAGCTCGGTTTCGATGATGGTAAAGGTATCACGCACCACACCGACCACGATCAGCAAGCCCGCCGCGGAAATCACGAATGCGCTCTGCCCCGTGATGGGAAGGATTGCGCTCAGCAGGTAAGGCAGCACTGCCACGAATCCAAGGAAGAAAGCACCGGGGAAGGTGATGCGCCGCTGTACCTTGGTGAGGTACTTCTGCGTCGGTCCGCCGCGAACCACGCCGGGAATCTGCGCGCCCTGTTTCTTGAGCGTGTCACCATAATTCTGCTGGGTGAAAAGAACATCCGTGTAGAAGAAAGTGAACGCCACAACCAGAACAAAGAAGATTACCGGGTAGAACCATCCGGAACCGCTGAACAGGTTGTACACACCGTACCAAAATCCCTCGGTCTTGCCGGCGATGAAGTAACTGGCGATCAAAGCCGGGAAGGACAGGAAGGTCTGGGCGAAGATGAGCGGGATCATACCTGCCATATTCACCATCAGGGGCAGGTTGCTGCGCACGGGCATCGACATCCGGTTACCAACGCGGCGTCCGGGGAAGAGAACAGGAACGTTCCTTCTGCCCTGCTGGACATACACGATAGCGAAGATAGTCAACGCGAGTATAGCGACAATGAGCAGGAGCACCCACCAGCCGTTCTCTTTATCCGCGAGGATACTGATCAGGTTGGTAGGAATGCTCGAAATGATACCGGCGAAAATAATCAATGATAGACCCTGGTTGGGAATGCCAAACTCAGAGATGAGTTGACCGAGCCATATACCGAACATCGTTCCACCCACCATACTGAATATCAGTGTGAGGGTTGGCATCATCGATCCAGCGCTGAGTCCAAAATTAAAAGTAAGGATGCTACCGGTCGTAGACATCGAATTGAAGATGTTCACCTGACCAATGGCGGTAAGCAGCGCCATGGGGATGGTCAGGAGGGTGGTCCACCGTTCCATCAACTGGCGACCCTCACGCGGATTGTCCTTGATCCTGCGATCAAGCGCCGGGATGATGGGTACCAGTAATTGGATGATGATTTGGGCAGTAATGTAAGGATACACACCCATCGCCAGGATGGAAAAGTTGGAGATGGTGCCGCCAGAAAGCAGATCAAGCAGGTTGAAAAGGGAAACCCCCGCCCCACCCAATTCTGAGATGGAACGGATGACCTCGCGGTTGATCCCCGGCACAGGGATATTCGCCGCGAACCTGTAGATCACCAGCAATAGCAGGGTGATCAGCAGTTTCTTGCGGATATCTTCAGACGTCCATAAATAACGCCAGGCTGATCGCTTCATTCATGACTCCTTAGAGTGGCGTTCAGGCGACGATCTCGACAGAACCGCCGGCCGCTTCGATCTTTTCACGGGCTGATTTTGTGACCCGCTGAACCTGCACGGTGAGTGCAACTTTAACTTCCCCGCGCCCCAGCAGAGCGACAGGGTTACCGGATTTGTGCAGAAGTTTCGCTTCCCGCAGGGATTCCCTGGAGATAACGCTGCCGGCTTCGAACCTGTCCAACTGGTCGAGGTTGATCTCGTTGTATTCGACCTGGTTGGGCGGGGTGAACCCTTCACCGCGCATGAACGGCAAGCGGCGGTAAAACGGCAGGTTGCCACCCTGGCGATACAAGTTACCGCCGGATCCGGCGCGTGAACCCTGGCCTTTGGTGCCGCGGCCTGAGGTCTTACCCTGGCCTGCTGCGATACCGTGACCTTTTCGTTTTGGCGCTTTGCGCGCGCCTTCATTAGGCATTAGATCGTGTAATTTCATTAGACTTCCTGCTCTTCAATTTTCACAAGATGATTGACCTTTAACAACATGCCGCGAATCACGGGTGTGTCCGCCTGTTCAACGGTCTCGTTGATGCGGTGCAGACCCAGCGCGCGGATGGTGGCCTTGTGTTTCTCGGAATAACCGATCGCGCTCTTCACCAGGGTGATGCGCAATTTCTTTTCGGTTTCTTTTTTCTTAGGCATTCTTCCTCCGCTCCCAGTAAGGGATCAATTCCTTCACAGGTTTTCCACGGCGGGCGGCTTCAGTCTCAGGGGATTTCAACTGCCCGAGCGCGTCGAAGGTCGCTTTTACAACGTTCAATACATTCGAGCTGCCCAATGACTTGGTGAGAATGTCGTGCACGCCGGCAACTTCAAGCACAGCGCGCACACCACCCGCGGCGATAACACCAGTACCAGCAGAGGCGGGTTTGAGTAGAACAACCGCGCCGGCGGTTCGACCGGTGACTTCGTGAGGGATGGTTGTACCGGTGAGGGTGACCTGCTGTAAATTCTTATGCGCACGTTCAGTTGCCTTGCGCATCGCGTCAGGCACGGCGTTGGCTTTGCCAATACCGATACCCACTTTTCCGTGGTTGTCACCAACCACAATCGTTACGCGGAACTGGAACCTGCGACCGCCTTTAACCACTTTCGCGACACGGGCGATCTCGATCACACGCTCATCGTACTGCATTTCTAAGGGTTGATATTCCGTCATTTCCATAAATAAAGCCCTCTATCTCTCCGTAACCTAAAAGTCAAGGCCGGCTTCACGAGCCGCGTCAGCAAGCGCTTTTACGCGTCCACTGAATTTGAACCCGCCGCGGTCAAACACAACCTGGCTGATTCCTTTATCCTTGGCGCGTTTGGCGACAAGTTCGCCGACAAGGCGGGCCTGTTCGACCTTCTTGAGGCCGCTCAGTTTTTCGCGCAGCTCATGATCTATGCTTGAAGCGGAGACTAGCGTAACGCCAGCGCCGTCATCGATCACCTGGGCGTAGATCTCAGCCAGGCTCCGGAAAACACTCAGTCGAGGACGAGCAGCGGTGCCGCTGATGAACTTACGTACGCGGCGATGCCTGTGAATTCTTGCTTCTGTTCGATTATTCTTTGCCATATTCGCTCACCTGCCTTACCCTTTCGCCTTGCCAGCCTTGCCGGCTTTGCGGCGGATTTTCTGACCTTTGTAGCGGATACCCTTGCCCAGATAGGGTTCGGGCGGCCGGATCTTGATGATGTCACTGGCCAGTTGTCCGATCACTTCTTTGTCATACCCGTTGATCTTCACAAGACGGGTTTTGCTGTCAATTTCAAAATTAATTCCGGCGGGCGGTTCGATGACGAACGGGTGTGAATAACCGACGTACAGAACCAGCTTCGCTCCGTCCATCTCGACACGGTACCCCACTCCGTCCACTTCCAGTTCGGTCGTGAACCCGGTGGAGACGCCGTGCACCATGTTCGCCAGGACTGCGCGGGTTGTGCCGTGCAGCGCGCGAACCAGCGCGAGATCGGAATTGCGTTTAACCAGCAGCGCACCATCTTCATGCGTGATGGTGATGTCCGGCGAAAACTGGCGCTTCATTTCACCCTTCGGACCTTTTACGGTTACTTCTGAGCCTTTGATTTCAACCTTCACCGACTCAGGTACCTGGATTGGTAGTTTACCTATACGTGACACGATTACTATCCTCCTTCATCCCAAAGGGCTACCAGACCTTGCAGAGAACTTCGCCGCCAATACCCAGCTGGCGGGCTCTCTGTCCGGTCATCACACCCTTGGGGGTGGACAGGATCGCGATACCCATCCCTG
Organism: Anaerolineaceae bacterium UBA2260; assembly: GCA_002347485.1. Lineage (GTDB taxonomy): Bacteria > Chloroflexota > Anaerolineae > Anaerolineales > Anaerolineaceae > UBA6107. The sequence goes on along the minus strand of DDXM01000008.1, from coordinate 7,216 downwards.
CCAAAACCCAGGGGATGTCAGTTTTCTGTGTGTAAACGCGGCGGCCGGGGCGGCTCACTCTTTCAAGGCCGGTGATGACGGCGCTGCGTTCGCGGCGCTCACCAATGTACTTGATCTTTACGCGCAGGGTCTGCATGCCCGGCTTGTCGCTTTCGACAACTTCATATCCTTCAATGAAACCTTCCTCTTTCAAGATCCTGGCGATCTCCGCCTTGATCTTTGAGTGAGGCATGGCAACCACGGATTGGCTGGCCATGACGCCATTCCGGATACGGGTCAACATATCAGCAATTGGATCATTAACACTCATGTTTCTTCCTCCGAATTGGCATTACCAGGATGACTTGGTCACGCCGGGAATCTCACCTTCAAGGGCGAGCTCTCTAAAGCAAATGCGGCATAAGCCGAATCTTCGCAGGTACCCACGCGGGCGACCGCAGCGCTTGCAGCGGTTGCGTACCTGGTTGGGGAATTTCCTTCTTAATTCACGATATTCCATGCATTTCTTAGCCATACTAGTCCTTCCTGAAAGGCATGCCAAGCATTTGCAGCAGTGCTGCGGCCTGTTCATCCGATGGTGCAGTGGTCACGATGGTAATTTCCATACCACGAACCTTGTCAACTTTGTCATACTCGATCTCCGGGAAGATGATCTGCTCCCGTAGGCCGAGCGTGTAGTTTCCTCGTCCATCAAAAGACTCGGCGGAAACCCCGCGAAAGTCGCGCACGCGCGGCAGCACGATGTTCATCAACCGATCAAGGAACGCCCACATCTTGTCACCACGCAGGGTGACGGAGGTGCCAATGGCGCGCCCTTCGCGCAGCTTGAAATTCGCGATGCTCTTGCGCGCTTTGGTGATGACGGGTTTCTGACCGGTGATGGCGCCCAGATCCTGGACTGCAGCGTCCAGGGCTTTGGGGTTTTCCATCGCCTCGCCCATACCGATATTGATGACAACTTTCTTGATCCTGGGGATCTGCATGACGTTGGTCAATCCCAGCGATTTCATCAATGCCGGTGAAACTTCATTCGTATACTTTTCTTTCATAACATTCATTCGCACACACTCCAGTACGGCTTATTCATCGATCATGGCGCCGCATTCTTTGCACTGGCGCTTGGTCTTGCCATCTTCGCGGATCAGGGCAACCCTGGTGGCTTTGTTGCACTTCTTGCAAACGATTGCCACGTTGGAAATGCTCATCGGCGCTTCGAAGCGGATGATTCCAGGATTGACCGTGCGGCCTTGTGATTGAACCTGCCGCTGGTGCTTTGTGTGGGTATTCACGCCTTGCACCACCACTCTGTTTTCATCCGGTAGAACTTTGATCACCTCGCCGCGTTTGCCCTTATCTTCAGACAAACCGCGCAGGACCTCTACCTGATCACCTTTACGAATCTTAACTTTCATTGGTTCTCTCCTATCCTTCTGCCTACAGTACTTCAGGCGCGAGAGAGACGATCTTCATATAACCGCGTTCGCGCAACTCACGCGCTACGGGTCCGAAGATACGCGTTCCCTTCGGATTCTGACCATCAGCATCAAGGATCACTGCGGCGTTGTCATCGAAGCGGATGGACGAACCATCTTCACGACGCCATTCCTTGGAAGTGCGAACGATGACGGCTTTCACAATATCGCTCTTTTTTACCGAGCCCTGAGGGGCGGCGGATTTTACTGTCGCGACCACGATATCACCGACTGCGCCATATTTTCGCCTGGTTCCACCCACAACCTGGATGACGAGGATCTCCCGCGCTCCAGTGTTGTCTGCGACCTTTAATCGAGACTCTTGTTGGATCATTCAACCGCCTCCTCGGCCACTTCCAGCGTCTTGCCTTCGTGCTTGACGATGGACTCAACCATCCAGGATTTTTCCTTGGAGATGGGGGCGCATTCAACAATCCGCACCTGGTCTCCGATGGCGCAACCCAGTTCGTCATGCGCTTTCAGCTTCTGCTGGGCATGGACCACTTTGTGATACAGCGGGTGTCGATAGGTTCTTGAAATCTCTACTACAACCGTTTTCGTCATCCTGTTGCTGGTGACGATGCCAGTTAATCGACGTCTTTGATTCATTTTCCACCTTCCAGGTTCATGCCTAACTCGCGTTCACGTAAAATGGTCTCGTACAGAGCGATCTTGCGACGGGTTGCTTTTAACCGGCTGGTATCAACCAACTGACCGGTAACGATCTGGAACCGAAAGTTCATCAACTCGTTGCGGGTATCGGCGAGTTTGGTCTTTAATTCCTCAGTGGACAGTAAGCGAATCTCTGAATTTTTCATGCTGATTCTCCTGCCTCCTGGCCACGAACCAGGATCTTCGTCTTGATCGGGAATTTGTACGAGGCCTGCTTCAAAGCTTCGACCGATTCCTCGTGATCAAGTCCACTGATCTCGAACATAATTCTGCCCGGTTTTACCACCGCCACATAGTACTCCACATTGCCTTTACCCTTACCCATACGGGTTTCAGGTGGGCGGTGGGTGTACGGTTTGTCGGGGAAGATCCGGATCCATACCTTTCCATGACGTTTCATGCGGTGGACGATCGCGCGACGGGCGGCTTCGATCTGGCGGGCGGTGATCCAACCCGGCTCGATCGCCTGCAAGGCGTATTCACCGGATGTGATCTCAGCTCCACGCAAAGCCTTGCCGGTCATACGACCGCGCATCACTTTACGCCACTTTACACGTTTTGGCATCAACATAGCTGCTACCTCTTTCAGATTTCCCCGGGAAAGCCCGCGGGGTTATTTATTCACTAACGTACACACCCTCGGTGGCTTCAGCCTTTTCTTCGACACCAGGGATGATCTCACCCTTATAAATCCAAACCTTCACGCCAATTCGGCCGTAGGTGGTTAGGGCTTCGGCGCGGGCAAAGTCGATATCCGCGCGCAGAGTCTGCAGCGGTACCCGTCCTTCGCGCAGCCAAACGATACGCGCCATTTCAGCGCCGCTCAGGCGGCCAGAGACTGAAACCTTGATCCCCTCAGCGCCCTGGCGCATCGCCTGCTGGAGGGCGCGTTTCATCGCCCGCCGATAGCTCACGCGCCGTTCGATCTGACCAGCGATGTTTTTCGCCACCAGATAAGCGTCACAATCCGGGGCTTTGATCTCTTTGATCTCGAGATCGATCTTCTTTCCGGTCAACGCTTCGAGGTCGGTGCGAATCTTCTTAACCGAATCACCCTTGCGTCCGATCAGAATACCGGGTTTGGCGGTGTGAACGATCACCTTCACCTTGCCGGGGAATCTTTCGATCTCAACCATGGAAATGCCAGCTTTGTCGCCTTCCTTCTGGATCATCCTGCGGATGACAATATCCTGCTGCAGTTGATCGCGGTATTCAGTTCCTTCAGCATACCAGCGACCTTCCCAAGGCTGATTGATTCCAAGACGAAAACCAATTGGATGTACTTTTCGACCCATAATTTCTCCTGGTGTCCTTTTCCTGCGGGCAGCGGTGTGAACCAGCCGCCCGGCGTTCTACTCTTTCTCTCGCAGCACAACCGTAATGTGAGAGGAGCGTCTCAACAACGGTTTGAACCGACCGCGGGCGCCAAAAGCGCGCCACTTGCGGGTCGGAGCTTCATCAGCAGTGATCTTGTAAACGTACAGATCATCACGATCTACACCAAAGTTCTCCTCGGCGTTGGCGACGGCTGAGGCGAGCAGTTTGCCCACGTGCCGAGCTGCAACCTTGTTGGTGAACTTGAGGGTAGTCAATGCCTCAACGGCAGGCTTGCCACGAATCAGGTCAATAACCAGGCGAGTCTTTTGCGCGGAAACACCGCAATTCTTCAGTTCAGCGCGAATATCGGTTGCCATGATTATCTTGCTCCCGTCGATTTATCAGACATGTGACCTCTGAAGTGGCGCGTGGGCGCAAATTCGCCCAGGCGGTGACCCACCATGTTTTCAGTGATGTAAATGGGCACATGCCGACGGCCGTCATGCACAGCGATGGTATGACCCACCATCTGGGGGAAGATGGTACTCGCGCGGCTCCAGGTGCGAATCACCTTCTTCTCACTTTTGGTATTCATGGCTTCAATTTTTTTCAACAGTTTCGGGTCGACGAACGGCCCTTTCTTTAGCGATCTAGACATATTTGCATCCCTTCTTCTCGGTTAGGCGATACCTGTCTACCGATTGCCGGTTTTCCGGCGCCGAACAATGAACTTGTCGGTCATCTTGTTGCGGCGGGTGCGATACCCGCGGGTTGGTTTACCCCACGGACTCTTCGGTCCGGGCATACCAACAGGCTGACGTCCTTCACCACCACCATGGGGATGGTCGCGCGGGCTCATCGCGGTGCCACGAACAGTGGGTTTGACACCCAGGTGGCGTTTGCGACCAGCTTTACCCAACTTGATATTGCTGTGATCGACATTGCCAACCTGCCCAATGGTCGCGTAGCATTTCTGCAGCACCAGGCGAACTTCGCCCGAAGGCATACGGATCTGTGCGTAATCACCTTCTTTGGCAATTAATTGCGCTGAAGTACCCGCTGAGCGTACCAACTGCCCGCCTTTGCCCTCGCGCAATTCGATGTTGTGGATGAGGGAACCCACGGGGATATTGGAGATTGGCAGTGAGTTTCCGGGGCGAATTTCAGCCGTTGGGCTTGCCAGAACTGTATCATCCACCTTCAGTCCAACCGGGGCGATGATATAACGTTTTTCGCCGTCAGCGTAATTCAACAGTGCCAGGCGGGCGGTGCGGTTGGGATCATATTCGATCGCCGCTACGCGCGCAGGAATGTTGAGCTTGTTACGCTTGAAGTCCACGATGCGGATGTACTGGCGCGAGCCCCCGCCCTGATGGCGGACAGTGATCCTGCCCTGGTTGTTGCGGCCAGCCCTGGCGGTGCGAATGACGATCAGGGAGCGCTCGGGGGTTTCCTTGGTGATCTCCTCGAAGCTGTACCCGGTCATTCCTCTACGGCTGGGGGTTGTGGGTTTATAGATCTTAATAGCCATTACTCTACCCCTTCAAAGATAGGGATCCGGTCTTCAGGAAGGAGGGTGACGACCGCTTTTTTATATTGGGGGTTGCTGATCAGCAATCGGCGGTTGCGGCGCATCGAGCGCTTGGCAGGCACGTTGATGATATTGACCCTTACTACGGTTACATTGAATAATTTCTCAACCGCGTCCTTAACCAGCGTCCGGTTGGCGTCGACAGAAACCTCGAAGACGTACTGGTGAAGCTTGGTGACCATATAGTTGGTTTTCTCGGTCACAATCGGGCGGCGGAGGACATCATAAATAGTGCTCATCTTTATCTCCTACCTATCCCAGGTTCGCCTTGATCAACTCAAGCGCGTCAACTGGCATGACCAGTTTATCAAAGACCATCAGATCGCGAACGTTTAGGTAGTTAGCGTTCAACACCTTCGCGTCCGGGATGTTGTTGGTGGAGCGCATGACGCCTTCGTAGGTTTCCACAGTAGGGATCAACACGAGAGCGCTGGCATCACCCACCAGCTTGTTCAGGACACTTGCCATGAGGCGGGTCTTTGGTTCATTCAGTTTAAGTTCGTCAATAATGACGATCATCGATTCGGCAGCCTTAACCGAAAGTGCCGAACGCAGGGCAGCCTGGCGCATTTTCTTGGGCATGGCCTGCTGATAGGAACGCATGTGCGGTGTATGGATCTTGCCGCCGCCTTTCCATTGGGCAGAGCGGATGGAACCCTGTCGCGCGCGACCGGTTCCCTTTTGCCGCCATGGCTTGCGACCACCACCTGACACATCGCTCTTGACCTTCGTCTCGTGCGTGCCAAGCCGGGCATTCGCCATCTGCCTGACCAAGGCCTGATGCATTAAATCAACGCTGATAGGGGCTTCAAAGATCGCCGGTGGCAATTCCACCACGCTGACCTTCTTGCCTTCCATGTTCATAACTTCGACTTCCATTGTGATTAGCTCCCTTTATCCAGGTAAACGGTCCAAAAAATCACCGGACTAGTTTTTCCGTGATTCTTTAATTACAACGAGGCCACCACGTGCACCAGGCACAGGGCCGTTGACACCGATAACATTGCGCTCAGCGTCTACCAGGACAACTTTGAGGTTCTGCGCGGTCACAGCGTCACTGCCCATGTGACCAGCCCCGCGCGCGCCTTTGAATACACGACCAGGTGTGGTGGTTGAGGAGCGTGAACCCGGGGCGCGCAAACGGTCAGACTGACCGTGCGTTTTCGGACCACCCCTGAAGTGATAGCGCTTCACACCACCGGCGAAACCCTTACCCTTGCTTACACCGGAGACATCCACCTTTTCGCCAACCGCAAACAGGCTGACATCGATCTTGTCGCCTTCTGCAACCTGGATCTCTTTGGCGCGGAATTCGCGCAGGTACTTAAGAGGAGGTAAATTGTTGCGCTTGAGGTGGCCTAACTCACCGCCGGTCAACTTTTTAGGTTTGACCTCTTCGAAACCCAGCTGAACCGCTGAATAACCATCGTTCTCAGCGTTTCTTACCAGGGTAACGAAGCATGGCCCAGCTTCGATCAGCGTGACAGGGTGCGCCGCGCCGTTTTCATCGAAAATCTGAGTCATGCCGATTTTCTTTCCGATCAGCCCTTTAAACATCTCAGTTGTTCTCCTTCAGTTTATTTTATAGAGACTGTCAGCCTGGGCTTGGCTGCATCATCCCTGAACAATCCAGTCAACGATTCGCTGCGGCACTATTGGTTTTTGTCTGGTGCGCTCACAAGATCGCTCTTGAATTGCCTGTGTTTGGGCTTTGAACCCAAAACCTATACATTATACCGCAATCCGCGATATTTGTAAGGGGTTTTTCAATTTTTAAGGTGATCTACCGACGATTCCTTCGAACTCGCGGTAACTGGCTCAGATCTTGATCTCAATGTCCACGCCGGCGGGCATATTAAGCCGCATCAGCATATCGATCGTCTTCGCATCGGGGTCAAGCACATCGATCAGCCTGTTGTGGGTGCGGATCTCGAAATGTTCGTGAGAGTCCTTATCGATGAACGCTGAGCGACGGACAGTGAACTTTTCGATACGGGTGGGCAGGGGGACGGGTCCCACTACCTGAGCGCCGCTTCGTTCAGCTGTTTCAACAATTCTCTTGGCAGACTGATCCAATACGCGGTGATCGTAAGCCTTCAAACGAATTCGAATTTTCTGCTTTGCCATATTTTTCATCTACCTATGCAATAATCTTAGTGATCAC
>DDXM01000041.1 GCA_002347485.1 Anaerolineaceae bacterium UBA2260 | reverse complement strand
ACAGAAAAAAGGTTGCGTAATCGATTATACAAACATCACAGTTTATCGTCAATATGAGATTTCGCCATATGAGATTTCGCCAACAGATTTCGCCAACATGACAAAACCTAACCAATCTGAAAATTCAAATCAGCGCCGGTTGACCTTGGCACAGAAAATCCAGGCGATTGCGCAAAGCGGATTGCAGTACACTGGCAACCCGTTCGATATTGAGCGCTATCATGAATTAAGCTGGATCGCCACGGAAATGATGATCGAAGGAACCGGGGCTGACGCTGACAGGGGGCGAGTGGTTTTCGATGCCCAATGCGGTTACGCCACCCCCAAACTGGATATTCGCGGGGTGGTGTTCACAGTTGAGGAATTGCTGCTGGTACGCGAACTGGCGGATGGCGGTAGGTGGACTTTGCCTGGGGGTCGGGTGGATGTTAGTGAACCTCCAAGCCTGGCGGTGGAACGCGAAGTGCTTGAAGAAGCGGGAACGCTCGTGAAAGCGCGCAAAAAACTCGCGCTGTATGACCGCAACATGCACGGGCATCCTCCAACACTGTTCCACACTTACAAGATTTTCGTGCTTTGCGACCTTATATGGGAGTCGATGGCATCAGCGCTTGAGACATCTGATCCCTCTTTCTTTTCACTGGCAGAAATCCCGGAGCTTTCACTCTCACGAGTGACGCCAAAGCAGATCGCACGCATATTTGAGCATCTGCATGATGCAAAGCTGCCAGCGGATTTTGTGTCAGCGGATTTTGATTGATCCACCCGCGCACTCTGTTATACTCATAAACCAATAAAGGTATTTAGTGATTGGAACGACATTGAGAAAATTTCGGATACTGTATTTCTTGTTTGTTGTCATGGGGCTGGCAATTTCGGCGTGTGCGCCGATTCGTATAACGTCGACCCCAGCGGTTGAAACAGGCCAGTCGACGAAATCATTCGCAAAAACGACGCCAACAATTGTACCAGCCACGAATGTACCGGTGGTGGGTGTTGATCCAGCGGCGTTGAATGAGTTGCAGATCCAATTCATCCACCCATGGACCGGGGATGCCCTGGATGAACTGGTCTTGATGGTCGATGAGTTCAACCAGACCAACGAATGGGGCATCCATGTCATCATGACCGCGCCAGGTTCAGCGGCGATGGTGACCAGCAAAACCTGGGAAGGGATTGCCAATCAACAGCCGCCTAATGTGATGGCGGCTCCAGCCAGTTTTATCCTCGCGGTGGATGAAAGGGAAGGGTTGGTCGTCGATCTCGCGCCATTTCTTGACGCCGCTGGATATGGGTTTCCTGCAGATGCAATCGAAGATTTTTTACCGCTGTTTTGGGATGAATTGATGGTAGACGATGAGCGTCTTGGCATCCCAGCGCAGCAGAGCGCGCTACTCCTGGCCTACAACAAGACATGGGCGGAGGAGTTGGGTTTTCTCGCTCCACCTTCTACCGATGAAGAATTTCGAAACCAGATGTGCGCGGCAAACGCGTCTTTCCTGAAAGATGACGACACGACGAATGACGGCCTGGGCGGCTGGCTGATCAACACCGATCCGGTTGCGATGTTGAGTTGGTTGACCGCTTTTGGCGTTGACCCTCGCACGAGTGACGGTTACAGGTTCTCAGGTGAAGCTGGTGAAGCCGCCTTTGGTTTCTTGCAAGCGCTCAAGAATGATTCCTGCGCGTGGGTGGGGCGGACTGACCATGACCGCGCTTACTTCGCCAACCGCCAGGCATTGGCTGTGGCTGTGTGGCTGCAAGACCTTCCAGCGCTTGTGGGGGACCTGGAAAGAGCGGGCTCTCAGGACGAATGGACGCTGATCCCGTTCCCGGGCGGCGCGGACCAGGTGATAACCGCAGCCGGTATCGCGTACGCGGTGCTGCAGAACGAACCAGCAGAAGACCTGGCAGCCTGGTTGTTCATCCGCTGGCTTTCTGAACCCGCTCAGCAGGCGAGGTTGCTCGACCGCTTTGGCACGCTCCCGCTCAGCGGTCAGGCTGAGGCTTTAGTTGATTGGGACGCTCAATCTCCACAATTAAAAACTGTGCTTCAATATCGGGATTTACTGGGATTGCAGCCGGTAGACGCCGATTGGATGGTCATCATCCCGGTGCTCGAGGATGCGGGCTGGCAATTGCTGAAAGCCGACATTCCAAGCGAACAAATCCCGCAGCTCCTGACCGAATTGGACGCACTCATTTTGGAATTGGCTGAGCGTTATCCCTGATGGATGAATATCTCATTTACACGGATGGGGGGTGCGATCCCAACCCGGGGCCGGGTGGATGGGCGGCGTTGATCATTCATGGAAAAACTCGCCGCGAGATTTCCGGCGCTGAACCGCATAGCACCAACAACCGCATGGAGCTGACCGCGGCTATCCAGGCACTGAACACCATCACCGAGCCGGCGGCTGTCACGATCTTCACCGATTCACAATACCTGAAAAAAGGGATCAGTGAATGGATGCCAACATGGCTGGCGAAAAACTGGCGCGGAACCAGTGGTCCGGTTGCCAACCAGGATTTGTGGAAGGAATTGCTTGCTGCCAGCGGCAGGCACAAGGTTACCTGGCATTGGCTGCGCGGGCATGCCGGGAACGCGGAAAATCATCGTGTGGATTACCTGTGTCGCGCTGCGAGGAAAGCCCTTAATCGTTAGTATCAGCGTCACTTTGGGGATTGATCATCCTTTGGGCGTTATCGAAAACCTCGTTTTCACTTAAACTGATCAGGGTATCACCAGGCTTGAGAACCGTGCTTCCATTTGGCTGAAGATATTCTCCCTCGCGCGCGATAAGGATGATCAGGTATTCCAGCGGCAAATTCAATTCATAAATCGCTTTACCGATCGAGGGGGAGTTCTCGTTAATTTTAATCTCCCGGAGAGTTCCATTCAGCCCAGCGTTTTCGATGATCTCCAGGGGGATGCGCTTTAACGCAGGTGAGGCTTCGTTTACCTTTAGCCAGCGTGCCATCTGGGGGATCATGGTGCCCTGTAGAACGACAGAAGTAATAACGATGAAAAAAACCAGGTTAAAGATCAGTCCCGCGCTGGGTATGCGGGCGACCAGGGGGAAGGTGGCGAGCACAATGGGTACTGCTCCACGTAACCCAACCCAGGAGAGAAAAGTTTTTTCCCGGAGCGAATAACCAAAGGGTAGGAGCGATAGAAACACTGCGATGGGCCGGGCGAGGATGATGAGGATGATGGAGATCAACAATCCTGGCCAGAATATGGGGAGCACCTGGGAGGGAAAAACGAGCAAGCCGAGGGTGATGAACAATGCGATCTGCATGAGCCAGGCGTTGCCATCGAAAAAGCGCAACAAACTGCGTTTGTGGAGAAACTCGGTTTTTCCCATCATTAAACCCAGCACGTACACAGCCAGGTAACCGCTGCCTTCCAACAGGGTGGCCAATCCGAAGGTCAGGAAAACAAGCGCAAAAGCGAGTACGGGGTAAAGACCTTCGTAGCCGAGTTTTAGGCGGTTGATGAGCAAGAGGGATAAGCGGCTCATCAGCCAACCGATGGCAAGCCCGACGCCCATTTGCAGCGCGAAGAGCAGGAGCAGGTCAGCCGGGCTTTTCAGGGAATTCTGGATCCATTGGATGAGACCAATCGTGAGGAAGATCGCCATCGGATCATTGCTCCCGGATTCCAGCTCAAGCAATGGTTTGAGTTTTCCCTTGAGGTGCACGCCTCTCGCCCTCAACAGAGAAAATACTGCTGCCGCGTCCGTCGACGAGGCGATGGCACCGATGAGGAAGGATTCCAACCAGCCAAGGTTAAGGATGAAATGAACGAAAACTCCAAGAACGCCCGCCGTGATGCCAACGCCTAGCGTGGCGAGGACGAGGCCTTCTTTCAAAACAGGTTTGATACTTTTCCAATGGGTATCCACCCCGCCGGAAAAGAGGATGATCGAAAGAGATATCGTGGCAATCCATTGGGTCAATTCAGGGTCATCGAAGTAGATTCCCCCGATGCCTTCCGACCCGGCAAGCATTCCAAGGACAATAAACAAAAGCAACAACGGGATGCCGAACCGATCGCTGATCTTGCTGACCATCACGGCCAGCAGGACCAGGATCGAACCGATGATGAAGACAATGTCCAAATTTGCGGGCATGCCAAAATTATACAGGGGAGAGAAGCATTGTGCAAAAAACTTAAAACTGGAGATGAAGCATATTAAATCAATTGAGGCGACGATGGGATTTGAACCCATGATCAGGGTTTTGCAGACCCTTGCCTTAGCCTCTTGGCCACGTCGCCTTGCGGAGTTGATTTTATCAGATGGTCATATGATGGTCAAGCCGTTAGTAACAGCCGTTAGTAAGAGGCCGTGTGTCGCAATTCAGTAATCAGGGGACACGTTGATGCGGAGCGGAACCCCTGATAAGGGCAGGAGCGAAGCGGAAGTTCTTATAGGAAAACCCATGACCTTGAGTTGTTAATCAAACGACATCAGTAAAAAAACAGCCCCAAAGGGGCTGCTTAGAGCGGGCGATGGGAGTGCGCAGCCTCCCAGAGCCCAGTAAACCAAATTAGCCCGAAAAGGCTTAACGAGCGGGCGATGGGAAAACATCCCAGCGCAAACAAAAAACAGCCCCAAAGGGGCTGCTTAGAGCGGGCGATGGGACTCGAACCCACGACCTTCTCCTTGGCAAGGAGACATTCTACCAACTGAACCACGCCCGCAGTCTTTCGTTATGCAAGGGCGATTTTACCCGAACTTTTATAGCGCGTCAACCCTTTTCTTAGCATGCGCCTGCAAGTGTATAATTTAGAGGTAAATGGAAAAATTCATCCACGAAACTCAAAAATTGACCGGTATACATCTCAACTCGCGCCAGGTGAAAGCCTTTGAGATCTACGAACAGGAATTGCTGGCCTGGAATGAGAAGTTCAACCTGACTGCCATCTGCGAACCGGAAACCATCCGTATCAAGCATTTCCTCGATTCTCTCACCGCGCTCAGCGAACTGAACAACCCTCCACCGGAGCGGTTGGTGGATGTGGGTACCGGCGCAGGCTTTCCGGGCATTCCCTTGAAGATCGCGCTGCCGGATCTCAAATTGACCCTGGTTGAATCGGTGGGAAAGAAAGCAGAATTCTGCCGTTACCTGGTGGAACGCTTGAACCTGGTTCACGTTGAGGTACTCAGCCTGCGTGCAGAGGACGTGGGTCAAATGGCGCAGTACCGTGAGAAATTTGATTGGGCGGTCGCGCGGGCAGTCTCCTCAATGCCGGTNNCGGCGGATCTCGCTGGTCACACTGCCGGGGGTCGCGGATGAACGTTACCTGGTTGTGGTGGAAAAGATAGCCACAACCCCTGCCGTGTACCCACGCCGGGCGGGATTGCCGGCAAAGAAACCTCTTTGATTAAATTTCGTTGGATAGCTTTTCAACGCTGCCGCTGACAATCTGCCAGCGCTCGCACTTTTCGCGAAAATCCGGCGGGAAGAGATTCATATCCGTGGTGGTGAGGATCACCTGCTCAACGTTTTCGAGGTAATTCAATAGGTAATTTCTGCGTTGCATATCCAGTTCAGCCAGCGTTTCATCGAGGAGCAGGATCGGCCATTCGCCTGTCTTCTGTTTCAGCCAATCCACTTCCGCCAGCTTGAGCGAGAGAAGCGCGGTGCGGATCTGACCGCGTGAACCGAAATCAGTCAGGTCGATGCCGTTGCATAATACGCGCATCTCGTCGCGATGCGGGCCGATGGTGGTCACACCGCGGGAAATCTCCTCGTTGCGCACTTTGCCCAGGCGTTCGAGGAATCCCACTTTAATCTTCTCAACGGTCAGACCATTGCGCTGTACCTGCACCTGGATGGGCAGTGCGAATTGACCCTGCGGGGGAGGGAGGGGGTCGTACGATGGTTGGTAGATCAGGCGGATGACCTCGCTGGATCCAGTCAGTTGTTCGTGAATGCGCTTGGCGAACTGCTCCAGTTCCTGAATCGCGTCGATGCGCGCGCTGATCAATAGCGCGCCGCGCGAAGCCAGCAGTTCGTCCCAATAAATGAGCTGCGAGGAGTCACCGCCGCGATCGTTAAGCAGTTTCAACAGGGCGTTGCGCTGGGTGAGCGCCTGGCTGTACTCGGAAAGCGCCCGGGTATAGGCGGGTTGCGCCTGCGAGATCAAGAGATCGAGATACCTGCGCCGCTCTGCCGGCCCGTCCTCCAGGACGCCGGTCATTTGGGGCAGGAAGATGACCGCGTTGAGATGTCCGATCACCTGGATTGGCGGGGTTTTCACCCCATCCAATAGCACTTCCTTGCGCAGGCGCGCGCCGCCGTTGCCGTTGGAATCCTGGATCAGGCGTACTTCAAGGCGGTGGACGCGGTCTTGGCGCTGGTAGGTGGCGATCATGCGCGCAACCGAAAGGTTCTCCCGCGTGGCGATGAAATTCAGCAGTTGCCGGTCATTCTGCGCGTGGAATGAACTGAAGGTCGCCATGTAGAAAATGGCTTCAAGCAGCGAGGTTTTTCCCTGGGCGTTGGCGCCCATCAACAAGAGAATCCGCCGGGGAACATCCATATCCAGGCGGGAGAAAAGACGAAAATTCGTCAGGGAAAGGTGGGACAGATGCATAAATTAATCTAGCGGTATTTCTTCATCGGGAGCGGGGCGCCACACTTTGTCCGTCCGGTCAGGATATAAAATGCCATCCAGGTGGTCAATCTCGTGCTGGAAGATACGCGCGAGCCAACCTTGCGCTTTGATCTTCGTGGGCCTGCCGTGGCGGTTGAGACCCTTGACCGTGATCGATTCGTGACGTTCCACCTCGCCTACAAGCTCAGGCACAGATAGGCATCCCTCGATACCCGCCACCATTTCCTCAGAAGCCTCGGTAATTTCTGGATTCGCAAGCACATAGAGTTTCTGCGGAGCATTCTCGTTCTCCTCGTCTCCAAACTCGACGACGATCAGACGTTGAGAGATTGCGATCTGCGGCGCGGCCAATCCCACGCCGGGCGCGTCGCGCATGGTTTCGACCATGTCATCCACCAATTGTTGAAAATCCTTGCCAAAATCTGCCACCTTATGCGCTTTTCTTCTCAGCACGGGGTGTGGGAGGGTAATGATTTCGCGTAATGCCATTCAAATTCCTTTCGTTTGCAGCAGGTATTTTACCCGTTTTTCCCCGCGCTGCCGGAAGTCTCATGTTTTCCGTTGCGGATCTCATCGTATGTCTTGATCCATTCCGCCAGTTTTTCCTGGTCCATTTTTTGCGTTTGCTGATTGAACTTTTTAAAATTAGCAAAGATCTCCGCCTGGATTGACGCGGGGTCGTAAACGTTGTCGAATGTCAGTTCTTCGTTGCCAACCTGGATGCGGACTGTGCCGTAATTCAGCACCAGCCCGACGATCCCTTTGCGTGTGAACTGCACGGTTTGGATATTCCTGATCGGCGCGGACCGGCGTTCTTCTTTTCCCAGTGGCTTGCGATTTAAATCGACAAGCTGGTCTGAAGTAATGATGTACACATCATTGTGCCAGTCGAGATATTGATATAACCACCAACCCCAGGTTGCCAGGAGCACCAGTATGGCAAGACTGTAAGCCTGTACATCTGTGAGAGATGGTATCGATCCAGCCCATTTGAAGATTAAAAACACCAGAACTGCGAGCAAGATCAGCGTGGGAACGAGAATTTTACCCAGCAGGATCCACCAATGCGTCCGATACGTCACGGATCCAGAACGAACTGTGCGCAGCCCGTAAAAACGAGCGAGCGCGTCGAGGATCGATCCGCTGGCGTACGTGGTGGTGATACCCGCGGACGGGCTTTTCTTTAGTTTTCCCGGACGCGGCGCTTTGCCTTCCAGGCGGTTTTGCAGGGTTTCGCGGATCTCCTCACGATCCTGCTGCCTGTTTTCAAACACCGCGCGATGGCGCTGATGTTCCAGTAACTCGTAGATCACCTCGGGATACGGCAGGCGTTTGAATGTGAGATCGCCTGTGTAGGAGCGCAGATGAATGGAGCCAAACTCCAGCATACGCCCCCAAACCGAGGATTCAAGACCGGTTGAAAGGATGGCGCTGTAGGGCGACTCCTGGCGGCTGTCGTAGAAACCGACCATTTTCTTTTGCACGAGCACCCGTTCAACAGTGAGGAAGAAATAATCATTTGTCCACTCCAAACCTGCCCAGATGGAAAGGAAAGCGCCAAGCAGGAAAATGAACAAGGCTAATATAAGCAGCCCGGACGAAATGCCATTTGGACTAATCGCGAAGGATAGCAACACGCCTGAAACGACGAGCCCAATTCCCCCAAGCGAGAGGACGCGCAACAGGAGGAATACCGGGTGGCGGCGGGAAATGAGCAACACTTTTTCATCCGCACCCAGCCAGGGCAGGTACAGGCGATTCCAGAGCTTTTCTGTGCGGTGGATCAACTTGAAGGCTTTGTGGAGCCGCGGATATTGTCTGCTCAATTGAGCGAGGGTCTCTTTGCTCAACTTGATCAACCTGGCGGGTTTTTCGCACCGCGCATCATTGGATCGGTAATCAGTGGGGGAAAACACTTCTGCGCCAAAATGGTCTCCGGCGCAAAGTTTCTTCTCCGTGGCACCCGGACCTTCAGACGGGTTTACCAGGATGAGCTCGCCCGAGATGATGAAAAACAGATGGTCAGGAACGTCTCCTGCGGAATAAACTGTCTCACCCTTTTTGAAATCCGAGTATTCCACGAGCGGTAACAGCGTTTTGATCGTTTCCATGTCCAGCAGACTGAACGGGAAAATCTGTTGCAACGCTTTGGCGGATACCAAATCGGACGTCATACAATAAGTATAACCAAACTGGTAAAAAAAGCGTAAAATCGAGGCGAGGTTTTGGCGTGTTATACTCTGGTAAAATTTGAACGATTGGCTGTATTAACAATATGAAACGTATCGGACGATTTTCAATTTTCCGTTGGATGGCGCTGGCATTGATAGTTGCTGCCGTTGCCTTGCTTGTTTTTCAATTGGTCGTGTTCAGCCGGCTGCGCTCCTCGTTCCCGGCAGGCACGCGCATTGCTGGCGTGGACGTAACGGGTCTTTCGATGGAACAAGCCGCTACCCGCGTTTCCCAGGTGTATTCGATCCCGATCGAAATGCGCTACAATGAAAACATCATCCAGGTAAAACCTTCCAATCTTGGTTTCAAGCTTGACCTAACCGCCATGATGACCGCTGCAGATCAGGCGCGGGCAGCCCAACCTTTCTGGACTGCGTTCTTCGCTTACCTGTTCAATCAGCTACCGCCTTCGGTTGAAGTTCCACTGCGGGCTGATATCGATGAAGATCGCATTCGTTCATACCTCGAAAATGATATCTCCGTGCGTTATGACCAGGGCGCTTCTGCTTATGAGCCAGTCCCAGGCAGCGTAAATTTCTTCTCTGTTAATCCAGGGCAGACACTGGATTTGGACCGCTCGGTTGCGCTGGTGAGCAACGCACTTCGCTCGCCAACCGCCAGGTCAGTCAACCTGGTATTGGTCCAGGGTGCAGTGTCGCGGCCTTCCATGCAGGAGTTGCGTGTTCTGCTGCAGCAGATTGTGGATGTGAATGAGTTCACCGGCGTGGTGGAGATCTACATGCAGGACCTCAATTCCGGAGCTGATCTGCAAGTGGCATACAGCAATGGCGAAGTTCTTACCCCCGGCATCGCTTTTTCCGCTGACAGCACGATCAAGATCGCGGTGATGGTGACGGCATACCGTTTCATCGACGAACCTGCGAGCGAGGAGGTTGCGCAACTTGTTCAGGAGATGATTGCCAAGTCTGATAACGTCTCAACTGATGCCTTGATGATACAGGTGCTTGACCGGACGCTTGGTCCGTTGGAAGTGACGCGCACGATGAAAGCGCTGGGATTAACCAGCACATACCTTGATGGGATGTTCTACGTTGGTGCGCCGCTGCTTTCTGGCGGGGTCACAACACCTGCGAACACACGCGAGGACGTGGATACTGAACCCGATCCTTACAACCAGACCACTCCCACCGAGATTGGGATGCTGCTGACGGATATTTATCAATGCGCCCAGTATGGCGGCGGCAGCTTGTTGGCTGTTTTCCCCGGTGAGATCACGCAAAGCGAATGCCGCTCGATGATCACTTACTTGACGCAAAACCGAATCGGGGTTTTGATCGAAGCCGGGCTGCCCGATGGAACACAGGTTGGTCATAAACACGGCTGGGCGATCGATCCGCTTGACGGATTAATGCACACAGTGGGAGACGCCGGTCTTGTGTACACCCCCGGCGGCAATTACGTGCTTGCCATCTTTATTCATAATACTGACCAGATCGTCTGGGATAATGCCAATCAGTTGTATGCTGACTTGTCGAGAGCGGTCTACAATTATTTCAACCTTGGAGCGCAGTAAAACCCGACATCATGTCCAATCTATATCATTATCCATTTTCGCTCACCGGGAATATTTCGTTCATTCAACATAGAAAAGGGTAGTCCTCATCCATGGAAGATGCCGTATCTACAGATTCAAAGACCTCCTGGTTGTATAAACCGGTAACACCCGTTTTCCCGGGATTCACCATAGAACATTTGCTGGTGACCTTGATCATCCTCGTTGCCGTCGTTTCACGATTTTACGCGGTTGGGCTACGGGTGATGAGCCACGATGAGGTCAATCACGTGGTGCCTTCCTATGAGCTATACCAGGGTAACGGTTACGCCCACGACCCGATCACGCATGGTCCACTGCAGTTCCACCTGGTCGCCGCAAGCTACTTTTTGATGGGTGATTCGGATTTTGCTTCACGCGTACCGGCGGCTTTGTTTAGCATCGCGACCGTGGTATTTGTCCTGTTTGCCTTTCGCAGGTATCTGGGCAGAACGGGCGCGCTGTTGGCTGGGCTTTTCTTCCTGGTTTCGCCGTACATGCTGTTTTATGGTCGTTACACACGCAACGAAGCCTTCGTCGCACTGTTCGGCGTGGTGATGATATACGCAGTGCTGCGTTACCTGGAAACCGGCAGGCATGCGAACCTTTACTTGTTTACAATTGTGCTGGCGCTGCATTTCGTGACCAAGGAAACTTCGTTCATTTACACTGCCCAGTTGCTCATCTTCCTCGCTGCCCTGTTTATGCGAGATGTGATCCGCAAGCCGTGGGTTTCACCCTCGCGCAGGGATCTATTCGTCTTTACCATGCTGGCGGTATTCCTGCTGGTGGCGGTGGCCCTGGGCGCGGCAATCCTGGATTCTGGCAACGCCGCCAACCCCGAGCCCGCTTCACCCATCTTCCACACGGTGATGCTGGTCTGCCTGGGGCTGGCAGTCGTCGCGTTAGCGGCTGCCGTGTATGTACTGATCCGATCGCTTGGCTGGCACGAGGTGAAAGAAACACGGTCCTTCGACTTGCTGATACTGACGATTAGCATGGTCTTGCCGCAACTGATCGCATTCCCGATGAACCTGGCCGGAATTAACCCGTTGGATTACTCGCAGCCCGGGCTGGTGAAAACGTCGCTCTTCCTGCTCGGAGCGGTGATTATCTCGCTTGCCCTGGGAATCCTGTGGAAACCACGACTTTGGGCGATCAATATCGGAATTTTTTACGCCATTTTCACCATCTTTTACACCACTTTCTTTACCAATGGACAGGGCTTTTTCACCGGGCTGGTCGGCTCGCTGGGGTACTGGCTGACCCAACAGGGCGTCAACCGCGGTTCGCAGCCGTGGTATTTCTTCGCTTTCCTGCAGATCCCCATGTACGAGTACCTGGCGGTGTTGGGAACCATCCTGGCGTTGGTCATAGGAGCGCGCAAGCGCTTGTTCTCCACACTGCCGGGGGAAGACCCGTACACGCAAAGATGGCAGGCGGTTACGGGCGGGGAAGTTAATGAAACTCCCACCACGACTGAAGTTGAAGGGGAATCGGTTACAGAAACCGATGAGCTGCCTGCTGACGATAAACCGGAAAAGATCCCCGCGCTTGCGCTGCTTCTATTCTGGTCGGTGATGAGCCTGCTAGCCTACACCCTGGCGGGTGAAAAAATGCCATGGCTGACAGTGCACATCACGCTGCCCATGCTCCTGTGCGCGGGTTTTGGTTTTGGTTATATAGTGGATTCTTTCCCGTTCAAAGAGCTGGCAGGGAAGAAAATAGTCTATATCCTGCTCGCGCTGCCGGTCTTTCTGGTTAGCCTCGGGGCGGTGATCGGGGGGCTGCTGGGTACGCAACGACCGTTCGCCGGGAACGAACTGGATCAGTTGCGCACCACGAGCACCTTCCTGTTTGCCTTCGTCGCGCTGGTGGTATCCACCTGGCTTCTGTGGAGATGGCTGCGCGGTTGGAAGTTTGCTCATATCCTCAAGTTTCTCACGCTGGGTGTAGGGGTCGTGCTTCTGGTGCTTACCGCCCGCTCCGCTTTCCAGGCCAGTTACATTAACTACGATAACGGTAAAGAATTTCTGGTGTATGCCCACTCGGCGAGGGGACCCAAGGATGTGCTTGAGCAGGTTGAGGAAATCTCGTTGCGCAAGACCGGGGGAAAAGATGTCAAAGTGGCTTACATCGGAGACGCTCTTTATCCGTACTGGTGGTATTTCCGCGAGTATCCCAACAAGGTCTGGCTGCAGGATGACTTGACCCGCGACCTGTTGAATTATCCGATCGTGATCGCAGATGATACCCACCTCAGCAAAGTACAGGCGATATTAAAAGACGGGTACTTTGAGACAAAGTATATGCGCCTGGTCTGGCCGATGCAGGACTATTTCAATATGACCTGGAGCCGCTTCTGGGAGGGAATAACCAACCCGGAAATGCGTCAGGCGATCTTTGATATCTGGTTGAACAAGGATTACCGGTTGTATTCGACCGTATCAGGCAATAACAACCTCAGCCTGGAGACCTGGCAGCCTTCCCAAAGCATTTACCTGTTCATCAAAAAGGATATCGTTTCGCAGATCTGGACCTATGGCGCGCTGCCCGCGCAAACGGAAGTTGTACAAACCGATCCATATGAAGGCAAATATATCGATCTGATCCCGGACAAGGTATTTGGCACCACAGGGAACGGCGAAGGTCAATTGAACGCGGTGCGCGACATTGCCATCGCTCCGGATGGCACAATCTATGTGGCTGATTCACAAAATCACCGCGTGCAGGCGTTCAGTGCGGATGGCGTGTTCATCCGTAGCTGGGGTTCTTATGCCACAGTGGAAAGCGGCAACGCTCCGGGCGGGACTTTCAACGAGCCATGGGGTATCGCGGTGGGACCGGATGGATCGGTCTATGTGGCAGATACCTGGAATCACCGCATCCAGAAGTTCAGCGCCACGGGCGAGTTCATCACCATGTGGGGGATGCCCGGACTGGCGGAGCAACCGGATCAATTCTGGGGTCCGCGTGGCGTCGCGGTGGACGCGGAAAACCGGGTTTATGTGACGGATACCGGCAACAATCGCGTCGCGGTATTTGACGCCTCGGGGAAATTCCTGACCCAATTTGGCAGCAATGGCATCAACCCGGGAGAATTCGATGAACCGGTTGGGATCGCCGTTGGCTCAGACGGGCTTGTCTTCGTCGCGGATACCTGGAACCAGCGCATCCAGGTCTTCCAGGCGGATGGGGTAAGCGCATTCACCTTCCTCAGGGAGTGGACGGTCAACGCGTGGTTCGGACAATCGATCAACAACAAACCGTTCCTCGCGCTCGATGGAGAGAACAACGTCTATATCACCGACCCAGATGGCTACAGGGTGCTGACTTTTGACGCCACAGGCGAGTTCCTGCGCGGCTGGGGTGCGCCGAGTTCAGGAATCGATGGATTCGGTATTCCCACCGGCATTGCCGTGGACGCGGACGGCAAAGTATGGGTCACGGACGCGGAGAATAACTTCGCGCTCCGGTTTACGCTTCCCGCTGATACGGTAGTGGTTGAGGAAGAAGTGGTGGATATTCCAGTTGTTCCCGCAGGGCTTACCTATGACGCTGCCAGCGATAGGCTTTACAACGAATTCAATATGCCGGTGTACCGGTTGGGGACTGATAGAATGGAATGGATCCCGCTGGTCCCGGAGAGTATCACTGGGTTGGTGTCCCTTGGTACGGAACCGGTGAAAAATGCAGCGGGGAATTGGGAGCTTTTGTCGGCTGATGGAAGTTCGTTATTCGAGTGGGACCCGCTGACTTACGCCTGGGTGGTGGTCAGTACCACACCTTAAAACAAAAGAGCGTCCGTGATTGAACGCTCTTTTGAACCTGGTTATTTATTCGCTGGCACGAGCAGACGAGTGCCGAAAAAACTTACCACGCTCACGATCAATGCACCGAGGAAAGCGTACCAAAGGCTGTTATTGGGGATGATGAATCCGAAATCAACGATTGTCCCCAGCCACCCGGTTAGAAGGAAGAGCAGGGTATTGATGAGCAGCGTGCCTAATCCCAGCGTGAGGATGATCAATGGGCAACTGACCAACATTACGATTGGTTTGATCAATCCGTTCACCAGACCGAAGATCAACCCCATAACAAGGTAAGCGTACCAGGCGTTGTTCTGCATGACTATATTGGGACGCAGAAGCCATACCGCCAGGAATAGCGCTCCGGCGTTGACAATGACTCGTAATAGTAAATGTTTCATGGTTATCTCTCCTCTTGCAAATATTTACGCTGCGCTATGCTAAAAGTTGCATGTTCAATTAATCTCGAATTCTAGGGGCAGGTCCATTTTCATCCAGATGAGAGTATTTAACTCTCGCATGCCGCAATTCTTGAAGCTGTCGACCGCCCTACCGGCGGGATAATTGATCATGATCTTCTGCGGCTGGAAGACCTTGGATAGCAGTACCGGCAGGAGGGCAGAAATTGCCTGGTTCTCCCAGGCCGGTGAAGTTGCCAGCCAAACATAATTGCTGCCGGTGAAACCGCTTTCCCATGAAGCCACCCCCATGAGGCGGTTTTGCTGCCTGGCAGCCCAACTGCGGTTGACGATCCCATTGAGAAAATTCATCAGGCTCCCCCACATATCCGGCTTCAATCGATCCAGGCTGAAAGGCAGGTTCCAGGCAATCTCGGGCGGATAAAGCGCGTTCAACCAATCCTTTTGCTGCAGCCAATCGGCTTTGAATCTGCGGGTCACGCGGATCGAGGGATCGGGCGCTGATGGCGCGAAGTCACCGCGATCAAGCATCCAATTCGTGCGGCAGGCGAAATCCTCAAAACCGCTGGTCCTGTAAATGTGTTGGGCGATGAGGTTGTCTTCTCTAACTTGCAAATAGATGTGCCTGCCTTTGTGCGCTTTTACATGCGCGATAGCGCGATCTGTGAGGTGGTGGGCGATCCCGCGTCCGCGAAATTCGGGCAGGACCGCCACGTTGGCGATGAAGTAGGTGCGCACCCTGGTTTTTCGCACCGGGATAAGTGTGAGATTGCCAATGATGTGACCGTCCTCCTCCCACAGGTAGCCATGGAAAGGAAATTGCGAGGTCTCGGGGGTATTGCCGTCGATGAAATAACCGCCGATACTGCGCGCGATCTGCCGGATGTGGCGCAGGTAATCGCGCCCTTCAGCGTCCATTTGCCCGGCAAAGGCGATCTCAATCAGATTGGCTATCTCACCCAGGTCGCGCCTGATATTGATTGGACGAATGTGCGGGTCGAATTCGGAGGGATCCATCCTTTCAATTTTACACCGAGCCGGTGAAATCCAAATTATTATTGACGCGCGTATCTCGCGGATATACAATACTTTTGCCAATCATGAAAAACGGAAAAATTATTATCGAGGATGTCCGGATTGCCGGTTCAGCATATGGGCTGGATCACGGCTGGTTGTTGATCGAAGGCGGCCGCATCCAGACGATGACAAGTGGAGCCGTGCCTGCAGTTGTCAAAGACCAGGCTGAGACCATCATCCAGGGGAAAGGCGCGCTGGCATTGCCCGGTTTCATTGACCTGCACACGCACGGTGCGGCAGGCGTGAACCTGATGGATGCGGATGAAGCGGGCTTTCAGAAGGTTTCGCAATTCTTTGCCAGTCACGGGGTGACCGGATTCCTGGCTACGTCGTGGTCTGCTTCTTCACAGTCGATTGAACAAATGCTCGCTACTGTCAAAATGGTAATGGGACGTGAAACTGGAGCGGCGCTGCTGGGCGTGCATCTGGAAGGGCCTTTCATCAACCCGGCGCGCGCGGGAGCGCAAAGCCCGCGCGAGATCCGGCCCGCCACGAGCGAGGAAGTGCTGCCGTATCTCGATTCCGGCCTGGTGAAACTCGTCACTCTTGCGCCGGAGATCGAAGAGAACCAGTGGCTGATGCAAGCCTGCGTGGAAAGGGGGATTCGCGTTTCGGTGGGACATTCTGACGCAACCTACCTCGAGATGCGCCACGCGGTGGAGCGAGGGTTAAGCCATGTTTCGCACACTTTTAACGGGATGCGCGCTTTCAATCACCGCGAGCCGGGTGTGGTAGGAGCTGCGCTTGAGATCGACGACCTTACCTGCGAGGTGATCGCTGACGGCGTTCATGTTCACCCGGCGGCGATCCGGCTGCTGCTCAGATCCAAGCCTGGTGACAAGGTGGTGCTGGTGACGGATTCGATCCCCGCTGCTGGTTTACCGCCTGGTGTTATTTATCTTCAGGGGAGGAAAGTGCGCTTTAGTGAACATGAAGCCCGCCTTCAGGACGGAACGCTGGCGGGATCGGTGTTGACGATGGACCAGGCGCTGCGCAACCTGGAGCAGATGACCGGCAAGGCTGTGGAGGCCCTTTACCGATATTCTTCGCTAAACGCGGCTCGGGTTTTGGGTTTGGCTGATAGCAAGGGCGTGATCCAGGAGGGAAAGGATGCTGACCTGGCACTGCTTGACACCTCCTTGCAAGTGGAATTGACGATGGTGAGTGGAAAGATCGTTTATCAACGCCAGGTGGAATAATCTAATATTTCTAATAAAAATCTTTGATTTGACTGGTATTCTTATTGCAACAAAGGATAAGATTGGTTAATTAATATTCTTGGAGCCTAAAATGATGCGATTTGACAGATTTACAGAAAGGGCACAGGAAGCCGCGCAGCGGGCAGCCGAGATCATTCAGCGCTATGGTCACAACCAGATCGACACCGAACATATCCTGCTGGCGCTGATCGAGCAACCACAAGGCGTTGTGCCCCAGATCCTCGAAATTCTCAAGGTCGATCCCCAGATCCTGGAGGAACGGCTGGATTACATTTTAAAAACCTCTCCCAAAGCCAGTATCTTCGGCGGCGGGGCAGGGCAGATCTTTATCACGCCACGCGTTAAGCGGATCATCGACCTGGCGAACGAAGAAGCCAGCAAGCTAAAAGATGAGTATATCTCCACCGAGCACCTTTTCCTGGCGATCCTTAGCGAGAAGAACACACCTGCTGCCAGGCTGCTGGAAACCACCGGTTTATCCCGCGAACGGGTGCTGGAAGCCATCAATATGCTGCGTGGCGGGCAGCGTGTCACCGACCCGCAGGCAGAGAGCCGCTACCGCACGCTGGAAAAGTATTCGCGTGACCTCACACAGCAGGCACGCGAAGGCAAACTGGACCCGGTCATTGGGCGTGATAAGGAAATCCTGCGGGTTATGCAAATCCTTTCCCGCCGTACCAAAAATAACCCGGTCTTGATTGGCGAGGCTGGTGTCGGCAAGACTGCCATTGTGGAAGGTCTGGCACAGAAAATTGCCACCAGCGACGTACCAGAAATCTTGATGGGCAAACGGGTGGTGTCCCTGGATTTAGGCGCCATGATTGCGGGTTCTCGTTTCCGCGGTGAGTTTGAAGAGCGCCTCAAATCCTCCATCGAAGAAGTGCAACGCAGTGGAGGCGAGATTATCCTTTTCATTGATGAGCTGCACACGGTGGTGGGTGCAGGCGCTGCCCAAGGTGCCATGGATGCTTCCAATATGCTCAAACC
>DDXM01000059.1 GCA_002347485.1 Anaerolineaceae bacterium UBA2260 | reverse complement strand
TAATTCCAGCGCTTCCTGTTTTTGCACGTCTGTCATCTCTGAGAAAGCCTTGATGATCTCCTGTTGTGCACGACCTTCTGCCGATGCACCCAGACCGCAGAAGGTGCGCAATTTATCGAGCAGACTGATCCACTGGCGCGGACTAGCCATTCCCGCCCTGCCGGTTCCCAGCCCCGGCGAGAACGCGCTGGCTGAATCGAGCGCCCGCTGCTGAAAGTATTGCGCTGCCTCCACCATCTCGTCTTCTCTGGCTGCCAGGGCAGCGTACACTTCAAACAACGGCTGCAGCGTGCTGACCGGAACATCCTCCTGAACCGTGTACGGCAAAGCAGCGTAATCAGATGTGACGATCTGATAATAGGTCAGCCGGGCGTTATCAGCCAGCAGCATAAAGTTCAGTAAATCTTTGAATTGAGCCGCAGCGTCAATACTCAAACGTTCTCCCGATTCAGCAGGATGCGCCGGAAATTGAACTTCCCCTTCACCGCCTCCCGCGTCTTTTATCTCATTCATGCCCAGACTGACCACAGTGCCTTCTGGCAACATCACCTCAATGTAATAAACCCCGGCGGGCAAGATCAACGGATTGATTGACGGATCGCCAACATACGTGGTGAATGCGGGGTTTTGCTCATCGATTGCGAGCATTAGGGCGGCAACTGGATTTGCGGCAACTTCCTCAACGGCTGTGCCGCCCCGCCGCAGGAATGAAAACAGGAAAATGACCCCAGCCACAATCAGCAACAGCAGTCCAATCCCCGCGCCGATGAAAACAGGGGTTTTCGATGCGCCTGCATTGACCGGAGGTTTGCGACGCTGCCACTGCCTGCCATCGTGCCACAACCATTGGCGCGCACCGGGTTGATACGTCCAATATCCTCCAGAGGGATCTGGCAAAGTTAACGCCTGGATAGCCGCGTTGTACTGCTCCTGAGTAAGCCTGCCGGAATTAAACTCGCGATAGTGGGCACGCGCTTTTTTAGATAAAGCGGAAAAATCCTCGGGCTTTAACTTGAGCGGTTGACCACA
Source organism: Anaerolineaceae bacterium UBA2260 (assembly GCA_002347485.1). Lineage (GTDB taxonomy): Bacteria > Chloroflexota > Anaerolineae > Anaerolineales > Anaerolineaceae > UBA6107. Next base: position 1,708 of record DDXM01000059.1, on the reverse strand, counting down.
GGCTACGCAAACCTGGGCGTTTTCTGGTGAGACAGATCCGCAGCGGGAACAAATCATGTTGGACTCCTTTCGAAAAAAACGGTGGGAAAAAGGAAAAGACTGGTCTCAGTATTGAACCTGAAAAAATATTTAATAAAGTCGGAATTATCCGACTTTAAATATATTAGCAGATTTTTATTGCCGCAACAATCAGTCTAAAGGTTTACCCGCCTTCAACGAAAACATCAATGGGATGGGCTGCGCGCCTTTAGGAAACCCCCAGCGCATGTACCCGATCTTTTCAAGAAAGGGGAACTGTTGATAGACCGTGAATGGGTGTTCATGCAGGAACTCCAAACGCAATCCGGCGTCAATCAGCGCGGTCACCACCTCCCCCAGGCGGTAGGTCCATTCCCAATCTTCGTGCGTATCCAGTTTGTCCTCGGCGCCGGTGTACGTGCCCGCCGCCTCCCAGCGCATAGGCTGGGTCGCGAAGTAAGGATAGCGGTATGCCAGGTGGTCGGTTTCATCGTCGAAGACATAGGCAAACGGGTGGAACTCGGCGATATAGAAGAACCCGCCAGGTTTGACGTACGACGAAGCGATGCGCGCCCATTCGCGGATATCCGGCAGCCAGCCCAACACGCCGTACGAGGTGAACACAATGTCGAACTGCTCTTCAAGCTGTTGTGGGAGGTCGTACAGGTTGCTGTGGAGGAAGCGCGCGTCCAGCTTGCATTCGCGTGCCAGCGAGCGCGCCGTCTCGACCGCTTCCTGCGCATAATCCACGCCGGTCACCCGCGCGCCCAGCCGCGCCCACGAAAGCGTATCCAGCCCGAAGTGGCATTGCAGGTGCAGCAGGCTCTTGCCGCTCACCTCGCCGACTTCGCCGCGCTCGAGCTCGTCCAGCCGGTTTTCGCCGGCGATAAAGCCGGGTACATCGTAAAAGCGCGATCCGGCGTGCACCGCCACCACGTCCTCCCAATAGCGCCGGTTGATGTCCATCTTGTCGCGATCATCCTGGTTCAACATACAGTTCCTCCCGGGTGCATGACCCGGGAGGATTTTACCATTGATATAGCGGACACAGCCGGGGTGCGAACCTTTGGCGCGCCGGTGATGATCGATGTGGTTCAGTCGCGCTTGATCTCGATGGTGCGCGTCTTGCGGATGGCGTCTCCGGCTTTGGGCAGGGTGATAGTGAGTACGCCGTTCTTGAACACCGCGCTGACCTTGTCTTCGTCGAGCCGGGTGTCAAAGGGGATGACGCGCTCGAACGAGCCATAGCTGCGCTCTACGCGATGGTAGGTCTTCTCTTTTTCCTCGGTCTCGGTTTTCTTTTCCCCGCTCAGGATCAGGGTATCTTTCTCCAGGCGGATCTGAATGTCCTTCTCATCCATACCCGGCAGTTCAGCGCTGACCTTGTACTCGGTCTCGGTCTCACTGATATCCAGCCTGGGCAGGAAGTCGACGGCAGGTCGTGTCATCAACCGCGTTGAGAATGGAAATTCGTCTGAAAAGAATTGGTCGAACAATCGGTTCATCTCGTTCTGGATGGACAGCATGGGGCTCTCCTCCTCGCGCTGGAGGGCGAGCCTGTTTGCCCGTGACGGGCGTCGTGCAAGAAATTCTGAAGCGCTCATAGTTACCTCCTTTTTAAGGTAGAGATTTTTTACATGATTTATTTTTACGGAAGAAAATTAATATTTGTTATGAGGAATATTAGAAA
>DDXM01000045.1 GCA_002347485.1 Anaerolineaceae bacterium UBA2260 | reverse complement strand
CTCGCTATACAACTGAGAATGGCTGTCTTACTGACCACAGAAATTATCAGTGCGTTGATTGCCAGGAATGTCCACTCAAACCTCACTGCACTAAAGCCAAAGGAAATCGATCCATCCGCATTAGTTTCCGTTTGAAGGCTTATCGGGAACAAGCCAGGAACAACCTGACTTCAGAGAGGGGTGTTCGTTTACGATCAGAAGGTTCTACTGAGGTGGAAACGGTCTTCGGCCATATAAAACACAATATGGGGTTCAGAAGATGCATGCTTAGGGGCACAGAAAAAGTCAATATTGAGTGGGGATTGATCAGCTTTGCCTATAATTTGAGCAAAATGGCCGCTTTATAAGCCGCCATTTTTTGTCTCTATCTCAATTTTTATTTTTTTGTCACGCTTAGGGGTTGTTTTGAGGTTCTTTCAAGACAACCCCTGTTTCCTTCCCAAGAACTTACTCGTTACCGCGTCTTCGTGATTCCGTTTCCTCTTCCCAGCGTATCACAGCATCGCGAATCACCTGCCGAACCTGTGGGTAAGGCACCGATTCGATGCCCTCAAATTTTTCCGATCCCACCCACACATCCACACCGTGCTCCGGATTCTCCGACAAGCGAACACCCTTCTCCTCCAGATCGGTACCCTTGAGCATGTCAGAAAGCACAGCGTCGATCTGTTGGGTTATGGTGAGCCCTGCGATGGCGGGAGGTTCTTCAACCTCGGGCGCTATTTCCTCTTCCTCAAGGGACTCCTGTAAAACACTTACTACGTCGGCCTCCTCGTGTTCAGCGCTGACAAATGGGTTGACAGCATCCTCGTCCGAAGCAGGCTCTTCATCTTTTACAAGATCCAGGGAAAATTCAGGCTCTGATTCCATAGTCTGATCAGGCTCAACTGGTTTATCTGGAGTTTCCTTCGCGAGCGCCACCGGTTCTTGTTCCACCGCCTGAGGATGGGGCTCGACCGCTGCATTGGCAGGCTCGACGACCCAATCCTTGAACAATGCCGCCAGGCGCAGCGCTTTTATCTGCTGTTCCTTACTTAACGAGGCGAACTCTTTATAATGCCCGCCTTCCATCTCCACCAGGATCTTTTTCCCAGCCGGAGAGTACCATAAGCGCAGAATTTCTCCGTATCCCGCTTTGATAACTTCGCGGGGCGGTTCCTGTTTGGCGCGGGAATCTCGCGAACCAAAGAGGCTGGAGACAAGCAAGCCAATGAAAACGCCGATGACCGCTGCCAATAAAAGGTAAAGTGCCGGAATTTGATTACCCATTTTCCACCTCGTTACGAATCCTGAGATCGACAATTATTTCATCTATATTTATAGCATGTTTTCGCGTTAGGAGGTGTCTTACAGGATTGTTAGTGGATCACCTGGCAAAGTGGACAAAAATGGGTACCGCGTTGTCCTACGACAATGCGCTCGATCGCGGTACCGCATCGTAAGCACGGCTTACCGGTTCGCTGATATACGCGGAAAAAATTTTGAAAATCGCCACCGCGGTACACCCAGTCAATGCTCGCACCATTGCGCTGGATACCTTCTCTTAGCACATCGCGAATCGTGCTGAGCAGCCTTTCGCTTTCTTCGTGCGAAAGGGTATGCGCCTTTTGCAGGGGGTGGATTTGGGCTTGATGCAGGGCTTCATCGGTGTAAATATTCCCCAACCCGCAAATAAAACGCTGGTCCATTAACAATGGTTTGACGGGCGTTTTGCGAGCGTGCAACATAGCATAAAACGTTGCTGGCGTAAGCTCAACGGCAAGGGGCTCAGGTCCCAGACCAGAGAGCACCTCGTCAGGATGGCTAACCAACCAAAGACGGCCAAACTTGCGCGGATCATTGAATACCAGGCGCGTCCCATCCTGGAAATCAAGGATGACCCGGTCATGCGGTTGAACCAGCCCGCTGTCAGCCGGTTCCACGCGGACATCGCCGCTCATGCGCAGGTGGATGAGCAGCCAATCTCGATCGAGTTGCAGCACCAGGAATTTTCCCCTGCGGTTGACCCCCTGCACGACCTGCCCCGAAATTTGCTGACGAAATACCTCAATCTCAGGGGTGGCGATGCTGCGCGACCAATTTACCGTGGCCGAATAGATGGTCCTGCCCACGATCCCCGGACGCGCGTTCAACCCCTGCCAGGTGGCAAAATCCAATCCAGCCGCGTTGCGTAATGAACGGGCGATGGTTTCAACTTCCGGCAATTCGGGCATTTCAGCTTATTATGACGTATCTACTCGTTGAATAATTCGCCCACGCTGCGTCCCTCGTTGGCGCGCAGGATCACTTCGCCGAGCAATGGTGCGACGGTAAGTATCTTCAAACGCCCGCCAAATTTATCAAGCTTTGCCTGCGGCACGGGGATGGTGTCAGTGGTGATGAATTCGGTGACGGGCAAACTGGTAAGCCGATCTACGGAGTTAGCGGAAAATACCGGGTGAACGAAAACCATGTACACATTGCGCGCGCCGCAATCTTTTGCCAGGTTCACCGCCTGCACCATCGACCCGCCGGTATCCACCTCATCGTCCACAACAACCACGTCGCGATCATGAACATCGCCGATCATCGTCAATGCCTGCGCTTTGGAGTCATTGCTCACGCGGCGCTTTTCGATAAACGCCAACGGCACGTCCATCGACTCGGCAAAATTACGCGCCTTTTTGGCAAAGCCCAGGTCGGCGGTCACCACCACGGGGCGGTGCATTTTTTGTTTAATATCCTTGAGGTATTCAATCAGGATATAGAAAGCGGTCAGCACGTCTCCGGGGATGTTAAAGAATCCCTGGATTTGACCGGCGTGCAGGTCAAGGAACATATAGCGGTCCGCCCCAGCAGCTTCGATCATGTCCGCGACCAAGCGGGCGGTGATGGGAATGCGCGGCTGGTCCTTTTTATCAGAACGGGCATAGCACAGGTACGGCACGACTGCCGTGACGCGGGCTGCTGAATCGAGACGCAGGGTCTGCAGCAGGATGAGCAACTCCATCAGGTTGCGGTGCACCGGGGCCGAGGTCGTCTGAATGGCATAACAATCCTGACCGCGCACGCTGGAGTGCAATTGAACAAACAGGTTCTCGTTCGGGAATTGCACGATCTCGCGCTCGCACAGATCGAGTCCGATGTAACTGGCGATCCTCGCCGCCAGATCGGGGCAGGAGGTTCCTGTGTAGAGTTTAATATCCCCATATTTCATGCGCTCATGGCGGGCAGAGTAAATCGCAGGCATATTTCCTCACTTTGCTTTCTGATTCATCCATTCGGATTGCAGGATGCTCATAATGATCTCATCAATATAACGACCGTTCTTGAAGATCGCCTGGCGCTGAACACCCTCGCGGGTAAACCCGGCGGCTTCGTAGACACGCATGGCGCGCGGATTGGTTACGAACACTTCCAGATAAATTCGATGGAGGTTCAGGTGTTCAAACCCATGGCGCAGGGTCAGCCTGGTCGCCTGGGTGCCGTACCCTTTATTCCAGTAATCCTTCTCGCCGATCACGATGCCGAATTCAGCCGAGTGGTTGACCGGGTTGACGTCGTGCAGCCCGGAGTTGCCAATGTGAACCCAATCATCCGCCACCTTCACTTCAATGGCGAAGATCTGCCCCTGGTGGGGCGGACGCTCCAATTGCGCGTCGAACCATTTTTCCTCCATCGCGGTGGATAACGGGGAGGACATCAGCAGGTACTGGGTCACCTCAGGATCGTTCATCCAGCGCACAAAACGCGGAATGTCGGTCCTTTCGATCGCACGAAGCCGGATATTTTCTCCCAGGATCACGATTCATCTCCTCGCAGAGTCTATGGGTTCAAGCGGGTTGGTCCCCTGAAGATATACACCGCTTCACGAATATTGGGCAGGTTCAACAGCACCATCAGCAGGCGGGAAAGCCCCAAACCAAAACCGCCATGCGGTGGGCAGCCATAGCGGAAGAAATCAAGATAATACTGAATCGGCTCAAGGGTCAATCCCTTTTCGAGCGCCTGGCTGGTCAACACCTCCACGCGGTGTTCGCGCTGTGCGCCGGTGGTAATCTCAAGGCCGTTGGCGATGAGGTCAAAGCTGCGCGTGAGAGTATCGTCTCCCTCCAGACGCATGTGATAGAACGGGCGCACGGTCACCGGCCAATCGGTCAGGAACACAAAATCATGGTTGTACTTTTCCTTGACGTAGGCGGCGATCTCGCGCTCGCCCGCCGGGTCGATGTCGCCCTTCTTGTCAGCTGGCATCACATAGCCGCGGGACTTGAGAATCTCAACCGCCTCGCGCATGGGGATGCGCGGGAAGGGTACCGGCGGGATGACCAGGTCAACATCGAAGGTTTCCTTGATGGCGTCGCCGTGAAGTTCTTTCACCCTGGAGTAGCAGTATTGCAGCCAATTCTCTTCGAAGGCCATGACATCCTCATGGGAATCAATCCAGGAGATCTCCATATCTACGCCGGTGAACTCGGTCATGTGGCGGGCTGTGAAGGAGGGGTCCGCGCGGAAGACCGGACCGATCTCGAAAATACGTTCGAAGCCGGCGGCCATGGCCATCTGCTTGTAAAACTGGGGGCTTTGCGCCAGGTAGGCTTTGCGGTCGAAATAATCGAGCGAGAAGAGCTCGGCGCCGCTTTCGCTGGGGCTGCCGGTAAGCTTGGGGGAATGCACTTCGATAAAGCCATGCTTTATCCAGTACTCGCGCATGGCCATCTCAAGCGTGGTTTCCACCTGGAACAGCAGCGAGTTATACGGGCGGCGCAGGTCCATGTAACGCCAATCCAGGCGGTAATCCAGCGCGGGCAGGGTTTCAGCGAATGGGTCGAATGGCAACGGGCTCTCGGATGGATTTTCGACGACCAACGATTCAAGCTGTACTTCCAGCTGGTTGAGCTTGACCACCGGGTTGTCAATGACCTTACCGGTGATCGTAACGGCGGTTTCCATGCCCATGGCGCCGATCCTGGCAGCCAGCTCCTCGTCGTTAGGCTTCCAATGTGCCACCTGTACGAGACCTGTTGGGTCACGCAGGATGAGGAACTGGATCTTTTTCTGATCGCGCAGGGTCTGCAACCATCCCTGGAGCTTCACAGTTTGGTCGACCTTATTACGCAAATCCCTGATAAATGTTCGTTCCATTCTTCCTCACGATTAATGAAATGATTGCCGGGTAATTATAAGTGATTTCACTCATTCATAAGGATATCAATCGCCGCGCCGGGGGAAATTTCTCGGTCGTAAACCTGGTCGAGTATCGCCTCGTATTTTTCCTGTGAGACCGATCTCTGCCAGCGTTGCATGAGCGTGGTTTGCAACAGATGGGTCACTTCAGCCTTCAGCCGCTCCTGGTCGCGCACCTTCCACAATCCGGTTTGCTGTAAATAGTCGCGGTGCGCTTTAATGGATGACAGAACGTCCGCCATCCCAACGCTTTGCGTCGCGATCGTCTTCAACACCGGAGGCACCCAGCCTTGCGCGCCTTCCTGAGCTGAATCATTGGCGGTTGCCATATGAGTGGAATTGTGCAGCATGCGCGGAGTGTAACCGAGATCAAGATTTGCGCGCAGGGCTCTTTCGGTATTCTCCGCGCCGGGTAGATCGGCTTTGTTGATCACCAGGATATCAGCAATCTCGAGGATGCCGGCCTTGATCGCCTGAATATCATCTCCCAGACCGGGGGCTTCGATCACAATGGTAGTGTGCGCCAGGCGCGCAATATCCACCTCGCTCTGGCCAGCGCCGACCGTTTCGATCAATACGAAATCGAAACCAGCCGCGTCGAGCACCTGCACGACCCCCGCGGTCGCCCGTGCCAGACCGCCCAGCGCCCCGCGCGACGCCATGGATCGGATAAACACCCCGGTGTCCCCAGCCAGGTCGCGCATGCGCACGCGGTCTCCCAGGATCGCACCGCCGGTGAACGGACTGGATGGATCAACCGCTACAACCGCCACACTCATCCCAAGCTCAGACCGGATGTGCTTCGCCAGGCAGCTCACCAGAGACGATTTCCCCGTCCCCGGCGCGCCCGTGATCCCCACCAGGTGCGCTCGCCCCGCGCGCACGAACAGGCGGTCAAGCGCATCACGCCCGGTTTGCGTGTCGTTCTCAACTTCAGTTAAAAGGCGGGATAGCGCCAGCCGGTTACCCGTGGTAACCGTATCCAGGTCCATCATTCGCATCCTCTCGCTCAGACTGCGGGAAAAGCAGCTAGAATTTCCTCGACCACTTTGGTGGTGGATGTGCCGGGACCGTAGATCGCGCTTACCCCGGCAGCGGTGAGAGCAGGAATGTCATCCTCAGGGATGATGCCCCCGACAAACACCTTGACATCGTGCTGGCCGTTGGCGCGTACAAGCTCGATGACGCGGGGCACAAGCACCAGGTGGGCGCCGGAAAGGATGGAAAGCCCGATCACATTCACGTCTTCCTGCAGCGCAGCCTCGGCAATCATTTCTGGTGATTGCCGTAAACCTGTGTAAATCACTTCCATCCCGGCATCGCGAAGCGCGCGGGCGATCACTTTTGCACCCCTGTCGTGGCCATCGAGACCGGGTTTTGCGATCAAGACGCGAATTTTCTTGTCTGCCATAAACATCTCCTTTGTTGGTGCCAGATGAGTATCATTCATTACTATTCTACAATCAGCTTAAGAAATGAGGTAGTAGATAATTAGCCAATCTACCGGAAATTCATCACCAATATTGCTGGATTGTTTAAAAACGGGGATGCGAGAGGGTTATAATTTGATCAACAGCGGCACTTTGTGACTTGTGGAAACCCGGTGTATAACAGGGAGTGGGAAACGTGGGACAGGAAATTCGCCTTTCAGACGAATGAACCAAGGTCCAAGTTGTAACGCGCGAACATGCCACACACCACCTCCGCTCAAAGTCACCCTGCAACTCACGGAGAGCATTAGCGTATATAAACTTAGGAGGAAGCAATGGAAACACCACCCTTACCAAATTTACCTGAAGAAAACAAAACGACAACACTTCTGGTCAATCAAAAAGACAGCTCCCTTGCGATCGCCAGCCTGGTTACAGGAATTTTAGGCTGGACACTCGTCCCGCTGCTCGGATCGATCGCGGCCATCATCACCGGTCATCTGGCAAAGAAGGAGATCAAGGAAAGCCAGGGCACCATCAGTGGAGATTCCATGGCGACTGCCGGATTGATCATGGGTTACGTTCAGCTGGGATTAGTAATCATCGCCGCCATCATTGCCATTATCCTGATCCTGGTGGCGGGCGCGAATTGGGTTGGCTAATACGGAGACATCGCGTGCCCTGCAACCTGGCAACCCAGTCAGCGTATATCAATTAATCAATTTACAAACAGGAGAATCTAATGACAATACCCGAATCCAATTACACCCCGCCGGCATACCCCACGGCGACAAAACGTGATAGTTCCCTGGCGATCGTCAGCCTGATCGCCGGTATTATTGGCTGGACAGTCGTTCCCTTCATTGGCTCGATCGTCGCGGTTATCACCGGTCACCTCGCCAAGAAGGAAATCCGTGAGAGCGGCGGCACTATGTCCGGTGACGGCATGGCGCTGGCCGGACTGATCCTTGGATACACGATGATCGGCTTCGCATTGCTCGCGATGATCGTCGTTATCGTCGCGTTGCTTGTTTTCGTCCCGGCTTTGTCCCAGACGAGCGGCTCTCTGAATGGCTTTACCCCGTTCGGTTGGTAATCGACCACCACCACCCTGAACCCCCGCGGACACACAACGCGGGGGTTCTTTCATTAAAGGCACATAGACTTCCTATAAATTCAATTGATGGCGCAGCATATAGCGATTATGGTAAACTAAGTCCGAATAACACAATACATAAATAGGATTGAACTTTATGCCCGCAATTTATCCATTCACAGCAGTAGTAGGCCAGGAAAGAATGCGCCGCGCCCTGGTGCTTAACGCGGTCGATCCGCGTATCGGCGGCGTGCTGATCCGCGGTGAGCGGGGAACAGCCAAATCCACAGCCGCCAGAGCATTGGCGGCGCTGCTGCCCAGTGTGCGCGTCGTGCGCGACTGTCGTTTTGGCTGCGACCCGGATAAACCAACCACATGGTGCACGGAATGCCGCGAACGCGCCGCGCAGGGTGAAGTGCTCGAGTCGATCACCCGTCACACCCCGTTCGTCAACCTACCGGTATCCGCCACTGAAGACCGCGTGGTGGGCACGCTGGATATTGAAAAAGCCATCCAGAAGGGTGTGCGCAGCTTCGAACCCGGTGTGCTGGCTGCTGCCAACCGAGGCCTGCTCTACATCGACGAGGTCAACCTGCTCGATGACCACGTGGTGGATGTGCTGCTCGACGCCGCCGCCATGGGCGTGAACATCGTGGAACGCGAGGGGATCTCGTTCACCCACCCCGCCCGCTTCATCCTGGTGGGCACGATGAACCCCGAGGAAGGCGACCTGAGGCCGCAGCTCCTGGACCGCTTCGCGTTGTCCGTCGAAATTCGGGGGATCCGCGACGCCCGTGAACGTGTGCAGATCATGGAACGCAACATCGCTTTCGAGGAGGACGCCAGCCGCTTCTTCGAAGCATGGAAAGATAAAGAAAGCGACCTTTCTCAGCAGATCGAGAACGCCCGCCGGCTGGTGGATGAGGTGGCATACACCCGGCAGAACCTGTTGTCCATCGCTGCGTTGACCGCTTCATTGAACGTGGATGGTCACCGGTCTGACCTGGTCATCCTGAAAACCGCGCGCGCGCAAGCCGCATTTGACGGCCGCAAAGAGATCAACGACCGTGACATCGCGCTCGCGGCGGAACTGGCTCTCCCCCACCGTCTGAAGAGTGGCCCCTTCCAGCGTGAAGAAATGGGCATGGAGGAGTTGCAGGAACGCATCGAGCAATTGCAAGGCGCGAGCACCGGCAAACATCAGCAGGAAATGGAATCAGAAACGGCTGAAGAGGAGAAAGCGGGCTCAAAAAAAGCGTAACGCCGGAAGAGACCGGCGGACCTTCGCCCCAACAGGGGCAACCTGAACCAACCCTGCAAAACCCATTCGCTAAGAACGACGCCTACTGGTGGGCGGGCGGCAAGCAATTGCCGGATGGCGAGGAGTTCACTCCACGCAAATTAAATACCCCGTTGGATAAAATGATGCGCTCCTACGCTGGGCGTCGTTCGGTCACACGCACAGAGCGTAAGCGTGGACGCTACATTCAATCCCGTCCGGCCCAGGGGCGCGTGGATGACCTGGCGTTTGACGCCACCGTGCGCGCCGCCGCGCCCTTCCAGCGAGAGCGCGAAGACATCAAGGCAAGGAATCACGTCGCGTTCGCAGTGCGCCCCGGCGATTACATGAAAAAGATCCGCGTGCGCAAAGCCGCCAACCTGATCCTCTTTCTGGTGGACGCATCCTGGTCGATGGCAGTGGCGGAACGCATGGCCGCCACCAAAGGCGCCATCATGTCACTGCTCACCGACGCATATCAGCGGCGCGACCGGGTGGGGCTGATCGTGTTTCAAAAGAATCTCGCCACCCTTGTGCTGTCCCCAACCAACTCGGTCATGCTGGCTGAAACCGCGTTGGAAGATATTCCAGTCGGCGGAAAGACTCCATTAAGCGCGGGGCTGATGATGTCTTACGAGACCCTGCGCAAGGAGAAACTGTTGCACCCCGAGATCATGCCGCTGTTGATCGTGCTCACGGACGGGGCGGGAAATGTTTCCATCGGCTTCAGCTCGCCGCAGGAAGAAGCCTACAATATCGCGAACCTGATCGCCAAAGAGAACATTCACAGCGTGGTTATCAATATGGAACACCCCGCCTTCGACCAGGGATTGGCGCAAGCGCTAGCGGACCATTTGGATGCCCCGTGCTACACCATCACTGACCTCAAAGCGGAGAACCTGTTCTTCACCGTGCAGCAGGAGATCCGCATGGTGAACACGCAGAAAGGGCTGGATTTTCAAAACCGCTGATCACCGGGTGAGGTTGGCTTGCCCAGTTCCATTGCACGTGATATGATGAAGTTTAGGAAACCCGCATGATACAGGACCCGGTAAAACGATCCCGCGTCAAACGGACGCTGCTCATCATCATCATTGCCACCATCCCGTGTTACCTGTTGGGAGGGGTCGTTCTGCTGGTGAACGAGGGAATTCGCGGACGCGTTACCCCATCTGCGCCCACCGCGACATTCGCGGCGACTGCGCCTGAGTTCAGCGCCACCCCCAGCCCAACGCTGCCGGTGCCAACCGTGATCTTCCCAACGCGCACTGACACCCCCACACCCACCATCACGCTCACCCTGACGCTCACACGCACGTACGTCATTCCCACCTCAACTCCCAGCCACACCCCCACGAGCACAGATACCGCGATCCCACCAACGGAAACCTCAACCTCTCCTCCAGAAGAGACCCCATAGGATTAAATATAACCAAAACTGAGACCACAACGGAGCAGCATGGAAAAGATCGAAGCGTTTTTGCATTCATTAATGTCCAGCCCGGGTTTATCAGGTTTCGAAAAACCCGTAAGCGAAATCATCACCCAGGCATGGCAGCCGCTGACCGACGAGATCAGCTACAGCCCGCTTGGCAGTCTTCACGCGCTGCGAAAAGCCGCGTCATCTGAACCGCGACCAAGCCTGATGATCGCCGCCCATATGGATGGCATCGGCTTGATGGTGAAAAGCTTTAGCCGCGGCTTTTTACGCGTCACCCAGATCGGCGGAATCGACCCGCGCGTACTGCCAGGTCAACTGGTGACCGTACACGGCGTCCGTGAAATCACGGGTGTTGTGCAAATGATTCCCGATCGCTTTCTACCCGCTTCAGCCGCCGGTAAAGCACCCGTTTACGATAACCTGTTTATTGACACGGGACTGGGTGAAAATGAACTCAAGCGCGTGGTGCGTATTGGCGACATCGTCTCCTTTGCGAGCCAGCCGTTGGACATGGGCGATGGTTACATTAGCGGTCACAGCCTGGATAACCGCGCCTCGGTTGCCGCCCTCACCGTCTGCCTGGAAGAATTGAAGCATTACAACCTGCAATGGGACCTGTGGTGCGCCGCCACCGTGCAGGAGGAAATGCATCTCATCGGCGCCTACTCCTCCACATTTCACATTAAACCCACACTCGGCATCGCGGTGGATGTTACCTTCGCACAGGAACCGGGACTGAAGGATCACACCACCTTTCCTTTAGGCAAAGGCCCAACCATTGGATTAGGCGCGAACATTCACCCCTTGCTTCACAAGCGTTTTGTGGAAACCGCCAAAGAGATCGATATGCCGTACGCCATCGAAACCATGCCTCGCAGCTCCGGCACCGACGCGATGGCGATGCAGATCACCGCAGCCGGGGTGCCGACAATGGTCATTGGTATCCCCATCCGCTACATGCACACTCCGTACGAGTTGACAACGTTAACGGACATCCGGCGGACCGGACGCCTGCTGGCCAAATTCATCACCAGCCTGGAAGCCGACAGTCTGACAGGGTTGACCCGAAAAGAGGTCGCATGACAACACAGAGATCTTTGGGCAGGAAAACCGTCGTGAGCAAAGTACCGGTCAAATTACTTGAACAATTATGCAACGCTGTGGGCGTCTCCGGCAACGAAGATGAAGTCCGCCGCATCGTCATCGAACAGGTCAAGCCCTATGTAGATGAATGCACAGTGGACGCGCTTGGCAACGTGCTGGCGGTGAAACACGCCAAAAAGAAAGGCGCGTTGCGCGTGATGTTCGCCGCGCATATGGATGAAGTGGGTTTCATGCTGGTGCAGGATGATGGAGAAGGGCTATTCGCGTTCGAGCCAGTAGGCGGGATCGACCCGCGGCAATTAATTGCAAAACCCCTGCTGGTAGGCAAGGATCGTGTGGAAGGCGTGATCGGCGGCAAGCCGATCCACCTCACCAAACCGGAAGAACGCCGCAACGCACCACAGGTCAGCAGTCTACGCATTGATGTCAGCCCGGGCAGTGCCGGAAAAGTTAAGGTCGGTGATTACGCCACCTTTGCTACCCGGTTTCATCGTGCTGGCGACAGCCTGTTCGGCAAAGCCCTTGATGACCGGCTGGGTGTCGCCACCCTGCTGGAGCTCGCCAGGGTCAACCCGGGCGATCTGGAGGTGCTATTCGCGTTCACAGTACAGGAGGAGATCGGGTTGCGCGGGGCGCGCGTCGCCGCGTTCGATTTTGCGCCGGACATGGCATTCGTGATTGATTCCACGCCAGCCTTCGACTTGCCCCTGCCGGATGAAGATAGCGAAAATGTGCAATACAACTGCCGGCTGGGCGCTGGACCGGCGATCTACCTTGCTGACGCGGGCACGATCTCCGACCCGCGGTTGATCCGCTTCCTGGTGCAACTGGCCAGCGAGAATAAGATTCCTTACCAGTTCCGCCAGCCGGGGGGCGGCGGCACAGACGCGGGCGCTATCCACCTCACCGGGGCGGGCGTGCCCAGCGTTTCCATTTCGATCCCCGGACGCTTCGCGCATTCCCCTGTATTGCACGCCAGGGTGCAGGATTGGCAAAACACCCTGGATCTGCTGCAATTGATCCTTATACATGCTGACCGGTCCATCCTGGCCGTCGACAGATCATGAACGAGAGAGGTCAAAGATGAAAGAATTACTGCAAAAACTCACTCAAACCCCGGGGGCCTCCGGTTACGAATCCGCCATCCGCGAAGTCATCCGAGAGGAGATCAGCCCATTTGTCAAAGAGATCAAGGTGGATGCCCTCGGCAACCTGATTGCCAGGATGGGGGAGAAAAAAGCAAATGGATCGCGCATCATGGTCGCCGCGCACATGGACGAGATCGGCGTGATAGTGACGCATGTGGAAAAGAACGGTGCGGTCAGGTTCAGCAACCTGGGTTCGGTGATACCGCGCTACCTGCCTGGCAGCCGGGTAAAATTCCTGAACGGGGTGCGCGGGGTGATCGATAGTGATAAACCCGAGGACCTTGCGAAGATCCAACCCATGAACCAGTTCTTTATTGATGTTGGTGCCAGCTCTGAAAAAGACTGCCCGGTGAAGGCCGGCGACGTAGCAGTGTTCGACCGCGAATTTGCAGACCTCGGTCAGCGAGTCGCGTCAAAGGCGCTGGACGATCGTTCATCCTGCGCGCTGCTGGTGGAAGCCATCAAACAGATCAAGGAGACACCGCACGAGTTGTTCCTCGTCTTCAGCGTGCAGGAGGAAGTGACCTCACGCGGGGCCACCACCGCTGCCTATGGATTGGATGTCGACCTGGGGCTCGCCCTGGATGTGACCCCGGTGGGCAACCTGATGGGGATCAAGATGCAGGTGGACCTGGGAAAAGGTCCCGCCATTAAGGTTCGCGATGTGGGTTTCATTGCCGATCCGGGGGTGGTTAACTGGATGGTGGACGGCGCGAAGGCGATCAAAATCCCGTACCAGATGGAAGTCCTCGATATTGGCTCTACGGACGCGCGTGTGATGCAAATTTCAAAAGCCGGCATGCGCTCTGGTGTTCTTTCAATTCCCTGCCGCTATGTGCACTCTCCCTCGGAAATGATCGATATGGTAGACTATGAACAAGGCTTGAAGTTACTGGTTCACCTATTAAGTCAACCTGTCAAACTGAGATAATCATGAGCTTTATTAACCGGCGGTTCTTAATGCTCCTTGTCGCGCTGGTTCTTGCTTTTTCCAGCGTGGGGTGTGAGCAAATCCTTAAAGAGATTCCTTTCTTACAGGAGGCGCAGCCGACGCCAGCGCCAACCGCCACGTTGCTCCCCGCTGCCACGCCGGTACCCCAACCCACAATTTCCGATGAAACACCCATGGTGGATCCCTACCAGATCACGTTGTGGCTGCCCCCGGAGTTCGATCCGGAGAATGGCACACTGGCCGGAAACCTGATGAAAGAACAATTGGATCGATTCAAAGCCGATAATGAGGATTACACCCTCATTGTCAGGATCAAAGCCCCAACAGGTGATGGTGGAATGCTGGACACGCTTACCACCGCCAGCCTGGCTGCGCCCGCCGCTGTACCGGGAATCCTGATCCTGCCCAAATCTGAGTTCGAAAAAGCCGCCAGGGCAGGGTTGCTCATGTCGATCGATCTCAGCGAATTCCAGAGCGAGCAGGCTTCCTACTTCTCCTACGCCAACGCCATGACGCTCGTCAAAGGTACGCGTTACGGCATCCCGTTCGCTGGGGATGCCCTGTGCATGGCGTACAAACCGATCGAGGTCGCCTATCCTCATTCCCAGTGGAGAGAGCTGGTGCAATCAAATGTGAAAGTGACCGCCTTTCCTGCTTCGGATCCGCAGGGATTGATGCAAACGCTTTTGTATATGAGCCTGGGCGGTGACTTCGGCGGCGACGAAACCACGGTTAACCTGGACGAGCCTTTTTTGCAGCAAAGTCTCCTACTCCTGTCCGATGGCGCGAACGCGAACGCCTTTCCCACCTGGCTGACCGATTTCGCAACGTTCGAGCAATCCTGGCAGGCGTTGTTAAATTCCAATGCCACGTACGCGGTTCTCTGGTCGTCTCAATACCTGGCGTTATATCCTGAAAAGGTGACCATCAGCCCGCTCCCGAGATGGGATGACACCGGTTTCACGCTGGCAGATGGCTGGATATTGGCCTTCCCGCAAACCTCCGCAGAACGGCTCACCGAATACCAGATGCTGGCAGAATACCTGCTCGAGACTGAATTCATGGGCGCCTGGACTGAAGCCATCGGATTGCTGCCGGTTACTGAAGGCGCGTTAGGTCAATGGAAGAACAAAGAAGTTGCCGGCACATTATTACAGATCAGCCAATCCGCCAATCCCTTGCCAGGAAACTTTGTGATGAGTGAAATCGGTCCATTGTTCAGCCAGGCGACCATTGAAATGGTGCGCAAGCAAACCACCTATATCGAATCATCCAACAAGGTATTGAAAGCGCTTACTGAATAACGCAAGGGTGAAAATATGACACGCTTCTTGAAACGCACCTGGGAAAAGATCGCCCGCTCCACCATCCTTGGCCGGGTGCTCGTTGTGGTGATCGTGCTGCTGGTGCTGGCGATCGCCATGGTGCTTTCCGGCCCCAAGCCGCCGGGCGATTTTGACCCTTTCGCGCCTACACCCACACCGGATGTATTGGAAATCACCGGGACGATAATACCCGCACCCTCAATCCCATCAACCGAGTACAAACTCACCAACGGCGTCGTGCTGGCAGTGGTGAGTGTGGTGCTGATCGTGTTCGTCGGCACCATTATTTATGTCCTCCGGTACCGTAAACAAGACCAGGAATAAGACCGTTTATATCAATCGCTTAGCAGGATTTTTAAGTAACGCTCGGCTACGTCCCTGATATCAAAACATGCTTCAGCCTGATCCCGGGCGGCCTGGCGGAAATCATCGCGCGAGGTGAGAATTTCCCGCGCTGCGGTCGCCAGCCCATTTCCGTCCGGTTGCTCGAGTTTCCAAACATCCCCCCCATAAGGCGCGAGCCTGCCCACCCGCTTTGTGATGAGTTCGCTCATCGAACCCGTGTCATACGCGACCACCGGCAAGCCGCACGCCAACGCTTCCAGCACGGCGTTGGGGCATGCGGCGTTGATATCGCCGGAAAAGAACAGATGCGCTGAACGATTGATCGCAGGGATTTGAGCATGGTCTACAACCCCCAGCCAGGTGATCCAGGTGTGGTTGTACACGCGGCGCAACGCGGAAGGCACCTCGCCCGCCACGACCAGCTCCACCGGCTGATCCAGACTCTCGTTCAGCCGCTCCGCCAATGCTATCCCCGAACGGAGGCCCTGGTCGTACCCCCCGCCGTGATGAGCTTCAACCATCAACACGCGGTAGCGGTCTGCGGGACGTTCATCCGGTTGTGGGCTGAAAAGATTGAGATCGACACCGTTATGGATGACTACCTGGTGTTTCTCCAGGACGCCGTGCTCCCGTTCCCACCACGCGCGGGCAAACTGGCTCTGGTAGATCACACGGTCGGCAAGTTGACGAACCGCGCGTAGTTTGAAATTTCCAAATTCCGCTTTGAGAAAATGCCGCACTCCGATGAACTTGCGGCGGTGCACCCAATTCATGCCATTCAAACGCTGCACCACACGCACGCCAGCGCTCTGAGCTGCCCGCAGGGTGGTTATCTCTGCACCGGCGCCAAACACCAGAATAGCGGAAAGACATTGCTCGCGGGGATCGTGCGTAACCATCACGCCGGCAGCTTGGAACGACGTGATTAAACCCGCCTGGAACGATGCCGGGCCGCCAAGCCCAAGTTTTTTGGGAAGGATGCAGATCCGGGCGTCAGTTGCGTCCACGAGGTTGACCGCCTAAACCTTCACAACCGGGACAGGAAAATCCAGCAGCGCTTTAACGATCCTGGCGGCGGCATTGCCGTCACCAAAGACGCCGGATGCCCGGGACATACGCGCGTAAGCCGCCGGGTCCTCCAGGAGGAGGGAGGTTTCGCGTACGATCACATCCGGGTTAGAGCCAACCAGCTTCAGCACCCCGGCCTGCACACCCTCAGGTCTTTCGGTCACCTCACGCAGAACCAGCGTCGGTTTGCCTAATCCCGAAGCCTCTTCCTGGATGCCGCCGGAATCGGTGAGCACCAGGTGGGCGTTCTTCATCAGGTGGATCAGTGTAAGGTAATCCACCGGTTCAATCAGGCTGATACTCTCTATGCCTTCAAGTAGTTCATGCACAGGCTGCTGGATATTGGGGTTGAGGTGGACCGGATAGACAAAATGCAGATGATCGCCGTATTTACCGCTGAGGGACTTGATCGCTTCACAAATCTGCCGAATGGGAGCGCCGAAATTCTCGCGCCGGTGGGCGGTTAGCAGGATGAGTTTTTTACCATCAACACCGATGCCCCACTCGCGCAGCCAGTCCGTCACCCGCGCCGGAGCTGGTGCCCCAGCGATCTTCTGCAGCGCGTCGATGACCGTGTTGCCGGTGACCACGATCTGAGCATCGGAAATGCCTTCGCGCAGCAAGTTGGCGCGGCTGAATTCTGTCGGCGCGAAATGCAAGTCAGCCACCACGCTGGTCACGCGCCGGTTGATCTCCTCGGGGAAAGGCTGGCGCTTATCGCCGGTGCGCAGACCCGCCTCGATATGCCCGACGTGGATGCCGCGGTAAAACGCCGCCAGCGATGCTGCCATCACGGTGGTGGTATCCCCCTGTACAAGCACCCAATCCGGCTGTTCCTGGGCGAGCACCGGGTCGAGGTGGATAAAGATCTCCGCGGTCAAACCTGCCAGCGTCTGGTCATGCCGCATGAGGTTAAGATCGTGGTCCGGTTTGATGGCAAATAGATCAAGCACCTGGTCGAGCATCTCGCGGTGCTGGGCGGTAGCGCAAACCTTCGAATCGATGGCCGGGTTTACCTGCAACGCCTGCACCACCGGCGCCATTTTCACCGCTTCGGGTCGCGTGCCAAAGATCGAAAGTACGCGCAGGGGTTTCATAAACTCGAATTCTTCCTGTCGCCCAATCGTTCAAGGGTAAAGCCGGCGTTCTCCCACGCTTCCCGTGGGAATCCGTTTACCAGGTCCAGCACCAAACGCGCGCTGGTCATGCCAGCTACCTCGGTTGGGTAGAGCGCCTTGAACTGCGCATGCCCAACCAGGAGAACAATGAATTCCGCATCCCGCAGCGCGTCCGCGAGTGAGCCGGTCACACTCACGCCTTCGATCGAAAAGTCGGGGCGGAAAGGTTCGCAGGCAGTCACCACTGCGCCGGCTTTCGCCAGCAGGTGCACCACCTCGACGGCGGGGCTTTCGCGCAGGTCATCCACGTCAGGCTTGAACGCCAGCCCAAGCGCGGCGACCCTTTTCCCGCGCAGATCGGGCAAGAGACGTTTGATGATCTGTAGCACGAATTCCGGCTGGCTGTCATTGACCACACGGGCGGTCTGGATGAGCTGGGTAATATCAGGCGCTTTTTCTACCAGGAACCAGGGATCGACGCTGATGCAATGTCCGCCTACGCCCGGGCCCGGGCTCAGGATCTTCACGCGCGGGTGGCGGTTGGCGATGGCAATGGCTTCCCAAACGTCCACGCCGAAGCGGTCGGCGAGGCGCGAGAACTCCATGGCGATGGCGATATTCACATCCCGGTAAGTGTTCTCCATCAGCTTGACCATTTCAGCAGTCGTGGCATCCGTCAACACAATTTCCCCCTTCACGATCACGCGGTAAAGGTTACACCCGGCGAGAGCCGAAGCATCGTCAATTCCACCGATGACGCGCGCGTTTTCCACCAGCTCCTGCAGGATCCTACCCGGCAGGACGCGCTCGGGTGAATAAGCGAGCAGAAAATCTACACCGGCTTTCAACCCCGACCGCTCGAGGATCGGCTGCACGACTTCGCGCGTGGTGAGCGGGGGAGAGGTGGATTCGAGCACCACCAGGTTACCCGGCCGCAAGACCGGGACGATCCCTTCTGCCGCAGAACGCACGTAGCTAAGATCCGCTTTTTTGTCATCATAGAAAGGCGTAGGGACAGCGATGATGAAAGCGTCGGCTTCAACGGGCTGTGCTGAAACCTGCAGGGTGCCATTTTTGAGCGCTTGCTGCGCCACTTCGTTAAGGCCTGGTTCAAAGATGTGCACCTTGCCCTGGCGTAGGCTGTCGATCACGTGAGCGTTATTATCCACCCCGGTCACGCGGATGCCCTTGCTGGCGAACATGCTGGAGGTGGGTAAGCCGATATAACCTAAACCAATGACGCAAATATGGTGGAATTCCATAATGATCCTTTTTACTGATGGTATTTTACGATTATGCCACAAGTTGGAGGGTTGTGATAATTGTCTTTTGCGCGTGTAAAAACCAGACCCCCTTGATTTCCAGGGGGTCTGGTCGGATTGCGAAAGTTAGTAGATACCCGCTTCCTCGAACTGACTGTTGTAGAGCGAGGCGTAGAAGCCATTCTTCTTTAACAAGTCTTCGTGCGTACCCTGCTCCACGATATCGCCTTTATCCATCACCAGGATGCGGTCAGCGTTGCGGATGGTGGAAAGGCGGTGCGCGATGATGAAGGACGTGCGATCCTGCATCAGGTTGTCCATCGCCTTCTGGATGAGCACCTCAGTGCGGGTATCGACCGATGAGGTGGCTTCATCCAGGATAAGGATATCGGGCTGGGAAAGCACCGCGCGAGCGATGGTGAGCAGCTGCTTCTGTCCCTGGGAGATATTGGAGGTTTCCTCATCCAGCACCATGTTGTAACCCTCGGGCATGGTGCGGATAAAATGATCCACATTGGCGACGCGGGCAGCCTGGTAGACCTCCTCGTCTGTGGCGTCCAACTTGCCATAGCGGATATTTTCCATGATGGTCGCGTTGTAGAGCCAGGAGTCCTGCAGCACCATGCCGAACCTGTCACGCAGACCGTCGCGGGTGAAGTCACGGATATCATGTCCATCCACCAGGATGGCGCCGCTCTGGATATCGTAATAACGCATCAGCAGCTTGACCATGGTGGTTTTGCCCGCTCCGGTGGGGCCAACGATGGCGATCTTCTGCCCGGGTTGGATCTCCGCCGAGAAATTGTTGATGATGGTCTTTTCAGGGATATAGCCAAAGTGCACATTGCGGAATTCCACATGTCCCTGAACGCTGGCGACCTCGACCGGGTTGGAGGTGTCCGGCGACTCTTCAACTTCTGCGAGAAATTCGAACACGCGCTCCGACGCCGCTGCGGTCTGCTGCAAAACGTTTGAGATGTTGGCGATCTGGGTAATGGGCTGGGTGAAGTTGCGCACATACTGGATGAAAGCCTGGATATCGCCCACCGTGATGAGATTGCGGAACGCCAGCACGCCGCCCAGCACTGCCACCGCGACGTAACCCAGGTTGCCCACAAAGTTCATGATCGGCATCATCAAGCCCGATATGAACTGGGATTTCCAGGCTGAGCCGTACAGGGCGTTGTTCAACCCGTCGAACTTCTCGACGCTGCGCTTCTCGCCGTTGAACGCCTTCACCACAATGTGGCCGCCGAACATCTCTTCCACGTGTCCGTTCACATGCCCCAGGTACTCTTGCTGCTGTTTATAGTATTTTTGAGAATGCTTGACGATGATCCCGATGAATACCGCCGAGATGGGCAGAATGATCATCACCGCCAGCGTCATCATCCAGCTGATGGAGAACATCATCACCAGCACGCCGATCATGGTGATCACCGAGGTAATGATCTGCGTCAGGCTTTGGTTGAGGGTCTGGCTGACAGTATCCACATCGTTGGTCACGCGCGAGAGCACCTCGCCCTGGCTGGTGCGGTCAAAGTAACTGATCGGCAGGCGATTGATCTTCTCTGAAATTTCTTTGCGGAAGCGGTAGGTGATCTTCATTGAAACATCGGTCATGATCCAACCCTGGATGAAACTGAAGACCGTCGCGGCGATGTAAAGTCCCGCCAGCAGCGCCAGGATATTACCGATATACACAAAATCGATGCCCGTGCCGGTTCCCCGCAACATGGCAACTGCGCCTTCAAAGAGCCTGGTGGTCGCTTTACCGAGGATCTTCGGACCGATGATGTTGAACACGGTCGAAGCCACCGCGAAGAGCAGGACGACCACGAATTGCCATTTGTATGGGCTGAGATAGCGCAACAATTTCGCCATCGTGCCCTTGAAATCGCGCGCTTTTTCGCCACCGCGCAGCAGACCGGGACGTCCCCCGCGCGGACCCCTGCCCGGAGGGCTATTATGGGAAGATGCCTGACGGCTGGTTGTCATTGTGTCGTGGCTCATCGCAGCACCTCCTCGCTGGTCAACTGCGAGGCGACCATTTCACGGTAGGTGTCGCAGGTTTCCATCAGTTGCTCATGCGTGCCCTTGCCCACCATCTCCCCTTCATCCAGCACGATGATCTGATCGGCGTGGCGGATGGTGGAAACGCGCTGGGTGACAATGATCATGCTGCTCTTGTCAGTGGTGCGGTTCAACGCGCGGCGCAGGGCTGCGTCAGTCTTGAAATCCAGCGCTGAAAGCGCATCATCGAAAATGTAAATTGGCGGCTTTTTCAACAGCGCGCGGGCGATTGAAAGACGCTGTTTCTGCCCTCCTGACACATTTGTGCCGCCCTGAGAGATGAGCCCGTTCAATCCGCCCTCCATCTCCGCGATAAAGTCCGCCGCCTGGGCAATCTCAATCGAACGATACAGGTCCTCAGGGGTTGCATTTTCATCCGCGTAACGCAGGTTGCTTTCCACCGTGCCGGAGAAAAGTACGCCGCGCTGAGGGATGTAGCCGATGCGGTCGCGCAAGTCGGTTTGCGCCACCTCGCGCACATCACGACCATCCACGAACACCGCGCCTTCCGTCACATCAAAGAAGCGCGGGATCAGGTTGACCAGCGTGGATTTACCTGAGCCGGTGCCGCCGAGGATGGCGGTGGTTTCACCCGGTTTGGCGGTAAAACTGATGTTGCAAAGCACATTTTCTTCCGCGTTGGGGTAGCGGAACGAAACATTACGGAATTCGACCAATCCTCGTGATGCAGGATCGAAAGGCTTCGGCACCTGCGGATCCCTGATCACCGGCTCGGTGCGCAGCACCTCATCGATGCGTTTACCGGAAACCGCCGCACGCGGCAGGAAGATGAACATCATCGACATCATCAGGAAGGAAAAGACGACTTGCATGGCGTATTGTAAAAATGCCATCATATCGCCCACCTGCAAACTGGACTGGGCAACCTGGTGGCTGCCCACCCAGATAACGAGCAGCGAAAGTCCGCTCATCACCAGGGTCATAAATGGGAACACGAACACCATC
Source organism: Anaerolineaceae bacterium UBA2260 (assembly GCA_002347485.1). Classification (GTDB taxonomy): domain Bacteria; phylum Chloroflexota; class Anaerolineae; order Anaerolineales; family Anaerolineaceae; genus UBA6107. Next base: position 10,466 of record DDXM01000045.1, on the reverse strand, counting down.
ACGCGGCTTACAAAACGCATGGTATTGGTCAGTTCGGTGTTGGCCTTGTCGAAACGTGCGAGTTCGAATTCCTGCGTGTTAAAGGCGCGGATGACCATCAAACCGGAGAGGTTTTCACGCGTCACCAGGTTCAACCGGTCGACCAAATTTTGGATGATACGAAATTTGGGTAATGAGACTGAAAAGATGACCAGGATCATGGCGAGCAGAACCACCACACCCAGCCCAATGATCCAGGTCATGGAGGGGCTCTTTTCAAATGCGCGGATGATCGCGCCCACTGCCATGATCGGCGCGAAGAAGAGCATGCGCATCATCATGGTTACCACCATTTGCATTTGCGTAACATCGTTGGTTGAGCGGGTGATGAGTGAAGCGGTGGAGAAGGTTTCGAACTCCGCTTTGGAAAAACTCTCCACTTTGGCGAAGAGGCCGCGTCGCAGGTCGCGGGCGAAGCCGGCGCCTGTGCGCGAAGAGAGCAGGCTGATGATGATCACACTGACAACCACTACCAGCAGCACCAGCAGCATTGACCCGCCGATGCGCAGGATGTAATTGGTTTGCAGTCTCTGCGCATTCACCCCCAGCGCGTCGTTCTCCGCGCGCACCGCGGCGGCGGCTGCCTGGGTGATCATGCTATTATCCAGACCGGCAAACTGGGTTTCCATCCCGCTCAGCATAGTCTGCAACTGTTGCGGCGGCAGCTGCTTTAACAGCGTGAATATATCCGTTCCAGCCGGCAGCAGCGACAAGTCGAAGCCGGTTAGTTCGCCAAGCTGAGCGGCCTTCGCCGGGTCGCTGGCCGCCTGTTCGAGAGTGTACACCACCAGAAGGGCTTTCCCGACAACCGGGTTGAGCGCGTTGATCTGCTCTTCGCTGAGCGGCTTGCGGACGAACACAGCACCGGGCTCAGCGTTGGGGTATTTATTGGTCAGCGCGGCGTAATTCTCCAGCTCAGGATCCAGCAAAACATAGGCATCCTGCACCGCGGTTTTTTCTTCTTCACTCATGAAAAGAACCATTTTCTCAAGCTGGGTGGCGCGGATGGCTTCAGGCACGGCGCTTTCGATGCCGCCCTGTTGTATGCCCACGTTGACAATATCCGACATGTAATTGGGCAGCGCCAGCTCGCCCATTGCCTGGACGAAAAGCAATCCCAGGACTGCGATGATGGAAAGGGTATAGGGTTTTAGATAACGAAATATTCGCAGCATACTTGCAAATTACTCCTCAGAGGGTAACGATCTGTGGTTCTCTCCGCAATGGTGGGAATCGACCCGACCAGACAGCGAGTGATGCAATTTAGTCAACAATCGGATCAAGTCGTCTTTTTCAGCGGTGGATAAGCTGGAAGTGAGCTCGGTCATATACTGAAAACGCAGCGGCGCCGTGGAGCGCACAAGTTCCTTGCCGGTTGGGGTGATGCGTACCAGTGATGCGCGCCCGTCGGTTGGATGAGGAGCGCGTTCGATCAAACCAGCTTCCTCCAGGCTTTTGAGCAGCGCGCTGATGGTGTTCTTTTTCACATCCTGGAAGCGCCCGAGTGCGCTGGGGTTGACGCCCTGCGGGTCGCCGTGCTCCGCTTCCATGTAAAGGCGCAGGAGGATCCCCAGGCGTGGACCGGAAAGCGCGCCGAATTGCGGGAAGCGCGCCACCGCCATATCGAACAGTTTGCCCAAAACGCGGATATTGTGCGCGATTCGCACCCCACGGATATCCTGCCCGCGAGCCATCTGCTCGATGTGGGATTGGATTTCCCGATCCTTCTCTTCCATGGTGTTCAAATGTTTCTCTCGCATCTCGCCTCTTATAATAGTTCGAGGGCGAACTATACTACCCATGACATGCTTTGTCAAGGAAAAATATGGGTTCTCACACTCAAGACGAAAAACCTTGCCAGGGTTGAATTAGTGCATTAAATTGGAACTATTAAAAAGAAAATATCGTCATCTAGATGCATACGCAGCTTCTTTGAAAGAGGTGTTTTAATGTTTAAAAAATTATTGCTGGTGTTGTTCCTGCTATCACTAATCTTTGTCACTGGCTGCGCCAAAGCGATGGACCCCGCGAGACCCACCATTACTTTCCCTGCGCCGATCACCACAGAGCCCAATCCGCCAACGGATACCCCGCAACCGACCACCACCGATACCCCCGCCCCCACCGCGACCCCTGTACCCTACCAGCCTTTTGAGGCGGTGGTGATGGTCGACGGTCTACTTCTGCGCAGCGGACCCGGGTTCCTGCACGAAGCCTACTGGACCTATCCAGAGGGAGAGATTGTAGAAGTGCTCGGCCGCGCGCCTGGATGGAGTTGGGTTTATGTGTCCACCTCGAACAACCTGCTGGGTTGGATGAAAATTGAGTTACTGGAAGCAAAGACCAGTTTCTACAACGCGCCCGAGGTGATCCCGGATGGGTTTGTGATTGTGAAAGGTCACGTGTACACCCCCAACGGCAATCCCGCTTCGCATATCACTTTACAGTTAACGCCTGAGGGCGGTGAGCCTGCAGACTCAGACTCCGCCACCACGGACGCGCTCGGTCAGTTCTACTTCTTCCTGCCAAAGGGCAGCCGTGGCACCTGGACCCTGGCAGCTAATGCCTATGGATGCGAAAGCAACACTGTCACCTCAGCCTGCAACCTGATCGGTCAATTCCCGCCCGCGCTGGAGATCGATGTGCAGTCTGCCGGCGAGGTTTGGTACAACCTGCAAATGACCAACCCATAAACGATTTCAATCTGAACAAAAAACTGGAAGCGCAAGGCCTCCAGTTTTTTAGAGAATAGCCAAGCGGATGCTCATCACGCTCAAGAAAAAATTCCTGGAGGTACATCCTTGCGTACCTCCAGGTGATTCAACTTCTGTTTCAGGAATCTTCCTGTCTTGAATTCGACATTCGATCCCTTTCAGTGACCCGGTTTATTGGATCGCTTTGATTGGGTCGGTGTAAACCTCCGGGTAGGCTGTGTTGCTTACAGTCACCCAATCCACCAGGAGCGGTGAAGTTCCATCGCTGCCGCGCCACATGCTGATGCCCACACGGCCGATCGCATGTGATTCATCATGACCAGCGGCTACCATTTCACCGTTGATGTAAAACTCCATGTCGCCGTCATTTGCAACCACCTTGAGCACGTTCCAGCCATTCCGAATGATGGCAGAGGAATACTCCCAACCTACCAGCGGTTCGGCTTTGCCATCAGTGAACTTCCAGACGCTGAACATACCCGCATTGGTATACTGGAACATGTAACCATTCATCCACTGACCGGCGGTATCCAGAGGATCGGGAGTTGTGCGGAAATGCAGCCTGTTGGGAAGGGTAACATCGCCAAACTTGCGGCGCATCTTCGCTTCGACAGTGAGTGACGTGAAGTCCTGGGCGTGGATGATACTGGAAATCTGGTTGATCGTGCCATTGGTCTTGTAAAAACCATTGGGATTGACAAACCAATTGCCATTAACCACGGTCCAGCCCTTGGCATTTTTGGTGAATGTCGATTCGAAGCTGGAAGCTGCAACGACATTGAAGTTCACCGATTTCGAAGCGTGGTTCATGGCTTTATCCGTCGCGTTGACGGTGAAGGTATGAGCTCCGAGCCCGATGATCGAAAGATCGATCACATCGCCGTCCTCAACCATCATGCCATCAATATCCGCTTCCACTTCCAACAATCCGGCGGTTCCAACGTCTGCCACTGAAAAATCAATCGTCAGTGTGCCAGGGGTAGTGTAATTCCAGGCGACCGGTGAATCGATATCAATGACCGGTGCTTCAAGGTCATGGATGAACTGCAGACGTCCTTCGATCGCGGGTGAAACAGTTCCCATATCGGTGATGTAGTTGACCACCGAATCGCGTACATAGAACTGTGTATCTGCCACGATCTGATCGAGCGGCCAGAGTGTCACACCGTCGTTGTTGAAGTTACAGGAACCAGCTGCCAGGTAGTTGACCGTGGAAACGTTGTAGTAGGTGTCCGCGTCTTCAAAGTCGACATCCTCACCACCGATATTCAACGATACCACGTAGCTCTTGGTTGGGTCGTATGGCGCTTCGCTGATGTCATTGTAGGTGATGACATTGCCGAAGTTGGTATCGAGCATACAGGTGGTGTAGTAGCTGTAGCCGCCGTAACCTGGCACATACTTGTAGTAGTAGTAGTTGCGGTAAGCGCGCTCCAGCACGGTCTTGAGCTGCGGACCGTTCATCCGCATGACCACCAGCGAGTTCTCATACGGCATGAGGGTGAACATATCGCTGATCTTGAGGTCAACTGGTGCTTCAGGGGTGGCAGAGTTCGCGACCTTGCGGTTGCTCATCGCGCCGGAGAGATGGAAGTCAACCTCAATGTCATTGCTCTCCAGCTCATGGATCGCCGCGTCAGCCTGGATGTTTGCGCCATTGGTCTCCTGGGTATAAGCCTGCAGCGCGTCAATCGGTACCGTGGTCGAACCGATCACCGTATTGTTATATGTGTTGAACATATCGATGTACGGCTGTAGCAGTGCCTTGATGCCGGTGTCTTCCACCACGCTCGAACCAACGGTCAGGTACTGCCCGGCTTGTGAGATCACTTCATAACCGCCGCCATCCTTGGCGCGCAGACCGATGAAGATCTCGCCCAGAGTGTTATTGTAGCGGTAGGCTTGGTTGATGATCACAGGTTTGCCATCAGGGTCAACCACATAAGTCGGCAGGTACTTGGCAGCACCAAAACCTTTAGAAGGATCAGTGTGGCTGTGACCACCAACGATGGCATCCAAACCGGTAACGGTGGCTGCCATATTGGTGTCAACATTCTTGTCCACTTCCACGCTCTTTGGATCTTCCGTGAAGCCGATGTGCGTCAGCGCGATGACTACGTCGTTAGTTGCCCGAAGCGCGTCAGAGAGCTCCTGGGCCTTGAGTAAAGGATCGGTAAATGTCAACCCGGGGATGTTGCTGGGCAGCTCGTAGTTGGGGATGCGGTGGTTGCCGATACCCAAAATCGCCACGTTAATCCCATCCACGGTCTTTTCCACGTAATCCTCAACAGGAACTTCAGCGATCCCATACGAGCCGTCATCTTCCACATTCGCTTGCAAGATGGGGAAGTTGGCGTCGCTGAGGACTGCCTTGAAGACCTGATTACCAAAGTTATACTCGTGGTTGCCCAGGGTCATCGCGTCGTAGTCCATCTCGTTCATCGCCAGGATCACGGGCGCGATCTGCATGGTTGGATCGAGTACAGTCCCATCAGCGGTGTAGCCGAGCGGCGCGGTCTTGTAGTAGAACGAGAAGCCGTCGCCCTGGATATTGTCACCCGAGTTGAGCAGTAATGTGCGGGTCGGGTTGTACGCACGTTCCTGCTTGATCAGAGTCGCCAGCTGGGTGTACCCCACGTAGGTGCCTTTGTACAGGTTGCCGTGCATATCGTTGTGATGGAGGATAGTGAGCGGGATGATCTCTTCAGTGTCAAAAGTATCATCACCTTCCCGGTTGATCCGCCCATCCAATACGCCAGCATAAGGATCGGTTTCTGGGTAATTCGCGCCAACCCAGCGGATCACGCCATCGAGCATGTCGCCCCAGTAGGTGATATCCTTGACATACTTAAAGGCGTAGAAGTTATCCTGCCCAGCCGGGGCAAGGAACTCGTTGGTGGCGATAGTGTAAGTCTTATCCAGCTCAAGCGGTTCGCAAACCTCTGTGCTCTTATTGATGACACACGCATCGAACGCGCCCCACGACCAGGATTTCCAGCTGGTCGTCGCAGGATCAGGATTCGTGTCTACACGATAGTTGAAGAAGCTATAACGCATGCCAGCCACCTGAATGGCTCCCTTATTCAAGGAGGCTGCCTGTTGGAGAAGCTCGAGGATCTGTTCACCGGTCATCGTGCCAACGATTGTCTGGTTGCCAAACGGCAGGATGCCGTACAACATGCCGTAGGTCAATTTACACGGGTAAGATGCACAAGTGATATCCTGGCGAAGCCCACCCGGGTTGTTAAAGACTATATCCACATCGTTTGTGGCAACAGCATCGTGATTCAGGTCGTTGTAGATGGCGTCATTGACAAAATAACCCATCAAAGAATCGCCATCGTAATTACGCGTGATCGGTACATTCGTCCAGCCCACTTCCTGGTTGATGAGCGCCAGGTAATCCGGGTCGGTGGCGTAAGAGTCGATCACTGCCTGTACCGTTGCATCAACCGGATCCGCAGCCCCGGTCGGGACAGAGAGCGAAGACCAGACGATGGAAACTCCGCCAGATGTGTTGACCGTGATCAATGCTTTGCCAACTTTGCGGCCGTTGTAGTAAGCCTGACCAATGGTCGTATTGCCAACTACTGTCGCGGTTGAAAGGTTGGTATGGCTGTGACCACCGATGATCAGGTTAACTGGCTTTCCAGCGGTATTTAACTTCGTCGCCAGGGTCTGATCGCCGTATATGGGAATGCCATAACCGTATCCGCCGTCAGCGTAACCCAGGTGGCTGAGCACCACGATCACATCCGCACCGTCCGCCTTCATCGCATCATAGTAATGAACGATGGAATCAGCGGGGTCCTTGAAGCATAAGCCCTCGGTCGCCGCGGGGATGGTGATGATGGGAACCTCGGGTGTGGTCACGCCAATCACAGCGACTTTAACCGACACAGGAGTACCAACTGTATAGATCTCGTAAGGTTCATCCACGAAGGATGGTGGAGTCCAGCCGGCGGTGGCGCAGTTGCCGGTGTCATTGACCACAATATTGGCGGAAACATAATCATGGTTCGCCTGGGTGACCCTCTCGCCGAGGACCGTCTTGCCCCAATCGAATTCATGGTTGCCAAAAGTGGCAACGTCATAGCCAAGTGCATTATAGGCTGCTATGGTGGGCTCACCAAACTGGATATTGGAAAGCAGGCTGCCCTGCATTTCATCGCCCGCGTCCATCAGCAGCACATTGTCGGCGCCCAGCAATGTTCGTTGGGCGTTCACCACAGCGGCGAGCCGTCCCAACCCGGGGTTGGATGAACTTCCACCTGATTTCCATTCCAATGCGCCGTGGAAATCATTGGTGTGCAGAATGGCGAAGGTGACGTCGCTCGCCGGAGCCGCCTTGGCGGCCTGCGGCAGCATCCCCAGCACCATCACCATCACAGTGAGTACTGTCAAAATCTGCCAGGTATATTTAGTCTTCATGTGTCATCCTCTTTATGTGCAATAGATTTACCGGACCAAACAGCCCCGCCAAAAAATTAGAAGGGCAAAACCTATCCAACTATTGGAGACCGATTTTCCGGGAGTGAGGACGCAGGCGAAAGGCTTGCTGCTGACTGGTTATTACCGCCGGTTCGGGTTTAGCCTGCGGCTCCTTCCGCGTTATAAGAATACCGGAAAAGCGATTTCAGACACTTACACAGTTAAGCGAACTGATCCCTCCTCTCCGGCATAAATGCCAGATTGAATTTATTTTAATTATTCAGATGATATTAAGATTATGTATTAAATCGGGGCTAAAGTCAATCGAAAGCGGAATTTTTAAGGATACGTTCTTAGGGGGGGCAGGCTAATCATGATGCTCATGGCGATGATGTGTATCCGGCAGGTGCGGGTGCTCGTGCGTGAGCGGTTCATGCGTGTGGTTGTGGCTGTGCTCGCCGCTGAAACCATCTTCGTGTGCGTGATTGTGATGCCCGTCCGCGTGGCTGTGACGGTGCTCATGCGTGGTCAGCGCATGAAAATGCGGGTGCGCGTGGGCTTCTGAGACCGCCAGCGCGGCGCCGAGCAGCATGATGAGAAGGGCGGCAAAAAAGAGGGGGGAGAGCGATTCCCGCAGGACCAGCCAGGAGAGCGTCATGCCGATGAAAGGCGCGACGGCGTAGTAAGCGCTGGTGCGCGCGGCGCCCAGTTCGCGCTGGGCTTTGACGTAGAAGAAGATGCTCAGCCCATAAGCCACGAACCCCAGCGCCAGCGCCGCCAGTACGGCGACCAACGGCGCGCGAAGGCTGCCCCAGATGCTCGCGACGATAAGCGCGCCGACGCCGGAGCCGAAGCCCTTGATGACCACGATCTGCTGCGGGTCCTTGATGGAGAGCTTGCGCGTGGTGTTGTTCTCCAGTCCCCAGCACAGGCTGGCGCCCAGCACCAGCAGCGCGCCGGTGGAAAAGGAGAAGGCGGAAAGGTCGTTGAGGCTGAGCAGCACGCTGGCGGCGGTGATGAGCGCGATGGCCAGCCACATGCGCCTGCCGATCGCCTCGCGGAACAGCACCAGCGCGAAGAAGGTGGTGGCGGCGATCTCAAAATTACCGAGCAGGGAGGCGGTGGCGGCGCTGGCGCGGCTGAGCCCGAGCATCAGCAGGATCGGCGCGGCGATATCGAGCAGCACCATGAGCAGGATGTAAGGCAGCTCGGCGCGCGAGAGGCGCGATTCGCGCACAACGCCGGCGTTACGGCCCCGCAGACTGCCCAGCGCCAGCATCCCCGCGCCTGCGGCCAGGTACAGCAGCGCCGCCATGAACAACGGGTCGACGCGCGCCACCAGCAGCTTGGCAGCCGGGGCGTTGAGCCCGAAGAGCAATGCGGCGAGAAGGGCGTAGAGTACAGGACGGATGCGGGAGCGGTTTTTGGAAAGCATAACGGGTTTATTTTACCGCCTTGTGTGGGAAATATGTGAGGACGATTTATAGCTATTACGTCTATTTTTTCAGTTTATAGTTATATAGTCTATATATATTATATATAGCCTGTATATCTATATATGTGGTATAATGATGTCACAATCAGAACGACAGGTGACTGGATGACCAACTCTCAAAACAACTTACGCGCTGTGCTGACCGGGGATATCATCAACTCCTCGGGTCTGGACCCCCGGGAACGCCAGACCCTCTTCGCCGCGTTCCCCAAAATCTCCGCGCTGCTGCGCGACCGCTACCCCGCGGAGATCGGTTACGAGATCAGCAATTTCCGCGGTGACGGCTGGCAATTGGTGATCGATCAACCGCGCAAGGCTCTGGAGATCAGCTTGTTCATTCGCACTTACATCCGCTTTGCCATCACGGACAAGAACATCGATTCCCGCATCGCGATCGGGATCGGCGGGGTGGATTTCATCCCGGCGGAGAACGTATCGGCAGGCTACGGCTCAGCCTACACGCTGTCAGGCCACCTGCTCGAAGCGCTGCCTGCGCACCAGCGCATGGCGTTGGGATTCCCGATCGATGATCCATCGCTCACGCACGCCGCAGCGTCCATCCTGGTTGAGCTAATGGACAGCCTCATCACCGCGTGGAGAGCCAGCCAGTGCCAGGCGATTTTCTGGGCGCTGCAGGGGTTGACGCAAACGCAGATCGCGGAGCGATGGCTGCCAGCGCCGATCACGCAGCCGTCCGTTTCCAACAACCTCAACCGCTCTTCCTGGCCCACGATCAGGAAAAGCCTGGTATTCTTTGAAGAGTTGTTGAATAATGTATAAGCCTTGCACCCGCTGGTGCTTTCCTGCCTTTACCCCAGTACCCCGGAGGCGCTGATGCTCGAACGATTGTTTTCCATCCTTCACCCGACCCTGTGGAAGGCGCTGATCATTGCGCTGGGCTGGGTGCTGCTCACCTTCCCGGTCGGCGCGCTGGTCGACTGGCTGCTGAAACCTTTTCAAAAGCAACTGAATAAGCGCTTCCGCCCCAACAGCCTGCGACCGGTGGCGGGGTTGAAAGACGGCGGGCGCATCATCGGCTATCTGGAGCGCCTGTTGATCTATGTGTTCATCCTCAGCGGGCAGTTCTCGGGGGTGGGCTTTTTGGTGGCGGCGAAATCCATCTTCCGCTTCGGCGAATTGAAGGACAGCGAGAACCGCAAGCAGGCAGAGTACATCATCATCGGCACCTTCACCAGCTTCCTGCTGGCGATCCTGGTCAGCCTGGCGGTGCAGGCGCTGCTGAAGTTCATGTAAGACATAAGAAAGAACCCAGAAGAAACCTGGCTGACATTGCGACCCCTGAGGATTGAACACAGGGCATGGTTTCGATAAGTGTTGAAACAAATAGAAACAATTCCCATACACATAAAAGGGCGCTGATAGAAACGAATCGAGCCAGGCGATGGGGGGATAGCGGGCAGCAAGGTAACAACGAAATAAGAGATCTCCTCTCGAAAAGAATGAAATAGAATGTACGTTCTATTATAACATGGTTGTCAAGTGGTTTTAAGAAGTTGAATTGTTGAGTTCACTTACCCTACGACGCTTTTTGGTTTTGGTGCATAATTAACCGGGGAGGACGCGTTATGAACACTCTTTACTACGGTGACAACCTCAACATCCTGCGCGAGTACATCAAGGACGAGTCGATCGACCTGATTTACCTCGACCCGCCGTTCAATTCGAACCGCTCGTACAACGTGCTGTTCAAAGACGAAAGCGGCAATGCCTCCGACGCGCAGATCGCCGCCTTTGACGATTCGTGGCACTGGGGCGGGACCGCCGAG
>DDXM01000034.1 GCA_002347485.1 Anaerolineaceae bacterium UBA2260 | reverse complement strand
CTCAGTAGAACCTTCTGATCGTAATCGAACACCCCTCTCAGAAGTCAGGTTGTTCCTGGCTTGTTCCCGATAAGCCTTCAAACGGAAACTAATGCGGATGGATCGATTTCCTTTGGCTTTAGTGCAGTGAGGTTTGAGTGGACATTCCTGGCAATCAACGCACTGATAATTTCTTTGGTCAGTAAGATAGCCATTCTCAGTTGTATAGCGAGTGACGTTCAGCTCGCTGGTGAACGCTGTAACCAACAATGAACTGTCCTTCGGTTCCGATTTGAATGTTATAAGCTGGTTTTGGCCAAGTGCCCCCCTTACCTCCTTTTAGGACAGCCCCTTGATATTTCAATATTAAGTTTTACGTACCCGTCTCCGTTATGCTGGTTTCTCTTTTTTCTTCCCCAGGCTCGCCAGGTAAACCACGAACATGTCCTCGCCGTCCAGCCCCAGTGTCGCGTTGAGCAGTTCATCGTCAAACGCCGCGATGGGACAGATGCCGCACCCCAGCTGTTCCGCACCCAGCGCCAGGTTCTGGCACACATGCCCGGCATCGAGGTGCAGGTAACGGTAACCGCGCTCAACGTAGCGCCAGTACATGCGTTCCACAACCGCCACCCAGATGAAGGTCACTGCGCTGTTGGTGATTTGCGATTGTTCCAGGCAGTCTTGCTTAACGCGCTCGGCGATATCCCCCGGGGTTTCCATCCGCAGAAGCCCGTTTTCGATGGCGGCGTAGCGGTAAAGACCGCATTCAAGCCCGGTAACACGGTTGACCAGCAGGTAGGTCTCGAAGGCGTGGCGCGCGCCCGCCGAGGGCACTGTGCGCGCCGTCGATGGGCGGCTGGAAATGCGCTTAACCCCTTGCGATACCCACAACAGGTAAGAAAGTTCTTCGAGCGATAGCGGTGTTTCACTGTACGCCCGGATCGTGCGGCGCGCTTCGATCGCCGCNNGGTAACGCGTCTTGATCATGAATTCCTGACCTGAATTGTTTTGCATGGTTCCTCCTACGAAGACTGTCTTATGAGACGCTTTTTAATGGTCTCAAACAACATCTTTACCTCCGGTACGCGCTGGACTACCAGCGCCAGCGCGTAGACCACGCTGCCCACGACGACCCCGCCCAGCGCGACCAGCCAGACGGAGGAGCCCCGGGTAAAGGTCAACCAGCCCCACAATGCCAGCGCCATGATTCCACCGCCGATCAATGCTTGCATCAATCCTGAAAGTACACGGCTACCTTCCAGCCCGGCGAGCCGGCGGCGCATCGCCACGAGCAGAGCGCTCATTTCAATAAATGTGGCGATGGAATTGGCCAGCGCCAGCGCGCCGTGGGGCATCCATCCCCAGCGCACGAACTGCGCGCTAAGCAGGATACTCAGACTGATATTTAGAGACATGGCCGCCACGCCGATGAAGACCGGGGTTTTTGTATCGTGCAGCGCGTAAAAAGCGCGTGAAACGATCTCGACGACGGAATGCCCCACCAGCCCGGCCGCGTACCAAAGTAGCGCCCATGCGACCAATCGGGTCGACTCTGCGTCGAACTGGCCGCGTTGAAAGAACACGGTGACGAGGGGATCGCGCAGCAGGATCAATCCCAGCGAAGCCGGCACCGCCAGCAGCAGCAGCCCGCGCAGCAGTGCAGCCAGCGTATGGCGCATCTCGTCCAGCCTGCCCGCCGCCACCTGCGTGGAAAACGCCGGAAGCGCGGCGATGGCGATCGCCTGGGCAATGGCAACCTCAGGGATCATCATCAAGGCGAACCCCACGGCGATGGCAGTCACGCTGCCCAGCGGCATGGTGGAAGCCAGCCTGGTGTTCACCAGGAAATTCAATTGCACAAATCCCACCCCCAGCACGCGCGGTCCCATCAGACGGGCCACCTCGCGCACATCCGGCAGCTTCAATCCAAACGTGGGGGTGTATTTCGCTCCGGGCAACTTAAATAGCGCCGGTAGTTGAATCAAGCCGTGCATCAAGGCTCCACCCACCACGCCGACCGCCAGCCCGTACACCCCCATCGAGGGCGCCAGCAGGAGCACGCCCAGGATCTTTCCGATCGAGTACATCATCGGAGCCAGCGCCGGCCACAAAAAACTGCGGTGCGAGTTGAGAATGCCCATCACCAGCCCGCTGATGCCAAAGATGACCGGCGCGGCCATCTGGATACGCACCAAGTCAACGGTCAGCTTAAATTTTTCGGGGTCAGTGAAGCCCGGCGCAAGGATATTGCGCACCACCCAGGGAGCGAAAAAGGCGATGAGGATGCCCAGAATGATGAAAATGATCGTGATGAGGTTGGCAATGGCGGATGCCAGCAGCCAGGCTTTTCCGCGCTGCCCGCGCGTCAGCAGCGTGGTAAAGGTGGGAATGAAAGCGGAAGCCAGCGCGCCGCCGGCGATCAATTGATAGAGGATATCCGGCAGGCGGTTGGACGCGTTGAACGCTTCATTTGCAACACCGGTGCCGAACGCCCAAGTGATGAGGATCGAAGAGACCAGGCTGAAGACCTGTCCCAGGATAATGGCGATCATCACCGTTCCCGCGTCCCGCGCGATGCGCCGGTTCTCCAGGTTGTCTGCCGCCGTGATGGAATCCATATAGCGGATTATAAACCAGATACCCGTTCAATCACTCCAAAATCATATTGAATATTACCCATTGGCGGGTTATACTTAATCTATACATGAAAAATTGATTGGGAAAGGAATGAATATGCAACCCGATGAAGAACTGAACCCGCAAGAATCTATTCCAATTGATGAAGCCGAAAACCAGGTCCTGGAGCCTGAGGGTGGGACGAATGCTGAATTGGCGCCCGAGCAGCCTATTGATCAAGCCGTGGATGAAGGAACGACCCCGGAAGCTGTGCAGGAAAAACCAGCTGCTGGAACCCGACCTCGCATGCAGGTGGGCCAGCCCCATCCCAAGAAGACCTTCTGGTCTAGAGTGAGGCCCTGGGTAATCGTTGCCTTGCTGTTCTACCTTGGCGGGCTGGCAACCATTTTCTTTGCGCTTTACCAGCCTAAAGTGAATGCCCTAACCACAGCTGCCGCTGAAGAGGCAGCCCTGGCAAAGGCAGCGGCTGAATCCGACGCCACTCAAATTATCGACCTGACCAATGATTACAACCAGGCGCTCAAGCAATACCAGGATGCCCAGGCTGAGCTGGACCTGGTCAAAGGTGAATTGGATACCGCCAGGTCAACGATCGCTGACCAGGATGCCGAGCTCGCCAGGCTGGCCAAGGTCAACATCACGTATAAATTCCTGATGCATGTCAGCTCCGCGCGCACCTCGCTGGAACAGCAGGACACCGCATCCGCCAGGCAGGCGATCAACCTGGCTAAAACTGACCTTGAGGAACTCAAGCAGACTGACGTGACTTCTGATATCCTCGCCGGGCTGGCTGAAAAGCTCAACGAGGCGTCCAGCAATCTCACCCTCACCGGCATTGCTAAATCCCGCGCGGCGCTGGATACGCTGTACACCAACCTGCTGCTGCTCATCGAAAACATGCCCTGAAATTCAAACCTGACAGATCCCTTTATATACAAAACACGAGGCACCCGCGGGTGCCTAGTGTCGTGTTCAGGTACGCGTTATTCGCCCTGACTAAGCTGCAACACTTTTTGTAACACCTCGGTAGAGGAAGCGGTCATCGCCATGGCGAAGGTACCAGCGACCAGGCTCTGCAGCGACTTAGGGAGGAAATTACGGAAATGGCTGACATTTTCATCCGTACCGCCGATGAGGATGCGCCTCACCCTTTTCGTTTCCAGAAATCGCGTGGCGGCTTCCGCGATCTCGCGCTGATTGCGGTCGATCTTTTCACGGACTGTGCGCCCGCCCACCAGCGCTCCGCCGCGCAGTCCATGCGCGGATGAAGCCCCGCCGTCTTTTACGTGTTTCACCAGATCGCCCAGGTACCCCTCTTGTTCCACAAGTTCTCCCAGGTGCAGGTGGAAAAGCCTGGCACCCTGCTTATCCACCAGGATCACACCTATATTGCTGTATTCCGCCAGTAAATCTTCCAATGGATCGACCGCGGCCTTGGAACCTATTTGGATGAAATCCTTTACTGGTACTGCCAGCGGGATCACTTGGAAAAAACCGGCCGGCGCGCATGAAAATACTGCCACCGACCGACCGGACCAATCGTAAGAAAAGTTGAAGAATTTTTCAATAGCATCTGCATCCTGCTTGAGAGAAATGTCCTTGATCATGTTGCGGAGTCTCAAACGATGAGTTTCTGCGTTTCCCCGGCTGGGTTCGGTGTTCAAATACAGGCTGACAATCGGGTCTCCGGTGGAAAAATCCTTAATCTTTCGCAGACTTGACTCTGTGAACATTGAAACCTCCTCTAAAGTTGTAATTGGTTTAGCAGCAACTGCTATCGCGAACCAAGCGTCAGATCCACCTCCTGTTCTTTGTCGTTGCGCAAAATGGTCAGGGTGATGACATCACCCGGTGATTTATTCTTGAAAATATAGCTGATCAGGTCACCGTACACCTTCACGGGTCTTCCATCCACGGCAATTATGATATCCCCGCCGCTGTAAAATCCCTGAATATTGGTGGGTTGGCTTCCACCCACCAGACCCGCCTGGTCAGCGGGTCCACCAGTGGTGACGGTCATCACGTAAACGCCGGAGGTGACTGTATCGCTGATCTGCTGCCATTGGCTGAGCGTGAGGTCGGTGGAGGAGCTGGAAATCCCAATGAGGGGATAATCATATTTGCCTTCGCTGATAAGGAAAGGTACCACGCGCTTGACGATATTGATCGAAATGGCGTATCCGATGCCGCTGTTCACCGCTTCTCCCTCGATCGTGGTGCCCGAGGTATAGATGGCGCGGTTAATGCCGATGACCTCCCCGGCAAGGTTGAGCAGCGGTCCGCCAGAGTTGCCGGGGTTGATCGCCGCGTCGGTTTGAATGAGATCACCCGCGGTGTACGAGGTCAAATCCTCGGTGGTGCGCAGCGAATCCAGGACGCGGCCCTTGGCGCTGACCACGCCCAGGGTCATCGTGCTGGTCAGACGGTAGGGGTTGCCGATCGCCACCACCATCTGCCCAACCTGCAAGGCGTCTGAATCACCCAGCTTCAAGGGTACCAGTTCATCACGTGCAACATTCACTTTAATCACAGCGATGTCGGAATCAATGTCCGTCGCGACCAGGGTCGCGTAGACCTTTAGACCGCTGGAGAATGCCACCTCGATCGTCTCGGCCCCTTGTACTACGTGGTAATTGGTGATGATGTGCCCGTCATAATCATACACAAAACCGGAGCCGCTGCCCTCGCCCAGGCTGGTGTAAGAGATGATCGTCACAACGCCCGGGTTAACCTGTTCATATAGGGAGGTCAAAATAAGGTCAGTGGTGGCAATATCCTCAGCGTTCACTACAATTTGCGGAGCGGACGTAGCCTGTGGATTCGGAAGGGAATCCTGGGTTGGCGCGGTGGTTGGCTTGAAGTTAATGTCCGGTAAAAATTGGCAGGAAACCAATACGACCAGGATTAACACTGAGACAATCACGATGATGGATTTTTTCATTTCAGATACCTCTTAAATTTCACGATTTTCTCAATTCCTCGAACAAACGCTTTTGATCTTCGGATAATTTCCTGGGAATTTCCACCTTCGCCTGCACAAATAGATCACCGAAGGTGTTGGGGGATTTCAAGACTGGCATGCCGCGGCCTGCCAGGCGGAACTTCTGCCCGGGTTGTGTACCGGGCGGGATGGTCAACGATACGTTCCCGCTGAGCGTGTTGACGGTCACGGTTCCCCCCAGCACCGCGGTGAATAGATCAATCTTCACCTCTGTGGTCAGGTCAGACCCATTTACGCTGTACCTGTCGTTGGGCAGAACCTCGATGACCAGGTAGATATCTGAAGTCTGACCATACCCACCCGCCGGACCCGCGCCAGCCACCCGCACCTTGGTACCGGTTTTAGCACCAGCCGGGATCTTGACCTCGATGCGCCGGTCATTGATCTGCAGGATACGCTGCGTGCCGTGATAAGCTTCCTCGAGGGTGATCTGGACTTTTTGTTCAAGCGTGGCGGGCTGGCGTACTGCCTGCCTGGCGCCAGGGCGGGTTGCCTGGCGGTACTGGGTTCTGCCGCTCACGGGCATGCCTCCAAAAATAGCGCTGAAGAAATCCGAGAAACCCCCGAAAATATCCTCAAAATCTCCCTGGTTCCCCTGTGCGCCCTGGCTGTTCACCCACTCGTTCCAATTGAAGTTTCCGGGGTTGCCGCCGCGTTGCTGCCACTGCGCGTATGAAGAACCCAACTGGTCGTACCGTTCACGCTTTTTGGGATCGCTCAGGACCTCATAGGCTTCATTAATTTCCTTGAATTTTTCTTCAGCCTGTTTGTTATCCTTATTCTGATCCGGGTGGTACTTCATCGCTAGCTTGCGAAAGGTTTTCTTAATTTCATCCTGAGAGGCCTTGCGGTCAACCCCCAGGATCTTGTAATAATCTTTGTACTCCATGCTTTAATTGTATGCTTTCGTTAAGCGAAAAGTCAATAGTTGGGGAGACTACTCTAATAGATTGCTAATATTCACCCACAGATCATTGGTTGTGGTGATTCTCCGATAAAACCCTGGTGAAATCGCGCACAGCGCTCACCGCTTCCGCGTCAGTCTCATATTTGGTGACAGTAAATCCAGGACTGGTGTTGCCGGTAATGATCTTGGAAACCCGTTTACCGGTCTTATGGCAGCATAAAACGGGCTTTCCTAAAGAAAGCGCATAGGCGATCTCATACCCGACCCCGTGCGAAGGAGAAGAGACCTCCGCCACCACCGCATCGCAATCCCTGACCCAAGCCATGTCGCGCGTGAAGATCTCCACCGGGTCCACTACATCCTCAAGCAGCATCACATCAGGCCAAGATAAATGCGCGGTGGGTACATAGTGCCCGTCGTCTTCCAGTTGCTTGACGATCGCCTGGTAGGTGGCTTCTTCTGTACGCCCGCCAGTGATGGAACAGGAAAAATAGATGTTCATGGGCATTCTCCGTTGTCAAAATGGCACATAGATTGCAACATTTCTTGCACATGGCTTGTCTGAGCGCGTATCATTCCACGCCTGCCCGGGCAGCCTGAATAAGGAGTTATAACATGAAAAATCGATTCCTCATACTTGTGATCCTTCTCACCGTCACACTGCTCGTCATGACGGGATGCACTCGCTCCGCCACCCGTGCGCCGCGCGCCACGGCTACGCCCGAGGGCGGTATTCCCTTCCCTGTCTCCACCCAATCCCAGATCATGGTCGACATACTCGCCGGCACCCAGACCGCGCAATCCCAACAGGCTAGCGCGCCCATTGTTGAATCAACCCAAGCTCCAGCCACTGGCGGGGTTGAGCTCACCCAGGCTCCAACATCCGCGCCACCTGCCACTTTTCCCACAGCCACGCCTGGGGTACCTGCCACGTACACCATTCAAGTGGATGAATTTCCGTTCTGCATCGCGCGTCGTTTCGATGTGAACCCAGGGGATCTGCTGGCGATCAACGGGCTCGACATGGATTCTTACGTACTGCCCGGCTTTGTGCTCACTCTTCCGAAGGATAGCGCGTATATAGGGGAGCGCTCACTCAAGGCTCATCCCACCGATTACACCGTCCAGGATGGCGACACGATCGGCAAGATCGCCTGTTCCTTTGGTGATGTCAACCCCTACAACATTTACGCGGTCAACGGTCTAGAACAGGGTTCGGCTTTGACAGCCGGACAGGTCCTACACATCCCGTAACAACCTCAAGTTGACTTAAAGGCTTTCCGCATTTGGAAAGCCTTTTATTTTATTCTTATGCAATAATTAACTGGCGTTAATGATTTCATTGATTAAAGGACCGTTAAATGAATTACAAAATCAACCACGAATCGGATGAATATCGTACCCCTTTGTTCACTGTCAAACAAGTCAACCTGTCCTTCCCGGACGGCCAGACGCGCGATTATGATTTGATCGAAATACAAGACGCGGTGACCATTCTCCCTTTGGACGAAGAAGGGAAAGTGTACTTTGTCAACCAGTACCGCGTAGGTGCGAAAAAGGTTATGCTCGAACTCCCCGCCGGCAAGATCGAGGACGCGGAGGATCCGCTGCTTACCGCGCAACGCGAGCTGCGCGAAGAGATTGGCATGGCAGCCCGCGCGTGGACGCGCCTGGGAGGTTTTTACATGACCCCGGGTTACGCCTCCGAGTATATGCATTGCTATCTGGCGCAAGGCCTCTACCCTGACCCACTTGCCCCGGATGTGGACGAGTTCATCAACCTGACCAGCCTGCCGTTGGACGAGGTAATGCGCATGATCCAAGACCAGGTGATCGACGACAGCAAAACCCTCGCCGTGATGATGCTGGCGCAGCGTTTTTTGCCCACACCAGGGCAGATATGAGTTATGTCACCTTTTCGTCCTTCGCGGACCTGTGGGGGAGTATTGACACAGTTTTGCGTTATAATCTTTTCGAAGTCCTAAAAAATAAAGGCTGATTGCCTATTATCAGTTCCAGGGAGATTTGAATGAAAAGAGAATTGATCACGATCGACGCCAACGAAGCTGTCGCCAACATAGCGTACCGTCTGGCCGAAGTCATTGCCATCTATCCCATTACTCCATCCTCGAGCATGGGTGAACACGCAGACGCCTGGATGGCGCAGGGCGTGAAGAACCTGTGGGGCACGGTGCCCTCGGTCATTGAAATGCAATCCGAAGGCGGAGCCGCCGGAGCAGTACACGGCGCGCTGCAGACCGGTTCTTTGACCACCACGTTCACCGCTTCACAAGGGTTGCTGCTGATGATCCCCAATATGTACAAGATCGCCGGTGAGCTGACCCCCACCGTCTTCCACGTGGCCGCGCGCACCATCGCCACCCACGCACTCTCCATTTACGGCGATCACTCCGATGTGATGGCTGCCCGCCAAACCGGTTTCGCGCTTCTGGCTTCCGATTCCGTGCAGACTGCCCAGGACCAGGCGTTGATCGCTAATGCCGCCACGCTCGAAGCCCGGGTGCCGTTCGTGCACTTCTTCGATGGTTTCCGCACCTCCGCCGAGGTCAACAAGATCGAGCGGTTGTGCGAAGATGACCTGCGTGCCATGATCGATGAGAACCTGATCACCGAGATCCGTGAGCGCGCGCTCTCCCCTGAGCGCCCGGTCATCCGCGGCACCGCCCAGAACCCGGATGTGTTCTTCCAGGGTCGTGAAGCCGCCAATAATTTCTACCTCAAAACACCCGCCATCCTTCAAAAAGCGATGGACAAGTTCGGCAAACTGACCGGCCGTCACTACCACCTCTTCGATTATCGCGGCGCGCCTGATGCCACCGAAGTGATCGTCACCATGGGCTCCAGCGCCGAGACCACTGAGGAAACCGTCAAGTTCCTGAACAAACAGGGGCTAAAGGTCGGCGTGATCAACGTGCGTCTGTACCGCCCGTTCTCAGTGGAGCATTTCGTCGCCGCCCTGCCCGCCACGGTCAAAACCATTGCTGTGCTCGACCGCACCAAGGAATCCGGCGCCATAGGCGAACCGCTTTACCTGGATGTGGTCGCTGCCATCAAGGAAGCGCTGGCCGCTGGAACCGCCCCGTTCAAGGCGATGCCGCGCGTCATCGGCGGCCGTTACGGGCTTTCCTCCAAGGAATTCACCCCCGCCATGGTCAAGGGAATCTTTGATGAGATGCTCAAGGACGAGGCGAAGACTCATTTCACCGTCGGCATCACTGATGATGTGACCCATACCAGCCTGGCGTACGACAAGAAATTCTCCATCGCCGATCCCAAGACCATTCGCTGCGTGTTCTTCGGCCTGGGCTCCGATGGCACCGTGGGCGCCAACAAGAACTCAATCAAGATCATCGGCGAGGAAACCGCAAATGACGCGCAGGGATTCTTCTATTACGACTCGAAGAAATCCGGCTCGGTCACCATCTCCCACCTGCGCTTTGGTCCCAACCAGATCCGCGCGCCTTACCTTATCGAGCAAGATGACGCGCAGTTCGTCGCCTGCCACCAGTTCTCCTTCCTGGAGTGGCTGGATATGCTCAAGTATGCCGCGCCGGGCGGGATCTTCCTGCTCAACAGCGTGTACGACCAGGACGAGGTCTGGGATCGTCTGCCAATCGAGGTTCAACAGGAGATCATCGAAAAGAAGCTCAAGTTCTACATGATCAACGCCAATGATGTAGCCGCCAAGACAGGCATGGGCGGGCGCGTGAACACCATCATGCAGACCGCTTTCTTCGCCATCAGCGGCGTCCTCCCGCGCGCGCAAGCCATCGACGAGATCAAGAAAGCCATCAAGAAGACCTACGGTAAGCGCGGCGAAGCGGTGGTCAAGCAGAATTACGACGCTGTCGATCAAACGCTGGCCAACCTGTTCGAGGTCAAAGTGCCTGCAAAGGCCACCAGCAAATACACCCGCCGCCCGCCGGTGCCAACCGAGGCGCCGCAGTTCGTGGTGGATGTGCTTGGCCCCATTATCGCCTTCAAGGGCGATGAATTGCCGGTGAGCGCTTTCCCTGTGGACGGTACCTACCCCTCCGCCACTACGCGCTGGGAGAAACGCAACATCACCATCGAGATCCCGGTATGGGAACCGGATATTTGTATCCAATGCGCCAAGTGCGCCTTCGTGTGCCCGCACGCGGTGATACGTGAAAAGGTCTACGATCCAGCCTACCTGGAGAACGCGCCCGCCACCTTCAAATCCACCGACGCGAAGTTCAAGGAGTTTCCCGGTTTCAAGTTCACCATCCAGGTTTCGCCGGAAGACTGCACCGGCTGCAGCCTCTGCGTTGAAGCCTGCCCAGCGCGCGATAAGACCAACCCGCTGCGCAAAGCCATCAACATGTCACCGCAGCTACCCTTGCGTGAAGAAGAATCCAAGAACTGGGATCACTTCCTTTCCATCCCGGCGCCGGATGTGGAGTTATTCACCCCCAACACGGTCAAGAACTCTCAACTCATTACCCCGCTCTTCGAGTTCTCCGGTGCCTGCGCCGGCTGCGGCGAAACACCCTACATTAAACTTGTGACCCAGCTATTCGGTGACCGTACTATCGTCGCCAATGCCACCGGCTGTTCGTCTATCTACGGCGGCAACCTGCCCACCACCCCCTGGGCGGTCAACAACCAGGGGCGCGGCCCAGCCTGGTCCAACTCGTTGTTCGAAGATAACGCCGAGTTCGGTCTTGGCATGCGCCTGACCCTGGATAAGCAAAATGAGTTTGCGCGCGAGCTTCTGCCCACCATGGCTGCAGAACTCGGGGACACCCTGGTCAGCGAGATCCTCAACGCCGATCAGACCCTCGAACCCGGTGTGCGCGAGCAGCGCAAGCGTGTGGAAGCCCTCAAGCAAAAATTGCAATCCAGCAAGCACGCCAGCGCCAAAATGTTGCTCGGCGTGGCAGATGCGCTGGTGAAAAAGAGTGTTTGGATCATTGGTGGTGACGGCTGGGCGTACGACATCGGCTACGGCGGGTTAGACCATGTGCTCTCCTCCGGCCGTAATGTCAACGTGCTGGTGCTGGACACCGAGGTGTATTCCAACACAGGCGGTCAATCCTCCAAAGCCACCCCGCTCGCAGCGGTCGCCAAGTTCTCTGCGCGGGGCAAGGCGCTGGGTAAGAAGGATCTGGGCCTGATGGCCATGTCCTATGGCTACGTGTATGTGGCAAACGTGGCGCTGGGTGCCAATGACACTCAGACACTGAAAGCGTTCATTGAAGCAGACGCGTACGAAGGTCCGTCTCTCATTATCGCCTACAGCCACTGCATCGCCCACGGTATCGACATGAAGAAAGGCCTGGAACAGCAGAAACTGCTCTCGCAGACCGGTTTATGGCCGCTGTACCGCTACAATCCCAACCTGGTGGATGAAGGCAAGAACCCGTTGCAATTGGACAGCCGCGAGCCCACCGTGGCGGTGAAGGATTACGCCTACAACGAGACCCGCTACCGCATGCTGGTGCAGAGCGATGAAGCGCGCGCCGAGATGTTAATGAATGAAGCTGCCGAGCTGGCCCAACGCAAGTGGGAACTCTACAAGCAAATGGCTGCCATGGCCTACACCAAACCTGAAGAGCCAAAAGAATAAACAGGTTAATCTAACCCAACCGGTATTCTCACGAATACCGGTCTTTTTTTAATTGAAACGAAGTGAATGTAAAACCTGTTCAGACAGGTTGACGAAACTCAACAGTTACTGTAAAGTAAGGAAATATTTCAGGTATAAGATGAAATTTAAGATCGGTGAAATTTCCAGGTTGACGGGCTTTTCCACCAGCGGGATCCGCTTCTTCGAAGAAGCCGGGGTCATCAATCCTGTCAGGGGAAAGAATGAGAAGTATCGCGAATTCTCGCTGGAGGACCTGCAAAGGCTGCTCATTTGCCGCAAGTTCCGCGAGTGCGGTTTCTCGCTCGAACAAAGCGTGGATATGCTGCACCATGCCGACGCGCAGGAACTGAGATCACACATCCTGAAACAGGCCGAGTGTACCAGGCGCCACCTGGTAGAAAAACAAGCCCTGCTGGAACACCTGAATGAGCAGATAAAAGACATCGATCACATGGTCGAAGAGGAATCCTGCTGCCACATCACTCAAATGCCGGCGCTATACTGGTTAAAGCTCTGGCAACCCGGCGACCATGAAGAAGACCTGATCCCCTTCACTCAAATGTATGAGTGGATCGAACGGGGTCCGTTTACCAATTCCTGCCTGCTCCTTCCACAAGCTGATTTGTTGAAGGGCGAAGGGAACCTGGAGACCAGGTGGGGAACCGCAATCAATGAAAAGTATGTCGAAATGCTCGGGTTCAGCCCACAGGCACAAACCCAATACTTACCGGCTTGCGAGGCGGTACGCACCATCATCTCGCCAACGAATTCACTGACCATCCCAGCAGAGCAGCTGCGAGATTTTCGTGATTTCATCAAAAAAATGGGCCTCAAAGTCACTGGCCCTGCCCTCAGCCGCTTCTTTTACAGCCGCATCACCGGGGGTCATCTCCTGCGTTATGATCACCTGTGGGTGCCAGTGAACCGGTCATGACAAATGTAACATTCCAACATTTCATTTAGCTTAATCGATTGGTTTTTCGTCTTTTTCGTCTTCATCGCTTGACTCTACAGTTACTGTAGAGTGTATTGTATTACTGTCGATGGGTGGAGCATTAATGAAAAGCCGGCCTGGCAACCTGATAGGTGTTAGAGACCAGCGCAATCAATTTAAGGAGGGGTTTCCCATGAGAAAAGCAACTATTAGTAACGTTTCACGCCGAGATTTCATAAAGTTGTCTGCGGTCGTTACGGGGGCAAGCCTACTAGGAGGGTGTGCACCAAAAGTGGTCACCACTCTTACTCCTGATGAATCAACGGGGGAGATCGAAGCCAAAGACTGGCTTGGTACAGAACCTGTGATCGATGATATTGCAGAAACTATTGAGAGTGATGTAATTGTCATTGGTGCTGGAACTGCCGGTGCATACATCGCAGCCTCCTGCCTCGAGAAGGGTTTGAAGGTGATCCTGCTTGAAAAGAGGGCTGTGGTCAGCACGTTGCGCAATGACTGGGGAGCTGTTGATTCCAAATGGCAATTGGCGGAGAATGCTGTTCTCCCAAAGGACGCCATTCTCCATTATCACCAGTTGTATTCTGCAGGGAGGTTGGACCAGCGGCTACCCAAGATTTGGTTGAAGGAAAGTGGTGCGGCAATTAACTGGATCGGTGAATTACTCGAATCGCGTGGAGCTCGCTTCTATTATGAGGGAGGCTACGAACCTGATTTTTCACCAGCTACATACCCGAAATTCCCTACTGGGCACAGTGGTGACTTTGATCAGGGAGTAAGCGGTGCGAGCATCATGCAGGGTTATATCGAAGAGCTTGGCGGTAAATACTACTTCGAGACACCTTTTGTAAAATTCGAGCACGAAGGAAAGAAGGTTACCGCTGCCATCGCCAAGGACAAGGAAGGCAAATACTTGCGCTTCGTAGGAAAGAAAGGCGTCGTCCTCGCCGCAGGTGGCTACCAGGGAAATCGTGATATGTTGAAAGCGCTTGTGCCATACGACACAATGATCATGGGACCAATGGTACTGGGTGACTCTGACATACCCCCTGTTGGAGATGGTATCAAAGCCTGCCTTTGGATGGGGGCTGAGATGGACGAAGTGCATAAAACCATGATCTTTGACCGGATGGGGCTTCTACCAAATGAAACGCCGGCAACCGTTACAATGCCCATCTACTTCCATTGGGGATCACAACCATGGTTAAAGGTTAACTTGCTGGGTGAACGCTTTATCAATGAATCCGGTCCCTACGAGTTTCCTTTACACGCCGCAGCAAAACAACCCGGTAAATGTTATGTTTGCCTCTTTGATTCCAATTACTACGACCAGATCCTCCAGTTTGAGACAATGGGGTGTTCGCGAATCTATCCATTCCCGAATGGCAGCCCCAATGACGGGACTGGAACGGATATGGCAGTAATTAAGACGAGGGCAGAGGATAACCTAAAAGCCTGGATGGAAAGTGGTCACGTCCAAACAGCAGACACCTGGGAAGAATTGGGGGCTAAACTCAACATCCCTGGAGATACTTTAGCCGCTACGGTCAAACGCTACAACGAACTCGCTGACAAAGGTGAAGATGAAGATTTCTACAAGGATGCCTACCGTCTGTTGCCGCTGAAAGCACCGCCGTATTATGGCGTCCGCACCTGCGGTTTTTCTCTATCCACCCTTGATGGCATTCGGATAGATACTCAAATGCGACCAGTGGATTCTGAAAATGTCCCCTTTGAAGGGCTCCATGTGGTCGGCGACTCATCAGGCGGCTACTTTGCCCACACGTACCCGAACCTGTTCACTGGATACGCGCATGGAAGGACGATCACGTTTTGCAGGCGCGTCTCGCGGATTCTCGCTGGAGAATCGGTCGAACTGGCGTAAGTATCAACCGGTTGTACTCAGGTCATCATCAAAATCTCATCGAAGTGACCTGACAGTAAAAGCCAGGCAAAGGGTTGCCTGGCTTTTTTGTGTCACGAGGAGGAATTAAAAATCCCAATCTTTTTATAAGATCGGGATTGATTTCTGTTATCTTGTCGGCTCGTCCATCATCGGTTCGTTCTTCTTTTGGCGATAAACGATACGCCCGCGTGTCAGATCGTACGGGCTCATTTCCACCTTCACGTGGTCACCCAGAAGAATGCGGATGTAATACCGCCTCATCCGTCCGGAAAGATAAGCGAGCACTTCATGGCCATTCTCGAGCCTCACGCGGAACATGGTTCCAGGGAGGGCTTCGATGATCTCGCCTTCCACTTGTATCTTATCTTCTTCTTTGGCCATTTTGCCTCCAATCCAGCCGCTTGGGCTGTAGCGCCATTTGCCGGATTATTCGCCCGTCCTGGTATACTGGCGGCGTTTAATGCGGCGAATGGCCTTCTTCTTCTCCACACGGCGAAGTTCACTCTTCGAAACAAACCAGCGCTTGCGGCGGATGGTGCTCAATACGCCGCTCTTCACTACCTTCTTGCGAAAGCGCTTGAGCAGTGAATCCTGCGATTCGTTCGGTCTTAATACTACTGAAGCCATTGTGTCTCACCTCCCTTCGCCAGGGAAAATAAAATCGGCTGCAGTCAACCGCGCAACCGACACTTTACCCTGGTAATTCTAATTTGGGCGGACCAATACTTTTGGCGTATCACCTCTCTGCACTGGTAGTGTTCCCGGTTGTTGCGCGGAACTGCTGCAAACCCTATTATAACTGGTTTGCCATCCAGGTGTCAATCCAAAGGTGTCATCCAATGGTGTCAATCCAAATGTGTCAATCCAAAGGTTTATTATCGGAGTGCTGGGGTGATTTTGACCTGATCTACCGATATTGCACGCAATACTCGAAAAATTGGACAGAATGTCATCAAAAATTTTACACAATTAATATTTGAAAATCTGATTTATCCGTTTACAATCATGCTGCAAGATTTGGAGGACAATTCCTCTGTATCTAATTTTACAAAGGAGAGAGAAATGAAAAAGAAAGTGCTGTTGATCACCTCGGTAATCCTTGTGCTGTCCATGCTGCTGGCTGCCTGTGCCACACCTGCCGCCGAGCCAACCGCTGAAACTGCCAAGGTTTACAAGCTTGCCGCCATCTTCCCGGGTGTCATTACTGATAATGACTACAACACCCTGGCGTATGTCGGTATGACCGAAGCCCAGAAAGCATTGGGCATAGAAGCCGTGTACTCCGAGAGCGTTGCGGTACCCGATGTGGATCGCGTGATGCGCGAATACATCGACGCCGGCTACAACATCATCTGGACCCACGGCGGTCAGTTCATCACCCAGACCGTTGAGCTCGCCAAGGCCTTCCCGGATGTCGTTTTCATCGCTGAAGGCGACGCACCGGTAACCGACGCGCCCGCTAACCTATGGTTTATCGACCGCAACTTTAATATCGGTTTCTACGGTATCGGCGCTGCCGCCGCTTTGGCGACCCAGACCGGCAAGATCGCCTACCTGGGTGGACAGGCGTTGCCCTTCTCCTACCAGGAAGTGCACGCGATCCAGCAGGCCATCGCAGACCTGGGCGTGGATGTGGAGCTTATTCCGGTGTGGACCGCGGACTTTAACGACCCCGCCAAGACCCGCCAGCTGGCTGACGCCCTCATCGCTGATGGCGTTGACGTGATCATGGGTTCCGTGAACCTGGGCATGGTGGGCGTGTTCGAAGCCGCCAAGTCCACTACCGACAAGAAGATCCTCATCACCGCCAAGTACTCTGACAAGACCAGCTTTGGCCCAGACAATTACATCACCGCCCTGCTGTATGACTTCTCCGATCCGCTGGTGCAGATCATCACCAAGATCCAAGGTGGCGAGACCGGTGGTTATTATCCGTTAGGCTTCGACACCGGCGTCAAGCTGCAGCTACCATTACAGAACGTATCAGCCGAAGTAGCAGCCCAGGTGGAAGAGATCACTCAGAAGGTTATCTCCGGCGAGATTGTTGTCGTCAAGGATTCCTCTGAGGTGACCTCCGCCAAGTAAGGCACGAAGATTTAAGATTGATTAATGAGACTTCCGGGGTGGGGCAGAAATTGTATTCCTGAGCTCCCCCCGGATTTTTCAAAATTGTCAATGACAGGATGGACCAATGGAACAAGACAATATTCTAACCATGCATCAGGTCTGCAAATCCTTCGATAAGGTGGTTGCCTTAGACGAAGTCAATTTTGAACTGAAACCAAAAGAAATCCTTGGTTTATTGGGGGGAAACGGCGCTGGTAAAACAACGCTGATGAACATTCTTTACGGCCTTTACAAAGCGGATTCCGGCAGCATCGTGCTCAAAGACCAGGCCGTGACGATCCTTTCTCCAAGGGATGCCCTCAATCACGGGATCGGCATGGTGCACCAGCATTTTCTGCAAATCAATAACTACACGGTACTGGAAAACATTATCTTAGGTTCAAAGGTCTCGCAACCGTTAACCTCAAATTACACTGCTGAAGCAGCCAAGATCAAGCAGCTTTGTGAACGTTTTGGACTTGATATAAACCTTTCTGACCGCGTGGAGACCCTGCCCATGGGTACGCGCCAGAAAGTTGAGATCCTGAAAGCCCTGTACCGTGGGGTACACATCCTCATTCTCGACGAACCCACAACCAACTTGATCCCGCAGGAAGTCGACTCATTATTCGAAACCTTGAAGATCATGGTCAAGGAAGGGTTGAGCATTGTTTTTATCACGCACAAATTGCGTGAAGTGCTCAGTATCTGCGACCGCATCACCGTGCTGCGCGAAGGCAAGAATGTGATCAGCCTCACCCGTAAAGACGCCAGTGATGAAATGCTGGTGCGCGCCATGGTCGGCGACAACATGGATCTTGACAAGAGCATCATGTTCACCGACCGTGATAAATCGGGCAGCGCCATCACCAAAAAGGAAACCCTCAGGCTTGAAGGTGTGTCAAAGGTCAATCAGCAAAAGATCCAGGAGCTGACCGATATCTCCCTTACCATCAACGCCGGGGAAATCCTGGGCGTGGCAGGGGTGGCCGGCAACGGGCAGCGCGAACTGGCGGAAGTGGTGATGGGAATCCAACCGGTAAGCGCAGGCAAACTAATTTTCAATGAAAGAGACATCACCAGTTTATCGACCAAGGAACGCATCGCCCAGGGCTTTGTGTACATCCCTGAAGACCGGCTGGCTGACGGATTCCTGAATAAAGCCAGCGTGGCGCACAACCTCATCCTTGGATACCACAACCTTGAACCGTACAGCCGCAAAGGCATCATCAACTGGAAGAACGTGAACGAGAGTTCAAGGAAGATGATTACCGAGTACAACATCAAAACCACCGGGCCCGGCGAGATTGGCGGAAACCTTTCAGGCGGGAACATCCAGCGCGTGATGATCGCGCGGGCGTTCTCACAGCCCTCCACGTTGATGGTTGCCCACAACCCCACCCGCGGACTGGACATCCCATCCATGGACTTTGTTTACCAGAAACTGCTCCAGCACGCCGCCATAGGCGCGAGCGCGCTGTTGCTATCGGAAGACCTGGATGAACTCCTGCTCATCTGCGACCGCATCGCAGTGATGTACCGCGGCAAGGTTGTTGGCATCCTCCCCAAGGAGAAATTCGAGAAATACGAGATCGGCCGCCTGATGAGCGGTTACGAGCTGGAAAGCAAATAATCGAGGAGAGACAAGACAATGACACAATTAAAAAAGAGCTTTCCTTACCTGGTCTCCGTGCTCGCGGCGTTCCTTATCGTTGGAATCCTGTTGTGGGCATTAAAATTCAACCCGCTAAAGGCATACGAAACGATCCTGTTCACTTCTTTCCGCACGCCCAACGGGTTCATCCAGACACTGCTCAAATGGATCCCCCTGACCTTGACCGCGCTCGCGTTCACGGTTCCACTATCTTCCGGTAAGTTCAATATCGGCGCTGAAGGTCAACTGCTGGTCGGCGCCATCGGCGCTGCCGCCATGGGTATCATCGGCAAAGACCTCCCCATGCCTGTGCTTCTGCCGCTGGTGATCGTAGCGGGCACGCTCGCGGGCGCTTTCTGGGGATTGATCTCCGCGTGGCTGCTTTATCAGTTCAATATCAACGAGATCCTTTCCACCGTGCTGTTGAACTTTATTTCCTTCGCCCTGGTCGACTACGTAGCGACCGGTCCCTGGCGCGATCCTGCTGCGGGGCATCCCACCACCATCCAGATCGGCCAAGGCGGCTTTCTGCCCATGCTGGTGAGCAACCCGCCTCTGCACTCGGGTATCATCCTCGCCATCATCGTAGCGGCGGCGGTGTACTACTTTACCAGCAAAACCACCGCGGGGTATGAGTTGGTGGTCACCGGCGCGAACCCACGCGCCTCCAAGGTGCACGGCATCGACATCCGCAAGATGTTCCTCTTCTCCATGGTCATCGGGGCTGCCGCGGCCGGTCTGGCCGGCGCCATTGAGGTGGCAGGGGTTCACCACCGCCTGATCGAAGGGCTGCATTCCAACTTCGCGACCCTCGGTATGATCATCGGCCTGATGGCGCGCGGCAAGAACTCGGCGGTGCCTTTCGTGGCGTTCTTCATCGCTATCCTTGAGGTTGGCGGAAGCGCGATGCAGCGCACCATCATGGTGCCGGTGCAGATCGTGCTGATTGCCGAAGCCTTGATCCTGATCTTCATACTTCTCTCCGACATCATCAAGAGGAGGCAGAAATGAGCGGTTTAGAAAGCACCATAACCGACTTCTTGAAATTGACCTTTTTATCCATGGTACCGTTCGTGCTGGCTAGCCAGGGCACCATGCTGAGCGGGCGTACCGGCGTCTTTAATGTCGCACAGGAAGGCATCATGCTGGTGGGTGCCGCTGTGGGCTTTTTGGTAAGCTACGTGACCGGAAGCAACCTCATTGGGGCGCTGGTAGCCATGCTAGCGGGCGGCTTTTTCGGGCTGCTCCTGGCATACTTTACCACCACGCTCAAGATGGACCAGTTCGTGATCGGCCTGGCGTTGTTCTTCATCGGCACCGGGCTTTCCTCGCTGCTGCCCAAGCTGGTGATCGGTGTGACCCTCACCCCGCCGCTTGTGCCCACGCTGCCCGACCTGCCCATCCCGCTGCTGAGCGAGATCCCGATCATTGGACCAGTTCTCTTTAACCAGAACATCCTGGTGTACTTCTCGATCCTTTTATCAGTGGGTCTGTGGTATGCGCTTTACCGGACGAACATGGGGCTGCGGTTGCGTTCGGTGGGCGAAAACCCCAAAGCGGCTGACGCGCTGGGCATCAGCGTGGTTTCCAATCGCTACATCACCGCCATCCTCGGCGGCATGCTGATGGGACTCGCCGGCGCTTACCTGCCCATGGTTTACACCGGCACCTTTACCGACCTGATGACCAAGGGCCGCGGTTGGATCTCCATCGCGCTCACCTTCTTCGGCGCGTGGAGCCCGCTGCCGATCTTCTTCGGTTCGCTCTTCTTTGCCGCGGTTGAAGTGCTTTCGTTCCGCTTCCAGGTGGTCAGCTCGGTGATCCCCTACCAGGTGCTCACCATGCTGCCGTACGTCGCGACCATCATCGTGATGATCTTCACGTTCGGCAAGTCGCGCGTGCCGGCCTTCCTCGGTCAGAACTACGACCGCGAGCGGCGAACGTTGTAAAGTAGTAATTAGAAATTGGTGATTAGTAATTAGTGATTGGTCCTGTGTGATAAAAACCACGGCTGTCCAGGATTTGGGCAGCCGTGGTTTAATTTTATTTTTATACAATGATTGGATGTAAGTGATGAGACGTCGCTCCCCACTGATTAAGTGCCTGTTTACCAAATGATTAACGCAGTCATTGCCTTCACAACCCCTTGATGATCTCATGGCGCCTGGCGTGATACTCCTCGCTCTTGATTAAACGTTCCTCGTAAAGCCGATCCAGTTCGCGCAGTCGGCTCTTAGCCTCGTTGATCGCTACCGGTTTGAGATCCAGGTTGGTGATCTGAACGCGGGCTGGGTTAGCAGGGTCAAAGATTAATTCCGCGGAAACCCCGGCTGCATCAGTGAAACATTCAGGCGCGAAACCAGGGTCTTCACCTCCGTCTGGAAAGCTGCGCGGTCTCTGGGCTTCACCCCGAGCAGCAGTTTCACCTGCGGGTTGTCGTTCACTGAGACGCCTGTATCGGTCCGAGAGCACCTTCGGTCGTGAGGGTTCAATGGGCAAAAAAAATACAGCGTCTGCGGTTACCGACCAGCAAAAGAACTTCACGTATATAAACAAAAACCGGTCAAGCTGACCGGTAAAAAAAATTTTGTAATACTTCGGTTAATAGAAAAAAGTCTCTTGGCAACGACCTACTCTCCCAGGGGGTCGCCCCCCAAGTACCATCGGCGCTGACAGCCTTAACGACCGGGTTCGGGATGTTACCGGGTGTACCACTGTCGCTCCAGTCACCAAGAGACTTAATTCACGAAGTTAAGGTACCAACCTTACGAATAGTATGTAGTCCTACAAAGAGTGCCGAGTTCCCCGCACCATGTAAGAAGCCCTCGATCATTAGTACAGATTAGCTCAACGCATTACTGCGCTTACACACTCTGCCTATCAAACAGGTAGTCTACCTGTGATCTTACTCCCTTACGGGAACACAGGGATCTAATCTTGTGGCGAGTTTCCCACTTA
>DDXM01000046.1 GCA_002347485.1 Anaerolineaceae bacterium UBA2260 | reverse complement strand
GCTTGAGGGCAGCTCGGATGATCTACTGCACAACCCGCAGGTCATTAACGCCTACCTGGGCGGCGAATCCACCGAGTGAACATTTACGATCCTGTCGGGGCGCAGCGTGCTGCGCCCATTTTTGTTAATTGTCAAATCGTAGGGTCGAGCAATACGCCCCTACTATGGGTAAACAATTGTAGGGGATACAATCCATCGTGCCCTTAAGAATTTTCCTAAACGAATTTGTCAAATCAATACATTTCAAAATCAATACATTTCTTGACTTGCCCATATGGGCGTGCTATAGTTACTCATCTATACAACTTCACCTCGAGGATTGCGTATGCCAGTGATCACCCTACTGACAGATTTTGGGAACAAGGATGGTTTCGTCGGGACGATGAAGGGCGTGATCTGGGGCATCTGCCCCGGCGCGCAGATCGCCGACATCACCCACGAGATCCCGCCGCAGAACGTCCGCGCGGGGGCGCTGGCGCTGATGCGCGCTGCGCCGTACTTCCCGGCGGGCACTGTGCACATCGCGGTGGTCGACCCCGGCGTGGGCACCAGCCGCCGTCCGATGGCGGCGCAACTGGGCAGCCAGTTCTACGTGGGTCCGGATAACGGCCTGTTCACCCCGTTGATCACCGCTGCCCGCGCTGCCGGCGGGGAGATCCGCTGCGTGGCGCTCGACAACCCCGCCTACTGGCTGCAGACCATCAGCCGCACCTTNNTTCGCCCCGGCTGGCGCGCACCTTGCTGCCGGTGTACCCCTCGACGCGCTCGGAACTCCCTTTACCGACCCCGTAATGCTCCCGCTCTCCACCCCCGAAAAGACCGCCTTCGGCTTCACCGCGCGTATCGTGGGCATCGATGTCTTCGGTAATTGCGCCACCGACCTGCCGTGGTCGGAGGTGGCTGGCAGGAACCTGCTCATCAACGTGAAGGACAGCGTCATCCGCGGGCTTTCCCCCTCCTATGGGCATCATCCGCCCGGCGAGCTCATCGCGCTGATCGACAGCGAAGATTACCTGGAGGTGGCGGTGGTGAACGGCAGCGCCGCTGGGCTGCTCGGCGCCCAGGTGGGCGACCCCGTGCAGGTGCTGTTCAACGAATCCGAATGAACCCGCCGCCGGGCGCAACCTGTACGGCAGGCTGGGGTTTTAGCATTTGGTGTTTGACAAAGCGTCGCTTTTTTCGTATTGTCATTTATGGACGATCCGAAAAAGAAATTTTCATCTGGAGGAGAATCATGAAAGGCATTTTTAAAGTAACCACCCGCACCATTGTTGCCGCCGGTCTCGGCGCTGCGCTTTTCGCGCTGCTGTTCATGTTCATCAAAATCCCTTCACCCGTCCCCGGCACCTACATCCAGACCGCTTATGGTTTGGCCGGTTTCTTCGGAGTGCTGTTTGGACCGATCGCAGCCGGCTTGATGGCCTTCATCGGCCATGCCATCAGCGACGCAGTTCAGTACGGCAGCCCCTGGTGGAGCTGGGTGATCTCCAGCGGCGTCGCCGGCTTCATCTACGGTTTCGCCTTCCTGCGCACCCGTGTTGAAGAGGGTATCTTCGGCTGGAAGGACATCCTGACCTACAATGTCATCCAGGTCATCGGCAATGCCATCGCCTGGCTCTTCCTCGCCCCTGTGCTGGATATCGTCATCTACGCTGAACCCGCCAACAAAGTCTTCACGCAGGGATTGATGGCTTTCGCATCCAACGCCGTTGTGGCTGGTGTGGTCGGCACCCTGCTGCTACTGGCTTATGCCGCCACCCGCACCCGCAAGGGCAGCCTCAGCAAGAAAAGCTGAAAAGCTGTTTCTGACAACAATAACAATATGGATGGCGGCTAAGTCACCGCCATCCTGTTGTTGATTAATGTATAATTACGCGGTCATTCGGCGGTTCAACCAGCCCATGTTCAAGGAGAAACGCGCCGCGCAGCAACTCACGCGTACGCCTGATGCAGAGTCGTGGAAAAACAGCAAACCCCCATTATTGATTTCGATCATTTCACCTTTCAGTACTACTCGCAGGCTGAACCGACCCTTTACGACATCAATCTGAAGATCTACCCTGGCGAGAAGATTCTCATTGTTGGTCCGAGCGGCAGCGGTAAGAGCACGCTGGGGCATTGCCTCAACGGACTGATCCCCTTCTATTACAAAGGCAACATCGAAGGCAGCCTGAAGATCAACGGGGTTGAAACTCGCGAGCTGGATATCTTCCACCTCTCCAAGATCATCGGCACTGTGCTGCAGGACTCGGACGGACAGTTCGTGGGGCTCACCGTGGGGGAGGATATCGCCTTTGCCATGGAGAACGACTGCGTGCCCCACGCTGAAATGCACGCGCGGGTCGACCGGGTGGCTGAAATGGTGGATATCGCGCACGTGAAGGGTCTGTCGCCCTATGAGCTTTCCGGCGGGCAGAAGCAGCGCACCTCGCTGGCGGGGGTGCTAATTGACGATGTGGACATCCTGCTTTTCGACGAACCGCTCGCCAACCTTGATCCCGCCACTGGCAAGACCGCCATCGAGATCATCGATGACATTCACAAGAACCTGGGCAAGACTATTATCATCATCGAGCACCGCCTCGAGGATGTGCTGCACCGCGAGGTCGACCGCGTGATCATGATCAACGACGGGCGCATCATCGCGGACATGAACGCGGACGAGCTGGTGAGCTCTGATGTATTGAAATCCAATGGCATCCGCGAACCCCTCTACGTCACCGCGCTCAAGTACGCCGGGGTGAGCGTGACGCCCGGGATGAAACCCGGCCATATCTGGAGCCTGGACACAAGCGGGGTCAACGAAGCCCTGCAGCGCTGGAACCGCTCGGTGGAAACCCTGCCACCAGCCCCGCCCGCTCCTGCGCTGCTGACTGTCGATCACTTGTCCTTTTCCTATGATGGCGTGCATCCCACACTGATGGACATCAACTTCGAGATCCGCGAAGGCGAAATGGTCTCCATCGTCGGCAAGAACGGTGCAGGCAAATCGACCCTCGCCAAGTTGATGTGCGGTTTTGAGAAGGAGGATCAGGGCGCTATACTCTATAAAGGCGAAAACCTGCGCGGCAGGTCGATCAAGGAGCGCGCTGAGTTCATCGGTTTCGTGATGCAGAACCCCAACCAGATGATCTCTAAGAACCTCATTTTCGACGAGATCGCGCTGGGGCTCAGGCTGCGCGGGGTGAGAGAGGAGGAGATTCAGGCGCGCGTGGAAAAGGTACTGCGCGTGTGCGGATTGTCGCCGTTCATAGAGTGGCCCATCTCCGCCTTGAGTTACGGGCAGAAAAAGCGCGTCACCATCGCCTCGATCCTCGTGCTCGATCCACAGGTGCTCATCCTCGATGAGCCCACCGCCGGGCAGGATTACCGCCATTACAGCGAGATCATGGAGTTTCTGCGCGAGATCAATCAGATGGGAATTAGTGTCATCCTCATCACGCACGACATGCATCTGATGCTGGAGCACACCTCGCGGGCCATCGTGCTGTCAGAAGGATGCCTGATCGCCGACACGCAGGCCTCGGTGGTGCTCACAGACCCGGTCACGATCGAAGCCGCCAACCTGAAAGAGACCTCGCTCTACCACCTGGCGCACCTGGCGGGCATACCGGATGGCACGCAGTTCGTGCAGCACTTCATCGATTATGAAAGGGTTTCCGTGCTATGAAAACGAAACTCTTTTCATACAATTACGAGAACACATTCATCCACAACCTTTCGGGGTTGATCAAGTTCGTCTGCTTCCTGCTTCTCACCTTCGCCACCATGTACACTTACGACATCCGCGTCATCCTCGGCATGCTCGTTTTTTCTGTCATCATTTTGCGCATCTCGCGCATCAAGTTCAGCCAGATAAAGGTGATGCTGATCTATGTGCTGGTCTTCATCCTTATCAATGCCGTCTTCACCTTCCTATTCGCGCCCGAACACGGCGTCACGCTTTATGGCACGCGCCATCCCATGCTCAAACTTTGGGGCAATTTCTACCTGACACAGGAGCAACTGCTATACCAGGTAACGCTAGCGTTCAAGTACCTGTCGGTCGTGCCCCTGGGTATTATCTTCCTGCTGACCACCAACCCCAG
>DDXM01000019.1 GCA_002347485.1 Anaerolineaceae bacterium UBA2260 | reverse complement strand
GTAAAATTGCCGTCAAAAACGGGAACGGACAGCCCGTGCTGCTGGCTTTCTTCCAGAAAGGCTTTCATACGCTCGGCGTTGTCAAGAGAATCGCTGGCGCCGGCAATGTAAAAGATTTTTCGCAATCCCTGGTCATACAGGTGGTGAAACGCCTCCTTTACGCCGGACTGGTTGTCAAGCAGCAGTGGAAAAACATAATCTGCCTCCAGGCGGCGGTCCAGCACGACGATGGGATAGCCCTTGGTGGCAAGCTTGATAATGGTCTCGTTTTTTACCTTGACATCGAACACGATTGCGCCGTCGACCTGGCGCTGCCCGAGGATACTGCGCTTCGACCGGCTCTCGGGGCACACGATCAATTCGTAATCCGTCTTCAAGACGGCATCGTGAATGCCCTCCAGGATGTCTTCGTAGAAGGAGCCGCTAAAACGGGTGATAAAAACCCCAATGATATTCGTCTTGCGCTTTTTGAGGTTGCGCGCAAACGCGTTGGGGTGATAATTCAGCTCTTCGGCAGCCTGCAAAACGCGCTGGCGGGTGGCCTCGCTGATGGTGCCGATGCCGTTCAACGCGTAGGATGCCGAGGTGATGCTCACTTTTGCTCGATTGGCAACATCCTTGATCGTGATCATTCCGTATTGTGACTCCTAGTTTTCGATGATCTGCAGACGTTCCAGCCCTTGCAGCAGGTTCTTGTTTTCCATCGTGATCCTGTATACCATATCCTCCTGGTAATTTGCCAACATAAGCAGGCTGATGCCCTTGTCGATGCCAATGACGTCGCTGGCAAACCAATCCCTGCTCAGGTTGAAGGCGTCCTTGAAGCCGTACGGGCCTTTAAGATCCTCGAGCGAGTAGTAATACAGCATGGCCCGTTGCACCGGCTCGGGGACGAAGATAATCGAACCGATCGCACCAGCGGGCGGAATTGTATCATCGATGAAATGTTGCTGGTTATCAAACCCCGACGGCGGAGCACCGTACAGGCCGTTGTAACCGTCCGGCCCGTCACAGGCGGTCAGACCCCAGGCGTTCGGCCCTAGCGTGGAGTATTTCTCGTCCATGTTGGTCGCAAAACTCACTTGAGCAAGCGAGGCTTCCACTGAGTTGTCAAACCAGTTCGTGTCCTTCTTGTCAGTGCGCCCACGGAAGTCAATCCAGGCGTGGCTGAACTGGTACGTGAACAGCGAGCCGAACCACGAATGGATAAAAGGCTGACCGTCGCCGTATTTAGCATAGTGCCGCGTGAATACATAGTAGGGCATCTGGTCGGTCGGGTGGGTGTCCGAGCCGGCTGCCAGCACGTAGAGCATCAACTGCTCGGCATAAAAATCCCAGTAGCCTTCAAAACCCTTCTCCGGGCGATAGGCCATGTAGAACATGTTCCGGTCGGGGTCGATGAACCACGGCCAGTTGACCGTGTCATAGATTTGTTGGGCCTTGGTTTCAACCTCGCCGCCGAAGTATTCGCCCGCCGAAAGCACGCCCATCAGCAAAATCGCCGTGTCGATGCTGGAAATTTCGCTGTTCCAGGCGCGCTTGCCGGTTTGCATGTCGACGAAGTGGTAGTAAAAGCCCTCCTCGCGCTCCATGGTAAGCAGCGTATCCAGCGTACGCGTCACACGGTCATGACCCTGCTCGTAGGTGATGTAGCCCTTTTCGATGCCGATCAGGTAGGCGGTCAGACCGAAGCCGACCGAGGCCATGCTGGCGATACCTTCTGAGCCGGGGTAACGGTCGCGGATCAAGCCGTAGCCAGGGCTGTTTTCATCCGTGTTGGTGCGCTCCCAGAAGAAGTCGAACGAGCCTTTCATTTCCCACTCGATGACTTCGTCGATGCTGGCGGGCACTTCGGTTTCAGCCGGCACAGGTGCTGGCGTCGCCGTCGCCGTCGCGGCAGACGGGCTGGTGGGTGTCGTTTCAACTTTTACCTGGGTGTCCACGGCTGGAGCCGCGCATCCAGTC
Source organism: Anaerolineaceae bacterium UBA2260 (assembly GCA_002347485.1). Taxonomy (GTDB): domain Bacteria; phylum Chloroflexota; class Anaerolineae; order Anaerolineales; family Anaerolineaceae; genus UBA6107. Next base: position 3,394 of record DDXM01000019.1, on the reverse strand, counting down.
AGGAGCAGCAACAAAATGAGAACAACTGCAAGCCGCCTATTCACCGGTGATACCTGAGCGATCCACCGATTCGACGAACCATTTCTGTAGGAGGAAGTACATCACCAGCAGCGGCAGGATGTTCAGGAAGGTGCCGGCCAGCTTGACCGCCTCGTTCAGCCGGTCGAAGATGTTGACCATGCCTGGTGGATACAGATTCTCGTAAGCCTGCGTAAATTTGGCAAGCTGCATCGGCAGCGTTTGAATGCCGCCTTCCAGGAAGATGACTGTCAGGTAGGTCTCGTTCCAGTACCACACGGTGGAAAAGATGATCGAGATAATGAAGGCCGGTGCCGCGGCGGGCAGGGCAACTTGAAAGAAGATTCTCAAATCCGATGCGCCGTCCAGGCGGGCTGCTTCCTCCAGCACCTTGGGAAAGGACAGGAAGGTTTGATAGAAGATCAGAATGAAGATCGCGCTGCGGTAGCCCTGGCCGAACATGGCCGGCAAAATCAACGCGAGAATGTTGCCGAGCAGCCCCAAGTCCTTGTACATCAGCATCTGGGGAATGACCGTGTTCTGCGCTGGGATGATGAAGGTTGCCAGGATTAGTCCAAAGAGGATGTTCTTGCCGGTGAAACGGTAGCGCGCCAACCCGTACCCCACCAGCGAACAGACCGCTGCCGTGATCAGCGAGGGTAGTACGCTGACCAGGATGGAAGAGACCAGCGTGGTGGAATAGTCCAGCACGCGGAGGGCTTTTTCGTAATTGCCCAGGTATACGCTTGTGGGCACCCACTGCACCATCGGATTCAACAAATCTGTCGGACTTTTCAAGCTGGTGACAAACATGAATAGCAGCGGGTAGAGATATACAAAGCCGATGGCCAGCAGCAGCATATACAGCAACACAGTAAAGACCATGCCGTAACTGGAGCGGCCGCCGAGTAGAAAAGTTTTGATTGTTGTGAGATCAGGTTTTTTCACCATCGGGTTGCTTTCCATCAGCGCCTCTGCTCTCTGCGTGGGGATAGGACCAGGAACGTGACCGCCAGCAGCAACAGCAGCACGAAGAAATACAGGAACGACATTGCGCTGGAATACCCGATGCCGCCTTGCACGGCATAGGTCTGGCTGTAGATGTACTTAATGACCTTGTTTTCAGAGAAATGCGACAGGGTGATGATTGTGTACGCTGCGTTGATGATCGTTGTGGTCGAAAGCGAGGGCAGCGTGATCTTCCAGAACGACTCCCAGGCCGAGGCTCCATCGATCGATGCGGCTTCGTACACGCTCTTATCAATCTTTTGCAGACTGGAAAGATAAATGAGAATTTGGACGCCGGAGAACCACAGGATCAGGATGAACGACGTTAGCAGGTATTCCACCGGATTGCTCAGGTAGCTGGGAAGCGTTGACAGGAATTCCGTGATGGCCCCCATGTTGGCAACGCCCGGAACCGATGTGGCACCCTGGGCAGTCAATTCCTGGATGACCGGGCCGCTGGTGATGACCACCGGCAGAAAGAAGATGGTGCGGAAAAAGCCCTTGAACTTGAAATTCAGGTTCAGGAATAGGGCGATGATCAGCGAAAAGATGATCGCGATGGGAACTGAAACCAATGTTTCGATGACATATTCGATTAGCAGTCCCACAAAGGTCGGGTCGGTGACCAGGGCGCGTGAATAGTTGTCCCATTGCACCGGCCGCAGGTCGATGCCGGTGGCCGTGACCGTAACCTGGTTCAGGCTGAAGAAGAATGTCTGCACCAGCGGAACCATGGTGAATACAACGAACCCGATGATCCACAGGAAGACGAATCCGTAGCCGTAGAGACTCTCGCGCGTGCGTAATCCAATTCCCCGGAAGCGGAAGGGCTTGCGTTCGGTCACGGTACCACCTCCCTGATGACTGCATCCTTCGCATTCACCACCGTTCCGCCCGCGTTGAAGGGCTGATCGGTGTAATTGACCAGGATTTGCTTGCCGTTTTCATAGGTAACGGCCGCCACGCCGTCCGCCAGCATTTCACGGGCAATGATGCTTTGGCCTTTCAACGGTCCCAGCAGCACGTTTAACCACTGGTAGGTTTGATTGATTTCACTGCCCCACTGCTGGTAGGATGAGGTATACAGCCAGCTGGATAGCGTGTTGATAATCTTGCCGGTCACTTCTTGGGTGAGGAAGAAAGACGGGTAAACGCCGTAATCCACGTGCCGCAACAGGTCGGTTTGCGGATCCGAAGAGAAATTCATCGCTGGACCGTAATACGGGACATATCCCGAAAGGACAATCTGGAGAAAAGGCACGGCTTCGCTGGTGTAGATGTAGCCGTTGTTCGAAAGGGGCATGTCATAATATGCGTCCATGGAACCGAACATGTAATCGTTCGGCATATAGAAAGCCTTCCTGCCCGGATTTGCCTCCATCAGCGAACGGTAGCGGGCGATAGCTTCCTCGCGGTTGAGGAAGTTACCGGCCTTGAAATCGCTGTACAGCGTCGATCCGATCCCGTCCAGGGCCAATCCGGCGTTCAACTGGGAAGTCACGTCCGCGTTGAGGTTGGATAAGCGCTGGTTGACCGCTTCATAATTCAGATAGTAGTTGACCGTGTGGCGGTTGTAGCCAATCATATTGACGTTGGTGATCGCCATGGCCAGGTCGTAGCGCGGCGAGTATCCGCTCTCCTGGTAGAGCGCGGCTTGCGGATTCAGATAAAGGGAGAAATTGCCGCCCTCAGATTGCACCTTTTCCACCAGCTCACGCAGCTGTTCCAGGCTGCCCAGGCCACCGTCGATCTTCAGAGATTTTGGCGGCATGCTCGATGCGCCCAACGGCTGCCAGCCGTAATACACCACGTCCGGGTTCTCGATCTCCAATGCATCCAGGATGGCCGCCATTTGCTCCACCGTGGTCATGGGAATCAGCCGCCACCAGAACAGGACTTTCTCCTTCTCACCGCCCAGGAATTCCAGCTTGATGCCGATATCATCGCCCTCGTCGACCACTTTTTTTAGCTGCCCCCGCTCAACCAGGTACTGTTGATAGCTGCGCGCCATCCCGACGTAATCGCTGTCCTCACCGGTCAGGAAACGGTAATGGATTTTGATGTCGAAGGCGTTGGTTTTTTGCTGCAGGGTGGTTACACCGGCTCCGGAGCGATTGGTGGCCTGGAAGTAACTCTGGTTGTAAATAAACATGTTATAGATGAAATTGAAGTTGGTAATGATCCCCGCCGGGTGGGCCTGGATTTCCCCGTAGGAAGCGCCCTTTTCGACGATGGCAATGTACCCGTTTTCCTTCTCGCCGTGGACCATACCGTACACCGGTACCGAAATGTGCATCGCCCGGTTGACCATCGGGTCGTAGGGCAGCTCGACCAGCATACCCAGGTCGGCGCCGTAATAGCGCCCGTA
>DDXM01000055.1 GCA_002347485.1 Anaerolineaceae bacterium UBA2260 | reverse complement strand
GGTACTCCGCTGGATGTGTTCATTGCCGGTGATGACGAGACCGCCAAACAGACTCTCTCTCAACTCATCACGGATGGGGGTATGGTCGCCGTGGATGTCGGACCGATTAAAAACGCGCGCCTGCTGGAAAGCCTGGGCTTGCTGGGCATCATGCTGCAGGTCAAGCATAACCTCGGTTATGCGACCGCTTGGAAACTTGTCCTCCCCAATTAAGGTACACGCATAAGATTCATTGTTGCCCTCGCCTCCTTTTATCGCGCCGGAACGCTCATGCGAAAAGCATGGGTGTTTCGCTTTTAAGAACGGCTGACGGCTGACTTGAAACGTCCTGCACGCTGCCCGGTGCTATAATTACATCAGTAAATTCTTCCCTCGCGGAAGTCCCTTAAGGAGCATAAAATGATCGTAACCACGAAGGAATTATTCAAAGCCGCGTATGGTAAATACGCCATCGGCGCTTATAACATCAACAACCTCGAACAGACCATGGGGCTGTTCCGCGGCAACCTCGACAGCGAAGCGCCGTTCATCATCCAGATCAGCAAAGGCGCGCGTTCCTACTCCAACAAGCTGATGCTCGAAGGTCTCATCCGTTCCGCCGACCAGGTATTCCCGCAGGCGATCTTCGCGGTGCACCTCGACCACGGCGACGAAGAGACCTGCTACGACTGCATCAACAGCGGGTTCTACTCGTCCGTGATGATCGATGCCTCAGCCGAACCCTTCGAGAAGAACATCGAGATCACCCGCCGCGTGGTGGAAGCCGCTCACGCCCGGGGCATCGTGGTGGAAGCCGAGCTGGGCAAGCTGGGCGGCGTGGAGGAGCACGTGCAGGTAGATGAAGCCAATGCCATGCTCACCGACCCTGCGCAAGCGCGCGAATTTGTTGAGCGCAGCGGCTGCGACTCTCTGGCGGTTGCCATCGGCACCAGCCATGGCGCGTTCAAGTTCAGCGGTTCGCAAAGCCTGCACTTCGACGTGCTGGCTGAGATCCAACGCCGCCTGCCCGGCTTCCCGCTGGTGATGCACGGCTCCAGTTCGGTGCCCCAGGAAGAGGTGGAACGTATCAATAAAGCCGGCGGCAGCCTCAAGGGTGCCAGGGGCGTCGACGCGGACCAGTTCAAACGCGCCGCAGAACTCGGCGTGACCAAAATCAACATCGATACCGACGGCCGCCTGGTGTGGACGCGTGTTCACCGCGAGTACTTCCTCGAGCACCCCGAGAATTTCGACCTGCGCCCGATAGGCAAAGTGTTCATGGATGAGTACGCCAGGTTCATCGCGCACAAAAACGGTAAACTCGGCAGCGCCGGGCAGCTCGAAGCTGTTCGCTCGCTCTTGAAGCATTAAAATACTTTAACATGTCGCAACAAACCGGGTGTGCCGCCAGCGTGGCACACCCGGAATAACAAAAATGGGGGGGATTTTTGTGTCACTTTAGAATTACTTTTTAATTACCAATACAAGACCTCGCGCGTGCAAATGGATTTTATAATATACCTTAGTGAAGAACTACGGTTTTCCACCGGGGTTGATCAGGATCGTTTCAGTCTAGAAAGGTTTGGGACAACCGGCAGTGGCTGGTCTGTACGATTATTCTTACACCAATATCGTGATCACGATCCTGGCGATCTTGCTGACGCTGGTGATCGCCAGTTTCGCGTGGTTCCACCGCCGCATCAACGGCGCCAATCACCTTTTCGTGCTATCGTTGATCGGAACCCTCTGGGGTCTCATCTACCTTGTGGAATTACTGATCAAGCCCCTTTCGATCAAGCAGCTGCTTTATGATATCCAGTATATACCGGCGAGCTTCCTCGCGCCGGTATTTCTGATGCTCACCCTGGTTTTCACAGGCAGGCTTATCCGCTTGCGCAAATACAGCTGGCTCCTTTATGTGGTGCCGCTTCTCACAACTGTGGTCATCGCAGGAAGAGAATTCTTCAACCGGTTCCAATCCCTGGGTATCACGACGGGTACGGGCGTCCAGCAGGGGTCGGCTGGGCATGGACCCTGGTACTGGGTCGTGATCGGTCATTCCATCCTTCTGCTGCTAATCTCGGTGGCAGTTCTCGTCTACGCTTACCTGCGCGCTCCCCGCTGGTCGCGCACGCGGATCGGCGGTTTACTGCTGGCATCAGCGATTATCGCCGCCGCGGCGGTGTTATCCCTGCCCGCATGGTTGCACAACATCGACGTCAACCTGACGCTGATTGCGCTGTTGATGGCGCTGACGTTCCTGGCTTACAGCCTGCTCGGCGGGCGTATGCTGGAGGTGATCCCGCTGGCGGCCAGCACCTTGCTCAGCCAGGTCAGCGACGCGGTCATCACATTGAACGCCAATGGCGAGATCATCGATTACAACAGCAGCGCACGCGCCATTCCACAGCTTGCCCTCGACGAGCATATCGGTGAAAGATTCTCTAATCTCCTGAAAGATCAACTCAACTTTGAGCTCACATCTGGATGGGAGATCGATCATTCCGAGGAGATCAACATCGGTGAGGGCGACGAGGTGAGAACATACGATATGCGCATGTCCCCACTGATCGGGGATAACCGGAAGAACGTCGGTTCGCTTATTGTGCTGCGCGACATCACCCGCCGCAAGCAGGATGAAATAGAGCGGGTGCATATCCAGGAGCGCTACCGGGCGATCCTGCAAAACGCCAATTACGCCATCCTGCTGCTGGATGAAGAAGGCAGGATCAGGGAATACAACCAGCAGTTCGCCAGTCTGAGCGGCTACACCCCCGAAGAGTTGAACGGCCGCTTGCTGCAGGAACTCGCGCCAGCATTGCCAGCGATCACGGCTGCCCACCTCAGCAAACCACAGCCAACACAGGAAGTGCTCTTAAAAATTTCCGACGGCGAGCTCATCCCAACCGACCTCAACATCATTCCCATTGGTGGTGCGGAAAAAGCTTATTATTTCGTCACCCTGCAGGATATCCGCGAGCGCAAAAAGAACCAGGACCTCGTGAACGACGCGCTGGCGAATGTGCAATCGCGCGTGAATGACCTGGCAATCCTGCGCAACGTGACCGAAGCGCTGAACCAGGCCACCTCGCTGCGCAACGCGGTGCTTCCGGTCATTGAAACCGTACGCCAGGTCACCAAAAGCAATAGCATCTGGTGCTTCATCCTGGGAAAAACCCCGGATAATTATCTGCGCATCGAGTACCACCCGCTGAGTGAGAACAACATGTTGGTTATCGAGAACCAGACCGGAACCCCACCGCTCTGCCTGGAAAAGCTGGTGGATGAGGGCGTCTCTACCCCGGTTGCGATTAGTGGCTGCCCTTGCAGCACGCTGACCAGTGAACGTAATCACCGCGCTTTTCCGCTTTACGTGACGAAGCAGCCGCTGGGGGTTTTGAATTTCATCGAGGAAACCCATACCCCGCTCAACGAAAACAAGGAGCGCCTGCTTCAGACCATCTGCGGTTCCCTGGCGGTAGCAATCGACCGCGTGCGCCTGTTTAAGAGCGAATATGACCAGCGCAAACTGGCGGAGACCTTCCGCGATATCGGCATCGCCCTCACCACCTCGCTCGACCTCAACGAAGTGCATGATCTGCTCCTCGACCAGCTTTCGCACGTGATCCCTTACGATGGGGCAAGCGTGATCGTTTTAAAAGACGGTTACGCGCACGTCACCCGCACGCGCGGGTATGAATTATCTAAGCCAAAGCATCTGGCAGAAGTAAAAAACCATAGCTTTATCATCGAGAGCACCGGTTTTCTCAAAAATATGCTCCAGTCCAAAATGCCGGTGATCCTCAACGACACACACAAGGATGAAACATTCGTCCCCACCGCCGTGTCGGCTGATTACCACAGCTGGCTGGGTGTTCCGGTCATCATTGACGGAAAGGCCACCGTCATTTTCAGCCTGGACAAAGAGGAGGTCGGCTTTTACACCGAAGAGCATGCCCGGCTCCTCTCCAGTTTTGCCACCCAAGCTTCTTTGGCAATCCGCAACGCCACCCTTTTCAGCCAGGAGCAAGATCGCATCCGGCAGCTCGATGGGCTGCGCGCCACCCTCACCGCCATCAGCGCTCAACTGGATGTGCAGGTGCTGTTGAAAGAGGTGCTCAAACGCGCCGTCACGCTGCTTAACGCGGAGTTTGGCGAACTGGCATTGTATGACCCGGAGGAGGATTGGCTGCGCGTGATCGCCTCGGAAAACATGAAACCTGAAACCGTTGGATTGAAGATTTTCAGGGGCGAGGGTCTGATGGGAGAGGTGGCCAGAACGCGGAAACCCATCGCCATCCCGGATTACTCGACGTGGTCCGGGAGAATGCAGAGCTATGAAAATTACGACCTTCATTCTGTGATGGCGGTGCCCATGCTTGGCGCCCAGAACGAACTGCTGGGTGTAATTAGCATCGGGTCTTCACGCAGAGATTTCACCCCTTCAGAAGACGAAATGCGGCTGGGAAACCTTTTCGCCCAACAGGCAACCGTGGCACTGCGTAACGCGCGCCTTTACGAAGAAGCCAGGCGCCGCGCCGAAGAAGCCGAAACCATCCGCAAAGCCGGCGCGGTGGTGGTATCCTCGCTCACGCAGGAGAAAACCATCAGGCTGATCCTGGAACAACTATCCCATGTGGTGCCTTACGACAGCGCGTCGGTGCTCCTGTATAAAAAAGGCAAACTTCAGGTCGTGGGCGGGCATGGGTTTAACGATATTGAGCCGGTTCTCGGTATGGAAATCTCTTTAGACCGCGAAAATCCCGGCGCGCGCGTTTTCCTCGATAATTTACCGCTGATCATCGGCAACGTTCCCAGCGAAGTGCCACATTTCAACCAGGTACTGAAAAATAACGACCTTATCCGTTCCTGGCTGGGGGTGCCGCTAAAAATACAAAACCAACCGATCGGTATCCTTTCACTGGATGGGCACTCGGTCAACCTGTTCACCAGCGAACACGAGCGGTTGGTGACTGCCTTCGCTGACCAGGTCGCCATCACCTTAGAGAACGCCCGCCTCTACGAGAGCGCCGTGCAAAACGCCAGCCGGTTCGAGACGCTTTACAAATTGAGTCAGGTGATCAGCGCCAACCTGCGTTCCGAACAGATCTATGCCGCCATCCATGAAGCCACATCCGAGTTAATGGAGACGGAATTCTTCAGTATCTCACTGGTGAATGAAAAAGCCGGGTTGATCGAAGACGTATACATGGTGGACCGCGGCGAGCCTGTCCCCCTTACCAGCCGCCCGCTCGGGCAGGGGTTGTTCGGCAAAGTGCTGGATTCCGGACGCTCCGTTTTATACAACACTTTCAACAACGAGATGATCACCGAATCCGGCGCACTGCTGATCGGCGATCCCGAAGAGGATGGTATATCCCAATCCGTGCTGGTGGTGCCGCTCAAGATCGGATCGCGGCTGGTGGGGGTGATATCAGCGCAAAGCTACAAACCCTACGCCTACACCGATACGGATGTGGAACTGCTCGAACTGCTGGGCGCCAACGCGGCGATTGCCATTGAAAACGCACGCCTCTTCCGCGAGGTGCAGGAGTTGGCGGTTACAGACCCGCTGACGGGGCTGTACAACCGCCGCAAGCTGATCGAATTGGGCGAGTCTGAATTTGCAAGTTCATTACGCTACGAGCGCGAACTTGCCGCCATCATGCTGGATTGCGATGGATTCAAACGCCTCAATGATACCTTTGGGCACACAGTAGGCGACCAGGTGCTCATCCGCCTAAGCGAGATATCGCTCGCCAGCATTCGCAAAGCCGATATACTCGCGCGCTACGGCGGGGACGAATTCATGATCCTGCTGCCCGAAACTGGTATTGAAGCCGCGTTGGTGGTGGCCGAAAGGTTGCGCCAGGACGTGATCCGCGCCCCGTTCGCGACCAACGCCGGAAACCTGCCCTTCTCGGTCAGCGTAGGCGTCGCCAGCCTGGATAAGGAAGTGCACAGCCTGGGGCACCTCCTTGATCGAGCCGATTTCGCCAGCTATGTCTCCAAAGACTCCGGCGGCAATCGCGTCACCCGCTGGAAAGCTTCACTGGCGAGAAAACACAGGCAGCCCGAACAGCAGGTCTGACCGACCTTGCATATTTGTTAAGCCTATTGCAATTCACCATGGAAAGTTGTAATATGCTCCGATATAAGGTTAATCCATGAATTCTTCTTCCAGCCTCTATATTTATATTTACTTTATGATGCTTTGGGTCATGTATATGTACCAGAGCAAATTTTGGGTTAGGCTGACTGAAGCGAATCAAGATTAAAAGAATAAGAAAAGAAATTCCCGAAGCCACCTGACCACAAGCAGGTGGTTTTTTATTTTGAAATTATTCAGGAGGTGTCACGCAGGTCTATGAAAATCACTTTATCACACAAGGTTCTTTCAACACAGTACACCATAAATTTTTAGGAGAAGAATAATGAAAGCCACAAAATTGATCGTATTTTTGCTCGTTGCCGCCCTGCTCGTCACCGCCTGTCAAAATCCGGCGGCTCCCACTGCCGCCCCTGCCGAAGCCGCGGCAGATGGAGTGCCAGAGATCTGCAAGACCGACGCGTTCGGTTGTGCCGTGTTCAAACCCGGTGATGTGCTCAAGATCGGCATGGGCGCACCCATGACCGGCGGTGATGCCTCCTACGGGATTGACATCTCGCAGGGCGCCAAGGTCGCCGTGCAGGATTTTGGCGATCTGAATGGTTTTAAATTCGAACTGGTCGCTGAGGACGATGGCGGAACCGCTGAAGGCGGCGCCGCGGTCGCCAACAAGTTCGCTTCTGATCCTGCCGTTGTGGCCATCGCTGGTCACGTCTACTCCGGCGCCACTTCCGCTGCCATGCCGATCTACGAGAAAGCCGGCCTGCCGATGCTCTCCCCGTCCGCCAGCCTGCCCGCCCTCACCACCATGGGCAGCTCGGTGTTCAACCGCATCGTTTTCACCGACGCCCGCCAGGGACCTCCGGCCGCCGAATACCTGTTCAACAAACTCGGCATCCGCAAGCTCGCCGCACTGCATGACGGTAGTGATTACGGCAAGGGTCTGGCCGAAGCGGTCGTCGCGCGCTTCACCGAACTGGGCGGCGAAGTCGTTGTGACCGAAGCCATCACCAAGGGCGAGACCGATTACACCCCCGTCCTTTCCGCGGTCGCTTCCAAAGGCCCTGAAGCCGTCTACTTTGGCGGTTACACGGCTGAAGGCGCGGTCATCGTCAACCAGATGAAACAGACCGGGCTTGAGAACGTGGTCTTCTTCGGTGACGACGGTACCTACGGCGCGGACTTCCTCTCCCGCACTGGCGCGAATGGCGAAGGCGCTTTTGCCACCATCGCCCCGATCCCCGCGGATTCTCCTGAGAAAACAGCTTTTGATGCCAAGTACCTGGAGCTCTTCGGCAAGGAAGCCGGATCGCTTTCCCCGTACACCTGGAACGGTTACGACTGCACCGCCGCCCTCATCAGCGCGGTCAAATCGGTGGCTGTGCTGGGTGATGACGGCAGCCTCTATGTTCCACGCGGCGCGCTCGTCACCGCGGTTCGCACGCTCACCGAATACAAGGGCATCAGCGGCACCTACTCCTGCGATGCCACCGGTGAATGCAATACCCTTCCTCCCATGTTCGTTGTGGTCAAGGACGGCGCCTGGGTTCCTGCTCCGTAAACGTTCCTCACTCCTACCGGTCGGGGAGGATGACCCTCCCCGACCCATCCCATCCATCCGGAAGGCAACCCCTCTGATGAACGTACCTCTCGCTCAAAAATCCCCCCCCCGCTTCGGCAGGGTCCAAACCGTGCTGCGCCCATTGCTTGGCGCGGCGCTGGGTTTATTTTTATTCTACCGTTTGTACAATGTGATCATCGTGCAGCACGAGTACGGACCCGAGACCTGGACGCGCCTGCTCATCGCCGGGCTGATCATCGGCAGCGTTTACGCACTTATCGCCATCGGTTATACCCTGGTCTACGGAATTCTTTTTATGATCAACTTCGCCCACGGCGAAGTCATGATGTTTGGGGCTTACAGCACTCTCTTCGTTTTTGAAGCCTTTAAAGCCATCAAGGTGGGCAGTGATCCCGTCCTCACCTTTTCCAACGCCTACCCCGTGCTGGCGATCCTCATCGCCTTCGTGGTGGGGATGAGCGTTTCCGCGCTCATAGGCTACCTGCTGGAGCGCATCGCTTACCGCCCGCTGCGCAAAGCCCCGCGCCTGGTGCCGCTGATCAGCGCCATCGGGGCTTCGATCTTCCTGCAGAACGCGGCGCAGCTTCTCTTCAGTCCGCAACTGCGCGACGTGACCAATCCCGAAGTGCTGGCGCGCGGCAGCGGCTGGAGCCTGATGGTGAACGGCAGCAAGGTGATCCTGCCCTATACCGGCGTGTTCACCTTTGTGCTCTCGCTCATCCTGCTCGCCGGGCTTTACCTGATGGTGCAGAAAACGAAACTCGGTCGTGCCATGCGCGCCGTGGCGCTGGACAAGAAGACCGCCGCGCTGATGGGCATCGACGTGGACCGCACGATCAGCCTGACCTTCTTCATCAGCGGAGCGCTGGCGGGGGCAGCCGGGGTGATGTGGGGCATCCACAACGGGCTGGTGTATTACTTCGTCGGCTTCATCCCCGGCATCAAGGCCTTCACCGCCGCAGTGCTTGGCGGCATTGGCAACCTGCCGGGCGCCATGCTGGGCGGGTTATTCCTGGGCGTCATCGAATCCGTGGGACCCGCCGCCCTGGGGCTGGATTTCCAGTTGAAGGATGTGATCGCTTTTGCCCTGCTCATCATCGTGTTGATCTTCCGCCCCTCGGGGCTGCTCGGTGAACGGCTCGCGGAGGAGAAACTATGAAAACCCTCCTGCGAAAGAGCTTCGCCAACGGCGCGGTTTTCGGCGCCATTCACATCTTCCTCGTGCTGATCGGCTTCAACACGCTCATCGGCACCCTGCTCGCCCGCCTGACGGGCGTCAAGTTCAGCGGTGATATTCCTCCCGCTGGCGCGTTGATCGTCTACACCGCGCTGCTCGCCCTCCTCGGCGGCTGGGCGGCGGCCAGAAAAAGCAAATCCGGCTCGCTGGAGAAAAACCTGGCGGCTGGCGCAGCGGCGGGGCTGGCTAGCGGGGTTTTCGCGCTGCTTCTCAGTTTGGCATTGGGCTGGCTGCTGACCCACAAGGTTGATTTCCGCCAGTACCTGGCGTACCTTTCTTTCGATTTCATCCGCGTTACGCTGTACCAGCTTGCGCCGCTGCCTGGCGCGTTATCGGCGCTGGGATTGTTCCTCTTCGGCGGGGCGCTTGGCGGACTGCTGCGTGGATTGCGCGGGGTGAACGTGGTACAGAGATTCAGCGCTTTGCTGCGCCGCGTGTGGGGGAAACTGGCAGAAAAGGTCAACCTGGTCCTGCATGGCAGATACAGGCTGGCGTTGCGCGTCCTACTCTTCGCGCTGCTCGCCGCCGCTGTGGTGCTGCTGCCCCTCAAGTGGGGATCGTACTGGAATTACGTCACCGGCACTGTCGGGCTTTATGTCATCCTCGGGCTGGGGTTAAACCTCATCGTCGGACTTTCCGGTCAGCTTGTGCTGGGCTACATCGCGTTCTTCGCCATCGGCGCGTACACCATGGCGCTGCTCAACTCACCCATCCCGCATAACATCATGCTCGGCTTTTGGCCAGCGGTGGCGCTGGGGGTGATCCTGGCGGCGCTGGCGGGGCTGTTGCTGGGGCTGCCGTTGATGCGCCTGCGCGGGGACTACCTCGCCATTGTCACGCTCGGCTTCGGTGAGATCATCCGCATTCTGTTGAAAAGCGATATGCTGACTGACCTCACCGGTGGGCCGCGTGGCATTCAAAACATCAGCGGGCCGCGCCTGTTCGGCGTCGATTTCAACTCGGATATCCACTTCACTTACCTGATCCTGGCGGCCGCGCTGCTGGCGGGGTTCGTCTATCACCGCCTCGAGCGTTCGCGCGCCGGGCGTGCCTGGCTGGCCATCCGCGAGGATGAGACCGTGGCGCGGGCAACCGGGGTGAATACCACGCGCTATAAATTGCTGGCGCTGGCGTTGGGGGCGGCCTTCGCCGGGCTGGCAGGCGCCATCTACGCCAGCCGCAACCAATTCACCGGCCCTGACGAGCACTCACTGATGGCGTCGATTAACGTGCTCAGCTTGATCATCGTCGGCGGCATGGGCAACATCCCCGGCACGGTGCTGGGCGCTTTCGCGCTCAAGGGCCTGCCCGAGATCCTGCGCGAGTTCGCCAACTACCGCCTGCTCACCTTCGGCGCGCTGCTGGTGCTGATGATGCTCTCCCGCCCGGAGGGGCTCATCCCCACGCACCGCCCGAAATACCCGCTGCCCTCCCCTGATCAACAGCAAAAAGGGCGCGAGGAGGTGAACGATGACCTGTGAGATCATTTGCGTGCGCGATGTGACCAAGCATTTCGGCGGCCTGACCGCGGTAAACGGCATCAACCTGGAGGTGCAGGAGGGGCAGATCTTCTCGATCATCGGACCCAACGGCGCGGGCAAAACGACGCTCTTCAATTGCATTTCCGGTTTTTACGCCCCGGAAATGGGCGAGGTGCTCTTCAGGGGCAAATCGCTGCGCGGCAGGGGCACCGACGCCATCGCCGCCGCGGGTATCGCGCGCACCTACCAGAACATCCGCCTGTTCTCGAACCTCACCGCGTTGGAGAACGTGATGGTTGGCTTCCATCACCGCTCTTCGGAGGGCTGGGTGGACGCCGTGCTGCACACGCGCCGCTTTGTGCGCGAGGAACGCGCCGCTGTGAACGAAAGCTTAAAATGGTTGCGCTTCGTTGGGCTGCATGGAACGGCGAACACCGCTGCTGGCAGCCTGCCCTACGGCGCGCAACGCCGCCTGGAGATCGCGCGCTCGCTCGCCAGCGATCCGCGCGTGCTGCTGCTGGACGAACCGACTGCCGGCATGAACCCGCAGGAAACACTGGAGATGATCTCCCTCATCCGCCGCCTGCGCGAGGATTTCAACATCACCGTGATCCTGATCGAGCATGATATGCACGTGGTGATGGGCATCTCCGACCGCGTGGCTGTGCTCGATTTCGGCGAGAAGATCGCCGAGGGCAGACCGGCGGAGATCCAGGCCAATGAACGGGTCATCGAAGCTTATTTGGGAGCGGGCGGCGCCGCGCTGGCCAGGAAATACCGCGAAAGGAAGGCGCAGCATGCTTAACGTCGAAAGGATCAACGTGCACTACGGCGCCATCCACGCGCTGAAAGACGTGAGTTTTCACCTGGAGGAGAACGAGATTGTGGCGCTCATCGGCGCTAATGGGGCGGGCAAGTCCACCAGCCTGAACACCATCTCGGGGTTGCTGCACCCCACCAGCGGGACGATCCGCTTCAACGGCGAGGACATCAGCGCCACCAGCCCGCAGGAGATCGTGCGCAAGGGTATCATCCAGGCGCCGGAGGGGCGGCGTATCTTCGCCTCGATGAGCGTGTGGGAGAACCTGGAGATGGGCGCGTTCACCCGCACCAACCGCGCGGAGATCAAGGCGCGCATGGAGTCGGTGTTCGAGCGCTTCCCGCGTTTGAAGGAGCGGCGCAAGCAGGCGGGCGGTACGCTCTCTGGCGGCGAGCAGCAGATGCTGGC
>DDXM01000062.1 GCA_002347485.1 Anaerolineaceae bacterium UBA2260 | reverse complement strand
ACAGAAAATATGTTACACCAACTTTTTTTCAACCTCCGCGCGCTCCTGTAACTCCTTGTGCATGGAGTCGATATCTTTGGGAATAAGAATGATGGCACCAGTGATGAAAACGAAGCACAGCCCCCAGGCTATCAGGCTGATCACCAGGATGGCATTCCCCACCGTGGTCGCGTCAGCGATGATGCCAGCGATGAGCGGGGCGGAAGCCGAGCCAATGTACTCGATGAAATTCTGCACGGCGTTGGCGGTGGAGCGCACCTCGGGCAGCGTCACGTCAAAGATCGTTGGGACGATGTTGGGTGAGGAGAAGGGCATGAACAGCGCGGTGAGCAGCAGCATGGCGGTGAACAGCCCCACCTGCGGCTGCGCCACGTTCATAGTGATGGTGAGAAATACCATGCCCAGAAGAATGCCGACAGCGCTGACAATCAAGCGCCCGCGTTTAGTTTTCTTAAACAAGCGGTCGCCTAAAACACCGCCGAGGGGATAGCCAAGCGCCATCACCAGAATCGCCGGGGCCATGATCATTAATTGAGTGTTGCTGTCGTAGCCGCGGTCGGTGGCGAGGTAACCGAAGAAGTAATAGGTAATCACGTTCCACGGGAAAACACCAATAAAGCCCTGCGCGAAGACGAAGTACAGGCTCTTCTTCTTGAAGATTTCCCGCACCGATTGCCAGTTGAACTTGTACTTGCTCACTTCCACGTTCTGCAGCTCCACCTCGCTGCTGCCGCGCGGGACATCCTTCACGCCGAAAAAGATGGCGATGGCGAGCACGATGCCGAGCGAACCGGTGATGAAGAAGACATTGCGCCAGCCAATCACGCCGCCCAGCATCAGCGCCAGTACCATACCGAGCAGATAACCAAGAGGCTGAGCAAGCTGGAGTAAACCATAGACCCGTCCGCGCGTCTTGGGAGGGTAGTAATCCGCGAGCAGGCTGTACATGCCCGGGTAGCTGGAGTCGTCGATGCCGGTGGAGGAACGCGTGACCAGGAAGGCGGGGAAAGTGCGTACAATGGCGCTGAGCCAGGTGGTGGAGCCCCACAAGAGCGAAGCCAGCGCCAGCAGTTTACCGCGGTTGTAGTGGTCGTTGAGCCAACCCCACACCGGGTAGAGCAGCGCGCCCACCAGCAGTGCGCCGGTGTTGATCATGCCCCATTGCGTGTAGGTCATCTTGAAGGTGTCCATCACCTGCGTCTGCAGGGGACCGATGAGCAGCTTGTCGGTCTGGTGGAGGAGCATGAAGAAGAAGAATAAGACGGTGGAAGTTCGCGCGGCGCGCTTGAAAGCCGGTGAATTGAGGTTCATAAAGGGCTCCTGTAAGCGAGGATGATGGCATTATTATAGCGGAACAGGTCCAAAATGACCTGAAAAACAGGGGGGTGATTTCCATTTATTACTTCCGATTATTTAAACAAATCGGAAGTAATAATATTTTTGATATCAGCCAAAGCCCCGGCGCTCCGAAAAAACCCGGCGCTGATTGCACTGATTGCCAGAAGGTGTACAATTCTACAGATTTATTAAACTGGAGGGAGAATGGAAGATACAAAATTTTTTATCAATGCTTATACGGAAGAACGCGCCAGCGCCTTGTTGTACGAAACCATGTCGCAGGTGGAAAAAGACCCGCGCATTGCCGAAGTTTACAAACGCATTGCGGGCACCGAGATGCGCCACGCGGAGAAATGGGCCTCGCAGGCTAAAGAAGCCGGCATTACGCTGCCGGAGTATAAGCCCTCGTGGCGCACGCGCACGCTGGTATGGCTGGGCAAACGCTTTGGCCCCGGCGTGATCCTGCCCTCGATTCAAAATATGGAACAGACCGGAACCGCTGCCTATGCGCAAATGGAGGGAGCCATGGGAATGAGCGCGGAGGAACAATCCCACGCCCGATTGCTGGATATGGTCATCGGCAGTGTGCGCGGCGGCATCCAGGGCAGTGTGCTAATGCAACTAGAGGGGCGTCACCGCTCCACCGGAGGCAACGCGCTGCGCGCGGCGGTGCTGGGCGCCAACGATGGACTGGTTTCGAACCTCAGCCTGGTGATGGGCGTAGCCGGCGCCACCTTGGCCGGAAACAGCGTGCTCATTGCTGGCGTAGCCGGCTTGCTGGCGGGAGCCATCTCGATGGCACTGGGTGAATGGCTTTCGGTGCAATCCTCGCGTGAACTCTACACCAATCAGATCGCGACCGAAAAAATGGAGATCGAAACCGCTCCTGAAGAAGAAGCCGAGGAGCTGGCACTCATCTATGAATCACGCGGAGTCTCTCCCGATATTGCACGCAACATGGCGGACCAGATACTTACCAGCCGCGAATCGGCACTCGATACGCTGGCGCGCGAGGAGCTGGGTATCGACCCGGCGGAACTGGGCGGTTCAGCCTGGGAAGCGGCGATCACCTCGTTCGTGCTGTTCGCACTGGGCGCCATCATCCCGGTGGCTCCATTTATATTTTCCTCCGGCATGCCCGCAGTGTATTTCAGCATTGGCCTCAGCGCGATCGGTCTTTTTGGATTAGGCGCTGCCATCACCCTCTTCACCGGGCGCAGCGTAGTCTACTCCGGTTTTCGCATGGTGCTGTTCGGACTGATTGCTGCCGCAGTCACCTTTGGTATCGGGCGTTTGATCGGCGTGAGCATCGCCTGACAGTACTGCGCAGATTTTCCCTTCCCTCCCCTGTTTTACCACGTATTCCGAAGGTATGGGTAATGGCTACGCGCATTTGCGAAGCTGAGCGCACAAATCCCCGGCCAACCCGGGGATTTGTTAATCATTTTCAATGAAAGAGCGTTATCCCAACTGCTCCACCAGGTAGTTCTGGATGCCCATCTGTTCGATCTGGTCAAGCTGGGCTTCGATCCAGTCGATATGCGCCTCCTCATCAGTGAGGATGTCCTCGAGGATCTCGCGCGTGCCGTTGTCGGCCTCCTCGGTGCACAAGTTGATGGCCTTGTTATACTCGGTGATGGCGCCCTGCTCGGCAGCGTGATCGTTGGTCAGTATGGTCTGTACATCCGACCCGATGTGGATCGTGTTCAGGTTGCTGACGATGGGCTTGCCCTCGAGGAAGAGGATGCGCGCGATATGCTTCTCCGCGTGCTTCATTTCCTCGATGGCGCGTTTTTCAATCTTCTCGGCCAGTTTTTCGTATCCCCAGTTGGCGCACATCTCGGCGTGCACCATGTATTGGCTGATTGCGGTCAGCTCATCCACCAGCAGAAAATTCAATTCGTCAATGACTTTTGGCTTACCCTTCATTGTTCACCTCCGTTTTGCTAAATTATATACGGGATCGCGGACCCTGTTAAGCGTGCGTTGGATGGTGGCGGTCTCAGACCTTCAGCACGGCGCGGAAACCGCGTACGGCATAGTAGGAATCCGCGCTGTTGTGATAGGTGAACACGTGGTCGTAACGCCGGTCGCAGAAGAGTGCGCCGCCGCGCTTGCGGATCTCAAGCGGGGTTTTTACCCAGCTCGAGGTTTTCAGGTCAAACTCGCCCAGCGTCTGCAGGTAGCGGTATTCTTCCTCGCTGAGCAGTTCGACGCCCATGGCGGCGGCCACATCCAGCGCGCTGTTGGCGGGCTTGTGCTCCTTGCGCTTGTCGAGCGCTGCGCGGTCGTAGCACAGGTTGCGCCGCCCGGCGGGGGTTTCGGGGCTGCAATCATAAAAAAGTACTTCGCCGGTCATTTTGACCAGCCCCACCGCGTCCGGCTCGCCGCCGCTGGCTTCCATCTGGTAGAGCGACCACAACTTGCCCGGGTCGGATTGCAACCGCAAAAGCACGTACGGCCATACCAGCCCGGAATGGCGCTGCGGGTTCTTCTCAAAGCGGGTGCGCAGCGTTTCGAGTTGGCGGGATATTTGTTCAGATGTCAGATCCATTTTGAATTCACCTTTCTCGTATGCATAATAAAGCGGTTAGCGGTCGTTCAATCCCCTGCCCTTCAGGCATTTTTCAATGCGCGCCAGACGGGTGGCAGATTGTTTGGGCGTAGAGAAATGCAGCAGGTAAGCCCGCTGCCGCCCGGGAGTGAGCGCTGCGTAGGAAGCTTTCAATGCCGGGTCTTGCGAGAGTGCCTCTCGAAATTCCTCGGCCATCACGAATTCCCGCGTCTCTTTGAATTCCACCTTGAGCCCAGCTTTCTCCACTTCGATCGCCTGGCGGATATATGCTCGCAGAATCGGCTCCAGCACCTGGTCCACGCTGGTGAAGCGCACCTGGCGGAAGGATTGCACATTTTCGGTCTGTTGAACGAGGATTTCCGCGGGGTCTTTTAACAACGCGCCCTTGAAGAACAGGTAGGCGCAATACTCCTTGAACCCGTGGACGAGGACGACATTGTTTATCCCGGCGGTGTAACAGGGATTGCCCCATTTCAGTTTTTCATCCAGATCAAAGTCCAGGGCAATGCGGCGCAGTTCGCTAAATTCCCGCTGCCAATGCCCTGACCAGGCGATAAACGCATCCGCTTTCGGATTGGGATTTATCATGGGGAAAACTCCTCATCAACGGTCTCCTCCACCTAATTTTACCCTTTTTATCAATATTTATCGGTCACAGTAGGATTAGGTTAGGGTTCGTACCTGTTAAAACCAAAAAGGCGCGCCGTGAGCGCGCCTCTCAATCACGATTTCAGTCGGTCTACTTCCCTGCCCGCGTCAGGCGCGGGTCGAGGATATCGCGCAGGCCGTCACCCAGCAGGTTGAAGCCCAGCACGGTGAACATGATGGCGATGCCGGGGAAGATGACCAGGTGCGGCGCGCTGAAGATGCTGTTCTTTTCCTCGCCCAGCATCAGACCCCACTCGGGGCGCGGCGGCTCCGCGCCCAGCCCCAGGAAGGAGAGCGCGGCGGCGTCGAGGATAGCGGTGGCAATTCCCAGCGTACCCTGAACGATGAGCGGGGTGACCGCGTTGGGCAGGATGCGCTTGAACAGGATATGCATGCCTGAGGCGCCCATGGCGCGCGAAGCCTGCACAAACTCCAGATCCTTGACGGTGAGCACGGTGGAGCGCACCAGGCGCGCGAAGCGCGGGATGGAGACAATGCCGATCGCCAGCAGCGCGTTGATCAACCCGGTGCCTAAGATCGACACAATGGCGATGGCTAGCAACAGGCTGGGGAACGCCATCAGCACGTCCATGGTGCGCATGAGGATGTTATCCAGCCAGCCGCCGGCGTAAGCCGAGACAGCGCCTATGAGCGTGCCGATGACGATGGCAAACGCCATGGTGGTCACGCCCACCTGCAGCGACAGGCGCGAACCGAAGATGACCCGCGAGAAGAGGTCGCGGCTGTTGCCGTCAATGCCAAACAGGTGCTGCTCGCGCTCGGCGGGGCAGCCCAACAGGTGGATGCAAGGGGTATCGCGCCGTATTTCAGTTTTCAACAACTGTGTGGGGTCATACGGCGCGATGACCGGGGCAAAAATGGCGATAAGAATAAGTAAACCCAGGATGATAATGCCCGCCTTGCCGGAGCTGTGGCGCCATAAGTGACGCAACGCTTCGCGTGTGGGCGATTGTCGGCTTGCCTGGGTGACAATTTCGGTCAATTCTGATGTGTTTTCCATGGCAGTACCACCTACTCCAACCTGATGCGGGGGTCAAGATAAGCATATGAGATATCCACGATCAAGTTCACCAGCACAAAGATCGTGGCGATCACCAGGGTGAACCCCTGCACCACCGGGTAATCCCGCGCGAGGATGGCGGAGACCAGCCCGGTGCCAAAGCCCGGCAGGTTGAACACCGTTTCGGTGAGCACCGCGCCGGAAAGCAGGCTGCCGGTTTCGATACCGATAATGGTGACAATAGGGATCAGCGCGTTGCGCATGGCGTGCTTGCGGATAACGCGGCTCTCGGTCATGCCCTTGGCGCGCGCAGCGCGAATGTAATCCAGCCCCACCACCTCGAGCAGGCTTGAGCGGGTCATGCGGGCGATGATGGACATGGGAATGGTGCCGACCGCCACCGCGGGGAGAATCAGGTGCCTGAACGAATCCCAGAATAAAGCCCAGTCACCGGTGATGAGCGCGTTCACCAGCACCGTGTTGGACATCAATTCAACCAGAAAGGCTTTCATGCCGGTCAGGTTTTCCAGGTTCCAGAATTCCGCCAGGTCCACCGGCGAAAGACCAGCGGAGAACCTGCCTGACGGGGGTAGAACGAACGGCGTTCCTTTGAGCGTGAGGGCGAAGAAGTAGGCCAGCAGCAGCCCCAGCCAGAACACGGGCATGGAAACGCCGATATTCGCAATAATCATGGTGAGAGTATCGATGATCGTGTTGCGTTTTAGGGCAGAAATGACCCCCAACAACACGCCCACCGTGGTGGAAAAGATCATGGCGAGCAGCGTCAGCTCCATGGTGAGGGGCAGGCGCTCGGCGATGAGGGTGGTGACGGGGCGGGTGAAGCGGATCGAATCACCAAAATCGCCTTTGACCAGGTTTTCGAGGTAGCGGATGAACTGCACGCCGAGATTATCGTTCAGCCCGTAGCGTTCGAGGAAAGCCTCGCACTTGGCAGGCGTGGCGCGTTCGCCCAGCATGGTGATGCACGGGTCGCCCGGGATCAGGCGCACGATCAGGAATGTGACCAGCACCACGCCGAGCATGACGGGCAGCAACAACAATAATCTTCGGGCGATGAATTGAAGCATGATGTTTCTCTCTAATGATCAGGTTTGTGGATGGGGCTGGGCCTCCAGCCCCATCCATTGAAAACGACGAACTTGTTTGAAACTTACGGGACGGCGTAGCCGGCTTCGACGAGCAGTTCCTTGGCTTTTTCAGGATCGTATGGCCACCAGGGGACGTTCGGGCTGGCGCCAGGATACACGAAGGCGGGCACGAAGCTGTCGGAAACGCTGGAGCCGACCGGGTAGTACTGATCCACGATGCGCTGGCGGTCAATGGCGAAGGTGATCGCCTGGCGGACCAGCAGGTTGTCAAACGGGGCGACGTCGTGGTTGAAGCCGATGTAGAAGATGTTGAACCCGTTGCGGGGGTACAGCGCAAGGTTGGCATCTGCTTCGATGGTCGCGATGTCATCAGGACCCGGGTTATCGATGCCGTGTACCTGCCCGGACTGCAGCTCAAGCAGGCGCTGGGCGGACTGTTCTGACCAGCGGAAGATCAGGGTTTGAGTCTTGGCGGCTTCGCCCCAGTAATTGGGGTTGGCTTCGAAGACCACGCTGTCGCCGCGGTTCCACTGCTTGACCATGAAGGGTCCGGTGCCGTTGGAGTTGTCACTGATGGCTACGGAATCGCCGGCGGTCAGGTCGAGGTGATCCTTATCCAGGATGCTGAAGACCGAGAAGGCGACCTTAGAGGGGAAAGCGGGATCGGGGTAGCACAGGGTGAACTTGACCGTGCTGGCGTCCACCGCCGCGATGGAAGCGAACTCGCCGCCATAATCGCAGCTGGGGGCTGTCAGTGAAAGCAGACCGTCGGTTTCCACCATTGTGGCGTCAACCGTCTCGGTGTTGATGGGGCTGCCGAAGAACGCGCCAAAGTACTCAAACTGGCCGGTGCGGCCGGTGTGATTGGGGCTGGCAGCATCCCAAAGGGAGGCGTAGGTGGCCACAACATCATTGGCTTCGAAGGTGGCGCCGTTATGGAAGGTCACGCCCTGGCGAAGGGTAAAGGTCCACTCGTCAAGGGTTTCATTGACCGTGTAGGATTCAGCCAGCGCGGGGATGACATCGGTGCCGCCGACCTCAAAAGCCAGCAGAGCTTCGTAGACCTGCTCGCAAGCGCGCAGTGATTCGCCGTCGGTTTCATCAGAGCACCAAAGCGCGTTGGGTTCCGCATTCTGCATCCAAACCAGGGTATCAGTGCCATTGCTCATCACACTAAAGACCTCGTTGCCCAGCGGGCTGGAGTGAGCGCCCTCAACATTGGCGGCGAAAACGGTCGCAGAACCACCGTTGGCGACCGGGATCATCACGAGGTAATCCTTGAGCATCTGGTTGATGGTGTCATAGTGCGCCTGGCGGGCAGCCGGGTCAGAAAGCTTGCCGGCAGCGCGGATCTCAGCAACCATGTCATCATACAGCGTACCAAACTGCATATTTTCAGGCGTGGCGAAGTGGTAGTCGTAGAAGTTGGTAGCATCCGGGTAGTCAGCGTTCCAACCCAGCAGGTAGAAGCCTTCGCTACCGGCGGCGGTGGCATCGATGAAGGCGGTGGATTCCATTTCCTTCAGCTTCACATTTATGCCGACCTCTTTCAACTGCGCCTGGATCTCCTGTGCCACCTTATCCGGTGAAGGCAGGTAGGCGCGGTCGACCACGCGGAAGGCCAGCTCGATCTCGAGCGGTGCCGCCGCGGCGGGCGCTTCGGTCGCGACCGGGGCTTCAGTGGCCACTGGAGTTTCGGTGGGATTGGCGCAGGCAGCCAACAGCAGGCTGGCGACAAGCAACGTACTAAACAGAACTAAAAAGCGACGTTTCATTTCATTTCTCCTTTTCAAATTGTTGCGTGATAGCGGGTTTTGCCTTTCAAAACCCATGTGGATGATTTTTTCTTGTTGTTTGATACGACCACCTCCTTTATTTACTGGTATGGATCTTTAACGCAGACCAATTCTTGCTTATGCCAGCCAGCAGGCAACGCTATGGCCGGGGGTTTTTTCAATGAAGGGTGGTTCTTCAACCGCGCATTGCGCCACCGCGATGGGGCAGCGCGGATGGAAGCGGCAGCCTTTGGGCGGGTTGAGCGGGCTGGGCACGTCGCCCTTGAGGATGATGCGCTCGCGCCGCAGGCGGGGATTGGGGATGGGAATGGCGGACATAAGCGCTTTGGTGTAGGGGTGCAGCGGGTTGCGGAAAAGCTCCTCCCTGCCAGCCAGCTCCACCATCTTGCCCAGGTACATCACCGCAACGCGGTTGGAGATATGCTCCACTACGCCCAGGTTGTGCGCAATGAACAGGTAGGTCAGCCCGAACTCCTGCTGCAAGTCTTTGAGGATATTGAGCACCTGCGATTGGATGGACACATCCAGCGCTGAGACCGGCTCGTCGCAAACGATGAAGCGTGGTTGAAGCGCCAGGGCGCGCGCGATGCCGATGCGCTGCCGCTGCCCGCCGGAGAACTCGTGCGGGTAGCGCCGGCTGTGGTATTCCTCCAGCCCGACCTTCTTGAGCATGTCCACCGCCATCTGGTAGCGGTCTTTGCGATCGCCGATGTTGTGGATCTGCAGCCCCTCCATCACCGAATCGCCGATGCGCATGCGCGGATCGAGCGAGGCGTAGGGGTCNNTGGAAGATGATCTGCATGTCGCGGCGCACCGCTTTCAGTGGTTCACCCTTCAGTTCCATCAGGTTCTTGTTGTCGAATTCCACCTGGCCGGCGGTCGGTTCGGTGAGGCGCAAGATAGAGCGCCCGATGGTGGTCTTACCGCAGCCGGATTCTCCCACCAGCCCCAGGGTTTCGCCCTGCTTGACTGTAAAGCTCACGTCATCCACCGCCAGCACGTGATCAGTCACTCGCTGCAGGATGCCGGTCTTCACCGGGTAATATTTCTTCAGGTTCCGCACCACCAGCAGGTCGGTCTGAGAGGTATTGGCCATGGTCTTCGTCACTTCGCTCATAACGCCTCGGTCACGCCTTCAACGGCGCGGTGTGTTCATCGGAATCGGTGTACAGCCAGCAGCGCACCGTGTGATCGTTGCCCACATCCACCAATTGGGGGTCCCGGCGCTTGCAGATCTCCAGCCCGTACTTCTCGCGCAGCCCGCAGCGCGGCTCAAAGCGACAGCCCGGCGGAAGATTGATTAGGTTGGGCACCAGCCCGGGGATGACCTCTAGACGTTCGACCACGTTGCCCAGCACCGGGATCGATCCGATCAGCCCCTGGGTGTAGGGATGCAAAGGTCTTTCGAAAATAGGATCGACGGCGGCGAATTCGACGATCTCGCCGGCGTACATCACCGCTACGCGGTCAGCCATCTCGGCGATGATGCCCAGGTCGTGGGTGATGAGGATGACTGCAGTGTTGGTCTTCTCGCGCAGCTCGCGGATCAGGTCAAGGATCTGCGCCTGGATGGTGACATCCAGCGCGGTGGTCGGTTCATCGGCGATGAGCAGCTTGGGGGACAAGGCCAGCGCCATGGCGATCATCACGCGCTGCGCCTGCCCGCCGGAAAGCTCATGCGGGTAAGCGTTGGCTTTCTTTTCAGGGTCGGGGATGCCCACCAGGGTGAGCAGTTCCACGGCTTTTGCCCAGGCTTCGCTCTTCTTCATGCCCTTGTGCAGCATCAGCACTTCCGCCACCTGCTCCCCCACTCTGAAGACCGGGTTGAGGCTTGATTGCGGCTGCTGGAAGATCATCGAGATGCGGTCGCCGCGCATTTTGACCATTTCCTCTTTGGAGAGCTTGAGGATATCCCGCCCTTCAAAAACGATCTCGCCGTTGACGATGCGCCCCGGCGTGCCCACGAGGCGTAGAATGGAGAATGAGCTGACGCTCTTGCCGCAGCCTGATTCACCCACCAGCCCAAGCACCTCGCCGGCTTTAACGGAAAAATCCACCCCATCCACGGCTTTCACCACGCCGTCTTCGGTGAAGAAATAGGTCTTCAGGTCGCGGACGTCGAGGATGGTGTCACCGGTTTGTACAATTAATCGATCATTCATGAATGGCTCCATTGAATGCTTGATGCCTTGCTTAATTCCACGCGTTACTACAAGTAAGAACCTGGCAGAACAAGAAGAAACTGCGGATATTTCATTATACAAATATTCAGACCGTTTTTATACACTTCTTCCGCGATTTCCAACTTCCCATCCGGAAAAACCCACTGGTTCAGCCGACAGGCTGGTTTTCGCTTCCGGATCCACTTACATGAACCGGCCGGTAGAGATTCGCCGACCGGGGATTACTCAATGCCCAACTTTCAGTGTTAATATAATCAAAAAGTATACAATCCGATTTTTCGTTTTTCAACCACCAATTCCTCAATTTTCTTAACAAATTTGTAAGGTGTCTTGACCCACAAGGTCCCCCTCACGACGAGGGAGTTGTCGTGCCTGGTCGGCGCGGATGAAATTCGTGTACAATGAATTCAATGAATCCCGATAAAGAGATCCAGCCCTTGCTGCCCGGCGAGCTTTCGCTGCAGATCGGCGCGAGCGCCAACCGCGCCGCTTCCCAGGCGCGCTTCAGCGATTACCGCGCCCGCCGCGCGGACGAGACACTGCGCCGCCAGGATGCCGACCTGATGCTGTTCCATGAATTCCTCGAGTTAGTGAATTTGAGAACATGCAGCTTATCCGAAGACCCGCAAGCCTGGCGACCGGTGACCTGGGGACTGGTGGAGGCGTTCGTCAAGTGGCAGCTCAACGAGGGCTACGCCATCAAGACCATCAACGTGCGGCTCTCCACAATCAAGTCCTACGCGCGCCTGGCGATGCAGGCTGGCACGCTCCCCCCACAGGAGTACGCGTTGATCCGCGCCGTGCAGGGCTATTCATACCGCGAGCAGGTGCGCATCGACCAGAAGCGCCCGGTAACGCGCATCGGCTTCAAGAAGGAGGAGCCGGTGAAGATCACCCCCGCCCAGGCGCAGAATTTGAAGGAGCAGCCCCCCACCCCGCAGGGCCGGCGTGACGCGCTGCTGATGTGCCTGCTGCTCGACCACGGGCTGCGCGTTGGCGAAGTGACCGCGCTGGCTGTGGCTGACCTCGACCTGGCGGAAGGCGTGCTGCGCTTTTACCGCCCCAAGGTCAACAAGGAGCAGGTGCACCGCCTGAGCCGCGAGACGTTGCAGGCGGCGCGCGCATGCCAGACCAGTGGCGAGCTGCCCGCAGACGGCCTGTTGCTGCGGCGCAGCAAGAAGAACGAAGAACTCGGCGCGCCGGGCATGAGCAAACGCGCGGTGACCGCGCGCGTACGCCTGCTGGGGGAAAGGCTGGGCGTTATAGGGCTTTCAGCACACGACTGCCGGCATTACTGGGCAACCTCCGCCGCGCGCCACGGCACCGACCCCTTCGTGCTGCAGGAAGCCGGCGGCTGGAGTTCGCTGGCCATGCCGCGCCGTTACGTGGAGGAGAACGAGATCGCCAATGATGGAGTGAAACTGGGTAAGGAGAATGGAGAGTAGAGAGTCGAAGCCCTGGGAAAGGTAATGCCACTCATACCAAACGACAGCGAAGTAGTTTTGCTGGGCGATGCTGAGTACGATACGAGCGAAATGATGGCGTGGGTTGAAGAGAAAACGCCCTGGAAGTATGCTTTGCTCACATCGCCACAGATTTATGTGCGCGAAGGGCAAGAAAGCCAAGCAATCGGTGCGTATCCATTGGAAAAAGGGCATGTATTTCAACGCAATCAAGTTGGTTTCACGCCAAGCGCAACGCTGACTTTGAACCTCATTGGGTGGTGGGGCAGTCGTTACGATGGACCGCTCTACTTGGTGACCAATCTGTCCAGTGGCTATCAAGCCTGCAAATATTATCGCCGACGTTTCCAGATTGAAACCTTCTTTTCCGGCCAAAAAAGCCGGGGATTTCACCTTCACAAAAGCCATCTGTCTAATCCAGTCCGCCTGGGCCGTCTCCTCTTGGCTGCCTGCCTGGCCTATCTGTGAATCATCTGCCAGGGCTTGTTGGTCATCGCCGAGAAGAAAACCGGCTTGATTGACCGCACCGACCGTACAGATAAAAGCCTCTTTCGCCTCGGTTTGGATTGGATCCGGTACGCCCTCAAACACAAATTGCAATTTGAGCCTGTTTTCCTTTTTCAATTCAGCGAGTCATTCGCCAATGTACAGTAGAGAAATATTATCTAATGTTTATCTCAGGGAACATAATATATGCCTGCAACGTCTTCTACTTATAGAAAGGAGTGGAGAATGAAACCGCGCATATTATTTCTGATTTTGGCGGCTCTACTTTTATCTGCTTGCCAGGCAGTAAAAAATACCACTCAACCTCCTTTACCAACAAACCCACTGACTTTACTTCCAGCAGCAAAAACCCCTAACCCAAGCCAAACGAATATATCCCCGTCAAAATTGCCGACATACACCTTGCCTCCTCCTCCTCCAACCATCAGCTCTCTTGATATTGCCAGTACGATTTTGACTGAACTTTCTATAGATGAAACTCATGATTACTCTCCCGATGGGTATTGTGTTTGGAAACGCATAATTGCCTGGCCTGACTCGGAAGCAGCTCAGATAAAATACAACAACCAATACTTCACGTATATTGTGGTAAATTGTGGCAATCAGGATAAACCGTGGATTTTGGTGGAGAAATGGACCGAAGCGGGGTTGGGTTATCCTCTAACCAGCTTATTAGGCTGGTCAGTTGATCGTCAATATCTATATTTTTATGATCGGATTATCCCTGATGGCTGCCAGCCAATCGGGGAAATCCAGCAAGATTTACGTCAGGTCAATCTCAACAATGGGACAATCCAGTCCTTCCCCATAACTTGGACAGGTGGGATGGCCATCTCGCCCGACTCTTCAAAAGTGATTTATTACGACCGTCAGGCGGTCAATGTGGTTATCTATGACTTGTCCGAGCAACAGGAGCAACACATTAGGTTCGATTTGCCCATAGGGTTAGAGAGTTGGTATGCAGGCGACTTCACGTGGTCGCCAGATGGAAAATCTGCAATATTCATCATCGAATATGGTGATGGCTGTTTTCCAAGTGGGGTGTCTTTGCGCCGAGTAGATCCTCAAGCCAATAAAGTTACAACTTTATTGGAGAGGGAAAATCCAACCTTATCTATCCTCGAGTGGAGTGAGCCGAATAAGGTCTTGATCTCAATCAACAATGAGCAGCAGGTATTGGACCCGATAACGGGCATGTTGTCCATACCATAAAGATTCATTCCCGAACCAGCAGACCTGCTGTAACCAAGTAATACTACTTAAGGATAATATCCTCATACCGATCCCAGTTGAGCCCATCTAAAATAACTGACTTTAGGCCTTTTTGTCTGGATTTGCCATGATTAATGGTGTTCAAATGATGCTCAGCAGCTGATCGATTATAAAGAAATTAGATAAACCCTCATCACTACTCACTAAATTCTATTTCAAGAACCCGCAAACAAAACAATCGAATTAAATCAATCCAACCTCAGAGAACTGCGGCGGCGGGAAGCCATACAGGATCACCCATACGAGGAAAAACAGGATGGCGACCAGGCTGGTGACGAAGAAAAAGCCTGTCAGCGGCGGTCAGCGAGAATCATGGGCAACTGCATATGCACTTCGGCGAACCCTATAACCTGCTCCTCACGTATAACGGTCACGATATCGATGAGCTGGCGCGCGCCATCGTGCGCGAGCTCATCCGTCAATTGCTGTGATCAGTTCTTCGTGGCTAGTGGTTAGTTCCTGATGATTAGTACTTAGTGATTGGTACTCAGTGATTGGTACTCAGTGATTCGTGCTTATTGGTTCGCGGTCTGCTCATAATTTCCTAATCACAATGCGCCTGATCACTGGTTGCCTGATCACAAATAGCCACGCATGCTGGAAAATCATTGATACCTGACCTATTTAGAGTAAAATTATCATAATTATGAAATTTATGATTGTACAGGAGATTCTATGACCAACAGCAAACGGCAGCAACAGCGCGCTGCACAAAGAAAGAAACAATCGCGCAGGAAAATCCTTATTTACGGCGGGCTCGGGCTGTTGTCAGCCGCGCTCGTGCTGGGCATTGCTTATCTCGCCTCGCGCGCGCCGGGCGGGCTGCTGGGTGAAGCGGTGGCCGTGTCAGGGGTGGAACATGTGGCGGAAGGCAGTGATCCGGGTCCGTACGCGTCGAATCCGCCGGCGGGCGGCAGGCACTACGCCTCGGAACTGGAGGCAGGGTTCTACGAGGAAAATGACCCCGCCGCGGGTTTGCCCTATCCGGAAGGTCCGTTGGTGCACAACCTGGAGCACGGGTACGTCATCTTCTGGTACAACTGCGCCGCGTACACTGGGGATTGCGCGGAGTTGAAACAGACCATCCGCACGGCAATGGACAAGGCCGGAATCACCAAGCTGATCGCCTTCTCCTGGACAGACATGCTGGTACCATTGGCGATGACCTCGTGGGGGCGCATCCTGGAATTTGACCAGCCGGATAGCGACTTGATGGTGGCTTTCGCCCGCAACAACCGAAATCACGCGCCCGAATCTTACGCGGATTAAGCTTATCGCGCATTATTTCTGGTGAGTTAAAACGCATAAAACCTCCCCCGGCATTTGGCAGGGGAGGTTTTTTCATACTGGACTGAAAGAACCGCAAGGAACTAGTAAAAGTTATTTGACCGTCTCAGCCCCGATCTCGAGGAACTGGTTGACCACATCCTTAAGCATCGGCTCAGGCAGCGCACCCACCTGCTTATGCACCAGCTTGCCGTTGGCGACGAAGATCATCGTAGGGATGCCTTGAACACCGTATTTCATTGCCCACTGGGCGTGTTCATCGGTATTGACCTTGGCGACGAGCAGTTTACCCTCGTATTCCTTGGCGATCTTTTCGAGGATGGGGGCGACCATGCGGCAGGGTCCGCACCACGGCGCCCAGAAATCGACGATCACGGGCAGTTCGGACTGCAGGACTGTTTTTTCGAATTCGGCATCGGTAACGTGTATGGGTTGGTTCATTTTCAAATCTCCATTCTTTTCTGATGATGATCTCATCGTTGTTTGTTTTTTTCGGAATCTATGCGTTTCCAGTAAAGTTAGATGCAGAATGGCGGTAAAAGTGACATGGAAATTGGGGAAAAGAGAGTGGAGAGTAGTGATTAGTGCCTGGTCCCAAGCGCCTTACCACCAGGTACCGGATTACTAAGTGACTGATCACTGCTTGCCTGGATGGCGAGGTCGATGAACACGGCGGCGGTCCAGCCAAAAGTGCTCACCGCTGTGGCGGGTGGCTCGCCGGTTTCGGCGTTGTAAAATTCGTAAATGCCTTTGTGCGCCATGATCATTTCCAGGGTGCGCTCGCTCAGCTGGTTTGCCATTTCCACTTCACCCACCTGGCGCAGCGCTTCGATGAAAAAGTAGTTGATGTTTGCCCACACCGGCCCCCGCCACATGGTGGAGGGAGCGTAGCGCGGATCGCTGCGCGCTACCGTGGGCAGCATGTATCGGCCAAAGAACAGAGCCGGGTTTCTGAGGTGAGCGAGTAGTTTTTCCCGCATCGCATCCGGCAGCTGCCCGGTCCACAGCGGGTAGAGGTTGAAGGGCGTCACCACTTTCAACGGCTGGTGCTCCTTGATCACCCAGAAAAAGCCAGCCTGCTCATCCCAGAAATGCTCGATCATGCGCGCAACCAGGGCGGCCGACCGCCGGCGCCACATGGTGCCCTCGTTGTGGTAGCCCAGGGTTTCTGCGATAACCGCGAGCGAGCCCATCTGCACGCACAGGTAGGTGTTCAGGTCGGGTGATTCCACCGGCATGCCGGCGTCCCATAATGGGCTGTCATCGAGCCCCGAGGAATAGGGGTGGTTGTACTGCACCAGACCGTCATCGTCGTCGTCGTTCATCGAAACCCACCAGCCGTTCAGCCGCACCAGCGCGGGGTACACCTCCCGTAAAAAAGCCAGGTCTGGCGCGCTTTCGTGCAGCTTGAGCACCGCCCAGGCGAGGATGGGCGGCTTGGTCACCTCACCGCTGATGGGATGGTCGATGGTGGTGACAATGCCGTCATCGTAGATGGCGTCGGGCAGCATGCCGTTGGGCAGCTGGTGCGCCAGCATGGCGCGGATCTGGTTGCGCGAGAGCTCCGGGTCCACGTGGCGGTAAGCCAATGCGTGCAGCGCGCTATCCCATAGCCACAGCCCCACGTAGCCAATCTTGGAGGGCGACATGGCTTCATACATGACATTGCCCAGCGGGCTGATGAGATTGTTCGCCATTACCCACCAGGCATAGGCATAGGTGGGCACGTATTTGGCATCCACCTCCGGGACGCGCGCGAACCAGGCCAGCCAGCGCGCGCGCGCTTCCGCTGCCAGTTCCTTGAAAGGTCGAACCGGTTGTTCCGCCACCGGGTTGGGGTGAATGCCGAGGGTGATGGTGGTTTGCCGCGCGGCGCGCACGATTAGCTCCACCTCGTACCCGCCTTCCAGGGGGGTGATGGCATTGCGCACCAGATCGCCGTTGGTGCGGTAGACCAGGTTGCGCACCGCCAGCAGCTGCCCGCCGGTGTTGGTGCTGCGCCAGTGCTGCGGAAAGACGCGGAAGCGCAGCCCGACCGTCACGTTGGCAGGCAGCCCGAAGGCAAGCGTGTGCTCGTCCTGAAAGACGACGCGCACCTCCCCTTCCTCGCTGAGCAGCGTGAGAGTGTGCGGGTTGACGCTTGTGGTGAAATCAAGACTGCGCCCCTCCGCGTCGATCAATTGCAGGTTCTGGATGTAAGGCGCGCGGTGCAGATAGGCTTCAATGCCCGGATCAAGGTTGGTCAGCCGTTCAGCAAGCTTCACGAACAAGGCGCTGCGCTCGGGATAGCTAAAAAGGAGGATGCGCGACCCACGGTCGCTGAATGGAACGCGTGTTATGTCAATGTGATCCTGCAGCAACTCCAGATAATCAGATGCTTTCATCCGTTTCCACCTCCCGGTTCAACCTGGTCTCTTCACTGCGAAACCAAGAACATTTATACATTATTCTCCATGCAGAAGTTTACATTCCTCAATTCTAATAGTTTGTTCACAAAAAATCTCCTGGTTTGTTACTTCGTCCTCACCCCGGCCCGATAGGGGGTTTAGGATGAAGTTGATCGTCATTCTGTCTATGTCGAAGCGACGGCGGAGATTCGACCGCAATATAATGTTATAGATCTAAAGACCATCTTTTTCAGCCCCCTCACCCCTGCGCTTCGAGGGGGTATGGGGTGCGGTTGGCCATCATAATTTCCTAAATTTCAAAAATCCATTTTTGATTATAGGCGGATTATGGCTCCTGCGTGTCATTCCCATCCCAAAACCTATTGACAAACGGATTAATTTTTCCTATACTATTAATAGTAACACGTGTTAGTAACTGGGAGGAAGTGTGTCAGCAAAGCGCGCAACAAGCTTTGATGTGGCTGAACTTGCCGGCGTGTCCAGGACAACGGTATCTTTCGTGTTAAACAATGTTCCCGGGGTCAGCATTTCCGAATCCACCCGCAAGAACGTCCTCGAAGCAGCGCGTAAACTGAATTACCACCCCAATGAATCTGGCAGGCGCTTGTCCTCCGGCAGATCCAAGATGATCGGCCTTGTGCTGCTGCAAAGCGCAGAGCAGGTTTTCAACGACGCCTTCCTATTGCAGGTGCTGGTGGGGCTCGAAGCGGTCGCCAGCCGCTCCGGCTTTCACGTGCTGCTCAAGAACATCAAGGGTTCGCAATCCGACGGTTATTCACAACTGATCAACGAGAACCACGTGGACGGCATCATTTTCTCCGGNNATGCCGAACACAGCGATCCCCTACGTGGATGCGAACGTCGTTATGGGTGCTGAAGCCGCGGTAAGGCACCTGATCGATTGCGGGCACACGCGCATCGGTATGATCACCAACGCGCAGTTCCGCTACTCTACCGCCCGCCAGCGCCGCGACGGGTACTGCAACGCACTGCGCGCCGCGAATTATCCCATCGACGAAGCCCTGATCGCGGAGGGCGATTACACACCCTCCAGCGGTTTTCGCGCGATGAACGCGATGCTGGACCTGCCAGAGCTGCCATCCGCCGTTTTTGTAGCGAGCGATGTGGTGGCGATCGGCGCAATCCAGGCGATTAAACAACGCAACCTGCGTATCCCACAGGATATCGCAATCATCGGTTTTGACGACATTCCCATGGCGGAGTATCTTGATCCTCCCCTCAGCACCATCCGGCTCCCGGCCTACGGGTTGGGATGGGCAGCAGGGGAACGCCTGATCCGCTTGATCCTTGGAGAGGATATTGAATCGCAAGGTGTGCTGCTGGGTACTGAACTGATCATACGGCAATCCACATCACACAATTTAAGCGACCAACCCATTAGCCGGTAATAGAAAGGGAGGTGATCGTTTCAAATCAATGTTTTTCCGTGTAAGGCATCGGATGTTGTATCTGAAAACTTATAAAAGGAGAAAAAGAATGAAATCCACAAAGGTAATTCTAGGCGTAATGATGGTGGTGATCCTGTTGATCACCGCCTGCGCACCCACACCGACCGAAACGCCGGTTGCCACTGAGCCACCCGCGCCTGAGCCTGTCACCGGTGAGATCGACTGCATGGGGGCCGCGCCGGGTGACGAGATCAGCATGTTCTACCAATGGTCCGGCACCGAGGAGGAGAATCTCAACAAGATCCTTGCTCCCCTCGTCGATGCCTGCGGTATCGTCCTCGCTCCTGAGTCCTCTCGNNCGCTTTCTTCAATGTCACCCAGCTCTCCCAGTACAAGGACAAACTCTTCCCCATGACTGACCTCGGCGCCAATCCCGCCAACTACGCCGACTACTGGAAGACCCTCGGCACCGTTGACGGCTTGTGGCTCGGCCTGCCTGTCAAAGCCGACCCCAAGACCCTCATCTGGTACTCCCCCATCAACTTCGAGGCCTACGGCTACACCGTCCCCACCACCTGGGAGGAACTCGACGCCCTCGTCGAAACGATGGTCGCTGACGGACTCGTCCCGTGGTCGCTCGGCATGGAATCCGGCGACGCCACCGGTTGGACCGGCACTGACTTCATCCAGGATATCCTCCTCGTCACCCAGGGTCCTGAATACGTCCAGGGTATCATCGACGGCACCATCCCCTACAATGATCCCGGCGTGAAGGAAGCTTACGAGATCTACGGTAAATGGGCCAAGGACGCCACTTATACCGTCGGCGGCGCACAGGGTACCGTCTCCACCGGCTTCAATGACGCCATCCTCAAGGTCTTCTCCGATCCCGCCGAAGCCATGATGGTCAAGCAGTCCGGCTTCGCAGGCGGCACCATCACCAGCACTTACCCTGACCTCATCTACGGCACCGATTATGACTTCTTCGGCGTCCCCGGCGCACAGGGTCTGCAGGGTGGTTCTGACTGGATGATGGCCTTCAGCGACAAGCCCGCTGTCAAAGCCCTCGTCGCTTACCTCTCTTCCGCCAAGGGCGGCGAGATGTGGGCACAGGTCGGCTTCGACCTCACCCCCAACCTCGCTGGCTCCGATGCTTACGTCGATCCCGCCCTGCTCAAGAAGGGCGAGATCCTCGCTAACGCCACCGGTTTCACCCCTGATATCGGTGACTCCATCCCCGGCGGCTTCGGCTCTGCTGAGTTCAAGGGCATCACCGACTTCGTCAACGGCGCTGACCTCGATACCGTCCTCAACACCATCGCCGATGTCCAGGCCGAAGCTTTAAAGTAAACACACAATTTCGCTCCCGGGGGTGCTGGGCTTTCAGCACCCCTGGGGATTAGGGAGGAACTGTGGCCACCAGTAATGTTCCCCAGGTAATGAAACAGGGAAAAATGGTTCCCTGGTTGTACCTGCTCCCCGCCTTGATCGTCATGGGTGTTTTCATTGTTTTTCCGATGATCAACACCATCTCGTTGAGTTTTAAGAACGCCGATGGCACGGCTTCCGCCGCGACCACCTGCGTGGCAGGCAATCCCTGCTGGGGGATCTTCGAGAATTACCGCTACGCGTTGACGGCGGAACTGGAAACCACCAACGCGGCAACCATCTGGAAATCCTTCTGGATCTCCTCATATGGCAACATGATCAAATGGATCCTGCTGATGGTGTCCGGCACTGTGTCCATTGGTCTGGCGTTCGCCGTTCTGGTGGACCGCGTAAAATACGAGTCGGTGGCGAAGGCGGTCATCTTCATGCCGATGGCGATCTCGTTCGTCGGTGCTGGCGTGATCTGGAAGTTTATGTACGACTTCGGCACCACCCAGGTGCAAATCGGGTTGCTGAATGCCATCATCACCGGTCTCGGCTTCAAACCGGTAGCCTTTCTCTCCACGCCGCAGATCAACACCTTCGCATTGGTGGTGGTGGGCATCTGGATCTGGACCGGCTTCTGCATGACCCTGCTTTCCGCAGCCCTGAAATCCGTGCCAACTGAAGTGCTGGAAGCCGCGCGCGTGGACGGCGCCAATGAATGGCGCATCTTCTGGCGGGTGATCGTGCCCATCATCGCACCGACTATCGTTGTCGTGATCACCACCATGGTCATTAACACGCTCAAGCTTTTCGATATCGTGTATGTGATGACCGGCGGAAACTTCGGCACCGAGGTGATTGCCACGCGCATGTACCGTGAAATGTACAAAAGCTTCCAAACCGGACGGGGCACCGCCATCGCGGTCGTGCTGATCGTCCTCATCATCCCGTTCATTTACATGAACATTAAGCGCTTCATGGAACAGGAGGCGATGCGATGAAAAAGGACTCCGTCAACAAAAAATTGAACAAAATCCCCACCCATCTCATCGTCATTTTCACCGCCATCATTTGGATCGTGCCAACCCTCGGTCTCTTCATCACCTCGTTGCGCCCGCTTCCGCTGATCAACACCACAGGCTGGTGGACCGCGCTCGAAGCACCGCGTGGAGAGAAATCCTACGACGCGATTTGCGCATCGTGCCACGGCAGCGACGGCAAAGCGCTCACCACCGCGGATCTGAGCGACCCGGAGTTGATCAAGAAGTACCCCCGCTCCAACCAGTTGATTCCGGTGTTGAAGCAAGAATACAACGGCGAACCCCACCTGGGAGATGCGGCTATGCCTGAGGTGCAGGAAATTGCGGACATCGCGGCGTATTTAAAGCGCGTATCCGGACTGGATACCTCGTCGCGATTGACCCTGAACAATTACATTGACGCCATCGTCGGTTACCGCGGCACCAAGACCTACGTTGAAGATTGCGCGACAGGTCAACAGTCGCTCGACCTTAAATGCACCATCGAGGACGTGCTCAATCCACGCGGCATGGGGCGCGCCTTCGTCAACAGCATCATCGTCACCCTGCCGGCGACCTTCCTGCCTATCCTCTTCGCCGCGTTTGCCGGGTTCGCCTTCTCGTGGCTGGACTTCAAAGGGCGCTCAATCCTGTTCGCCATCCTTGTGGGGTTGCAGGTGGTTCCATTGCAAATGACCCTGGTGCCCATCTCGCGCCTATACGCGCAACTGGGTTTGAACGGCTCATTCCTGGGCGTGTGGCTCTTCCACACCGGGTTCGGCATGCCCTACGCCATCTACCTGATGCGGAACTTCCTGGGCGGGCTGCCCAAGGACCTTTTTGAATCGGCTTATCTCGACGGCGCCAACCACTGGACTGCCTTCACCAAGCTTGCCATCCCGCTCGCCATGCCGGCCATCTCTTCGCTGGCCATCTTCCAGTTCCTTTGGGTGTGGAACGACCTGCTGGTGGCGTTGGTCTTCCTGGGCGGTACCACCCCGGTGATGACCTACCAGATCAGCAACATGGTCACCTCGCTTGGCGCCGGCTGGCATTTGTTAACCGCCGCAGCGTTCCTCTCGATCCTGCTGCCTATGATCGTCTTCTTCGCCTTCCAGAGATACTTCGTGCGCGGTCAGTTGGCGGGTGCGGTAAAAGGGTAAGTCGCGTTATTGATCAGTATTACCTGACGAACAGGTTGGATCCGCGCACCGGGTCCAACCTGGTGAAACTTGCATAAAGTTGGATATAATCGCCGTTCAGAAAGGAAATGATGTTTAAGAAATTTATGGACAAGCCAA
Organism: Anaerolineaceae bacterium UBA2260; assembly: GCA_002347485.1. Lineage (GTDB taxonomy): Bacteria > Chloroflexota > Anaerolineae > Anaerolineales > Anaerolineaceae > UBA6107. The sequence goes on along the minus strand of DDXM01000062.1, from coordinate 5,538 downwards.
AATGGTACCTCAACGCGGTTTTCTACGAGATCTTCCTGCGATCCTTCAAGGACAGCAACGGCGACGGCATCGGTGACCTCGCCGGTCTGACCGAGAAACTGGATTATCTCGCGGAATTGGGCGTCGACTGCCTGTGGTTATGTCCCATCTACCCCTCCCCGCTTAAAGACAACGGCTACGATATTTCTGATTTTTACGCCATCGACCCCGTTTATGGCACGCTGGAGGAATTCAAAGACCTGATAAAGCAGGTCCACAAGCACGGCATGCGCCTGATCATGGACCTGGTGGTCAATCACACCTCTGACCAGCACCCCTGGTTCCAGGAAGCGCGCGCCAACCTCAATTCGCCTTATCATGACTATTACGTGTGGAGCGACAGTGACGCGCCCTACCGCGACGCCCGCATTATATTTTTGGATACGGAAACATCAAATTGGGCCTGGGACGAGGCCGCCGGCAAGTACTACTGGCACCGCTTTTACACCTCCCAACCTGACTTAAATTACGACAACCCGGCAGTGCGCAGCGAAATGCTCAACATTATCCGTCACTGGCTCGACCTGGGCATTGATGGCTTCAGGGTCGACGCCGTGCCCTACCTGTTCGAAGCGGACGGCACGAATTGCGAGAACCTGCCCCAAACGCACGATTACCTCAAACAGATGCGTGACATCGTTGACCGCAACTATAAAGACAAGGTGCTCATCTGTGAAGCCAACCAGCCGCCGGTGGATGTGGTGGATTACCTCGGCAAAGGTGATGAATTTCACATCGCCTTCCATTTTCCGCTGATGCCCAAGATTTTCATGGGGCTGCGCGCCGCGTCCAGGCTGCCGATCGAAGAGGCTTTGAAGAATACGCCGCCCATCCCCGCCGGAACGCAATGGGGCACCTTCCTGCGCAATCATGACGAACTGACGCTGGAGATGGTCACGCCGGAGGAGCGGGAGTGGATGTGGCAGCAGTACGCCCCCGAACCGCGCATGCGCCAGAACCTGGGCATCCGCCGCCGGCTTGCCCCGCTATTGGATAACAACCCGCGCAAGATCATGCTGGCCAACCGCCTGCTCTTCTCNNTACTACGGCGACGAGATCGGCATGGGCGACAACGTTGATCTGCCCGACCGCAACGGCGTGCGCACCCCCATGCAGTGGGATGCAACTGTGAACGGCGGATTTTCCACCCACCCGCAGCCATGGGTGCCGGTGATCGATCGTGAACCTTTCTCACCAGCCAGCGTAAACGTAGCACAGCAAATGTCCACAGATGGCTCGCTGTGGCAGCAAACCAGGGATCTGATCGACCTCCGCAAGCGCGAAAAGGTCTTCCAATCCAACGAATTCACGTTGTTGGAAAATACAGACGAACAGGTGATGCTCTTCATGCGCGGCAGCGAGAAGGATGTGATGCTCTGCGCGCACAACCTGGGCGCGGAAGCGGTCAGCCTGAAAATTGACCTGCCCGTGTATGAGAACCACAAGCTGGCAGACTTGTTGACCAAACGCGCGTTCCAGTTCAACAGTCAAACGCTCGAACTCTCGCTCGAAGCGTATGAATCGCTTTTCCTGAAACCCAGCTAAACCGCGTTCTGAACCTGTAAAAAGTCATCCCGCAATCCTGAGCGCCAGGTGGCGGGAGTTGTATACTATGAATATCATAATGGTTTTGATTGGGAGGGATCCATGCACACAAACTCACCGCTGCGCGTGCTGGGCATCACCGGCAGCCTGCGCGCCGCATCGTTCAACACCGCCTTGTTGAGTGCCGCCGCGGAACTTCTACCGCCCGAAATGACACTCGAGATCATCGACCTGGCTGACCTGCCCATGTTCAACGTGGACACGGAAAAGCCGTTTCCCGAATCCGTGGCACAATTTCGTGAGAAGATCGCAATCGCGGACGCGGTGCTCATCTCCACGCCGGAGTACAACACCTCGATCAGCGGTGTGCTCAAGAACGCGCTGGAATGGGCGTCGCGCGCGCCGCAGCCGCCTTTCACCAACAAACCAGTAGCAATCATGGGAGCCAGCACGGGGGTGTTCGGTACCGCCCGCGCGCAAATAGTTTTGCGGCAGGTGCTCACCCACATCGGCGCGCTGGTGCTGCCCAAGCCCGAGGTGATGGTGCCGAAAGCGCAGGAAGCCTTTGATGAGGACGGCAAGCTGGTCAATGAAACCACGCGCGGATTTTTGCGAGACCTTTTAATCGCACTGGCTGCCTGGACACGGCGGGTGAAAGAGTAGCCAGTATCCAATTGAGAAACATGGAATTCACTGTAAGGGAATTTCAGGAATTTCCCCTGTTCCCTGGAACCATCATGACAATCCGGTGCATAAACAAACCGGTGGCTTTGCTTTTGCTATCTCCGCAGCAAGCTGGCGGAGTATTACGCAAAAGCAGGTGCATCAGCCACCTCAAAGCATGGAACCGGCGCTGCAAGCAGCGCGGTATTCAGCGCTTCGCTAATAAAAACCGGGGTACGCTCACGTACCCCGGATGTGATTTGACTCCCACCTGTTGAAAGCTTATCTTCGACCACCGCCCCCGCCGCCGTTTCCACGTCCGCGGCCGTTTCCACCGTAGTAGGAACCATTCTCCGCCAGGTATGCCTGGTATTCCGCCCAATCGCTTTCGCTCATGTATTGCGGCTCATACGGCACACCGGTCTGCTGCGCGTACACTGATGAAAACGCGTTAAGGTGATTGTAGGAGCCGTAGAGCAGCGATTCATACACCTGCTGGATGTCCGCCTGATCAGCCTGGGGCAAGCGCGCCTTGAGATCGAGGATATCTATCTCCTCGATGGCAGCCCCCGCCAGCAGCGCGTCCGCGAGAGATTGTGCACCGGAGGCGGTCAGGTCAGTATACAACTGCTGCAGATCAGCGTTGTTGAACACGCCCGCAGTATCCGCCACAGGCACATCCAGGTCATAGCGCTCGAGCAGCCCTCCGACCGAATCCATGTGCGTCTGCTCTGAAGCAGCGATGTTGCTGAACATGGGCTGGGTGTAAAGCGTGGCGAAGTAGGTGTACACATCCCGCGCCAGCTTTTCTTCTTCGTACATGAAGAGCAGCCCGTCGGTTTCCGCCTGGTTCAGCTCACCCAACGGCAGGGTGTCAATCAGGGGTTCGCCTGCGCCGTATCCGAAACCATCCGCGCTGTTATCTTCCATGGTAGCGGCAGCGGGTGTTTCACTCGCACGTTCGCTTTCCGTCCAACCGTTGCTATTCCCGTTGCCGTACCCGGCTGCCACATCCGCGGCAGGCAGGGTTTCTCCGGCTTTCGCCGAGGTGCGGTTGATCGCGCCGAACGCGAGCACGCCGATCACCGCCACCAGTATAGTAATGCCTATTGCTTTCTTGAACATTTTTATTCTCCTTGAATTGTGATGGTCGCCATGGCCGGAACAATGCGCTCCGCGCGTGAGAAGACCTTTTTTGTTACATTGACAACCCAGCGCCAGTGAATGGCGAAATGCAGGATTGCCGCGATGAGGATAACCACGCCTGACCAGGTGTGGATCATATCCCAGGCAGTGCGCGAGAAAAGGAACATCGGATCGACTGCACGCCCACCTTCGCTCGCGCCAGCGAACAGGAAGTAAAAGCCTGAAGCGGCGCACACCAGGAAGCTCAGCGCGGTAACCGCATTGAGCCACAGGTTATAGCGCGCGCGTGGGTTCAACTGCTTTGACGCGCCCGAGATCACCCGCTTGAACATGCTTTTTACCCACTTCCAGTGGAAGATGAGGTGCACCAGCGCGATCACGACCATCGCCACACCGATCCATGTGTGCAGCCACTCCCAGGTTTCGCGTAAAAAGATGATGCGAATTCCGTACATGGGGTTGCGTCCCCCTTGGAATCCCCCATCCGGCAAATAGAGGAAGTAAATGCCTGAAATTCCGGTGACGATCGCCGTCATGAAAAGGCTGAAATCTATCAGCCAGTTTTTTCTTGTTAAGGTAGTAACTCCTTTTTTTGGATCCATTCATCCTTCCTTGATTCTTAATCTCATTTCTTGAATCCAGGATAATTTATAGATGTGAAGAAGATGTGAATTTTTTATGCGAATTTTGTGAAGCCCGCGCGGCTCGTGGTGTAAAATCAGGTTGTTACCATCTCATTCACAGGATCTTCCATGTCCCTTCCCTCTTACGTTCCTCTCGTTGAAACCACGCGCGGCTCCATCGTCGAATCAATCCACTACGGCGCGATCGCCGTGAGCGACGCGCGCGGCAATCTCATCGCATCGGTGGGCGACCCCGAGGCGCTGGTTTTCTTACGTTCCTCATCCAAACCGTTCCAGGTGCTGCCGCTGGTGGAAGGTGGCGGGATGGAGCGCTTTGGGTTGACCGAGCGCGAACTGGCGGTGATGTGCGCCTCGCACAACGGCACCGACGAGCACGTGCGGGTCATCACCGGCTTGCAGCAGAAACTTGGCGCGAGCGCTGACGACCTGCTGTGCGGCACCCACACCCCCGGCGACCCGCCTACCGCGGAGCGCATGTTCCTCAACGGCGAGGAGAATACTCCGCTGCGCCACAACTGCTCGGGCAAGCACAGCGGCATGCTGGCGCAAGCCATCCTGTTCGGTGAGCCGACCGCGGATTACATCAATCCACAGCACCCGGTGCAGCGGCGCATCCTGCGCGCGTTTAGCGAAATGACCGGCGTGCCAGAAACGGAGATCGTGCTGGGCACCGACGGCTGCTCGGCACCGGTGTTCGCCGTGCCGCTGCGCGCCGCCGCTTACGCCTTTGCCCGTCTGGCGGATCCCTCCGGGCTACCCGAACCGCGCCGCTCCGCGCTGCGGCGCATCTTCGGTGCGATGACCGCCCACCCCGACATGGTGGCGGGACCCCACACCTTTGACACGGACTTGATGACCACCGGGCGCGGCTCCATTCTCACCAAGGGCGGCGCCGAGGGCTACCAGGCGATCGGGCTGCTGCCTGGCGCAAGCCGCAAGTTCGCAGGCGCGCTTGGCATCACCCTCAAGATCAGCGACGGCGACCTCGCGCAGCGCGACCGCACAGAACACATCGCGCGCATCGCCCACGATGGCGGCGGACGGGCGCGTTCCACCACCACGGTGGAGGTGCTGCGTCAACTCGGCGCGCTGGAGGAAAGCCAGCTCAAGGAATTGAAGGATTTCCTGCCCCGCCCGCAGTACAACTGGCGGCGCATCGAGGTGGGCGAGATCCGGCCAAGTTTCGATCTTTTGCAGTGAGTTCAGCAGGCAACTCACCGGTCAAACGAGGGTAATCTCCGCCATGCCCAACCCCTCCCCTCCCGCAAGTTCTGGCAGGAAGCCGGGCGCATCCCGGGCTATCCACTGACCGAAAAGATTCACGGCTGGTTCTACATGCGCTTTCCCTGTCTTTACATCGCCACCGGTACCCGTTCCAACCGGCTGGGCAGGATTGGCGCGGCGATCATCGGTTTCTTCAACCGGCTCTTCCCTCCCCCGCCGCCCAATCCGGAGAGTATCCGGTTCACGCATACCGATCACGGCAAGGTGGTGCCGCTGC
>DDXM01000058.1 GCA_002347485.1 Anaerolineaceae bacterium UBA2260 | reverse complement strand
ACGGCCATTGTGGAAGGCCTGGCGCAGAAGATCGCTTCGAACGATGTGCCAGAGATCCTCATGGGCAAAAAGGTCATCTCGCTTGACCTGGGCGCAATGATCGCCGGATCGCGCTTCCGCGGGGAGTTCGAGGAGCGCCTGAAAGCCTCCATCGAGGAAGTGCAACGTTCCTCCGGTGAGATCATTCTCTTCATTGATGAGCTTCACACGGTGGTGGGAGCGGGCGCGGCGCAAGGCGCGATGGATGCCTCGAACATGCTTAAACCCGCGTTGGCGCGCGGTGAACTTCAGTGCGTAGGAGCTACGACGCTGGATGAGTACCAGAAGCATATTGAAAAAGATTCCGCCCTTGAGCGGCGGTTCGCCCCGGTGTTCGTCGATGAGCCGACACAGGAGGATACTTTAAAGATGCTCGAAGGTCTGCGCGACCGTTACGAAGCCCACCATAAAGTGCATTTTTCCGATGAAGCTTTGGCAGCGGCGGTGAAACTCAGCGCACGCTATGTGACGGATCGCCGCCTGCCGGATAAAGCCATCGATCTGATGGATGAAGCGGCAGCCAAGTTGCGTGTGGCGCTTTATTCGATGCCCCCTGATCTCAAGAAGGCTAAGTCGGAACTGGATCGCTTGAAGGCTGAGGAGGAGCTAGCCGGAGTGGAACGCGATTACGAGCGCGCGGCGCGCATGAAGGCGGAACGCTTACGCCTGGAAGAGCAATTCAACGAAGCGCGTGACAAGTGGGAAGAAGAACATAAACTGGATGAAGTAGTGGATGTCGACGACATTGCCCAAGTGTTGGCGCAGTGGACGGGCATCCCTGTGAGCCAGATGTTGGAAGCTGAGAGTGAGAAATTGCTCAAGATGGAAGAGCGCTTGCATGAGCGCATCATCGGGCAGGAGGAAGCCATTCACGCGGTCTCGGATGCCATCCGCCGCGCGCGCTCCGGGTTGAAAGACCCCAAACGTCCGATCGGGTCCTTTATCTTTATCGGACCTTCTGGCGTGGGCAAGACCGAGTTGGCAAAAGCGCTGGCTGAGTTTCTCTTCGATGACGAAGACGCCCTGGTGCGCATAGACATGAGTGAATATCGCGAGCAGCACACGGTCTCGCGGTTGTTTGGGGCACCTCCGGGTTACGTTGGGTACGAAGAAGGAGGGCAGCTCACCGAGGCTGTGCGCCGCCGTCCGTACCGGGTGATTCTGTTCGACGAAATCGAAAAAGCCCATCCTGAAGTGTGGAACGCGTTATTGCAAATCCTGGACGATGGACGTCTGACCGATGGACAGGGCAGGGTGGTTGACTTCCGCAACACCGTTTTGATCATGACTAGCAACCTGGGTACCGAGTTCGTGCGGCAGGGCGGCACACTGGGCTTCCTGCAGAAAACTGACACGGATGAAGACCGCCAGGCGCATGAGAAAATCGAAAAATCACTAAAAAGCACCTTCCGGCCGGAATTCCTGAACCGCATCGACGAGATTATCATGTTCTCACCGCTAACCACCGAACAGATGCTCAACATCGTTGACCTGCAGATGAAAGAGGTTAGCGACAGGCTTAACGAACATGGGTTGAAGGTGGAATTGACTGACGAGGCGCGGGAGTGGCTGGCGAAGGTCGGCTTTGATCCCTCCTTTGGTGCACGTCCACTCAAGCGCGCGCTACAAAAATATGTGGAGAGCCCGCTCTCGATCTCCTTGCTGGGTGGTGAGTTCAACACCGGCGACACCGTGATCGTGGCTCTTGACACAGAGAAACAAGAGATCAGTTTCACGAAGAAATAATCGCTGTGGAACTTTCATCGGCATCACGCTAAGCGTGGTGCCGATGTGTTTTAAGAACTGGCATCGTTGGTTCAATCGGTTATAATCTGACTAACCCGTTCGATAGTGGAAAGATCTCAAAAAACGCCAAGGAGGCGATCGATGAAAAAGGCTTTAATCACCGGCATTACTGGCCAGGATGGATCTTACCTGGCTGAATTGTTGCTCGCGAAAGGTTACGAGGTGCATGGAATCATCCGCCGCGCCAGTACCTTCAACACGCGCCGGATTGACCACCTGTACCGCGACCCGCATCGCAACGGCGCGGAAGCGCGTCTTCTTTTGCATTATGGCGACGTGGCGGTCATTGAAAGCCTGATGGACGTGGTTTACAATGTGAAACCGGATGAGGTTTACAACCTGGCGGCGCAAAGCCACGTGCGTGTGAGTTTTGATATGCCCGAATATACCGGAGATGTGACCGGCTTGGGTACCATCCGCATCCTCGAGGCGATCCGCCGCAGCGGATACCTGGAGCGCTTTTACCAGGCTTCCTCCAGCGAGATGTTTGGCGGCGCCAAACCCCCGCAGAATGAGCTTACCCCGTTCGAGCCGCGTAGTCCGTACGCGGCGGCCAAAGTGTACTCCTACTGGGTCACGCGCAATTACCGCGAGGGTTATGGAATTTTTGCCACCAACGGCATCCTGTTCAACCATGAATCCCCGCGCCGCGGCGAGACCTTCGTCACGCGCAAGATCACCCGCGCCGTGGCAGCGATCAAGGCTGGTACCCAGAATAAACTTTACCTGGGTAACCTTGATTCCAAACGCGACTGGGGATACGCACCGGAGTACGTGGAAGCCATGTGGATGATGCTGCAGCAGGAGAAACCGGATGATTATGTGATCGGCACGGGCGAATCACACAGCCCGCGGGAATTCCTGGACGAAGCGTTCGGCTACCTGGGTATGCAGTGGAAGCAGTACGTTGAGATCGATCCACGATACTTCCGCCCGACAGAGGTCGACTACCTGCTTTCAGACCCCAGCAAAGCGCGCACCCAGCTCGGATGGGAGCCCCAGATCAAATTCCACGAACTGGTGCGCATCATGGTCGACGCTGACCTCGAGTTGATCGGTCAGCCGTGTCCGGGTGAGGGCAAGAAGATCCTGGAGGAGAAATTCGGCGGCTGGCACCGGTGGGAGCACCAGGTTGTGAGCATGGAACGCTGATCGAATGATGAATGAAGGCGGGAAATCCCCCGCCTTTTTCTTCTTGACAAATTAGAACAAATGTACTATACTGGTGTAAACAACCAGGAGGTACACAATGTCCGCGGTTCAGAAAGCCATTTTTCCAGCGATATTGATAAGCAGCTTTTTACTGGTCTTGTTGAATCATCTGGTGCAGCCGCAGGCGACGGCCAGCGCCGATAATAAATCAATCAACACCGTGTTGGTTACCCTACCTGGTGAGTGTCAGCAGGCTGCTTACTACCCGGAAAAGATCCTTCCCTGGTGTGCGTTGATCGAAGAACAGGCGGGGCGTTTTGGGGTGGACCCTCTGCTGGTGGCGGCGGTGATGCTGGTGGAGAGCGGTGGTCAGCCGGAAGTCATTTCGCATTCCGGGGCGGTGGGCTTGATGCAGGTGATGCCGCGCGACGGGATCGCGGCGACTTTTCAGTGCATCAACGGGCCGTGTTTTGCCAGCCGTCCCACGATCGCGGAGTTAAAAGACCCAGCCTTTAATGTTGAATTTGGCGTGCGCATGCTCGCTGGATTGACCGAACGGCACGGGAACACGCGCGATGCGCTCAAGGCGTATGGACCCGGAGATGTGGGGTACTGGTACGCGGACATGGTGCTCGGTATTTATGCTTCAATTTCACCGGAGGGGAACTAATTTGGATTTTTATTAAATTCACCTCTTGACGAGATTTCGATTTTTGATATTATGTAAATGTAAGCAATCTAACGAAAGGAGCGCAGCAACATGGTTTATGAAATTCACGCAACTGTAGCCACATACACCCTATGCAACGCCGGTGGTGTTGGTTCTCCTTGTTGTAATGCGCCTGTTTCCAGTTAAGATCATAAGATCTGCGTTTGACGGTCACGGGAGCAAGCAAGCCCCGTGATCGTTTTGTTTTAATTCCCTGGTCAGGTATCGGAAGGAGGAGGAATGGTCGAGAAAGAGGTCGTGTGATTGCAGGAGATCGATCCTGGTGCGTAACAAGGTAGTGTTTGTCGTGCGAGCGAAGAAAGAGGAGGCCGAGAATGTTGGATACGTTCATGAAGATCGGCGCTTATCGTGTGGATAAATTTGACTTAGATGACCGGTTGAATCCGGATGCCTTCGCGTTCTATATCCGCGGTGAAAAGGCAGATCATGGTGCGTATTGCCGCGATGCGAAATCCCAGCTTTACGCGGGGCTGTTGCTCCTCCAATCCAAGCAAATGATGGTGAATTTGAGCGGGGTTTACGTGGATGTGGACCAGTTGAAGAACCTGCAGCGGCCAGCGTATATGCAATTGAAAGCTGACCTGATCAACGGGCTTTTCAATCGTATCTTCGTCCTGGAAGCCTCAACAATCTGGGAACCGGGCATTGTGGAAGATGACTTACGCAATTTGTACCTGGCGGTGGGCGGCTTTGATCTGCTGGTATGCCGCGAAGGTGATTGCGTGCCATTGCAGATCTTTTAAATAGGCTGCGTCGATGCAGCCAGGATTTGGAGCAAGAATGATCAACCGAACATTGTTTATGGATGGAAATATCAAATTGACCGCCCTTGATCCTGAAAAGGACGCCGAGGTGTTGTCACGCTGGACAAACTCACCTTCATTCGTCGCGCACCATTTTGACGGTATCTTTAGACCCTACATGGTCAGCGAGATCAAGAAGAAGCTGAAGGAAATGCTTAAGAAGGCGAGTGAATCCGGCAATCGTTACTACTTCGCCGTGCGTGCGATGGAAAGTGGCCGCCTGGTGGGTTTGCTGAAGATCGGGTACGTTTCTAGTAGCAACCAGGCGACCCATCTGTTCCTGGATTTCGTGGATGAAGAGAGCTTCGAAAAATATGCCGACGCTGTGCTGAAAATGGCGCTGAATTACATATTCATGGAGCTCAGCCTGCATCGCGTGAGCGCTTACACGACGACCCATCACGAACATGAGATCGCGCTCCTGGAGAAGGCTGGTTTTCTCCGCGAATCACAGCGGCGCCAGGCGATCTACTACAACGGCAGAGTTTATGATGAACTAGTTTACGGACTTTTACGTACGGAATGGAAACGCGCACAGGAGGTGAATGCATGAATAACCGGGAACTTTTCAAGGGCGAAAAAGTGAAACTAATGCCATTGGACCTGGAAAAGGAAATGAAGTATTGGGAGGAATGGGACCTGGACAGTGAGTATCAACGATTGCTGGATGACGCCCCGGCTGTGCCGGTGGCGGGTTCTCTCGCCAAAGAACACTTCGAGGAGAACAATGGCAGCGGCGCGCTATTCATGGTGCACACTGTCGTCGATGAGCGGGTGATCGGATTCATCGAGCTTGACGGTTTCGACTGGGCTGCCCGGAGCGGCTGGGTGGGTATCGGCATCGGCGATCCCGATTACCGTGGAAAAGGGTATGGCACGGAAGCCATGCAGCTGGTACTCGACTACGCCTTCAGAGGGCTCAACCTTAACCGCATCAACCTGAACGTTTTTGCTTACAACAAGCGCGCGATCCGCTCCTACGAAAAATGCGGATTCAGGTACGAGGGTACCCAGCGCGAGGTGATCTTCAAGGAAGATCAACGGTGGGATATCATTGATATGGGCATTCTGCGAATAGAATGGGAGCAGCTGCAAACCCTGCCGGTTGAGTAGATCCTCCTTTTCCGAAATACTGATGAGGGCTGCCTGGCTATACGGAAGCCCTCGAATTTCACCGTGATATACTACAGCAGAAAAATACAATGCAGGAGAGTGCATTGAAGCCGAAGATCAAAGCAATCATTTGGGATTTGGTCGGTGTTTTATGGAGGGAAGAAGACCCAACACCGCGGAGAATACTTGCCGCTGAATTTGGATTGGAAGTGGAAGCGTTGAATGACCTGGTCATCTACAGCGAATCGGCTGCCCAAGCCACAGCGGGGATCAAGCGTGAAGACGAACATTGGCGATGGGTGGCTGGACAGATCGGTATCCAACCGATCGACCTGCCGGTTTTCATTCACCGATATTGGGAGGGCGATCGTTTTGATATGAACCTGGCGGGATTCATTGGCGTTTTAAAGAAAGAGTATAAAACATCGCTGCTCAGCAATGCCTGGTCTGGTACCAGGAAACTCATCAACGAGTTCCTGGGGCAACAGGATATATTTCATGAAGTAATGATTTCGGCGGAAGTCAAAGTTGCGAAACCTGACCCGGCAATTTATATAAAGATGCTGAATTTGTTGAACGTGGCTCCAAGAGAAGCGATCTTTATCGACGATACGTTCATAAATATCCTATCCGCCCGCGAGCTGGGAATCAACGCTATTCATTTTCACAACGCCGGGCAGGCGATGGCGGATGTGTGCGCCTTTACAGGATGATCGACCTGCGCTCTGACCGAACCATTGTGATCGGCGTGGTGGCCGATACTCATGTTCCCGATCGGGTAAATGCGCTTCATCCGCGTTTGTTACCTCAGTTGGAAGCGCGCAATGTGGACTATATCTTCCACGCCGGGGATATTTCGACGCCGCGGGTGGTAGATGATTTAAGGTCGATCGCCCCCGTTTACGCGGTCGCCGGCAACCGGGATTGGTTCCTACAATCCCACCCGCGCCATCTCCAGTTCAAAATCAATGGTGTCGACACTTTGCTCACGCATGGGCAAGTCAACTTTTACCATTACTGGATCGACAAGGGAAAAAACGTCTTTCAAGGTTATCAGTTTGACCGCTATGCAAAGCGGCTGCCATCCCTCGCACTGGATGTTGAGGTCTTTATCTACGGACATTCCCACCACGCGGAAAATCGGCGGCTGGATAACCGGCTGTACTTCAATCCGGGCTCGAGCAGCGTGGCTGAAAAACCTGATTTTCGTTTAACGTTTGGTATAATTCAGTTCCACCCGGATGGCGGTGTTAACGGTGAGATCATCGCCCTGGAAGGGGCTTTGGTCAGGTTTGGCAAATGGCAATCAGGGGATAGTGGTTGTCAGCAGGAATAAATTGTATTTTCAAGCTCAATTTTCCTTGACCATTCCAATATGCATTGATATAATGAAAATTTGCGCATCCCGGCTCTGGTATGGCCGTGGAAAATATTCAATTACCGCCAGGTTTGATACTTAGGAGAAACCAATGGCTTCTGCTTTACCAACTAAAACTTACGCACGTATCCCGACGATTTTTGATTTACCCAACCTAATCGAAGTACAACTGCAATCATTTAAGCAGCTCAAAGAGGAAAGTCTCGAAGACCTGTTCGATGAGATTTCCCCCATTGAGTCGTATAACAAAGGCATGCGCCTGCACTTCCCCGGACGCAGCCCCGAAGCCAGGCAATGGGGGTTGAAGTACTGGTTTGAGCCGCCCAAGAATTCCATCGAGGAATGCGTCGAGCGTGACCTCACTTACGCCAGTCCCATGTATGTTTCCGTGCTCCTATCCGGCCCCGATATTCCGGAACCGGTAAAATCGGACATCTTCCTGGGCGATTTCCCTGAAATGACCGAAAAGGGTACATTCATTATTAATGGAACCGAACGCGTTGTGGTATCCCAGTTGATCCGTTCGCCGGGCGTCTACTTTGAAGCTCCGGTTGATCGCGCAACAGGCCACCCGCTGGCTATGGCAAAATTGATCCCTGACCGCGGTGCCTGGATGGAGTTTGAGACCAGGAAGAACGACTATCTGATCTTGAAGTTCAACCGCAAGCGCACCGTACCCATCACGATCTTCCTGCGCGCGATGGCCGCAGTGGATGACCGCCTCGGCGGGGATTCACCTTTCAAGACCGGCTCCGATGAGGAGTTGATCGCCCTTTTCAGCGATATTGACAATGATCCCGATCGCCAGTTCATCCCGTCCACAATCCGACAGGAGCCGGTGTGGGACCTCAGCCACGGTGAGACGGTGGCTGAAGCCGCGTTGATCGAATTCTTCCGCCGCATGCGCCCCGGCGATCCCGCCAACCTGGAAAATGCCAGACAATTCCTTGAAGAACAGCTCTTTGACAGCCGCCATTACGACCTGGAAAAGGTAGGTCGCTATAAGCTGAATCAGAAATTGGACCTGATGGACCGTATCCCGGTTTCGCATCGCAGTGTTACCAAATGGGATGTCGTTCACTTGATCCGCCGCATGATCCTGATCAATAACCGGCGCGAAGACAAGGACGATATCGACCATCTCGGCAATCGCCGCGTAAAAACCAATGGCGAGTTAATCCAAAACAAATTGCGCATTGGCTTGCGCCGCATGGAGCGCGTCATCAAGGAACGCATGTCAATCCGCGACCAGGAGCAGGTTTCACCGGTCAGCCTCATTAACATTCGCCCGGTTGTAGCCGCGCTGCGCGAGTTCTTCGGATCTTCCCAGCTTTCACAATTCATGGACCAGACCAACCCGCTGGCCGAGCTGCGCAGCAAGCGCACGCTCTCCGCACTGGGTCCCGGCGGTCTGCGCCGCGAGCGCGCCGGCTTTGATGTGCGCGATGTGCATCACTCGCACTATGGGCGCATTTGCCCCATCGAAACCCCTGAAGGCCCGAACATCGGTCTCATCGGCCGTCTGGCGAGCTACGCGCGGGTGAACGAGTATGGTTTCATCGAAACCCCATATCGCAAAGTGCTCAAAGCGTTAGCCAGCAACGATCCCCGGCTTGAGGGTCGCGTACTCCGCGAGACCCTGACCGATGAGAAAACTGGTGAGATCATCGCCAAGGAAGGCGAACGGATCACTGCCGCAGTCTTGAAGAAGATCAAGTCGGCAAAGAAGGATTCCATTTTCGTTAAGCCTTTCGTTACCGCGGAAGTGGAATACCTGTCCGCTGACGCGGAAGATAAATTCGTGATCGCCCAGGCGAACACTCCCCTGGACGAGAACAACGAGTTCCTCCAGGAGCAGATCTCCTGCCGTTATCACAGTGACTTCATCATGTCGCTGGCTGACAGTGTCAATTACATGGACGTTTCTCCACACCAGGTGGTGGGTATCAGCGCTGCTCTCATTCCCTTCCTGGAGCACGATGACGCGAACCGCGCCTTGATGGGCTCCAACATGCAAGCACAGGCAGTTCCGCTGATCAATCCTGACAGCCCCATCATTTCCACCGGCATGGAGCGCTATGCTGCGCTCGATTCCGGTCAGGTTGTGATCGCCCAGGAAGACGGGGATGTTGTTTCCGTCACCGGGCAGACTGTCGTGGTCAAGAATAGCGAAGGCAAATTGCACGAGTACAGACTTCGCAAGTACCAGCGCTCTAATCAGAGCACCTGCATTGATCAGCGCCCCGCGGTGACCAAGGGTCAACGCGTGCACAAGGGAGACATTCTGGCGGACTCATCCTCCACCGTGAATGGTAAACTCGCGCTTGGTCAGAATGTGGTAGTCGCGTTCATCTCCTGGGAAGGCGGCAACTTTGAGGACGCGATCCTCATTTCCGAACGCCTGGTGCAGGACGATAAATTTACCTCGGTGCACATTGAAAAGTACGAGGTCGAGGCGCGCGATACCAAGCTCGGACCTGAAGAGATCACCCGCGACATTCCCAATGTAGGCGAAGACGCGATCAAGGACCTTGATGAGCAGGGCATCATCCGCATCGGCGCGGAAGTCGGCCCCAATGACATCCTGGTCGGCAAGATCACTCCCAAGGGCGAAAAGGAACTGACCCCTGAAGAGCGCCTCTTGCGTGCCATCTTCGGTGAGAAATCACGCGATGTGAAAGATACCTCCCTGCGCATGCCTCATGGCGAACGTGGTAAGGTGGTGGATGTGAAGGTGTTTACTCGCGAGGACAACGTAGATCTTTCTGCGGGCGTGGACATGATGGTGCGCGTTTCAGTCGCGCAACGCCGCAAGATCACCGCTGGCGATAAAATGGCTGGACGTCATGGCAACAAGGGTGTTGTTTCCCGTGTGGTGCCGGTGGAGAACATGCCGTTCCTCGAGGATGGCACCCCGGTTGACATCATTTTGAATCCTCTCGGCGTGCCCGGGCGTATGAACATTGGTCAGGTGCTCGAAACACACCTTGGCTGGGCAGCCCGTGAGCTGGGCTTCGAAGCGGTCACACCTGTCTTTGACGGCGCGACCGAATTCGAGATCGAGGCAGAGCTCGCCCGCGCGTGGCTAATGGACGAAGCCTGGAGGGAAACCGGTATCAAATCCTGGGAGTGGTTGAATGGGATGGAATTCGATCCTGAGACCATCAAGGACGATGAGGAAGTCAGGCTTCTGTTCCTCGAACAAACGCTCGACAATAAAAAATACGACATCGACCGCATGGCGACCGATAACATTTATGCCCGACAAATCAACCTTGAAAGCTGGTTGCTGGAGCATGGTCTCGAGACAGAGCCCATCCTGCGAAAAGGCAGTTACACCACGGAACCAGCCAGGATTGAAGTTGACACAAAGGCGATTAATATCTGCCTGCGCGTATGGTTGGAAAAGTACGGCAAAGACGCTGAAAAGATCAAGGATGAAGAAGTTCGCAGTCAGGCTGAGCAATACGCGCTCGACAAATCCATCGCGCTGCCGATCCTGGGCAAACAAAAATTACGCGACGGCAAGACTGGTCAGCCATACGACCAACCGGTAACCGTGGGCGTGATGACTATGCTCAAGCTGCATCACCTGGTCGAAGACAAGGTGCACGCGCGCTCTACCGGCCCTTACAGTCTGGTGACCCAGCAGCCTTTGGGCGGTAAGGCGCAATTCGGCGGTCAGCGCTTCGGTGAAATGGAAGTATGGGCGCTGGAAGCCTACGGCGCGGCCTTTACCCTGCAGGAAATGCTGACGGTTAAATCTGATGATGTGCAGGGACGCGTGAGCACGTATGAAGCGATCGTGAAAGGTGAACCCATCGAGGATCCAAGCCTACCTGCTTCGTTCAGAGTGCTAGTGAAGGAACTTCAGAGCCTCGGATTGGCTGTAGAAGCGGTGATGGATACAAAAGAAGTCATCCGCTTTGGGAAAGACGAAGAAAGAGTAAGACCTCCACGCCTGGAGACTGGTTTACTTGGTCTTGGCGAGGAGCTGCAGGGACTGCTGTAACTGGCAGCATCAGCGAAAAGGGTTTGATTGGCACATCAGTATCTTGACCATGACAAACCCCCATGATATAATTTTTCGCCGTTGCTCAAGTTGCAAGGTGATGTGTCATCCTCTGCCATCAGTGTGAATCGGTGAGGCCATCATTGCAGTCGATGGTCTCATCTTGTTGAATAAGAAGAAAGGTAATTTTTTTACGGAGGCAAAGAAGAAGTGCCAACAATCAATCAATTGGTCCGCAAGAGTCGTGAGTCGAGAAGGGTTAAGAGCAAAGCACCCGCGTTGCAGTACACACTGAACTCGATGAAACAGCGCCGTTCCCGCCTGGAAAAAGGCGCGCCGCAGAAACGCGGTGTTTGCACCGTCGTCAGAACCATGACTCCCAAGAAGCCGAACTCGGCTCTGCGCAAGATCGCCCGTGTCAGGTTATCGAACGGGATCGAAGTCACAGCCTACATTCCTGGTGAAGGGCACCAGTTGCAGGAGCACTCCGTGGTGCTGGTGCGCGGTGGTCGTGTGAAGGACCTTCCTGGCGTTCGCTATCATATTGTTCGCGGTACGCTGGACACAACCGGTGTTGCCAAGCGCGCCCAGGGACGGTCCAAGTACGGATCGAAGCGCCCGAAAGCCTAATACATAAAGTAGATGGAGTAATTGAATGCGAAGAACGAAGCCCGAACCCCGCGAAGTTGCGCCGGATGTGCGCTATAACAGTGTCCCAGTGACCTTCTTTATTCACCGCATCATGAAGCGCGGCAAGAAAAGTGTTGCCACCACCATTATGTATGACGCGCTGGATATCGTGAAGGACAAAACCGGCAAATCTCCCGTCGAAGTGATGGACATGGCGTTGAAAAATGTTGGACCGGTCATGGAAGTTCGCCCACGCCGTGTGGGTGGCGCTACATACCAGGTTCCCGTGGAAGTTCCAACCGGACGCCGATTAACGCTCGCCATGCGCTGGATCCTAGATGCTTCAACCAACCGCACTGGTAATTCCTACGCCGAAAAACTGGCCGCTGAGTTGATCGAAGCCTCCAACAACCAGGGTGCAGCCGTGCGCAAGCGCGAAGAAACCCATAAAATGGCAGAGGCCAACCGCGCCTTCTCCCATTACCGAATGTAATTTAAGGCGAATCAGCAGGTTAAGATGCCACGCAATTTTCCCTTAGATAAGTGCCGAAATATCGGGATCATTGCTCATATCGACGCGGGTAAAACCACGACGACTGAGCGGATCCTCTTTTATTCCGGCCGGACCTATCGCATCGGCAACGTGGATGAAGGCACCACGGTCACCGATTGGATGGCCCAGGAACGAGAGCGTGGAATCACGATCGTTTCTGCCGCGGTAACCGCTGAGTGGAAGGGCTACCAGATCAATGTGATCGATACCCCGGGTCATATCGACTTCACCGCCGAAGTGCAGCGTTCCTTACGCGTGCTGGATGGCGGCGTGGTTGTGTTTGACGCCGTGCAGGGTGTTGAGCCGCAAAGTGAAACCGTCTGGCGCCAGGCTGACCGCTATAACGTGCCGCGCATTTGCTTTGTCAACAAGATGGATCGCACTGGCGCGTCATTGGAATATACCATCGGTACGATCCGTGACCGCCTTGGAGCGAACCCGATCCAAATGCAATTGCCGATCGGCAGTGAATCCGGCTTTAAGGGCATGGTCGACCTGATGACCATGCAGGCCGTCTACTTCGATGATGAATTGGGCAAGGAGCCCAAGGTCACAGATATACCCGCTGACCTTCTGTCACAGGCAGAAGATCTTCGCGCGCAGATGGTGGAAAAGATCGCCGAGCTGGATGATGACATGACGATGAAATACCTCGAAGGTGAAAAGCTCACCATCGAGGAATTAAAGACCACGCTGCGCAATGCGGTGCTCACCACCAAAGCCACACCGGTTTTCTGTGGTTCTTCACTACGCAACAAGGGCGTCCAGCTGGTGTTGGATGCTGTGCTGGATTACCTCCCTTCGCCGTTGGATATTCCGGCTGTAACCGCGCATATCCCTGACAAAGATGAAACCATCGAGTTACCCACTGATGATGACGCTCCTTTGAGCGCACTGGTGTTCAAGATCGTCAGCGATCCGTACGTGGGCAGGCTGGCTTACTTCCGTGTCTATTCCGGATCGATCAAATCCGGTGAGATGGTCTACAACCCGATCAAACAGCGCAAGGAACGCATTGGACGGTTGTTGCGCATGTACGCTGACCGGCGAGAGGATATCACCGAGGTGAACGCCGGCGATATCGGCGCGGTGCTTGGGCTGAAGGATACCTTCACTGGCGAGACGCTGTGCAGCGTGCATAAACCGGTAATCCTTGAAAGTATTACATTCCCTGATCCTGTGATCTCCATCGCGATCGAGCCTAAATCGAGCGCGGACCAGGACAAGATGGCCAACGCGCTACAGCGGTTGGCGGAAGAAGACCCCACCTTCAAGGTGCGCACCGACGAGAATTCCGGGCAGACCATCATTGGCGGCATGGGGGAGCTTCACCTGGATGTGCTCGTCGACCGCATGCTGCGCGAGTTCCGCGTGCAGGCGAATGTCGGCAACCCCCGGGTCTCTTACCGCGAGACCATCACGCGCGAGGTACCCTCGATCGCTTACAAATACGTCAAACAGAGCGGCGGTCATGGTCAGTACGGTCATGTAGTGCTTTCTCTTACTCCGCTCGAGCGGGGGTCCGGTATTAGTTTCGAAAACAAAATCACTGGCGGTGTGATCCCGAAAGAGTACATCCCGGCGGTTGAAAAAGGCGTGCGGGAAGCAGTGGAATCCGGCGTGCTGGCCGGGTATCAGGTTACAGACCTCAATATTAAACTGATCGATGGCTCGTTCCATGAAGTCGATTCCAGTGAAATGGCCTTTAAGATGGCCGCCATCATGTGCATGCGTGAAGGTTTGCAAAAAGGTTCCCCGGTATTATTGGAACCCATTATGAAGGTAGAAGTTGTTGTTCCTGAGGAGTACCTTGGGGATGTGCTTGGACAGGTAACCTCGCGGCGCGGTGAAGTGCAGGGTATGGATATTCGACCCGGCAACGCGCAAGCGATCCACGCGATCGTTCCGCTGGCAGAACTGTTTGGGTATGCGACCGAGTTGCGGTCGGCTACCCAGGGACGCGGTGTGTTCACGATGGAATTCGACCATTACGCCCCGGTTTCAGCCAGCGTTACAGAAAAAATTCTAAATCGATAAGCAGCAATATCATTATTCATCATCTCTAAGGAGAGAGGAAACATGGCGAAG
>DDXM01000022.1 GCA_002347485.1 Anaerolineaceae bacterium UBA2260 | reverse complement strand
GCTTTTGGCGGCTGCCAGGTTGACCGGCACGCTGGTGGGATTATCGCGCAGTAGGATCGCCGCTACCCGCTGCACCGCCTCGTATGCGCCCACGTCCAGCAGGGTTTGCAACAACGCTACAGGCTCCCAGGCTTGGATCAAATCAGGCCCTTCTACCAGCAGCTCTTCAAGTTCTCTGTCGCTCAGTTTCAATAACTTGGATTCAATTTCCTCGCGCGCCATTTCGGGATTGCCGGCTGCACTCAGTTGCTTCGACTGCTGAATGGCTTTGACCGGGTGGACCAGCACATCCGAAGAGAGTTCGTCCTCGTTGAGTGTATAGACCAGCTCCGCCTGGATATCAGGGTCGCTTAATTCTTCGCTGACAAAAATATCTGCGAAGCGATCGGCCGCCTGGTCTTGCCTGATGATTCCGGCTTTTTTCACCTTGCCTTTTTTGACCAGCGCACCCAGGATGGTGAGCGCTTTTTCATTCAGCTGCAAAGCGGTATCGTTCTCCTCAGCCATCATAGCAATATCGGCGACCGCCTGGTACTTGAAAGCCAGCCTGGTCGACGCGAGTGGATCCTGCCAATATTCGCGGGTAGATCGATTGCTCATGTCAAGCTCGCGGTATTTTTCCATCAAGTGGACAGCCACACCCACCGTGATCTCATTTCCACCGGTTTGCTTAAGCACACGTAGCGCATGCACCTGTGCCTGTTCATCCAGACCTAACAAGCGTTCTTTCAGCAGGGTTGTTTTATATTCATCAGCCGATGGCAGGCAGAGCACCACTTTAACCAAGCTGCTCAACACAATCCCAATAGTGTCTGATGCCAGCAGTTGGGCAAGAATAGCAGGCTTATCCTCCATAAGGTTGAACACGACGATCAATACAGGCAGCCAGCAGCGCTCAAATTGCTCCTCATCCCCCAGTTTCATACGCTCCAGGAGCTCCTGGAAGACCCCGGTCCAATTTCCCGCGTCCCAGGCTTTTGCCGTTAACGCGAGCGCGAGTCTACCTGCCTGGGCAATGTTCTCGACAGCCGATCCGGAGAGTAAATACTCCTCGTACCCGAGCATTACCTTCTCAAGCATAGCGGGCGTCAGCCGCTTCTCAGCAAGAGCCTTAAAATTAAACTCAGAGTCAAATGTGGTAAGCGCCAGCGTCCCAGCATTGAGCAGTTGCGCCTGGCGGGAGATCGATGCCACCCGCGGGTCCTCCGATTCGAGATCTTTGAACCCCTCCCAAATCACCGAGTTTTGACGCAGGGCTTTATAGTAATTTGCAACCTCTTCATCGCTGACGAGGCTGTTCATCCTGGTGATGAGTTCGTCAAACCGCATCGCAACTCCTCTCGATTGGCGGGGAAAAGTTTTCTTAATAGAAGTTAACCGAGGCTTTTGACCAGCAGGTACGCTCCAGCCATCAATAACCCTCCCAGGATTACCAGGAAGATGCCGATGCCGGTAGTGGTTTTGACCATTTCGTTTAGCACCTCGATCAAGGCGCGGGCATTGCCCACCAACCCTGAAATCTCGTCGGTGATCCCTTTCTGAGCAATTTTCACCGTCTGGTCAGCAATGGTGTTCAGTTCCTTGCCCAAAACCTTCTTAACCAAGGTATACACGCCAATGCCCAGGACGATGACGCCGATCGCCAGCAGTACCAGGGCCATGGTCATTATGAAATCGTTCGAACTCATTGCAAACATATCGCCCTCCAGCTTAGTATCTCTGGAGGGTATGATGCAAGTTATATGCCACGCTGTTTCAAGCGGAGGTTGTAATATCCTTCGGAAGGTCGCTGACGTTGATCGTCATCCCGTCACAAAAGAGCATTG
This sequence comes from Anaerolineaceae bacterium UBA2260, assembly GCA_002347485.1. Taxonomy (GTDB): domain Bacteria; phylum Chloroflexota; class Anaerolineae; order Anaerolineales; family Anaerolineaceae; genus UBA6107. The sequence goes on along the minus strand of DDXM01000022.1, from coordinate 794 downwards.
CCCTTTCGATGACATTGGCCAGTTCGCGAATATTGCCCGGCCAGGCGTACTTATACATCAGCTCCATCGCCTGCGGGGAGACCTCGATCACGTTCATGCCCAGGCGGGCGTTGCTTTCGCGCACAAAGAAACCCACCAGCTCAGGGATGTCTTCCCTACGTTCGCGCAGCGGCGGCATATCCAAATCGACCACTTTGAGGCGGAAGTAAAGGTCTTCGCGAAATTCGCCCTTACGGATCATTTCCTTCAAGTCGCGGTTGGATGCCGCCAGCACCTGCACATCCACATTGATCAGGGCGGTTCCGCCCACGCGGCGGAAAGAATGGGATTCGATGGCAGTCAGCAGCTTTGCCTGGATATCCACCGGCATCGACGAAATTTCATTCAGGAAGAGCACGCCGTCATCTGCAATTTCCATCAGCCCGGGTTTCTTGCGATCTGCGCTGGTGAATGCGCCCGCTTCGTGACCAAACAGTTCAGATTCCAGCATGGTGTTCTGAATAGCGGCACAGTTGATGGAGATGAACGGCTTGTTTGCCCGCGGTCCGCTCGCGTGAATGAACTTGGCAATCACATCTTTACCGCTGCCGGTCTCACCGGTGATGAGCACGGAAACCTGTTTCTCTGCTGCGACCAGCGCTTGCTTGACGGTGTCTTTCACCACTTCATTATTGCCGACCACAAAATTGACAGCTTTTAACTGCGCCTCGCGATAATGATCAAGTTCGCGGCGCATCGCCACGGTTTCGCACGCGCGAGTAAGGGATTTCTCGAGTTGTGCCACGTTGAGGGGT
>DDXM01000023.1 GCA_002347485.1 Anaerolineaceae bacterium UBA2260 | reverse complement strand
ACTTTTAAAGTTTGGTTGACATTTATTACTCCTGACTTGACAAAATAAAATATGTCACTATAATAATGATTAATATAGCCCGCGAATGGTTCCTTCATCAGTTGGATGTTTGGAAAAAAGCTATTCGCAAAATAAAACCCCGAGGAGTGCAAATGCACTCCTCGAATTATTATATATAATAATTAATATATAACGGAGGAAAAATGGCTAAAGGACGTATTTTCATCGATTATTGGAATTTTCAATTAAACATTATAAACTATTATGGAAAAGAATTTCGATTGGATTGGTCAAAATTATCAAGTCTGTTAATTGGTAAGTCTGCTGATATTATTGGGTCATTACTTGAATATGAAGGGATGAATGTTTATATGTCCTTTGATGACAATAAAACAAGTGACAAGCACCTCAAGGATTGGGCAAAAAATGTACTCGATAAATTCCCGGGCATTGATGTGACTATGTTGGAGAGAAAACCAAGAAATCCTTTTAAATGTCCAGATTGCCATCAGGAGATTATCGCTTGTCCACATTGTGGAAAAACTATGAAAGCCACGGTAGAAAAAGGAGTGGATACAGCTATTGTTACCGATCTGATCAGCCTTGCGTGGGAAAACTCATGGGATTATTCCATTCTTATTTCTTCTGATAAGGATTTCATTCCTGCAGTAGACATGTTAAACCGAAAAGGCTTTCATGTAATCAATGCTCATTTTCCTCCTGCCGGCGCAGAGCTGGCAAACCATTGTTGGGCATCCATTGATTTAGGTTCATGTCTAAAATCTATCGAGTTTATTAGAAAATAACAACCCTTCCATTATCTACTCCCCCCATACCTTAGCAATCCTCGCCCGGATTTTTTCCTCGTATAACTTGATTAATTCCTTGGATGAAGAAACTAGTAGTCAGTCATGCTGAAATGGATGGATAAAGGTGAAGTAATTTAATACGAGCATCCCTGGTTCGGAATTGCCAGTTAATGATCGCATGCGTCTCGTTTCGTTCATTGGTAATCGCCCGCACCTCATTTTCGAGAATGGCTGGGGTTGGGATGTGCAATTTTAACGATCTGCTGAAGGCGCTCAATTCAATTTCTGCCATATCCAGCCAACTGCCATGTTTGGGTGTGAAATGAAATTCCAGCTTTTTGAGAATTCGGCGAGCTTCTTCTGGTGGAAATGCCTCGTACAAAGCAGCTGGTTTATGCGTGCCGAAATTATCGAGAACAATACGAATAATCAGAACAGCATCCGGATAAAGCACATCCACCAACCATTTCATGCTTTCTGCAAAATCAATCATCGTATGTTGCTCTGTGATACGAACATACCTTTTACCTGCCAGGGGTTCATAAAGCATATTCAAATTCCGGACACCCTTGCGCTTGTACTCATAATCATAGCGTTGCTTGCGACCTGCTTTACAGGGGTATCCCTTCCGAGTTTCTTCAATCAACTGTTTCTGCCCTTCATCATAACAAACCTGGGGATATTGGGCATCATAGGGACGTTCGTATTGATCGAGAACGTCTTCCATACAAGCCACATATTCCGCACTGGCCTCCGGAATGCACCACATTTCNNTTAGCGTTCGGCGGATAGTTTCATATTAGATCGAGTCCACCACTTCTAGTTCCACCATCTTTCCTGCCAGTAAACGCAAAGTCCAATGCTCGTGTCCTTCGGGAACCTGGCCGCAAGCTGTCGCAATTAAGGTCGCTTCAGCCCGTCCGTCTAATTTGTGTCTTTGCCCTGGGTGTGGAAGAATGGCGCAAGGTGTATGCAGAGCATGAGAAGCTGGGTAAAAAAGCCGTGCTTTTCATTATGACGGATGACACCAAGAACTGTGATGACGTGTCTGATTATCTGGTGACGACTTACCCCGAATTCAAAGATGCAGTTTTAACCATCCATACCAACAATAACGGTGAGATCTCAGAATCGGATAGCAAAAAAAGCAAAGAGGAACTCGAACTGCTGCGCAAAGAGTCCAATCAAATTGATAGTTGGCAAAGTCCCTACAAGGTGATCGTGTCGGTCTTAATGCTGAAAGAAGGCTGGGATGTGCGTAACGTCACCACAATTGTAGGGCTGCGGGCTTATGCCGCCAAGAGTGATATCCTGCCTGAACAAACCCTGGGGCGTGGGCTGCGCCGCATGTACCTGGGAGCAGATGCCACCGAGTACGTAAGCGTGGTGGGCACCGACGCCTTTATGAATTTTGTTTCATCGATCCAGAGCGAAGGCGTGGAGCTGGAGCATAAGCCAATGGGTGCCGGAACAGCACCGAAAACCCCCATCATAATTGAAGTGGATAATGAGAATACCAAAAAGAATTTGGATATACTGGATATCGAAATACCGGTATTAACGCCGCGTATTTATCGTGAATATAAGAACCTTGAAGCCTTAAATCCAGCCTCTTTTGGCACCCAAAAGATTCCTTTCAAACAGTTCTCTGAAGCCGAAAAACGGGAGATTGTCTTCAAAGATATCACTACAGGAGAGATCAACCACACCACCTTGCTCGATTCTGATACTGTAACGGATTACCGCAGTGTCATCGGTTATTTTGCCCAGGTCATAATGAAGGACATGCGCCTGGTAAGCGGTTATGATGTGCTTTACGGCAAGGTGAAAACTTTTATCACGGAGAACCTGTTTGATGTGACTGTAGATATTGATGACCTGAATACCCTCCGCAATCTCTCAGAGCTTGACGCTACAAAAACGATTATTGAAACTTTCAAGAAAAAGATCAACGAGTTGACTGTCCAGGATAAAGGCAGTGCCGAGATCAGGGATACCATCAAACTCAAGCAGACCCGTCCATTTATTGTCAAGGATCAGGGTTTCCTGGTTCCGCAAAAAAGTCTGTTCAACAAGATCGTCGGTGATAGTCACCTGGAACTCTTATTTGCCTCCTTCCTGGAAAAATGCCCGGATGTGACCGCGTATGCCAAAAACTATTTTTTGGTGCATTTCAACATTGACTATGTCAATTCAGATGGAGAGATTTCCAGCTACTACCCGGACTTCTTTGTAAAAACAAACCCTAATGAAATTGTCATTGTAGAAACCAAGGGGCTCGAAGACCTGGATGTGCCTTTGAAAATGGCTCGTCTGATGCGGTGGTGTGCGGATATCAACGCTGCACAAAAGAAGATAAATTTCGATTTTGTTTTTGTAGAGGAAGAGGAGTTTGAGCGATATAAACCCAATACTTTTTCAGAATTGATGAAGATTTTCAGGAAGTATAAATAAGGGGGCAACCATGGTAATAAATCCTGTTTTTTTATCTTTTCTCCCGGAATCTGTTTCGCTATTCCGGGCGTCTGCCCTATCCACGTTTAGGGCAGATTCCGGGGTAAAAAGCACATAACCCTGGAATAGAACCCAAGGTCTTTTCGATATTTTTGTGTGGTTAGGGATAAGTTTTTGATCTTGTTCCCCTACCCCTTGACACATGGTTTATAATTAATACATAGAACAATGTTTCTATTTTTTTCCTGTTCACTAATCACGGACCACTTTTACTATTCTCTTCAAGGAGCCAGCATGTCAGACCAACCCGTAATCGACCCTATGAAAGACCCCAATGTCAAGATCGTCAGAGCCAAAGGCAAACCCGGCGCTCAGCCCGGCAACACCAATGCCCTCCGCCACGGTTTTTATGCCAAAAACCTCGGCATCGCGTCCCCCCGCAAATACAACGAAGCCGAGCACCGCAACCTTCTCAGTGAAGCCGCCATGCTCAAAGACTACATGTACATCCTCTACAACTGCAATCTCGAAGTCCGCGATTCCGCCGTACTCGCCGAAACCCTTCGCGCCCTCTCCCTCGCCAGCATGGCCCTCGCCCGCCTCCTCCAGGTCCACTGCCAGGTCCGCATCCTATCCAGCAGCGATTCGACCCTCTCCGAACTCCTCACCTCCATGGATGCCGCTACCACAAGGGCGAATCGATACAGTTCTCGTGATTTGTAATTCACCGCTCTCGATTGGGTTTTCCCTCTCCCGTGCCGGGAGAGGGATTCAAAAGGTGAGGGAAAGACTTCTTCACGCCTTACCGCTTGATATTTGTTTATTATTCGCGCAACTTTGGCGTCCTCGCGATCTATGCACCCTGGCGCGAACTCTGTGCCATGAGTGCACACCCGAGCGTATTCTGCGAGAGGTAAAGCAGGTGAGGGCTACCTTACAAAACAATATTCGTTTCTTATTCGTTCCGCAACATTGGCGACCTCGCGATCTATGCACCCTGGCGGTGTACTCCCGCCATGGGCTCGTGCAATATACATACTCGAGTGAAGCGAAGAGTACAAACTATTTTCGCGAGAGGAATATAAAATATGGTATCCTTAACCCCGCGCTCCGGACGGGACCGGCGCGGCAGAGCCCTGCGAACCCCGCCAGGTCCGAGAGGAAGCAGCGGTAAGCAGGATACTTTGGGCGCCGCCGGCAAACCTGTCCGGACGCACCTTTTCGAGTGGAGAACCATGCAAACACCCCCCGTGTGCAATTACGAAGGCTCAGACTACCAGACCAGTTTCTGGGATAAAGGTGGCCGCGCTTATGAAGACGGCTGCGAGGCCGTGGCGCTCAAGCGCCTGCTGCCCACCTCAGGCCGCCACCTGCTGGAACTGGGCGCCGGCGCCGGGCGCAATACCCCGCGCTATCGCGGGTTCGAAAAGGTCACCCTGCTGGATTATTCGACCACCCAACTGCTGCAGGCGCAGCAGCGCCTGGGGGAGTCACCGCGTTATCGCTTTATCGCGGCGGATATTTACCGCCTGCCCTTCGTAAACGGGGTGTTCGACGGGGCGACCATGATCCGCACGCTGCACCACATGGCTGAACCCGAACTGGCGTTAAAACAGGCGCGCAGGGTGCTTGAACCCGGCGCGAGTTTCATTCTCGAATACGCCAACAAACGCAATATCAAATCCATCCTCCGCCACATGCTGGGCCGGCAGGTGTGGTCGCCCTTCAGCCGTGAAGCGGTCGAGTACATCCCGCTCAACTTCGATTTTCACCCGCGCGCGATCGAGGAATGGATGCGTGAAGCGGGTTTTCACATTGAACGCACGCTCACCGTCAGCCACCTGCGCGTGGGATTCCTCAAGAGACTGATCCCAACGCGCTTGCTGGTCTGGCTGGACAGCGTTTTTTCGCTGACCGGGAACTGGTGGCAGCTCACCCCCAGCGTATTCCTCAAATCCTGCGCGTCGAATGAGGGCATGAAAGCCGTTGGCGATCAACTCTTCGCCTGCCCCAACTGCGCGGCTCCGCTGGTGGATACTCCCCCGCTGATCCGCTGCGCCGCTTGCAGGAGGGAATACCCGGTCAACGGCGGAATCTACGATTTCCGGCTCGACGTCGCGGGCGGGGCGGACTGATCCATGCCCGAAGCACTGCTTGACGACCTGAACCCGCAACAGCGCCGCGCGGTCACCGCTGGTGACGGGCAGGTGCTGGTGCTGGCCGGACCCGGCTCCGGAAAAACGCGCGTGCTCACCCGCCGCCTGGCTTACCTTATCACTGAACGCAATATTCCCGGCTATGGGATTATCGCTGTGACTTTCACAAATAGGGCGGCAAGAGTAATGGAAGAAAGAGTGAAAGACCTGATCCCCAATCCTCTGCCTGAATACCAGGTCGATTCCATCTGGCTGGGCACCTTTCACGCTATGTGCGCGCGCCTGCTGCGCCGCGAATCCAATTACCTGCCGTACAAATCCAACTTCGTCATATTCGATTCCGATGACCAGGAAAGTCTCATAAAACGGGCCATCCGCGAACTCAATATCGACGATAAGACCCACCGCCCGGGTGCCATCCATGCTTCCATTTCAGCGGCCAAGAACGACCTGCTGCTGCCGGAGGATATGCCCGTGCGCACCTACCGCGACGAGGTGGTCAAGCGCGTGTACACCCGCTACCAGCAAATGCTGGCCGCCAATAACGCCGTCGATTTCGACGACCTGCTGATGGTGGCGACGCGCCTGCTGCAGGAGCAGCCCGGCGTGGCAGAGCGTTACGCGCGGCGTTTTCAGCACGTGCTGGTGGACGAGTTCCAGGATACCAACCTGGCGCAGTACGAGTTATTGAAGCAATTATGCTCCTATCACAAGAACATTTTCGTCGTCGGCGATGAAGACCAGTCCATCTACCGCTGGCGCGGCGCGGATTACCGCAACGTGCAGCGCTTCGAGAGCGATTTCAAGGGCTGCGAGGTGATCCTGCTGGAGCAGAATTACCGCTCCACGCAGAACGTGCTCGACGCTGCGCGCCAGGTGATCGACCGCAACCGCAACCGCACCCCCAAGCACCTGTTCACCGCCCGCGGCACGGGCGGCAAGCTGGTGCAATACACTGCCGTGGACGACCTCGCGGAGGCCGCATACGTGGTCGACACCATCACGCAGTACCTGTCTTCAGGGCGGGCAAAAGCGAGCGACTTCGCCGTGATGTACCGTACCAACGCCCAGTCCCGCCTTATCGAAGAAGCCATGATGCACGCGCGCCTGCCCTACCGCCTGGTGGGGGCGCTGCGCTTCTATGGGCGGCGCGAGGTGAAGGACATGATTGCCTTCCTGCGCCTGGTGGAAAACCCCAGTGACGAGGTCAGCCTGCTGCGCGTGATCGGCGTGCCGCCGCGCGGCATCGGCGAAAAGACCATCACCGCGCTGCAAAGCGCCGCTTTTCGCGCCGGCAGTAGCATGGGCGAAGTGCTGCTCGACCTGGGCCGCCGGGGGGAGGATTCTCCCCACTGGGCAGAGATGGGTCGCTCCGCGCCGGTACTCGCGGACTTTGGCGCCATGCTTTCCGATTGGGTGGCTTTGCGCGAGCAAACCTCGCTTGTGAATCTTTTCGACCGCATCATCAACGATAGCGGCTACGAGAAATATATCAACGACCAGACCGAGGAAGGCAATGACCGCTGGGACAATATCCAGGAGTTGCGCCGGCTGGCGTATGATTACCTCGAAAAGGGGCTCACCGAATTCCTGCAGAACCTGGCACTGGTCTCCGACCAGGATACGCTGCCGGCGGAGAGCGACCAGCCCTCCAAAGCGCAGCAGGGCGCGGTGACCCTGCTCACCCTGCACGCCGCCAAGGGGCTGGAGTTCAACCAGGTGTTCATCCTCGGGCTGGACGAAGGCCTGCTGCCGCACAGCCGCAGCCGCGACGACCCCGAGGAGATGGCGGAGGAGCGCCGCCTGTTCTACGTGGGCATGACGCGCGCTAAAAACCAGCTTTACCTCGTGCGCTCGGAGCGCCGCTCCAATTACGGCAGTTGGGAGTACAGCGAGCCATCGCGCTTCCTCGCCGATATCGATGAGAACCTGGTCATCAGCCAGGGAAAGCGCACCAGTTCGCGCCGCGAAACCTTGTTCAGTGATATGCGCTGGTCGACCACCGGCGTTTCCACCACAAACTATAAACCCCAACCGCGCAAGGTGGAGCTGCCCGATACCAAATACAAACCCGGCATGCGCGTACGCAGCGCAGCCTGGGGCGAGGGGCTGGTGCTTGAAAGCAAGGTTGACTCAGACGGTGAAGAGACGGTGGACGTGCACTTCGAATCCGTGGGGTTCAAACGCGTGCTGGCTTCGCTGGCCAATTTGGTGATAATTCAATGAGTCATGCTCAGTTCTTAGTGAATAGAGTACCCTGATGCGATACCTGTACGCCTCCCTCCCCATCCTGCTGGTGCTCGCGTTGATGCTCTTCTTTCGCCGCGGCAGTCACCAGGCGGGTTTTGCCGGCTGGCTGGCAGGTATCGTCATCGCCTTCTTCGCCTTCGGGCTCAACTTTTCCGTGTTTTGGGTCTCTCAGGTCAAAGGCCTGCTGCTCACAATGAACGTGCTGGCAGTGTTGTGGTCAGCGCTGCTGCTGTATCATATCGTGGATAAAGCGGGCGGTGTGCGCGCCATCGCCAACGCGCTGCAGGAGATGATCCCCGAGCCGGGCTGGCTGCTGGTGGTGCTGGCGTGGATGCTCTCGCCGCTGGTGGAGAACCTGGCGGGTTTCGGCATCCCTATCGCCATCGTAGCACCCATGCTCATCCTGTTGGGGGTGATCCCGGTGCGGGCGGTGGCGGCGGTCGCGGTGGGGCATAGCTGGGCGGTCAGTTTAAGCGGCATGGCGCTGGCGCTGCGCACGATGACCGACATCGTGGGTATGGAGGCTGCCGAGGTATTTCCCTCGGCCGCATTGTTGCTGGGGGTGACCGTGCTGCTTACCGGTCTGTCAACCGCCTGGCTGCTTAAACAGTTGCATTACTGGAAACGCATCATTTTGCTGGCGGTCATCGTAGCGCTGGCGCAATACCTGGTCGGGCTGGCGGGCATGATCCCATTGAGCTCCTTTTTCGCTTCCATTGCAGGTGTCGCAGGAGGTTTGCTGCTGAGCAAACGCCCTCCCGGCGAAAAGGTGCGCGCCAACATGACCCCGCAGTTGAAGGGCGGACTGGTCTCCTACGGCATCCTCATCTTCAGCATCATCATCGTGTCGGTCATCAAGCCTCTCAACCAGTGGCTGGCGGGGGTGAGGCTGGTCTCGCAATTCCCTGAAGTAATCACCAACGCGGGATTGGTTACCCTGGCCGGACCAGGGTTCATCTTCAAACCCTTTGTTCACCCGGGTTTCTGGATCCTGGTCAGCGCGGTATTGGCGGCGGCGCTGCTGCCGCGTATCACGCGCGGCGCGGGAACCAACATCGGTGAGGCACTTAAAGCCACCTGGCACTCGGCGCTGCCCGCCACGCTCGGCACGATCTTCATGATTGGGCTCTCTTCGTTGATGGAACACACCGGCATGACCATGCAGATCGCCGAGGGCTTGAGCCTGGCGTTTGGCAGCGTCTACCCGCTGGTGGCGCCGCTGGTCGGTAGCCTGGGTGCATTTGCCACCGGCAGCAACACAAATTCCAACATTCTGTTCGGCCCGATGCAGAAGAGCGTGGCAATGCTATTGGGTATCAGCCCGGTGTTGTTGCTGGCCGCGCAGACTACCGGCGGCGCGCTGGGCAGCATGATCGCTCCCGCCAAGCTGGCAGTGGGCGGCAGCACCAACGCCATGAAAGGCCGCGAGGGCGAGGTGCTGCGCATGACCCTGCCTATCGGGCTGGGTTGTACATTGATCATCGGAGTATTGGCGATGGTGCTGTTGATTTTGTAGTGTTTCACTGAGTACACGATGACCAACGACCTTTTTACAAAAAAGATGCGTTACGAACGCATCTTTTTACTTTTCCTAACGATTTCCGCTTCAATTCAACAGCGCGGCCAGTTTCTCCAGGTCCGGCGAGGTGTACTCCTCGATCTTACCGGCATCGCCCAGCAGGGTAACCTGCGGGTCAAGCGGCAGGCGCAGCATGCGCGTGGTGCCAATGGCTTCAGCCAGCTCATCCACATGGCTGGGGCCGAAGATCTCGTGGCGCACACCGTGGTTCTGGTCGCAGGGGTAGTAGCTCATGTTCTCCACCACACCGATGACGGGGATGCCAAGCTGCTTGAGCATCGAATCCGCCTTGCGCACCACCAGCCCGGCCAGCTGCTGCGGGGTGGAGACCATCACCACGCCGTTCACCGGCAGCGTCTGCATCACGGTCAGCGCCGCATCTGAGGTGCCGGGCGGTAGGTCGACCAGCAGCACATCCAGCGTGCCCCACAGCACATCGTTCCAGAACTGCTTGATAGCGCTGGCGATCATCGGTCCGCGCCAGATGATGGCCACCTCTTCTGAGGGAACCAGCAGGTTGGCGGAAATGACGCGAACACCGTTCGCCGTTATCTCCGGCAGGATGCCCTGCTCGCTGCCGCGCAGCCCACCGGATTTTAGTCCGAACAGTTTGGGGATACTGGGGCCGGTGATGTCCGCGTCGAGCACGCCAACCTTTTTGCCCTGGCAGGCCAGCTGGCTGGCGAGCAACGCGGTGATGGAGGATTTACCCACCCCGCCTTTGCCGCTCATCACCGCCACCACCTTGCCTATCTTGTTGAACTGGTTCAACTTGGGCAGATCTGGCGTGGTTTTGCCGAAAACCGCCTGGCGTTCCTCGGCGCTCATCGCGCCCATGGTGATCTGCGCGTCCTTCACCCCTTTCAGGCTCATCACGGCGGCGCGGGCGTCATTTTCGATCTGGTTCTTCAACGGGCAGCCCGGGATGGTGAGCGCGATGGTGAAGGAGACCACGTTATCTTCCGACACTTTCAAGTCGCGGATCATATTCAATTCCACCAAGTTGCGGCCAATTTCGGGATCAATTACCCCGGATAAAACGTCTAATAATTGAGTCTCAGTGATCATATTGCTCCAATGGTCATCATTTTGTGCAACGTATTGCGCAACCCATTATAATGGATATATACCAGGAGTAAGAAATATGAAACGCATCCTCTACCTAGCCGTATTTGCTGCTATCATTACTGGCTTAATGGCGTGCAGCGTCACCTTCAACCTGGGCGACCCCACCGCCACCTCGCCAGCTCCCCAGATCACTTTCCCAACCGATTCCCCCACCCAGTCCACGCAGCCCACCGCAGTGATCGTACTGCCCACCGCTGAACCAGCAGGGCAGGAGATCACGGTTTACTTCATGGATGAAAACCGTTTTGTTAACGCGATCGACCCCTACGAAGTGGCTGTGACGCGCACAACGACCAATATAAACCTGCCACTGGCGGTACTCGAAGCGTACTTCGCGGGACCCACCCCTGAGGAATACAACCAGGGGCTGCGCTTGCTCTCCAGCGGTTTCACGCATGTGCGGCAACTGACCATCGAGAACGGCGTCGCGCGGGTGTACCTGGGCGGAACCTGCGCCAACAACGGCGCGGCGTACTCGGTCGCCAACCTGATCATGGTGAACCTGGCGCAGTTCCCCGAGGTCAGCATCGTGAAAATCTACGACGAGAACGACTCCAACCTCGACCCGGATTCACCCTACAGCTCGCTGCCTTACTGCCTGGAGCCATAGCCCAGGTTCGGGTCAAAAGACATCCCCCGGCACATCCGGTGGTGCTGGGGGTTTTACCTTTTAATCCCCGCGTAGTTTGATATAATGAATCCATGCCATTTACAATTCTTGCCATTGCCTTCATCGTCGCGCTGGTCTTTATCGTGTTCAGCCGTTTCGCAGTGGAACGCGTCGCGCATAACCATTACGCACAGCGCGCGGATTTCTTCCGCCGCTACCCTGTGAACGAGGGTGATATCGTCTTCCTTGGAGACAGCATCACCGATGGCGGCGCATGGGAAGAGTTGCTGCCGGGCGTGCCCCTAAAGAACCGCGGCATCAACGCCGATGACACTCTTGGCGTGCTCAAACGCCTGGATGATATTTTGCGCGCCAAACCGCTGGCCATCTTCCTGCTCATCGGCACCAACGACCTGCCATGGTGGACCTACCGTAAGGACACGGATATTCTCAAGACCTACGACCAGATTCTCGCGCGCTGCGTTGAGATTTCACCCAGTACCAAAGTGTTTGTCCAATCCCTCCTGCCGCGCGGGAAGTTCTACGCGCAGCGTATCATCAGGATCAATTCAGAGTTGAAACCGCTGGCTGAGAGGTACCGGTTCAACTTCATCGATCTTTACCCGGCGTATGTGGATGCCAATGGTACGCTCCGAGATGAATTAACCAATGATCACCTGCACCTGATGGCGGAAGGGTACGCCATTTGGGTCAGCATCATCAAGCCGTACATTGACGAGTTGGCAGGATCAAAAACACCATCCAATTAACACAATTGATAAGATGCTGTCCCGAGTAACCAACCTTCACGGGCGGGGTTATTACTATCATCCAACTGGTCATATTCTTGCATTAATCATCCATCACAAAATATGCCCCAGGTCACCTGTAGAAATATGCCTTAATAACAATGCAAAACCCGGCATACAAAGGTATGCTCAACCCATTCTTATCAAAAAAGATTAATGTTTGATAACGGAGCAATATTGTCAAAACTAACTGAAAAATCCTTATTCTGGGTTTCCAAACCGGTCGTAAGAACCTACACGAATACGATGCTGGATATGGATGTGCACCAGAAGTCCCCCTTTCCTGCTGGCGCTAAGATCATCGCGCCGAATCACCCCAGCACCACCGACCCGTTTTTCGTAGCATCCATGCTCGCTCAGCAATCTCACATTCTCATCAAGGATGTGCTCTTTAACGTACCCTTGCTTGGCGCTTATCTCAAGCACTCCGGTCACATCAAGGTGGCTGCCGGCCATGGGCAGGAAGCCATTGACCGCGCGCTGGAACTTTTGAAAGCCGGTAAGACCATCATGATCTTCCCTGAAGGGCTGATCAGCCCGCTGGGCGGCGGCTACAACAAGGCGCGCTCCGGTGTCGCCCGCCTGGCTATCGCTAGCGGCGCGCCCGTGTACCCGGTAGGGATTCACCTTCTCAAGGATCGCATTCAGTCCATCGCTTCAACTGTTAAGGGAAAGCGTGAGATTGGTTACTGGTACCTGCGCGGACCCTACAACATTACGGTCGGTAAACCAATGCGCTTCGACGGGGATGTGGAAGACCACGAACATGTGTGCGAGGTCGCCCGCCAGGTGATGCTCAAGATCATGCGCCTGGCGTATGAAAGCGAACAGCGCTGGTACCGCCGCACCGGGTCAGTTCCCGGCACGCTCGAGACTGCCTGATCATTCCAAAAGCTACACCCAACCGCGTCCGTGCAAACGACGCGGTTTTTTGATTGTCCCGCGTCGCGGATTGAATACAATTAACCTGAGATCAAGCGCAGGAGATGAGGATGAAACCACAACGATTGCTGCAAGGCCCCGGCAAATTGCTAGATGATGACGGAAACCTGACCCAGGCGGGATGGTCCACCCAACCGGTGTTGGACGCCAACCTGGAGGACAGCCTTTTTTACCGTGTGCGCGCGCTGCAACGTCTGCGCATGAAGGTATGGGATTACTACGCAGTGACTACCCCTACCCACTTCTTCTCGTTCACCATCAGCGATGTCGGCTACCTGGGGATGGTCTTTGCTTACGTGATCGAATTCGCGACCGGCGAATACAAGGAACAGACCCTCTCGCTGCCCTTTGGCGGCGGTGTGAAGTTGCCGCGCAACAGCACCGCGGGGGTGACCGAATATGTGAAGAATGATTTATATTGGCGCTTCACAGCAGAAGAAGGCACGCGAGTGCTCTCGGTGCGCTGGCCGGGTTTTGGCGGCCGCGCGCTCAACGCTGAACTGTCACTCGATTGCCCGCCCGGGCACGAATCGATGACCATCGTCATCCCCATCAAAGGCAAGCGTTACTATTACAACCGCAAGATCAACTGCCTGCCGGCCCAGGGCTGGGTGGAGTACAAGGGGATGCGCCACCCGATCGATCCGGATACCTGCCTGGGCAGCCTGGATTGGGGGCGCGGGGTATGGGAATACAACTCTTTCTGGGTATGGGCGAGCTCGTCCGGCTTCATGGCGGACAGGCGGCGCATCGGTCTCAATTTAGGATTTGGCTTTGGCGATACCAGCGCCGCTACCGAGAACTGCTTCATCCTCGAAGGCAAGGTGCATAAATTGGGCGAGGTGGAGTTCAGTTACGATAACCACAACTTCAAAGCCCCTTGGACAATGAAGTCGCCTGACGGCAGACTTGACCTGGTTTTCACACCCTTCTTCGAGCGAGTGGCAAAAACCGACGCGCTGATCTTGAAGAGCGAGGTGCACCAGATGTTCGGGCGCTACAAGGGGCGAGTGGTGACGGACGAAGGCAAAACGCTTGAAATCAGCGACCTGGTCGGTTGGGCTGAGGAACATAACGCCCGCTGGTAAGCATTGGAATCGCTTGGAATAACAAACAACCCCGGGTGTATCCGGGGTTGTTCTTCAATCTGAATTGTTGAATTAGACCCAGCCGCGCAGCTGCATGGCTTTGACCACGCGATCGATCGCCACCATATAAGCCGCGTCGCGGGTGTAGACCTTGCTCTTTAGGCTCATCTCGAGCACCGAGGCAAACGCCACGGTCATCTTGGTATCCAGTTTTTCCAGCACTTCCTCCCTGGTCCAGTAATAGTTCATATCATTCTGGACGCCTTCGAAGTAGGAAACAGTAACGCCGCCGGCATTGCACAGGAAATCGGGGATCACGAAGATACCGCGCGCCTTGAGAACCTCATCGGCCTCGGGTGTTGTGGGGCCGTTAGCGCCTTCTGCCACGATCTTTACCCGCGGCTGGACAAGATTAACCGTCTCGGCGTTGATCTGCCCCTCGAGGGCTGCGGGGATGAGTACATCAACATCCTTTGAGATCCACGCGCCGCCGTCTTCGATGGCATAACCAGCCGCTTTGGCTTTAGCCTTGTCAATGGTGCCGTACTGGTCGGTGATGGTCATCAGGAAGCGCGGATCGATGCCATCCGCTTTGCTGCAGGTGTAAGAGACCTTGTCCTCGCGGTCGTAATAAGAAACGCAGACCACCTTGCCTTTAAGCAATTCAATAAAGCTAATTGCCGCGTACTGCGCGACGTTGCCAAAACCCTGGATGGCCGCGGTGCAGGCAGCGGGATCGAGCTTGAGGTGTTTCATCGCTTCGCGCACAGTGTAAATGACGCCAAAACCGGTGGCTTCGGTGCGTCCGAGCGAACCGCCGCCGCCGAGGGGCTTGCCGGTGATCACACCCGGGGTGTACTCGCCGACCAGCTTGGAGTACTCGTCCATCATCCAGCCCATCATCTGCGGGGTGGTGCCCACATCCGGCGCTGGCACATCCTGGCGGTTGCCGATATTTCTCCACATCACATCCACCCAACCGCGTACCAGCCGTTCCTTCTCACCGTTGGAAAGGGTGGCCGGATCAACCACCACGCCGCCTTTGCCGCCGCCCAATGGAATATCTGCCACAGCGCATTTCCAGGTCATCCAGGTAGCCAGTGCGCGTACAGTGTCGATTGTCTCAGCCGGGTGGAAGCGGATTCCGCCCTTGTTGGGGCCGCGAGCATCGTTATGCTGCACGCGGAAACCCTGGAACATCTTGATCGTGCCGTCGTCCATGCGAACGGGAATGCGGAAGGAGAACTCCCGCATAGGCCAGCGCAGGAACTCTCTCACCTGCGGGTCAAGTTTGAGCAACTCTGCCACGTTGTCAAACTGACGCTGTGCCATTTCAAAAGCGTTAATCGAGGTTGCCATTCAAATTGCTCCTTTTGTGGTGTGGATGGGAATTTGAAGAACGGGATAATAATGGAGGGATAATATAAACGGGCACATCGGTTCTGTGCCCGCTTTCACGCAATACATGTCGGTTTATCTTGCGCACATTTCCCTCCGCGATATTACCGCATTAATAGGGTATACGAAAATCAACTTCGCGTCAATATGATGAAAATCAGGAGATTTCTTTTGAATGTCAGAAAAATTGAACCTAAGAAGGTGCGTGGTGCTTTAGAACGGATAACTGCTTTTCCAACTCGTCTTTCAATACCACCGGGCTGGCTTTTCCCCCCGCCGCGCGCATCACCTGTCCAAAGAACCAGTTGGCGAGCGTCTCTTTGCCACCCAGGTAACTGGCGAGTTCCGCGGGGTACGCGGCAATCACCTCGGCGACCAACCCGGCAATCAAAGCGTTATCAGTCACCTGTCCGAGGTTCTTTTCAGCGATCACCTCGGAGGCACCCTCGCCGCTGGCGAGCATTTCCGCCAGCACGCTCTTGGCGGTGGTCTGGTTAATCTCGCCAGAATCCAGCGCGTCCAGCAGCTCCGCCAGCGCGCGCGGGCTAACCCGCAGGTCGCTGAACTGTAAGCCGGTCTGGTTGATGTAAGCGAAAAGTTCACCCGAGATCCAAATAGCGGCTGTTCGTGGTGGGGCTTTGCGCAGGGCGGCGGAGCAGGCTTCGAAGTAATCGGCGATCTCTCCATCGCTGGTGAGCAGAGCTGCCTGTGGCGCGGCAAGTTTATAGATCTCACGCAGGCGCAGCGCGCGGGCGCGTGGCAGTTCGGGCAGCCCGCGGCGAATCTCCTCCACCCACCCTGACTCCACCACCAGCGGCGGAATATCCGGTTCTGGGAAGTAGCGGTAATCGTGCGCCTCTTCCTTGGATCGCTGCGTGTAGGTGCGCTGGTTGGTCTCGTCCCAGCCGAGCGTTTCCTGCTCGATCTTTTCACCCCGCTCGAGTAGCACGGCTTGACGGTCGAGCTCGTAAGCGACCGCCCGCTCCATCGCCCTGAAAGAGTTAAGATTCTTGATCTCCACGCGCGTGCCAAATTCAGTGGAGCCCACCGGGCGAATGGAAACGTTCGCCTCGAAACGAATCACGCCTTTTTCCATGTCGCCGGAGTTTACCCCCAGCGCGCGCAGAATGGCGCGTAACCCGGTGGCGTACGCGCGCACTTCCTCGAGGGAGTGCATATCCGGTTCAGAGACGATCTCGAGTAATGGGACGCCGGCTCGATTCAGGTCGACCAGCGAATAATCCTCGTCGTTGTCGGTGACATGTGTCAACTTGCCGGTGTCTTCCTCCAGGTGCGCGCGCCGGATGCGAATAACGCGCTCACCTTTGGTTGTATCCACGATCATTTCACCGTTCACTGCCAGCGGGTGCTCGTATTGCGAGATCTGGTAACCTTTTGGCAGGTCGGGGTAAAAGTAATTCTTGCGCGCGAAGATGGAGGTGGGCATGATCTCGCATCCAAGCGCGAGCCCCACGCGGATGCCGTACTCCACCGCGGTGCGATTGAGCACCGGCAGCGTACCGGGCATGCCCGCGCACACGGGGCACACGCTGGTGTTAGGCGCAGCGCTGGTGGTATCCACCACGCGGCAGCCGCAAAACATTTTAGTTCGCGTCGCCAGCTCGGCGTGCACTTCAAGACCGATCACCGGTTCGTAATTCATGATGAGTAGGATTTTATCACGGATGAAGTGATGAATCGCGAGGCAACCGCGAGGCAAAGATTTCCCCGCCGTGCTAAAATACCTTTATCAGATAAACCATGATCGAGGTGCGACATGCTGCTTTGCGTGGACATCGGCAACACGAATATCAAACTGGGTCTTTACGACGGGGAAACTCTGGTTACCCACTGGCGCATCTACACCAATGAAAGCAAGCTCGCTGATGAGTACGCGGTACTGGTGCTTTCATTGTTCGAGAGTGAAAATATCAACAAGAAAACGATTGACGGTTGCGCCATCTCATCGGTGGTGCCGGAATTGACCATCGCGTTTACAGAACTGGTCAAGCGTCATCTCGGGTTGGATCCGGTGATCGTCGGCAACGTAAAGCACGCGGTTATTCACATTAATGCCGATAACCCCAAGGAGGTCGGCCCCGACCTGATAGCCAACGCGGTCGGGGCGGTCGCCCTGTACGGCGCGCCGTGCATCGTCATCGGCTTTGGCACAGCCACCACGTTCTCCGCCATCTCAGCCAACGGCGATTTTGAGGGTGTGTCCATCGCACCGGGTATCATCACCGCCGCGTCCTCTTTGTTCGAAGCCGGCGCCATGCTCCCCGCGGTGGATATCCACAAGCCGGATAAGGTGATCGGCAAGAACACCATCCTCTCCCTGCAATCCGGGCTGATCTATGGCTTCGCTGGGCTGGTAGAGGGGCTGGTGGCGCGCATCAAGCAGGAGTTGGGCGGTGAGGCGAAAGTGGTAGCGACCGGCGGGCTGGCCAACATGATCGCCGGCGAAGTCACCTGCATCGACGCGGTGGAACCGGAGTTGACCTTGCTGGGGGTGCGGATTATATATGAGAAGAATAAATGAGCCAGGCTTCGCTTAATGCTGGGTGAAGAAAAGTCTCATCGAAGAAAATCCCTCCGCCTTCCGGATTACGATTACTCGTCAGGGGGCGGTTATTTTATTACCATCGTGACGCATAAACGAATCCCGGTTTTCGGACCCGTGATTGATGATCGAGTTTTGCTGTTTGAAAAAGATCGGATTGCCCGGTACGAATGGTTCCACACAGCACAATTAAGAAAAAACGTCGAACTTTCGAGCATGAATTTATCGTCATGCCGAACCACATTCACAGCATTATAAGGTTAAAGGATCAGCCATCCATAGAGGTCGAGAAACAAATATACACAAGAGGAGAGTTACACCCTATCGTAGTAGGGGTCGAGTGATGTTGCGGTTATTGCGTACCCGAGCGAAGCGAAAGGTACTCGCCCCCAATTATTATTAGCGACCCATCGGATTGTAAAAAACAAATCTGTGCTGAAAATAGACCTTTTTTACGTGGCATGATTGGGGATTGCTCCGACCAGTAAAATCGTCAGGTCTCGCAAAGACAAAAATATTTTTATGTAGATTCAACACAAATTCCTTCATTAAAAAAAAATTAATGAGAATTCGTGTAATTCGTTTATGTTGTGGATATTGTTGTAAGTAGGGGTCGAGTGATACTCGACCCCTACTTAATTTATATCTTCCTGACAAACCGCTCGATGCGCTCGAGCGCTTCTTCGATCAGGTCGTAATTGGTGGCGTACGAGCAGCGCGCAAACCCCTCCCCGCCCAATCCAAATGAATTACCCGGCACCATCGCCACGTGCTGTTCATGTAACAGGCGGTTACAGAAAGTCTCGTCATCCAGCCCGGTGGCGCTGACCTTGGGAAAAGCGTAGAATGCACCTTTCGGCTCAAACGTGGGCAATCCGATCTGGTTAAGTCCGCTGACGATCAATTTGCGGCGGCGGTCATACTCAGCCAGCATCGTCTGCACGTGCGGTTCACCGCTTTGCAGCGCTTCGAGCGCGGCGTACTGCGACATGGTGGGCGCGGACATCACCATGTACTGGTGAACGCGCAGCAACCCTTTGATCAGGCTCTCCGGCCCAGCCGCGTAACCGATGCGCCAGCCGGTCATGGCATAATCCTTCGAGAAGCCGCCCAGCAGCAACGTGTGGTCGCGCATTCCCGGTAGCGCTGGGAAGCAAACATGTTGCACGCCATAAACCAATCGGTCATAGATCTCGTCAGAGATCACGATCAGATCGTGCTCCTCGGCGATTTTCGCGATCTTGAGCAGGTTCTCGCGGCTGGCCACCGCCCCGGTGGGGTTGTTGGGGTAGCCTATCAGGATGGCCTTGGTGCGCGGCGTGATGGCCGCCTTCACCTCGTCCGGGTCGAGGTCGAAATTGTTTTCCATGCGGCTCGGCACTTCCACCGCCACTCCGCCAGCCATGATGGCAGACGCCTGGTATGAGACGAAGCAGGGTGTGGGGATGATCATCTCTTCGCCGGGGTTGAGCAGGGCGATGGCAGCCAGGTTGAGCGCCTCAGACCCGCCCACCGTGATCAGGATCTCTGTCTCGGGGTTGTATTGCAGCCCATACAACCGATTTAGATGTTCAGCCAGGGCGCGGCGCAGTTCAATGATGCCAAAATTGGACGTGTAATGTGTATCTCCACGTTCCAGTGAACGGATCCCCGCTTTTAGAATCGGGTCGGGCGTGGTGAAGTCCGGTTCACCGATGCCGAGAGAAATGACATCCTTCATCGTGGCAGCGATATCAAAGAACTTCCTGATCCCTGATGGTTTCAATCCTGAAATCCGGCGGGAAATGTAACGATCGCTCATTTATTCTCCTTGGTTCTGTTTGGTGCCGGTTCCTCCGCGCGCAGTCACCTGCCAGCGATCAGAATCCGGGTCGTACGTCAGCCAAAATTCGTTCTGTCCTTCACAAATCACCTGGTAAATCCTGCCACCTGGTGATTGCTTTTCATCCAAAATTGCGGTCACCGGCTGCCAGCGTCCATCGTACCACACCTCCAGCGGTCGCCCGGGGTAAGCGTGTTCAGCGCGGCAACGCACCGGGTCTTTCATTCCATCACTTGCGTATTGTCCCCAAGGTTCACGCGCGCAAAGTGACCGGTAAGGGTCACATCACACCCGATGAGAGAGCCTTCGATGACCTTGTTTTCGATCACCGCGCGGGCGTCGATGATTGAATTGCTGATCACCACGTTCTTAAGCGAAGCCTCTTTGCCGATCGAGACGTACGGACCGATGACCGAAGATTCAACCCTTGCGCCCGGCGCAATGTACACCGGCGGGAGGATTGCCACACCTGCGGGCTGCTCCGCCTGGTCTCCTCCCGGCAGACCTTTTTCGAGCAGGTAGCGGTTGGTCTCCAGCACCGCGGAAGGGATCCCGGCGTCCAACCAGGTCGAAACGAGTTCCCGCCGCATCCTGCCGCCACGCTCAATGTAGATGTTGATCGCATCGATGAGGAAATATTCACCCCTCAGGCTCTTACCGCGCTTCATCTGTTCAACGATCGCTTCCAGCAGCAGGCGCGCTTCCTTGAAGTAATAAAAACCAACCACCACCATGTTGTTGTCTAGCGAGGTGGGTTTTTCAATCAGCCGGGTGGCTGTCTCCTGGTCGTCCACTTCGATCACCCCGAAGCGGCGCGGGTCGTCTATCGGCTTTACCCAGGCAACCGCGTCCAGCGGTTCGGAGGGTAAGAAACTCAGGTCGGTCTCGATCAACGTATCGGAAAAGGCGATCAACACCTGACCTTCCAGAAACTCGCGCGCCTGCCATAAAGCCTCCGCCTGCCCGCGCATTTCCTGCTGGACAACAAAATGCACCGTTTTCTCGGGGTGCATTTCCTGCATGTACTTCTGAAGCAGATCGCCCTGGTTGGTGCTGATGATGAACACGTATTCGGCATGCTCAAGACCAGGCAGGGTGTCGAACTGGCGCAGCGAATAATCGAGCACCGTCCTGCCTGCCAGCGGCAGCAGCGGCTTGGGACGGCTCCATGTAAGCGGGCGCATGCGCGAACCCCACCCGGCCATTGGGATGATGATCTTGTAATTGCTGCTCATCGGCACCACCTCTCCGCTTACATTATCGTCCTGATTGATATTCCCTGTCAACTGAATCCATTTTACAACAGCAGCGTGATTTGGTCGAATGAGAAAGGACGGCAAAGAAACAGCCAAATGGCATCAAAAAAGCCCCTCCTCGGCAGGAAGGGCTTGTCACAGAATTTAATGATTAGAGGCGGGCGAGTGTGGTGACGGCGGGCACGCGGTTGAACATCCAGAAGGACAGTGGGAAGGCCAGCCCCAATGTCACCAGCGATATCAGCCACGCCAGCAACATCCACACCAGGCTGAACCAAATGCCGATCACCAGGAAGTACAACGCGCGCAGCAGGAAGGGGTGCTGCTCCAATGGTTTCTTGCGGATCACCAGAGTGCCTTCGCGATTCTCAACAACAGTGGTTACGCGGGAAGGCCGGAGCGTCATCACCTGAGGGATGTTGTTGATCATCGCCAGCCCCAGTGGAAGCCCGATAATGGTGAGATTGAAGAACCAGGCGATGAGCACCCAGATCAATCCCAGCCACCAGCCCATGAAGATGAACCACAATACGCGGATGAGCAGCCCGGGGCCGGATTGCGTGGTTTCAATTTTGGTATTCTGCGCTGTCATGTGTCATTCTCCTTTTGTTAATCCATATACGCAGAAGTCTCCCCTGAGATGCAATGGAGTTATTAGAGTTGTGTATATTTACAGGATTGTGGAGAGCGCTTGTGCCAATCCGTCACGCGCTGGTAGGCGTGGGCGGCGCGGAAAAGGGTTTCCTCGCGGAAGTGCGCGCCGAGGAATTGGATGCCCACCGGAAGACCGGTCGAGTCGAACCCTACCGGCAGCGCCAGCCCCGGCACCCCCGCAAGGTTGATGGGCAGTGTAAACACATCCTCCAGGTACATCGCCAACGGGTCGCCGGTGTGTGAACCCAGCTTGAACGCGGTAGAGGGGGCAACCGGGCAGGCGATGAGATCCACCTGTTCGAAGGCGCGGTCGAAATCGCGCTTGACCAGCGTGCGCACCTTCTGCGCCTGGCCGTAGTAAGCGTCGTAATAACCCGCGGAGAGGGCATAAGTGCCCAGCATGATGCGCCGCTTGACCTCCGGACCAAACCCCGTGCCGCGAGTCTTGCGGAACATCTCCCACAGGGTGTCGGCTGGTTCGCGCAACCCGAAGCGCACGCTGTCGTAACGCGCCAGGTTGGCGGATGCCTCAGCAGGGGCGATGATGTAGTAAACCGGCAGGGCATACTCCGTGTGCGGCAGGCTGATGTCAATGATCTCGGCTCCCAGGCGGTTCAGGGTATCGACCGCCTCCAGCACGCGCTGCCGTACCTCAGGCTGGATGCCCTCTATGAAGTACTCCTTCGGGATACCTACGCGCAGTCCCTTCAACTCCTCATCATCGACCAGTTCGAACTTCGGCACGGGGATTTCCGCGCTGGTGCTGTCCAGCGGATCAACCCCCGCCATGATGGAGAAGAGCAGCGCGGCGTCCTGCGCGTCGCGAGTGAACACACCCATCGAATCCAGCGAAGAGCCATAGGCCACCAGCCCGTAGCGCGAGACCCGCCCATATGTGGGCTTGATGCCGTTGACGCCGCAAAATGAAGCCGGTTGACGGATCGACCCACCCGTGTCAGATCCGACCGCGGCGGGCACCATGCGCGCGGCTACGGCCGCAGCGCTGCCCCCGGAGGAACCCCCGGGCACACAGGTGATATCCCATGGATTTAATGTTGGTCCAAACGCAGAGGTTTCGGTTGACGAGCCCATGGCGAATTCGTCGGTGTTGGTTTTTCCAATCACAATCGCCCCGCCATCGATGAGCCTTTGCACAGCAGTGGCGGTGAAAGGCGCCACGAAATCATCCAAAATACGTGATCCGCAAGTGCAGCGCATGCCCGCCACGGTGATCAGGTCCTTGACCGCGATGGGCAGACCCAACAGAGGGGGCAGATCAACTGTGTTTTCGGCGCGCGCTTTGACATAGCGCCTATCGGCTTCGTCGGCCAGCCTGAACGCTCGTTCAGGCTCCAGGGTGATGAACGCGTGCAGCCTTGGCTCGAGCTCATAGATGCGCGCTAAATGCGCGTCCAGCAGCTCGCGGGTTGAAAAGTCGCCGCCGCGCAATCCAGCCAGCATCTGGCGGGCAGATAATTGCACAAGACCCTGTTTCATTCAAGCACCGGCGGGACGCGAAATTGACTTTTCTTCTGCTCAGGCGCGTTTGCCAACACATCATCGATGGATAAGCTGTGTCTTGGTTCATCTACGCGCAGTCTGCCCGCGTCCGGCAGCACGCTGGAGGTCGGGGGGATCCCCTCAGTGTCCAGTTCCTGCAACCGCGCCACGTGCTCCAGGATGGCGGAAATCTGCTGGCGGTACTGTTCCTTTTCTGCTTCGGTCAGTTCAAGGCGCGCCAGGTTGGCAATGTGTTCCACTTCAGCCAGGGTGAGTTTCATGCCCACAATTATAACCGAGAGCCCTGCCCGGTTTAATTTGTATTAAGCAAAAAAATCGCCTATACTAAAGATACAAATTTGGATACAGGAGGTTACAAATGCCAAGTATTATTGATGTTGAAGGGATCGGTCCCGTATATAAAAAGAAATTGAAAGCCGTTGGCATTGCCACAACGGAAAAACTGCTTGAAGTTGGCGGCACCCCCAAAGGCCGCAAAGACTTGGCAGAGAAAGCTGGAATTGACGAAACCCTCATCCTCGAATGGGTCAACCTCTCTGACCTGTTCCGTATCAAGGGTGTCGGCAGCGAGTACTCCGACCTGCTCGAGGAAGCCGGCGTGGACACAGTGGTCGAATTGAGCAAGCGAGTGCCCGCCAACCTGTTCGCGAAAATGGTGGAGGTCAACGCCGCCAAGAAACTAGTCCGCAAGATGCCGGTCGAAAAACAGGTCGCAGATTGGGTGGATCAGGCTAAGAAGCTCCCGCGCCTGGTCAGCTACTAGAATCATTCGCACCATGATAGGGTGAGAGCCATCTCACCCTATTTTCATATCCAATTAATTTTTTAATGATCCTATGAAGATTATCACTATCGCCTCCACCAACCCAGTAAAAACAACAGCCGCGCTCGAAGGTTTTATGCGCATGTTCCCGGATGAGCACTTCACCATCCAGCAGGTGCGCACCACGCTTTCCCTGCCATCACAACCCGCGACCGACGAAGAGACCCTGGATTGCGCCGAAAAACGCGCTGGCAACGTGTGCGGACTGAACCCCGAAAGCGACTTTTGGGTCGGCATCGAAGGTGGAATAGCCGACCGGTCGATCGGGATGGGCGCTTTTGCCTGGGTGGTTGTGATTGACCGAACGGGGCGCACCGGACGCGGGCGCACCGGCGAGTTCTTTCTGCCACGGAATGTCGCAACGCTGGTGCGGCAAGGGGTGGAACTGGGAGAAGCCGACGACCGGGTTTTTTCGCGAAATAATTCCAAGCATGGCACCGGCGCGGTGGGGCTTCTCACCAGGGACGTGATCGACCGGGCCGGACTTTACATCCCGGCGGTCATCTTCGCCCTGATTCCCTTCCGTAATCCAGAACTGTACCCGTGATCCTTTACTTCGCCCGCCACGGTGAAAGCGTTGCCAACACCGGCAATATCATTTCCAACCGCGATATAGATCACCCCCTCACCCCCGCGGGCAGGCAGCAGGCTGAACGGTTAGCGGAAAGGCTCGCGGATGCAGGTTTAAGCGTGGTTTACAGCAGCCCGGTCCCGCGCGCCCTCGAAACTGCCACTATCGTGTCCCGCTCGCTCGACATTCCACTGCAAACCGCCGACGGCTTGCGCGAGTTCGATTGCGGAATATTGGAAGGGCGGTCAGGTCCGCTCGCCTGGATGCGCTTTTCTTTTATACTGCACCAATGGTTCGCGCGCAAGCGAGTGGAAAAACGCTTTCGTGGGGGTGAAAGTTTCCTCGATGTGCGGCAAAGGTTTACGGCATTTGTTGATGCCGTCGTTGAGCGCAATTCCGGCACCGACAACCGCGTCTTATGCATCACGCACGCCGGAGCGCTGCACATCGGGTTGACCGGCTTGCTCAATCAAATACCGATTGAAGAGATCCTCGCCTGGTCGATCCCTTACACTGCGGTTATCAAAACCGAGCATAGCAACGGCGGCTTTGTCCTCACTGGTCGTGAAGACCTTAATCATCCCCCGGCGTAATAAAACGGTCTGAGTACCATTTAAGATAGTCGGCTACGTGCGCAGCCCAGTAGCTTTCCTCGTGGCGTCCCTCGAACTGGTGATAATCGAAGAGAATCCCTTTCGTTTCCAGGAAGGTTCTAAACGCCTGCACATTGGCGCGATCGTCGTCCTTGCTGCCCATATCCATTAATACGTAAGGCAGGTCATCCACCATCGCGGCTTCGTCCAGCGCCTGGCTGATGCGCGCCACTTCCCCGTAGAACAAAGGGGTGCTATGCGCGCCAACGGTGCTGAAAAGTTCGGGGTAGGCAAAGCCCAGGTAGACTGCCCAGTTGCCCCCGCGCGATAACCCGCCCACCGCCCGGCAGCCGCGCTCAATGCATGTCGCGTAATGAGTATCAATATAAGGGATCACGTCCGTGATCAAAGCCTCATCGAATTTCGATTCTTCCGGCCCAGGCGTCCATGTGATTTCGAACGGCATCACGATGATGAAGGGTCGGATTTTCCCCTGGTTAATTAATTCATCTGCCGCTCCAGTCAGACCCAGGCGCACCCACTGGTCATTCATCGCCGCCTGGCCGTGCAACATATAAAGCACAGGGTAACCTGCTAAGGGGTCTCCGTCATAACAAGGAGGGAGGTAGATCTTTGTGTTGACCGGACGATTAATCTGGTCGGTGGGAATTTCGACATCGACGATCGAACCCTTGCTTGCCCGGCAGGGAATATCCATCGATGTGGGCGTGTTAGTGGGAGTAGGTGTAGAAGTTGGTGGGATAGGTGTGACAGGCTGTGTTGTTGGTGTTTCGACCACGGGCTGGGTGGCTGGTACCACCGCAGGAAGTGCCCGGCAGCCCGCTAAAAGGGTGAGTAAGTATATTGCGATGACGATTAGAAAAATCCGGCGCATTGAAAACCAGGCGCTCCTCATGGGTACAGGATTCTTGACGTTTACAGCCGGTTCGGATTATACTCTACTCGCTCGGGGTGTAGCGCAGTTGGCAGCGCACCGCGTTTGGGACGCGGGGGTCGGCGGTTCAAGTCCGCCCACCCCGAC
>DDXM01000016.1 GCA_002347485.1 Anaerolineaceae bacterium UBA2260 | reverse complement strand
ACAGAAAATATGTTACACCAACGTATAATCAAGGAACAATTCTATATTAGGAAAGCCAAAAGTAGTAGGTTTAACTGCACGCTGATAGAGAAGGAGCTCACGGCTGGAAGGCTCCGCAGCGAATCCGAACCGAAGTCGTTTGGCGGCATGCCGAAGAAACCCGCAGGGCGTTAGAACGGCACGGGTAAGCCCGTTAGCGCGTAATCTGGATGATGGTCCGGAGGAGTGCGCCAGCAATGGCGAATTGAGGTGGTACCGCGAAACAGATCCCTTTCGTCCTCTACGGATGAAAGGTTTTTAATTTAACAACGGAGGAAGCGAATGACACAGGAACTTGCCAAGGCGTATGATTTTCGAGCCACTGAACAGCGGCTGTATAAAAAGTGGGAGGAGAGTGGTTATTTTCAACCTTCCAACGACCCACGCAAGGAAGGGTTTGATCCCTCAGTAAAACCGTTTGTGATTGCCATTCCACCGCCCAATGTCACCGGTGAGCTGCACACCGGTCATGCCATGTTTGTCTCCATGGAAGATCTGATGATCCGCTACCACCGCATGAAAGGTTATTCAGCGCTGTGGGTACCAGGCACCGATCACGCCGGTATCGCCACGCAGATGCTGGTGGAGAAAGCGCTGGCCCAGGAAGGACTGCGCCGAGATGAGATGGGACGCGAAGAATTCCTGCGCCGCACCTGGGAATGGAAAAAGAAATACGGTCAACGCATCACCAATCAGATCCGCCGCCTTGGCGCCTCCTGTGATTGGACGCGCGAGCGTTTCACCCTCGACGACGGTCTTTCCAAAGCCGTGCGCGAAGCCTTTGTGCGCCTTTACGAGAAGGGATTGATCTATCGCGGTCCGCGCATGATCAACTGGTCCCCCGCCCTGCGCACCGCTGTCTCCGATCTCGAAGTGGAATACAGCGAAGAACCCGGTTTTCTGTATTTCTTCAAATACATGCTCGCAGATGGTTCAGGAGAATTCATCCCGGTGGCCACCACCCGCCCCGAGACCATTCTCGGCGATACCGCGGTGGCGGTGCATCCCAGCGACGAGCGCTACCAAAAATTCGTCGGCAAAAAGGTTCTCGTGCCCATCACCAACCGCCAGATCCCGGTGATCGCGGATGAATACGTGACCATGGAATTTGGCACCGGCGCGCTCAAGATCACCCCCGCCCATGACCCCAACGACTATGCCATCGGTATCAACCACGGGCTCGAAATGATCAATATCCTCGACACCACCGCTCACATGAACGAGAACGCCGCACCTTACACCGGTCTCGACCGCTTCGAGTGCCGCAAACACCTGTGGGAAGATATGCGCACCGCGGGTCTGGTGATCAAGGAACAACCTTACACGCTCAACATACCGCGATCGCAGCGCGGGGGTGAGATCGTGGAACCGATGATCTCGACGCAATGGTTCATCAAGATCCAGCCGCTGGCTGAAAAAGCTCTCAACGCGGTGCGCGATGGTCGTACGAAGATCGTTCCGGAACGCTTCACGAAGATCTACTTCAACTGGCTGGAAAACATCCGCGATTGGTGTATCAGCCGCCAGTTATGGTGGGGTCACCGCATTCCTGTATGGTACTGCGAGTCCTGCGGCGAGGTCATCGTCTCGCGTGAAGACCCGGATCATTGTCCCAAATGCGGCAGCGCTGCCATCCACCAGGAAGAGGACGTGCTGGATACCTGGTTCTCCTCCGGTTTGTGGCCGTTTTCCACCCTCGGCTGGCCAGAGCAGACGCCTGACCTGGGGTATTTCTACCCAACGTCGGTGATGGAGACCGGCGCGGACATCCTGTTCTTCTGGGTGGCGCGCATGATGATGTTCGGTCTTGAATTCACTGGACAGGTACCGTTCCACACTGTGTATCTGCACGGTTTGATTCTGGACAAGGACGGTCAGAAGATGAGCAAGACCAAGGGCAACGTGGTGGACCCCATCGAGGTCATGGAAAATTTCGGCACCGACGCGCTGCGCTTCACCCTGCTCGTCGGCTCCACCCCCGGCCACGATACCAACCTCGACATCAAGAAAGTTGAGGCTAACCGCAATTTCGCCAACAAGGTATGGAACGCCGGGCGCTTTATTCTCTCAGCCATTAAGAACGCTCCTACTGAAGCCGGTAACGAACCGGAATGGACGCTGGCGGATTCATGGATCTGGGCGAAATTGAAGGGGCTGCTGCGCGATACTGATCGCCTGTTCAAGAATTACCAGTACGGCGAAGCAGGGCGCCAGATCTACGAATTCTTCTGGAGTGATTTCGCGGATTGGTATCTGGAAATCGCCAAGATACAGATGAACGAAGGCGGAGATCGCGCTTACTATACTGCCATGACGCTGGTACGCGTGCTCGACGCCTGCCTGCGGCTGCTCCATCCGTTCACACCATTCGTCACCGAGGAACTATGGGGGTATCTCAAGGAAGCCGCGCTTGAAAAAGGGTTTAAACCTTTCATGTCCCGCCACCCATGGGAAGACATGCTCATCTCCGCTGCCTGGCCTGAAGCTGGCAACCCGGAAGGTTGGGAGGATGAAGCCATCAGCGGATTCGCGATTGTTCAGGAAATGGTGCGCGCCATTCGCAACCTACGCGCCGAAAAGAAAGTCAAACCCGATCGCAAGTTGACCGCCTTGATTTCTGCTGGTACAAAACTGGATATTTTACGCGGTCAATGCGCCATGATAGCCGCGCTGGCATCTCTTGATAAGGACCAATCCAGGTTGTCCCGTAAGATCAAGGCGGATACCAGCGCTTATGTATCGATCGTGGTGTCCGGGGTCGAGATCTTCCTCGATATGGCGGAGAAGATCGACTCCGCTGAAGACTTGGCCCGCCTGGAGAAGGAGTTGGAAACCATCAACTCACAGATCGAGCGACTGGAGAAATTGCTTGCCAGTGATTTCGCGAACAAAGCCCCGGCACCGGTGGTGGATAAAGAACGCGTTAAATTGAAAGAGTATCTTGAAACGAGGGAAAAACTGAAAGCGCAATTGGGATAAAAAGACTGGCCGGAGAAATCCGGCCAGGCACTTATTTAGGCATCTTTCCGAAGATCTGGCGGAAAAAACGGTGAAAACTGTGTACTGATTTAACCGGCTCCAGGAACATGAAAATGCATTCACCACTGACCGCCACCAGGTTGAGTTCCTCGAGACGTTTATCGATCTCAGGCGAGTTTGCTCCCTGTTGCACCCACACATGACGCACGCCCATCCTGGCGGTTTCCTCAACGATCTCGATACCTTGTTTGGCAGGAATCACGATCAACACACCGTCCGGTTTTTCTGGTAACGCACCCAACCCTGCGAAACAGCGGTCACCATCCACCATGTCCGCGTTGGGATTTACTGCCATCACCTTGTAGCCGGCGGTTTTCAAATCTTTATAGATCATATTGCCGAACTTGTCCTTATTGCGCGAAGCCCCCACAACCGCGATCTTTTCCTGCTGAAGAAACGCGTTGATGTTTTCTCTGGTATTGACCATTTCTATTCTCCAAATAAATTTCAGTGGCTTTGCGATTCCTATCCTCGGAGCAAGCTCGCGCGTTATTACGGAATCCCAAGAGCATCAGCCAGCTCTTCAAGTATCGAACCGACGCAGCAATCTGCGCGGTATTCAAAAAGAGATTAAACGAAAAATTGGCAGATAATTCGATTTATTTCTAAAAATCTTGCCAGTGGACAATCCATACTATAACATAATTACTATTTTATCGACCCGCGTACGATTTCCCGTGTTCGATGCACAACCCTGAAGAAGTGCCGGATATGGCGCAGCGGCTTGATATGACTGGTTTCACCGGCGTAAATAGTCTGGATGGGCACCCAACGCAGGTTGTAATCCAAAGCCACGCAGCGCGCGATCACCTCAACCTCGAATTCAAAATTCGTTTCGTCGCTGTCGAGCGAGGCTTCGATCATTCTGCGTGAATAAAGCCGATAACCGGATTGATTATCCGGGCAATATTGACCCAGCGCGCGGGAGAACATCCACGTCCCAAACGAGTTGGAAAAATTCCGCGGAAAGGGCATTTTGCGAAAATCACGTTGCCCAATGACCAGGTCCGCCCCAATGGTAAACTCGGCCAGGAAAAGCGGGAGCTCATCCGGGTCATGTTGGCCGTCTGCGTCGAGCGTCACCACGGCTTCAAAGCCATTTTCAATGGCGTAGCGAAACCCGGTCAGCAGCGCTGCGCCCTTACCCTGGTTGGGAGAATGGCTGATCACCTCAGCGCCAATCAGGCGGCTGATACCAGCTGTTTCATCCCGCGACCCATCGTCCACCACCAGGACAGGTAAAAACTCCATGGTGCGCATGATCACGTCTCCGATCCGCTTTTCTTCGTTGTATGCGGGTAACAAGGCCAAAACTGGTTTGCGGGGAGAATTGGTTTCATTCGCGGTCATCGGTTTGCTCCTGGATCAAATCGTTGTGAATTGTACACC
This sequence comes from Anaerolineaceae bacterium UBA2260, assembly GCA_002347485.1. GTDB lineage: Bacteria > Chloroflexota > Anaerolineae > Anaerolineales > Anaerolineaceae > UBA6107. The sequence continues at coordinate 40,165 of DDXM01000016.1, read as the reverse complement.
TTTACCAATGTGAAAATAAAGCGCCCGCAATGTAAATCCACAATTTTGACCTCTTGTATTATTTTTGAATCGTCTTATAATCTCACGCGTTTTTCAGATAACAATCATGGAGCAAGCATGAAGATCGCAGTTCTCGCCAACCTGAAAGAAGATGCACCAGTCAGTAAAGAAGACCCTCCTGGGCGTTGGGATGACCTCGATGATCGCAAGACAGTGGATGCCATCCTGGCATCGCTGCACGAACTAGGGCACACCGCGCAATATTTCCCCGCCACGATTGAATCCATTCAAGAATTAAAGAATTACACCCCCGACCTCTGCTTTAATTCGGCTGAAGGGCACTTTGGCGATTCGCGCGAGGCGCAGATGCCCGCGATCCTGGATAGCCTGCGCATTCCATACACCTGCGCCGGGGTGCTGGGCATGTCTCTATCCCACAACAAAGCTGTGGCGAAAAAAATGTTCCGTGATACTCGCATCCCCACTGCCAACTTTGTGGTGGTGCGTTATGGAACAGAAATACCCAACCACAAGATGACCTTCCCGCTTTTCGTCAAGCCTGGTGTGGAGGGCTCATCCATCGGTATCAATGACTCCGCCCTGGTGCGCAACGAAGAAGAACTGTTGCACCAGGTAAAATATGTGCGCTCGATCACCGATTCGCTGATCCTGGTCGAGCAATATATCGAAGGCAGGGAATTTACCATCGGAATTCTGGGGGATGAGGTGCTGCCGATCGTTGAAATCATCTCGCCTACCGGCTTTTATTCTTCGGCGCAAAAAGAAGACCTCAACAGCGCGGTAAGGCGGGTTTGCCCCGCGGATCTCAGCCCTGAAAAGACCGCGCTCTTTAAATCAATTGCCAAACGCGCCATGAACGCGCTGCACCTTTTAGATATCTGCCGCATGGATATGCGCATGGACACACAAGGCAACCCGTACGTGCTCGAAGTTAACCCGATCCCACTCATGGATCCGGACCCGAACCAGGCGTCGCTCGTTTTCGCATCCGCAGCCGCGGGGTACACGTACACGGATATTGTCCGCAAGATCATCGAATCAGCAGCCAGACGCTGGAACCTGGCTCTCAATTAGCACAAAAAACGCTCCGTGATGGAGCGCTTTTTTGTATTCCTGAGTATGATCAATCGTTGATCAAACTGCCAAACAATCGCTTGAACATGGCGAATTCGCCAGTTCGTCCCTTGTGATTTGGATTAGAAGCATCCCAGATGGCGGCAAATGACGCCACCACATCATTGGCATCAAACTGGCTGCCGTTGGAAAATTGCACGTTGTAGCGCAGATGAAAAGTCCATTCAGTAAGATCCGTGTTCGACTCCCAACTTTCCGCCAGTAGAGGTTGGAATTTTTCTCCCCCGAAACCGGGAGTTAGCAGTGTGTCGTACAACAGGCGCGTGGTTCTAAAGGTGGTGTAATCGTCCTCGTCCGCTGGCCACAGGCTGCCGGGTTCAGAAGGACCGATGAAACGGATGGTGCCCTTATCACTCACTATTTTCTCCAGGTTCTCATAAAACGCATTAGAACTGATATTTTGCAGCGTAGAGCGGAAAACGGTCAGGTTGGGTGAATGTCCCAGTGGGATTAACGGTACCTGTGCAATGATCGTCTTATTCATCTGGTCATAAATCGCCTGCTGCTGCACAGTACTCGCAGTGCTGCGTACTTGAGCCACGTAGGCTTGCAAATCCTGGTATGGTAGACCGAATTTCTTCGCTTCACTGATAAAAGGTTTATCGAAGAAAGCGTTGCCATCCAGGTAATCCACCATGTACCAATGAATAAAGAATCCCTCCAGACCATCCTCGACGTTCTTCTCAAAAACAGACGTGTCCATCGGGTCTAACACCACCTTCACCCCGACCTCGGCCAACTGGTCTCGCACCGCCATGGCAAGGGTGTTGGGAGAATAGAGAGTCTGCATGGGGGAGTTCTGGTAGGCGATCGGAATCTCCTGCGTGAAATCAAAGCCGGCTTCGTTCAGCAAGGCAGTTGCCTGCTCAAGATTTGTGCTGTACCACTTCAATTCTGCTGAATGTCCGGGATAAATCGATGAGGGGACAATCTGATTAGCGAGTTCTGTTCCTGTGGGAAAAGATAGATCCAGCAGAACAGCCTGGTCCAACACATAAGCGAACGCCTGCCTGACCTTAACATTATCGAACGGCGGGATGGTGTTATTAAAACCCAGGTAATAGAGATTAAGGGGATCATGGGAGACCACCTTAAGATCCGGGTTGGCATACGTGTAAGTGAGGTAAGAAAAAGGCTTTGTCATCACGATCGAAGGAAAATCCATCCCTTCGATGGCCGTAAAGTCCACGTCGCTGAAACGCCGCGCCTGATCCGGCTGCCATCGAAATTCGATCTTGGGTGTGGCTGCGGGTACTCCCCAGTAAGTAGGTGAAATGACAAGGGTGGCATCGATCCCTGTGCGCCATTCGCGCAGGATATAAGGTCCGGTGCCATTCGGCTCAGCGGAAATTTTGGCAGAATCGCCGCCAGTAGCGCGCAAATAGTCACTATCCTGGATTGCAAAGATGGGCGCCGCGAGCTTCGCCGGAAAAGCTGCATCCGGGTAGCATAAAGAAAAGCGAACCGTGTATTCATCCACGGCTTGTACAGACCTGATTTCGCCGCCATAATCACAACTGCCGTTTCGCACGGTCATTGGATTGTAAGTATCAATGATAGTGGTCTGATTGGTTTGCGCGGTACATGCCGAAAGCACGATACCGAGAATAACCAAAATCGAAAACAGTTGAAAGTGCGCGTTAGTTTTCATTGTGACTCGCTAATATTAAGATTGATACATACGGTTGTACGATTACTATTTAATTTAATTATATGGTTAACCATTCACATGTCAAATAACAAATTCGTTCATTACCATAACTTTACTGGATTCTTTGCGAACTGCAGTTCTATCCAAAATTGAAGCTTTACAGTTCATTTGAGAAGTTGCACAAAAAAAATTCACTCTTGTTCACTCTTGTTTGACTGCATAAGGTAGAATAGGCAGCATGCGCCTTAATACACTTCTACAATGGGATGAGAAAATCACCACCAAACTGCGGTTAACCGATTCGCAGGTCAGGTTCAAAACCGCTGCAGCCTTTTTCGCTCATTCAGGTGATTCCTGGTTCGTACTCGTTGGCCTGTTCATTATATGGCTGTTCACCTCGGGAGCATGGCATCATCTCACTGCCTTAATGGCCGGGGGAACGGTAGGATTGGCGCTGGTGGTGCTGGCGATCAAGTTCACCATTCGCAGGCGCCGACCTGAAGGCGAATGGGGCGCAATTTACCGCAACACCGACCCGCATTCCTTCCCGTCCGGTCACGCGGCAAGGGCTGCCATGCTGGCCGTCCTCGCGCTGGTGGTTGGACCCGCCTGGTTAGGTGTTGTGCTTGTTATTTGGGGGTTGCTCGTCAGTCTCGCTCGCGTGTGGATGGGCGTGCATTACCTCTCTGATATCATCGCCGGGATTTTACTGGGTATTCTCGCCGGTTTCGTCGTGCTGCAACTCACGCCTTGGCTGACCGCCACCTTCCCCGCGATCTTCTGACTCCCGTTATAACATTGATCCGGTTAACCTTGCCAAATCAAATTGGCTGGGGTATTCTTAACCGCGGGAGTGGGTGAGTCCCGGTGGGTTCCCCGGTCTTCAAAATCGGTGGCGGGTCGCTAAGCGGGCCGCGGTGGGTTCGACTCCCATCCATTCCCGCCTATTGTTTAATGGAGTTGTGATGAATATCAATGAAAATCCCGAACTGCTGGATTCTTACGTCCGCAGAATATTCATGATCGAAGATATCACCCTCGGTGGGCGCGAGGAGGGATTTTTCGTCCGCTATCGCGGACGCCTGATAGCGCCTGATTCCGCCGAGGCATACGACCAGCTCGCCTCGCAGGTGAAACCTTATGGGCTCATTCCTGTCTTCAAAGAGGATAACGGCACGCAGGTGATCCTGCTTTCCGTCTCCCCTCCCGCGCCCAAACCAGGCAGGCCGATGGTCAACCTGGTCATGTTCCTTATCACGTTGGTGAGTGTGCTGGTTTCTGGGGGATTGAACAGCCTGGAAACGGAACTCTCCAGCGACCCGTTGACAGCGGCTTCGCAGCTGATCAACGCAGGTTGGCCGTTCGCAGTCAGCCTGCTCGCCATCCTTACCACCCACGAGATGGGTCACTACCTGGCAGGTCGGGCGCACGGGGTACATGTTTCGCTGCCTTTCTTCATCCCTTTGCCCTTTACCCCGTTGGGCACGATGGGCGCTTTTATCAGCATGAAAGAACCGCCGAAAAATCGACGGGTGTTGATGGATATTGGGGTCGCGGGACCGATCGCCGGATTTATCACATCGATCGTTGTTCTCCTGATTGGATTGTCGCTTTCTTCACTCAATGTCATTCCCTTGCAATTTCCGGAGGGACAGGGCATCCAAATGGAAGGCAACTCGCTCATCTACCTGCTACTCAAGTACCTTCAGTTTGGTGAGTTGCTCCCCCAACCGGCGGTGTACGGCGACGGAGGTCCTTTGTGGTACTGGCTACGCTACTTTTTCACCGCTCGCCCCACCCCTTATGGCGCGTTGGATGTGATGATCCACCCCGTTGCCTGGGCGGGTTGGGTCGGTCTTCTGGTTACTTCACTCAACTTGATCCCAGCCGGACAACTGGATGGAGGACATATCTTCCACCTGCTCTTTGGCACCAAGTGGTCGCGCCGAATTCTCCCGGTGATCCTGCTTGTTCTGGTGGGATTGGGCTTCTTCTGGTCAGGCTGGTGGTTGTGGGCGGGGCTGGTATTCTTCTTCGGTCGGAGCTACGCTGAACCACTGGATCAGATCACGCCGCTCGACGGTAAACGCAAAGCGTTGGGCCTCCTGGCGCTGATCATCTTTATTCTCACCTTCATCCCGGTTCCGTTGACCATCATCATGTAGCGGTACGATGACAAAAATCGATCTTTGACCAGCTTTTATGGCATGTTCGCGGTGTACACCTGGTTACCAAAGGCGAGGAAGATCGTACGCCCGGGCGAGAAAGCCACGCTGGTCACGGTTTTCTTCGGCAAATATTCCGGATCCTTAAAGCCAGGCTGCAGGATCTTTTGCAGGTTGCGCAGCAGGCTGAAATGATAGATGCCGTTCCCATGAGCATCGAGCAAGTAGAGCGACGAATCAGGCGCCGGTGTCATGCGCATCTGGATGAACTGGGAATCGGAAAATGTAACTGTCTCCGCATCCTGCCCGGCGCGGGTGTCGCGGAAAGGCGCGGGATCGACGCATTCCGTCAGTTTATAATCCTTTAGGTGGCTGTACGTGCATTCCACCATCTCACCGCTAGTCCGCAGCAGGTACAGCTCGTCCGCGTAAACTTCAATATCCACAGCCTCTTGCATATCCGGGATGACGTTATCGAAGAATAACACTGGTTTTTCCTCGAAGAGGATTCCCTGCCCATAGTACATGAAAACACCATTGTTGCCTGGATCGAGCACGTACAGGTAATTCTGGTACATTGAAACAGCCTTAATTTCCTTCCACCCGGCATCCGGCGCGATAAGCGAAGAAACCACCCCGGATTCTCCCGGTATGCAGAATTCGAAATTACCGTAGGCGTCGATCGCAAACAAGGTCGCGCCAAAAGTGTTGCTTCCTGGCAGTCCAATAATATCCACCAGTTTTCCAATGCTGTTCAGCGGGTTATTTGGGTTGGGCCCGCAATCAAACCCCTCGTCGAGCACGTATTCGTCCCCCACCAAGTCATAGTGTTGCGCCTTGCCGGCAGAGCTGTCCAACAGGTATAGGTCAGTATTGGTCGCCACCATCTGGGAAATGTTCACATTCCCCAGGTTCTGGTTGGTTTCCAACGGGGTCATTGTCAACCTGACCACCCCTTGCAGCTGGTCAAGCTGCGCCTGGATGGAGGTCAACAACGCGGTTGATTCATCGGTGGCGCCAAATTCATTCGCCTTCTGCAGGTACATCTGCGCCGCCTGCAGGTTAAAGGAATACATCACCGGGTCGGCGCTGACGCGTTCTGCTTCCTGCACGTATTTTTGCCCTTCAGCGAGATAGAACGAGAATTGCTGCGACCTACCCTGGTTGATGTAAACAGAGGTTGCAATTATCACCACAATGATCGGAACAGCGATGGCGAGCAGCAGGTACAGGTAGCGCGGTACTTTGATGGCATCGGGGTTGGGGACTTTGAACTTACCAGGTTTGGATTCTTTTGCTGTTTTTTCGCGCGAGAATACCCGCAAGTTAACAGCTTCTCGCGCGTGAATTTCTACCCGCTCCGCTGCGCTAACCCCCGTATCACCCTGGACGGACTGTTTGGTGTCCATCCTGTCTTTAAATCCTATCGTTGCCGCCTGGCTATGATCCTCTTCGGTATATTGCGGTGCTTCCTCGTCCATTCCCGGCAGAGGAAGATCGGCTTCCTTTTCTGACCCGGTTACAGCTTTGTCACTTGAAATGACCACGCCTGGTTTGGGTTCTTCCGCAGTGATATGTGGCTCAATTTGATTGACATCTCCGCCATTCCGCGCATGGTTAAACGAATTGATCGTGGTGACGCCCTTTCCCTCGCTCAATCGCACCAACGCCGCGCGCAGGTCCGCAGGGTGTTGATTCATCAACCTGCGCCCCAAGGCGTCAGGCTTCAGCCCATACGCGTTTTGGAAAGTGTCGCGCGACCACAACGGGTTGCCCAGCGGAGCAAACAACAACGAATCACCATTGCTCACCTTGTTCTGATTGAATAGGCAAGTGATCGCCTGGTTGACCCCTAACCCCCTGACGTGGTTTTCCCGGTCGAGCCACTCCACCACATCCTCCCTGGTCAGCATGAATAGGCGCGCCTGGCCAATGATCAGAGAAAAAATGGTGTCTTTCTTCAAGACCACCAGGCTCAGAGAGCCGTTAACCTGTGAGCCGCCAGGCGATTTCTTCAGATTTCTATCCAATAATTCGTTGTTGATCGCCTCAGCCATCAGGCGCAAAGCGCTGGTGACCGATCCGGGAGCGCTGTAAAACAAAGCCGCTTTCTTTTGCAGCCATGTTTCGAGCGCTTCCGGCGTGATGCTGGTATTCCCTGTCAGGTGGATGAAGACGATAAGTTGATCTGCTTCGCGCCCGCGCGCGCATTTGCGCGGTGGGGTGAACGTGACCAGACCCGGCAAGGAATCTTCCTCCCTGCCCTCGTTGATAAAAAGTGGATAGATCTCCAGGTTATACAATGAGTCCTCTCAACCGGTCTCCCGGAAAAATGCCTGGCATTGATATATATCGTATGGGAACAGGTACAAGAATCGGGCCAAATTTACCAGAAAATCAGACAAATCACAAGTTGGTCTATAATAAAAAGAAAACGAACAGGCGGTGAATATGTCACTCGATAAAACCAATTACTACCTTGGAAAGATTTTCGATCCCAAAACCAAATCGCTCACTGATGAGCCGGTCCTGCTCGATCCCGCCAACCTGACCACCCACTGCGTGGTCACCGGCATGACCGGTTCCGGTAAAACCGGCTTGTGCATTGGGCTGCTCGAAGAAGCCGCCCTGCACCAGACTCCCGCCATCATCATCGATCCAAAAGGGGATCTCACCAACCTGGTGCTGCACTTCCCCAACCAGCAGCCCGCCGATTTTGAACCCTGGATTGACCCAGAAGTGGCACGCCAGGAGGGAAAAACCGTTGCCCAGATGGCGGAGGATACTGCCGCCAACTGGAAGAAAGGTCTGGCTGATTGGGGTATGGGCGCTGAACAGTTGCAGGAACTCGCCGACGCGGCGGAGTACAGCATTTACACACCCGGTTCCACCGCGGGTTTTCCGGTTAACATTCTCTCTTCCTTTGAAGCGCCTGATGTGAATTGGGACGAAAACGCTGAAGTCCTGCGTGAAAGAATCTCCACCACTGTCACCGCCATCCTCGGGTTGGTCGGTTTCACCAACATTGATCCATTGCGTTCCCGCGAACATATCCTGCTTTCCAACCTGATCGAGAACGCGTGGGTGAATGGCAATTCGCTCAGCTTAACCGATCTCATCCTTCAAGTGCAAAACCCGCCACTCGATCGGTTGGGCGCTTTCCCGATGGATTCCTTCTTCCCCGAGAAAGACCGCTTCGAACTGGCGCTTCTGCTCAACAATTTTCTGGCCTCTCCCTCATTCCAGGTCTGGCAGCAAGGCCAGCCGCTGAATATTCAGCAGCTTCTTTACACAAAAGACGGCGGTCCTCGTCACTCGATCTTCTACATCGCCCACCTGAGCGAGAATGAACGCATGTTCTTCGTCACCCTGCTCTTCGCCGCGGTGGAAAGTTGGATGCGCGGTCAACGCGGCACGGGCAACCTGCGTGCCATCCTGTATTTCGACGAAATTATGGGGTACCTGCCACCTGTCGCCAATCCACCCTCAAAAACGGTGATGCTGCGCATGCTGAAGCAGGCGCGCGCGTTCGGTGTGGGGCTGCTGCTGGCGACGCAAAACCCGGTGGACGTGGACTATAAAGCGCTCTCCAACGCCGGCACCTGGATGATCGGACGCCTGCAGACCGAGCAGGATAAGAACCGCCTGCTCGACGGTCTCACCTCAGCCGGCGGGACGACCGATATCGGCACACTCGATAAGTTAATATCCGGCTTGGGCAAGCGGATTTTTCTGCTGCACAGCGTTTACAAATCCGCGCCTGTGCTGTTCAACACCCGCTGGGCGATGAACTATCTCGCCGGTCCGATGACCCGCGACCAATTGCCCGCTGCCAATGCGCTGGCAGGCGCGGAAGCCGCGTACAAATCAGGGGGCGCTGCAAAAGAGACAGGTTCCACAGCTAAACCTACGTCCACCATCCGCGATACATCCGGGTTGAGCGCGAGCCGCCCGGCGATCCCGGGAGACATTCCGGAGTATTTCTACCCCAATAACCTGGGGATCAGCGAAGCCGCAGCCAACGCCAATCTCAGCGGTGTTAGCTCCGAAGGTCTCGTGTACCGGCCCGGGATCATAGCACAGGCAGAAGTGCGTTACCTGTCGCGCCAGTACAATTTGGAGCACAGCGGTAAAACCTCCGCCATCCTCGAAGATCCCGGCAGCGGACTCGTGCGCTGGGAAAACCTGCTGACAAGCGAATTTGACAAGCGCCACCTGGATACCCAGCCCCTGCCAAAGACCCAATACCATCCTGTCCCATCCTGGCTGGCAGACCCAAAGAAAGTGGAAGCCATAAAGAAAGACTTCCTCGACTGGATCTACCGCAGCGGAGGACTCAAGATATTGGCCAATACACGGTTGAAACTCTATGGTGAACCGGGAATGAATGAGGATAATTTCCGCGCGAAATCCAGGCAAGCTGTCGAAAACGCGGTCAAGGGTGAGATTGAGAAAGCGGTTAGCACCTACGACACTAAGATCGCCGCCATAGAACGCAAGATTGAATCACAGGAAATGGAGGTGAAAGCAGCCGACTCCTCGGTGAAGCAGCGCCGGCTCGAAACCCTCGCCACCGGTGGCTCCGCGGTGTTCGGTATGCTGAGCGGCAGGCGGCGCAACCTCTCCAGCACCCTCTCTAAGAACAGGATGGCCTCCGCCGCCAAGGACAAGTTGGAAGCCGAGGAAACCACACTGAAGCATTACATGGATCAGCTGGAAGAATTGAAAAAAGCCAAACTGGAGGTGGAAACCGCGGTACGTGAAAAATGGGAAGGTATCGCCGACGAAATTTCCGAAGTCACTGTCAAACCCACCAAGAGCGATATCTTCTCAGATATCTTCGCGGTCGCCTGGCTGCCATACTACGTGGTGGAAGTGGAAGGTAAAAAGATGGAACTACCCGCTTTTAAAAGATAGTGATTTACTGACAATCGACAACCGGAGCCTTTGTCTCCGGTTGTTTATCTACATCATCTCCTGCCTGCCGGCCAGCGCCCGCAGTAAGGTGTTCTGATCGGCGTATTCCAGGTCGCCGCCCACGGGAAGGCCGCGCGCCAGGCGGGTCACGCGCACCCCCAGCGGAATTAACTGCTGGCGCAGGTATAGCGCCGTCGCGTCGCCCTCCATGCTGGGATTGGTCGCCAGGATGATCTCCTGCGCTTCTCTAGCTTTAACTCGCTCGATCAACGCGCGAATGGTCAGGTCATCCGGACCGACTCCCTCGATCGGTGAGAGCACCCCCTGCAGCACGTGATAACGCCCGTGAAAACCTCCCGTGCGCTCCAGCGCCAGTACGTCCAGCGGTTCCTCCACCACACAGATCGTTCCGTCCTTGCGCGTGGCATCGCGGCAGATCTCGCAGTACTCCTGCTCCACCAGCGTGATATTTGAACACAACTTGCAAGTACCGGTGGCTGCCTGGATATTGGTCAGCGCGCCAGCAAGTTGCTGCACCAAGTCCTGCGGCGCGCGCAGCAGGAAGAAAGCCAGCCGCGAGGCAGTCTTGGGTCCAACCCCGGGCAGGCGTTCCAATGCCCCAATCAGGTCCTGGATGGGTGCGGGCAGGATCGGCATGCTACTATCCTAGAATCCCAACCCGGGGATACCCCCCGCCAGGGGACCCATTTTTTCTGAAGCCAGCTTGCGTGAATCATCTAAAGCCAGGTTGACCGCGGAAAGCACGAGGTCCTGCAGCATTTCAGCATCAGCGTCCTGCAGCAACTCAGGTGAGATCTCCACCGCGGTGCAGTGCTGGTCACCGGTCATGGTCACCTTGACCGCGCCGCCGCCCGCGGAGGAAGTGACGGTCTCAACCGCGAGCTGTGCCTGTGCGGCTTCCATTTGTTCCTGCAGACGCTTGATCTGCGCCATCATCCCGCCGCCCGCGCCACCGCCTCCTGAAGGTCGATTAAATCCTTTTGCCATAACATACTCCTGTAAGTTAATTGATCAATCCCGGTGGACGAGTTTTCCACCCAGGTTAATGGCGGTATTCACCAGCCCATCCGGTTCGATTGAGGTTTCACCTGTGCCGCTCGCGTCTTTTCCGATCACCACGATGCACTGGATGGGCAGGTCCGCGTTGAGTAAATTATAGATCACCCGCCGGGTTACCTCGATGTTCTCGGGATTTTCCATTTTGGATTTCAACGTCTCGCTCTGGAATCCCAATACCAGCGTGCCGCCCTTTACCTGAACCAGGCGTTGTGAATTTAGCAGCGCTTCCGCCTGCGAGCGCCGCGCCTTAACCTCAGCCCTGATACGGCTCCAGGCTGCCATGACATCCTGGGTGGTGACGCTGCCTTCAGACCCGGTGGCTTCTACCTCCGCAGGTTCAGGCTCCGGTTGTGGTTCTCGCGCGGCTTTTGCTTTTTCCCTGAGTTCCGTTTCAGGTTGCCTGGGCTCCACCTCAACAGGTTTTGCAGTCGGGCCGTCCACTTTATGCGTAACCGAAACATTCGCGGGAATTTCTGTCTCGGGTGACTGATTGACCGGCTGGCTTTTAGGATTTAGACAACGGGCAAAAGCCACTTCCAGCGCCAGGCTGGGCTGCCAGGTGGTGCGCAGGTCACCAATCGCTTCATTAAATAACCCCACCCATTCTATCAATCGATTGAGTTCAATACGCTCACTGTGTGCGTGCATGCGCGTTTTTACATCGCGCGTTGCTTCGATTGCTTTCTCGTTGCCCATTTGCATCAGCAGCAGGCTGCGCAAGTACTCAACTACCTGTCGCGCGTACTGGCGCGGGTCACTCCCGCTATCCAGCGCTTTATGAATGCTCACCATTCCCAGCGCGGGGTCATTGTTCACCAGCGCGTCCACCAGATCGAACACCAATTGATTGGTAGCGGTTCCCAGCACGTTTTGCGCGAGTTCAAGATTAATGGATTTTCCAGTCGAAGAGAGCTGGTCGAGCAGAGAAATGGCGTCGCGTAACGCACCGGTGGACTGGCGGGAGATCAGCAGCAGGGCGTCGTCATCGGCTTCGATGCCCTCCTCGGTGCAAATTCCGCGCAGGGTCTTCACCGTCTCCGCCACCGGGATGCGCCGGAACTCGTGCCTCTGGCAGCGTGAAAGCACGGTGGCCGGGATCTTGTGCACTTCGGTGGTCGCGAGGATAAAAATCGCGTGCGGGGGCGGCTCTTCGAGGGTTTTCAACAGCGCGTTGAACGCCGCCGTTGAAAGCATGTGAACTTCGTCAATGATATAAACTTTGTACCGCCCATCGGTGGGAGAATAATTAATGCGGTCGCGCAGGTCGCGTACATCTTCCACGCTGGTATTTGATGCGGCGTCGATCTCGATCAGGTCAAGGAAGCGCCCTTCATTTACAGCTTTGCAGTTGGCGCATTCGTCGCACGGGCGGTTGGACAGGTCATCCGAGAGGCAGTTGACCGCTTTGGCCAGCAGTCTGGCGGTTGTGGTTTTGCCCGTGCCGCGAGGACCAGAGAAAAGGTAGGCGTGCCCCACGCGCTCGGCGTTAATGGCATTGCGCAGGGTTTGCACCACGTGCTCCTGCGCGACAACCTCATTCCATTTCCTTGGTCTCCATTTACGATACAGCGCCTGGGTCATAATCAATACCGCCTGATTGGAAGTGATGTGATTCTGCGTTCATTTTACCCGAAAGCCGCGGGCTATACCCGCCATGATGGGATTTTTAAGGTATGCGGAATTCAGCGCGCGGGTTGCCATCCAGATCGTTCAGCTGGACCACATCTCCGCTTTCCCAAATAGCCAGTGGCTGCCGCCAATAAAGTTCAATGGAAGTATCCGTACCCGATCGGCTGTACAGGTTGATGCTCCCTCCAGGATATAACTTAACCGCCGGAAAGAAATAATAACGCCCTTCCCCATCCGTCAGTTCCCAGCCGCTCAGATCTACCGGTTCGGCAGCCACGCTGACCAGCTGCACACGTTCGTTCTCGATATCTCCCGCCCCGATCACCCCGCCAATCACCACGGTTTCAACATCCAGGGCTGGCAACGTGGATAGAGATTCCGCTCGGACAGGCGTTTCGGTGTGTACAGGCAGTTCCTTTTGTAAAGCTCGTTTCTGCGCGCCTTGCCAGATGGTCAACACGACCACCACCGTAACGGCTGAAACGATCACGTTTAGAATGAGATAGGGGAGAAGTCTACGCATAAGTGGGTTCCACAGAACAGTAGAATATTAGCACAAATTCAAAGTAAAATGTTTAGGTGAGGTGCTTGCGTGAAAAAGATCGTCATCGATGGTCACAACCTGATTCCCAAGATGCCCGGTATCCGCTTATCTGACCCGGATGATGAGGACAAATTGATCCGGTTGGTTGGAGAATATTGCCGCCTTAGCCGCGCCCGAGCCGACCTGTTCTTCGACGGCGCACCCGCGGGCAGCGGTCCGCGTTCCAGGTATGGACTGGTGAATGTGCATCATGTCAAGGCGGGCACCACCGCCGATGATGCCATTATCCGCCACCTACGTCAGAACGGGACAAATGCGCGCAACATCCTCGTGGTCTCTTCAGATCATCGCGTGAAGGCAGAAGCACGGGCATTGCACGCCGAAGTAATGAACTCTGAAGCTTTCGCGCAAACAATGGCGAATACGCTCAACAGCCCCGCGGTCACCGAGTCAAAAAGAGAGCTTCCCCCTTCTGCCGAAGAAGTCGACGAAATGCTTGAACTTATGACGCGGAAGAATAAAGAATGAGTAATTACCTCTTGTATTTATGATAATTATGATATATAATATCTATATAACACACGTTTTATTGGTAGCAACACCGTGTGTTCCACAGGAAATTTACGAAAAGTACTGTGGTGTTCCCTCCCTACAGATTGGCAGACATGTCCCCCCCATGCCTGCCAATCGATTTAAATATTCGGCGCATTGACTGCCTTCCAACGTTTAAATAGCATTTATCCCCGAAATTTATGAGTAAGCGTAAGACAATAAGAGTCCAAAAATACTGGATGGTCGATCATGACACTGACCTCGATGCTTGATCAATTTGCTACCCACGGCCGGTTTTCATCAGACATCTTACAGATTTACCAATTCTAAAATAAATAACCAAGCATCCTATTCTTCCAGCCATTTGGAACTCTGGCATAAATAATAGACAGGAGTGCATGAAGTGACCCTTTCGATCCTGTTACTGCTGGTCATCATCATCGCGCTGGTCCTATTCTCATTCTAATGGCTCCCCCCTGACATTACCGCGTTTGGGATCCTGATTCTTTTGGTCCTTCTAGGCTTGGCGCCACTGGAAAACGCCTTCGATGGATTTGGGAGTGACACTGTCATCCTGTTGCTGGGGCTGTTGATCATGACGGCTTCAATGGAGTGATCCATTCCAATATTGCTGCTACGCGCCTGCACATGGGAGATGTCCTGTTGCTGCAGGGTGAATCAAAACAGATACTCGAATTGCAATCCGAGAACACCTTCGATGTGTTGGGAAAGTTGGATCCAACGCGTTACAACCGGAGACAGGCGTGGCTGGTGGTGGCGATCTTTGCTGGATGCATCCTGGCCGGATCGCTAATACTGATCCCGATACTCATTGCCATGATTCTGGGTTCGTTGCTGAAGTTCGTGACGCGATCGATTTCCCCATACAACGCTTATCGCCAGATGGAATGGAAAGCGTTGATCCTTATCGGGTATATCCTTTCGCTGGGTACGACAATGCAATAAACTGGCACGGCGCAATTTTTGGCTGAAGGGCTATCTTCCATTAAATGATAAGGCGGAGAGGGCCGCGGACTTTGCGCCCTCTCACTTTACTTTAAAAATAATGAGGCGGAGAGGGCCGCGGACTTTGCGCCCTCTCACTTTACTTTAAATAACAAGGCGGAGAGGGCCGCGGATTTCGCGCCCTCTCACTTTACTTTAAATAATAAGGCGGAGAGGGTGGGATTCGAACCCACGATACCTTGCGGTATACCCGCTCTCCAAGCGGGCGCGTTAGACCGGACTGCGCAACCTCTCCACGCTTGAGGGATCAAGCGCCGATATTATACCATTGCCAAACAAAATTACCAGCAATTTCTTCGTTTTACCTGGCTTTTCTTTTTTGCGTTTTTCTCTATAATTTCCTTAACCAAGCGACCACCTATACCAACCAACGAGATTACCAACCGTGATGTCATCGATCGTACCTGACCTTGAACTGCCAATTCTGACCGTTGATGATGCCCACTGGCAAAAGATCTCCCCTTCCGGCGATGAAGGATTGGAATATACAGTCTCGAACCGGGAAGGCTTCCGGCTTTCCACCAAGGGGTTCAAGTTTACCATTCCCGATGGGGCTGTTTTTTCGGCTCCAAATATCATCCAGGTGGTTATCGGTAAGGAGCAGTTATACGCCACCGCTTTTGAATTGGACCGTTCGCTTTACACGCTCGATGCCGCCAACCTGGTGCCCATGTACGGCTCGCGGAAATTCAGCGGCTTTCAGAAGGGTCAAAAACTGATCATTGCCATTGGTTACCTCGCCCCGCCTTCCGAAGAATTCGCGCAGGCGAAATTCACAGTGCTTTGGGCTGGTGTGGTCAACATTGTTTAAGCCTAAAGCGTAATCTGCCATTGTCACAAGATGAAAACCAAGTATAATAGTCAACACCGGGCGGTTAGCTCAGTTGGTTAGAGCGTTGCGTTGACATCGCAAAGGTCGTAGGTTCGAGTCCTATACCGCCCACCACAAGGATTACCTCCGGTTGGAGGTTTCTTTTTTTTTATCGCGAAGATGTTCGTCCTGTGAAGACCACACAGAACTCCAGGATTCTGAGTCCGATAACGCCCACCACAAAGTCCACCTTCATCAGGTGGTTTTTTGTACTCGAACACCTTTTGGATTCCAAGTCGCATTTCGACCACTTCCCAAAAACCCATCACTCCGGTCCAGCAGTTACCCACTATAATCAGTCATTCCACCCCGGGATTTTCCGTATCATTTGGGCGCGGTCGGTGTTATTGGTAATCAGGTAAACGAATGATTCCACCATGCATCATAACGCTCCAGCGATGGAGGAATCTCTTACCATCCGGGAGATTAAATGTCGCGATATATGATCATTCTTAACCCGATCGCCGGCGCAGGCACCGCGCATAAAGAGCTGCCCCGTATCCGGGAATTACTGACCCAAAACAACCTCAATTACGATATCGTTCTTACCGAGCAGCCCGGGCATGCCACTGAACTCGCCAGGCAAGCTGCCGTAAGTGGTTATGATTACATTGTCGCAGCGGGTGGTGATGGCACGAGCAATGAAGTATTGAACGGCTTGATGCAACACAAACAGGCAGAGGGTTTCTTCCCTGTCATGGGAATCATCCCGGTGGGCAGGGGCAATGACTTCGCTTTCGGCGCGAACATCCCTGCTGGCGTTGAGGATTCCTGCGCCCTGCTCGCGTCGCTTTCCCGCAAGTGGATTGACATTGGCAGGATTCAAGTCGCCGGTGAACCGGAGGCGCTGTATTTTGGCAACGGCGTGGGCGTTGGCTTCGATGCTGTGGTCGGTTTTCTGGCAGCGCGCATGAAGTTAAAAGGCATGCTCTCCTACCTGGTCGCCGCGCTGAAAACCATATTCATCTACTTTAAACCGCCCGAAGTGCGCGTTGATTTCGATGGATCCAGTATGACGATTTCCGCGTTGATGGTCTCGGTAATGAACGGCCGCCGGATGGGCGGAGGGTTCATGATGGCGCCGGGCGCGAACATTAACGACGGGTTGCTTAACCTGTGTATTGTCAGCGAGGTTCCTCAAATGGCCATGTTCGGTTTGATCGGCAAATTCATGCAGGGTACTCACGAAGCCGAAAGCGCGGTGCAAACCCGCCAGGCAGCGAAGGTCACCATCACCGCTTTGAAAGGCACTCTGCCCGTTCACGCGGACGGGGTCACCGTGTGCGAAGAGGGTGAGCAGATCACGATCGAACTCCTGCCGCGCTCACTTGAGATCATCACCAGGGTCGAACCCGAATGATATTGTCTGCCAGGCACATTAATCCACCGCTCAAGGTGATCCTGCGCACTTTGATGCGCATTGACGACGCGGCGGTCGCTGAGGTGCCGTTGCGTGGACCCCTGATCCTGGCAACCAATCATATTAATTGGTTGGATGCCCCTGTCGGCTTTAGCCACCTGCACCCTCGTCCGCTCACCGCTTTTGCCAAAATCGAAACGTGGGATAACTTCCTCTTGCGCACCTTGTTTAACGCCTGGGGGGCCATCCCCATTACGCGGGGCCAGGTGGATTTCACCGCTTTCAGAAAAGCCGAAGAGGCATTAGCCAGCGGAAAGATCATTGCCATCGCGCCGGAGGGTACCCGGTCGCGCAGCGGCAGGCTTAACCAGGGCTACCCCGGCATCGTCTACCTCGCGCTCCGTACTGGCGCGCCCATCCTGCCATTTGTTTTTTACGGCAACGAAAATTTCAAATTGGATATACGCCGCAATCAACGAACGGAAATGAATTTACGGGCTGGAAAACCTTTCCGTCTGGTTCCACCCGCTTCGAGCCTTGACCGACACACGCGCCAGGAACTCACCGACGCGATCATGTTTGAGATCGCTAGCCTGCTGCCCGAAGACTACCATGGGTATTACGCCCAGATCGGCAATGGTCATCACCGCCATCTTGAATACATCGATCTAACAGTGTAACTTTCAACGAAGCTAACAATAAGCACGCGGCCTCACACACGCGGCTGCAATTTTTATTGACTTTGAATTCAAATTTATGGTATTATAAAATTTAGTTTAGCCCGTATTATGAACGGGCTACTGTTAAAATTATCAATCAGGAGAAGACTATCAGTACCCAAAATTTTCGTGTAAATGAGTTGATCAAGGTCGCCGAAGTACGTTTGATCGGACCCCAGAATGAAAACATCGGGGTTGTTCCCATACAAAAAGCTTTACAAATCGCCCGTGAAGCTGAACTGGACCTGGTCGAAGTCGCGCCCAATTCAGATCCCCCGGTTTGCCGGGTGATGGATTTTGGAAAATTCCTCTACGAACGGACTAAAAAAGAACGGGAAGCCCGCAAATCTCAGACCAAGATCGAGGTCAAAGAGATTCGCCTGCGCCCCAAGACCAACGAGCATCACCGCGGTTTTAAGACGCGCGATGCGCGCCGCTGGCTGCTGGAGGGCAACAAGGTCAAGGTCACCATCCGTTTCAGAGGGCGCGAGATCACCTACCCGGAGATCGCATTGGAAGACCTCAAGGAAATTGCTGAAGAACTGGCGGATGTCGCGAGCATTGAGCAGGCTCCCAACATGGAAGGCCGCACCATGAATATGGTGCTTGCACCCACCCGTTCCGGCAAGAAGAAAGTGGTTGAACAGGAAAAAACCGAGCAACCCGCGGAAGCCTGAACCAGCCGTAACCAATCCGACTTTATCAACCGGATCATCTTTCTTCTGACAGAATTGAAAAATTCTGGTATAATCCGCCGTTGCGCTGTGATTAGCGTAAAATGTTGAGAGGAGTTTGCTGTGCCACGCAAGATGAAATCAGGTAAGTTCAAATTGAAGACCCACAAAGCGACTTCCAAGCGATTTCGCCTTACCGGGTCGGGCGTTTTGATGCGCACCAAGGGTGGAAAAAGCCACCTTCGCCGCCGCACCTCGAAACGCACCAAAGCGTTGTTCACTGAGATGGTCCCCGTACAGGGAGACAAGATCGTCCAGCGCGTCAACCGTCTCGCTCCAAACATGGAGAAGTAGAGACCAGTACGCATCGTATCCGCATTAGTGCGGCTGTTGGGTGTTCGCAACGGGTCAACTGACCGGCGCCCAGGGGTTCGCAAAGGAGTAAGAAATGGCTCGTGTAAAAGGTGGCCCTTTCAGCCATCGTCGTCATAAAAGAGTATTGTCTTTCACCAAAGGCCAGTTTGGCAGCCGGCATCGCCTCATTCGCCGCGCCAACGAAGCCCGTTTGAAAAGCATGTGGTACGCCACACGCGATCGCAAGAACCGCAAACGCGATCTTCGCCGCTTATGGATCACCCGTATTAATGCTGGCGCTCGCCAGAACGGTGTATCCTACAGCCAGTTGATCCACGCAATGCGCAAAGCAAACATTCAACTCAACCGCAAAATGCTGGCTGATCTTGCCGTCCGCGATCCGCAGGCTTTCACCGCGGTCATTCAAAAAGCAAAATCAGCTTAACTCGACTCAACAATCGACGGGAAGGCTTACGCCCTCCCGTTTTGTTTTTAATCCGAATGGGGTAGAATTTATAGCATGGTCCCCGATGAAAGAGCGCTGATCACTTCCATTCACAATCCAAAGGTGCAGAATGTTCGCGCGCTGCTCAAAGATCGTTCGACCCGCGCGGAGCAGGGTCTCTTCGTCGTCGAAGGCATCCGACTGGCTGAGGAAGCATTCGCGGCGGGCCTTAGGCCGCATCTGGTTCTCTACAGCGACCAACTTTCCGTGCGCGGCGAGGAACTGCTCGCTGGTTTTCAAGCCAATGGCTGCGAGTCCCACGCGGTAATTCCGGATGTGCTTGACCGCCTTTCGGATACAGAAACCTCGCAGGGAATCCTGCTGATCGTTCAGCAGAACACCGCTCCCCTCCCACTTGGCGTTAACCTGGTGCTCATCATCGACCAGCTACGCGACCCGGGGAACATGGGCACCATTTTACGTACCGCCGCGGCGGTGGGGGTGCAGGTGGTTTTTCTCACCCCGGGCAGTGTCGACCCTTACATGCCGAAAGTGGTGCGAGCAGGGATGGGTGCGCATTTCCGATTAAACCTTCATCAAGCTGATTGGCCGCGCATCCGCCAGTATTGCATCGAGAACCAACCCGCACCGCTCAGGATTTTGCTGGCAGATTCTGGCGGGGGTAGCACCATGTGGCAAACAGACCTCGCCACCCCCCTCGCCTTGGTAGTCGGAGGCGAAGCGGAAGGCGCGAGCGAAATGGCACGCGAATTTATCGACGACCTGGTCCATATCCCCATGCCCGGCGAATTCGAATCACTCAACGCGGGTGTGGCAGCCTCCATCCTCCTATACGAAGCAATACGCCAGAGGCACTCATGAGGATCCGCTCGATCACCAGCTTCATCGACCCGCGCTCAGAGCAAGCGGATCGGCAACTCGCAACGCTCGCGGCGTTCAGTCAGCGCTTTCAATCCTCCATTGAACAGCAACTCATGCCCGTGCTTTCACGGCGGTTGGCTACAATTCCATTTCCGCTTTACCTTTCAGATTTAACAGAAACAGAAAGGATCGGCCGGGTTACCAGGCTCGCAAACCAGGCGCGGGGGCTGGGTTGGAATTACTTCTCGATCGGCCCTGCCTTGCCAGACCACCCCTGGTCCTTCACGGCCATACCCGGATTTCTCAGCATCGCGGAGGATATTTTCAGCAGCGCCATTGTCGCTGGGGAATCACGCATCTTCCCGGCAGCGGTGCGCGCCAGTGCGCAGGTGATCCGCGATCTGACCACGCTCCGCGCGGATGGCTTCGCCAACCTGCGCTTCGCCGCGTTAGCCAACGTGCCAACCGGCACGCCATTTCTGCCTGCCGCCTATCACACGGGGAATCGCAACCCTGCGGTATCGCTGGCGGTGGAATGTGCGGACGTTGTGCAGGATGCCTTCTCAAACGCCGTCGACCTGGATTCAGCCAGACAGCGCCTGCTCGCCCGGTTCGAAGCCACTGCGCGGAAATTAACCGAAATATTTACCTCGCTGTCCTCAAATGAAGAGATCGAATTCCTGGGTTTTGACTTCTCCCCCGCTCCTTTCCCGCAGGATTGGTGTTCGTTAGGCGGAGCAGTTGAAAAGGTGGGGTTGGAGCATATCGGCGGAATCGGCTCGCTTGCTGCGGTGGCCATCATCGCCGACACCCTTGATCGCGGAAACTGGCAGCGGGCGGGTTTCAACGGCATGATGCTCCCTGTGCTCGAAGATTCCATTCTCGCCAAACGCGCGCGGGAGGGGATTTTGACCCTTCAGGATCTGCTTCTTTATTCGACCTTGTGCGGCACAGGGTTGGACACCATTCCCCTGCCTGGGGATACCGCCGTCGATCAATTGGAAGCCGTCATCATGGACATCGCCGCGCTTTCCATGAGGCTCGATAAACCACTTACAGCGCGCCTCATGCCCATCCCCGGGTTAGCCGCCGGTGACCCAACCAGTTTTGAATTCGAGTACTTCGCCAACAGCCGGGTAATGTCCCTGGATACACAAAAGGTCAGCCTTCTCGCGAACGCTGACCAATCCATTCAACTGAATCCCAGAAAAAGAAAGCCTTGAAGCAGTTTTCAGCCGTTACGAACAAATACTCCCAGGTTATGGGAAAAGCATGCAAAATGGAGGCCATGCACACGATTCAGGCGGGTCAGAGGGTTCTGGCGTCAGCGCCTCTGTTGGTGTCGGCGTCTCTGTTGGCGTCGGCGTCTCTGTTGGCGTCGGCGTCTCTGTTGGCGTCAGCGTCGGCGTCTTGGTCGGTTTGGGCGTCTTTGTGGGTGTGGGTGTGCGCGTGGGCACCTCGATTTTCAACCGCAACAATTTTTCAGCGTGCCCGTTGTTATTCGAGCGCATAAAGAGACGCAGTGTCACAGTGCCCACTTCCACCTGCGTCATATCCCAGGTGAGAATTTTCTGTGGTTCCTCTGAGATCGAACCGCCAGGCTCCACCAGCACTTTCCACTCGGTAGGCTGCCGGCCAACCCCATACTCCAGGTAAAACTCCTTGAAGTTCGCTGTGGCATTGATCACGGCATAAATATCCAGAGTGTCCGTCGTGATCACCTGCTCGTCTTCGAGACCCACGAATAACAAAATAGGCCGGGGATCATCAGCCCGGCATTCGCGTTTGGGCATGTAAATGACCGGCCGCTTGAATCCGACCGCTTCCAGCCAGGCTTCACCCTGCGGTGTTTCATCAAGCCACTTCTTCGCCCATTTATCGGTCACGTTCAGCACAAGCTTTTCCGTGGTGAACCCCTCACAAGCGCTTGAAACCTTCAGATTCGTCCAGGTATCAAGGGTGACCTTTTGCCACAGATCATTTTCCTTGCCGGGAGGAGGGTTATCCGCCGCGAACAACTCCGTCGTGGTCCTGGTACAGGATTCTGAGGGTTCAGTACCGGAGTAAACACAAACCTGTTTTTCGATGATACCCTCGGGGCGTGCAAAATTCGAGGGATTGTTCGCGGTCAGGTACGGAACAACGATCTGCATAAATTCTGCCCAGATTGGCGCAGCGCCCGATACGCCTGAGGTATCCACCATTGGAGTGTTATCTGCGTTGCCCACCCATACACCCGTTACCAGGTCAGGGGTGTACCCGATGGTCCAGTTGTCGCGATATTCATCTGTGGTGCCGGTCTTGGCCGCCGCCGGGAAGGACAGGTTGAGGATGGAATTGGTACCAAACATGGGCGCCCGCGCCGCACTGTCTGACAGGATTGATGTGATGAGGTACGCATGCTCGGCTCGCATCACCTGCCTTGCCTCTGGTGGCTTGGCTTCGAAAATCACGTTGCCATTGTGGTCTTCGATGCGTGTGATCGCCACGGGTTCAACCTTTTGCCCGTTGGTGGCAAAAACGCCGAATGCCGAGGTCATATCAAATAGCGTTACTTCGCCGCCACCCAGCGTGAGGGCAAGCCCGTAGTCATTCTGCGTGAGCGTGGTAATGCCCAGGCGGCGGGCGAATGCGAGCAAGCCATCCTCCCCCTCGATGTTGGGATTGTCATAAATACCGACGTACTCCAGGACCTTAACCGCGGGCACGTTGTATGAATTGGCCAGCGCAGAGCGCGCGCTTACCGGTCCATGAAATTTCCCGTCGTAATTCACTGGTTTGTAGGGGTCGCGCGTATCATTGGGGTCGCCCGAAGGCGGGAACTCGCTGGGCACATCCCACAGGATGGTCGCCGGCGTCCAACCCTTTTCAAAAGCCGCGGCGTAAGTCAGCGGTTTGATGGAAGAGCCCGGTTGCCGCGGGCGCAGCGCCATGTTGATTTGACCTGCGATCGCGTCATTGTAAAAATCAGCCGACCCAGTCATCGCCAGAATCTCGCCGGTCTTCGGGTTCAGCGCCACCAGCGCGCCGTCCGTGGCTTTCTTATCCGCCAGGGCTGCAACCTGTTCCTTTACGATGCGATCGGCTTCTTTCTGAATGAAGGGGTCGAGGGTTGTATAAACCCTAAACCCGGAGTGATAGATAAGTTGCGGGTCGTATTGGGTCTCCAACAGGTAGCGGATGTAAGTCACCCAGTGCGGGTAGACCATGGGATTGGCGCGCCGCTTGAATTCGTAATTTTCAATCTCGACATAGGCATCAGCTGCCTGCTGTGCCGACAGGCACACCGGTTCAGTGCTGTTACTCACATCGATACAATCCCGTTCCTGGCTCAGGTTGTACATGGCAATGAGCACCTGCTTGTTTCGGTTCAGGGTTGCGTCGCGGTTGTTGAAGATATCATATACGCTGGGCGCTTGGGGAAGGCCAGCAAGAAAAGCAGCTTGCGCGAGGGTCAAGTCTTTGGCGTTGATATTGAAATAGGTTTCCGCCGCTGCCTGGATGCCGTACGCCATATTCCCATAGTTGATCTCGTTCAAGTACAGCTCTAGGATCTCGTCCTTTGAATAGCGGCGGGTGATTTCCGACGAGAGGATGATCTCCTTGGCCTTGCGCCTGTAGGAGATCTCCACACGCTCTTCTGGCGTGAAGAACAACGTGCGGGCGAGTTGTTGGGTGATCGTGGAAGCGCCCGAGACGACTTCGCCGCTAGTGTAATTGGCGATCATCGCGCGCGTGAGGGCGATAATGTCAAATCCAGGATGGTTGTAGAACTCTTTGTCCTCGATGGCGATGGTGGCAGCCACCACGTAAGGCGAAATGTCTTCCAGTTTGGTGTAGGTTCTACGCCCGGCGTTGGGGTCGATCATTTCATAGATCATCTGCCCGTTGCGGTCATAGAAACGCGTCGTTTCAAATTGCGAAGCGTAGTTCTGTATTTCCTCGATATCCGGAAGCGTGGAAGCGATGGTAAAGTACTGGAAAACAAAGAAAACACCGGCGATAACGATGCCCACTACCGCCAGGAACAGAAAAATTACCAGCACTTTGATCGCACAGCCGCTGTAATCAAAGCGGTTTTTTTTGGCTTGTGGCGTCCCTTGCCTTCCACCATTCACAGAAGTCGTTTTTACCGCCGTGTGATTGTTACCTGCCCTGGCCGATGGCGCAACGCTGGGTTGTTTCGTATCGTTCATCGGTTTGGATTGCGGGTGTTGCGCGCCCGGGTCTTGGCCGGTGAGCTGTTCCCTCCCCTGCTTTTGAAAAGGTCCCCGGTTCACATGCAGTGCGGAAGAGGTAACGCGCGTGGCTGATAGATCCACTTCATCCACCTTCGCGGGAAGCGCGTCGTTGCTGCCCGGCGGCGGGGTGTTTTTATCTTTGAGATTTACCTTAACCGTGGCACCGTTCAGGTTGCTAGAAGGCGCGTTGATGTCAGTGGCAGCGTCTTCCTGCCCATTAACATTCGCGATAGGTTTGGTATCAGAAATATTTATTTCCTCATCCAGTTGCTGCCATTCATACCCGGGCGGTTCTTCCGGATTCGGTAAAGGCTGAGTTCTACCCAGCACGGAATTGTCCGGAAGGGAGACGTCCTCCGGTTCTTCGATGGGGTTGTTGGTCGGGTCGTTTTCGCTCATAAATTCATCTTACCAGTTTAATATGTGTCCGGGTAGATTCTAGCATAAATCAATTGACCCCGGCAAACTATGCTTTTACAATGTCAGTATGGCACATGTAACCAATCTTCCGTGGTTCGATCGGCTCCTTTGTTCGGATGCCCGATCCAGCCTTCCGGATGGAGTGAATGATCATTGTTGGCTGGTCAGTACCACGCAAAGCCAGCCATCCGCGTTGTCAGTAATCACCACCTACGGCTTGCGCGCCAGTCACATGCAGGTGTTTCCTTCCTTCACTTGCGAAGATCAAACCGTCCAGGATCCGGCGCAATTCCATACCCAACCGCTGGTTCAGTTCCATTCCACAAATTACCTTTCTATTTCCTTCTCACCCTTTCGTGATATCGAAGTTCTTTACGAGTTTTGGGTTCCAGCGTCGCAATTGATCATGGGTGAGATCACCTGCACGAATCGCAGTGAGAAAACAAAATCCCTCCAGGTAGACTGGTTGGTCGAACTTTCACCCTTGAGCGGCGGCTCTCCGATGAAACATTCGCAATACGGCTTGTCAACCGTGCTACAGGGGGAGTGCGCTGATCTTTTCCCGGTATTCTATCTTTCTGGTGATACCAGTCCCTCAAGATCCACCATCCCTGGTCTTTCGACCAGGTTCTTGTTGCTGCCCGCTGCCAGCAAACGCAGCCTGTGGGTATTGGCTTCGCTTTCCACCTCAGACACCTCCTTTCAACTGGCGCGCCAATATTCATCCAGGTCAATGGAGATCGAAAAGTTGCGCGTTGAAATGGCGGACAAACTGGATCAGGCGCAGATTTCTGTCGCGCACCCAATTCTTGGTGAAGCGCTTGAATTATCGCGCGTTCGCGCGAACCAGCTTCTGATGCCCCCCACGGGGAATTTCAAATTTCCGACATTCGTCAACGCGCGTGGTCCTGATACCGGTTTCTACCCGCGAAAAGCCCTGCTCGAGATCAACCCAGAGTGGAGCGGTCAAACCTTCCCCCAGATCTGGCAGATGGCGCAAACACTTTTGCCAGATCGCCCCGCATTGGTGCGTGGATTCATCATGAACATGCTCACCCGTCGACCGACCCAAGGCGGTATGGATCACCGCGTGGGGTTGAATGGCGCGCTAACCGGTCACACTGCCCTGCCCCTCGCCGCGCAACTGGTAGCGGACCTTCACACCTATCTTAACGACCTTCCCTGGCTGGAGGAGATCTACCCTGACCTGCTCACCTCGGTAAAGTTATGGATCACGGATGAGCCTGATGGCAGCCTGCGTGTATCGGGTCTCGCCCACCCCATTCAACTGGGATTGCAATTATCAGGGGAAGACGCCGAGATCAGTGCATCAAACATCTGGATGAAACTGGGGATTGATAATAACCTGCTGGTCACTTCGTTGCTCATCCGCGAGCTCACGGACCTGATCCAGGTATCGCGCTGGTTAGGAAAAACAGAAGAGATTGCCTGGCTGGAAAACACAAAAGCGCGACTGACATCGCAGTTGCTTTCAATCCGGGATGATCATACCGGTCTCTTCCACAACCTTGAGCAATCGCCCGATTACCCTGCGGCGGGAAAGCCCATCCATGTTTACAAACACAACGGCCTGTACAATCCCAGGCGTAAGTTTCATGCAAACAACAGGGTTTACCTCCGCATTACAGGTGAAGAGCGTATAAAACCAGGTTTCTCCTGCACACTGAACACCCGCCTCGGTGAGAAAACCACCGCTTTACATATTACATCATCTGATTTGATTGAGTTCGGCAACACCAGGCTGTTTGTTTCAGAGCAAGTGTGTGATTTCCTTGAATCCCTCGAGATTAGGGATCTTTCCAACGGTTTATCCATCGAGGTCGGATTGCCCGACACCGAGGAAGTGGATTTAACGCAGTTATTGACCCTCTACGCTGGTGTGCTTTCCTCCAGCCAGGCTGACCAGATGCTGCGCCATTTACATGTGCGGGACTTCTTTGGCAGTGAGGGGCTCTCCCTCCTTCCTTCCCACTCCGGTGAAACAGCGCTGCCCGTTCCATTCTATCTTGCCGGGATGATCGTTGAGGGACTTTTACGCTACGATAAGATCTACCTGGCGGACCAGGTTTTTCATCACCACTTCATAACGCGCTTTACACGAACTTTGAGCCACCCCGGTCTATACAGCAAAGCAGCTGTATTCAACCTGGAGGACCTGGTGCCTGCCCGCTTGTTCCTCAAGCTGCGCGGCGTGGTCAGACTCACTGACCATGAAGTGATCCTCTCCCATTTTATTAAGCAAAAACGGAATGCAGTTACGGTACAATATAATAGAATTGAATTGAGATTGAAACCTTTCCTCGCGGAAATTCACACTCAAACCGGTGAGGTCATCTACTTGAATCGCGCAGGACCTAACCGTGTCTTACTGGATTAGGAAAGGAGGATGCCAAAAATGACCAATCGACCCAATGAAATTTGCGACACGCTACTGATGGCTGTCGTCCAGGCCCAGGATGCGGATATCGTGGATAGCATCCTGCACGAAAAGAATATTTCGATCACCCGCCTGCCGAGTACAGGGGCTTTCCTTGGCCGCCGCAATGCCACCTTACTGATCGGGATTCCTGAAGAACGCCAGCAGGAAATCCTTGCCGCGTTGAAGGAGAATTGCCGCCAACGCATCGAATATATCGCTGTCCCTCTGGAAAGCGCCCCCCTGCCCATGCCTGCGCCGACACCGGTGACAGTGGGTGGGGCAACGGTATTCGCACTCGAAGTCGATCATTACGAGGAGTTGTAGCCATGAAAATGATCATCGCCATCGTGAACGACGAGGATTCTGAACAGGTTATCCGCGCGCTCACCCACAATGATTTCAGGGTGACCACGATCGCCTCAACGGGTGGATTTCTGCGACGCGGTCTTAGCACGCTGCTATGCGCCTTTGAAGATGAGAAACTCCCCGAAGCCTTGAACGTAATCCGCGGCTGCTACCCCCCTGTAACCGATGAGGCGCAAAAACGCTGCAAAATTTTCGTGCTCAATGTAGCCGAGGCACATCACTTCTAAACGATTCGATAATCGTGGACGTTATTCGTGGAACTCCTCCACGTGGTAGATACTGACCCCTAATTTTTTCTTACGCCATAGATCGGCTGGCGCGCCCATCTTCGCGCACAAGTGAGCAAGAAATTCCTCCACCCGCGGGAGCTGCTCCCACACCTGCGGTAAGAATGTCGCGCGCCGGAAGCCATCCTGCAATATTACCCCATCCACGCCAGGCTTCAACAGGTTTGGCAGGTCCGCCGGATTTTCGTATTCCAGGGCGAGAGGCGTCGTGAGCCGCGAAATCTCAATGCAGACATCGGGGAACTCTTCTTCCGATAACGGGTGAAAACGGTAATCCTCGAAAGCCGCCTGATACGCGTGCTCGCGCACGTCCAGCGCCAGGCTCTGGTGCGCCTCCAGACTGCCAATGCAACCGCGCAGGTTCCCTCCCCGGGTCAGTGTCACGAAGGACGCGCCAAATTCCCTCAGATTCGGGGTGAGCGTCTCGAGCGCGATCTCAGGTTCAGGCAAATTGTGCAAGGCCTTCTCGATCGTCTCCCGTGCCAGAGAAAGCAGGTATTTCTTCTCGCTTTCGGTTAGGGGTGTATTCATATTACCCGATCCTATGATAGCCCCTGTTGAAGTAGACCAGGGGTGGCTGGTTCTCCACCTTCGTCGCGCTGAGCACTTCCCCAACATACAGCGTGGTTTCCGGCATGGCGTAGGTGTGCACTACTTTACACTCAAGCCAGGCTGCTGCCGCGGCGAGCAAGGGGATCTCATACGCGCCAAAAAACACTTCCAAACCATGAAAACGATCTTCGGATTCACCCGCGCGCCCGGCAAAACGATCCGAAAGTTCCTGTTGCCCCTCGGAAAGCAGATTGATGGCAAAGTACCCGCTGGCATCCACCAGGTGTTTTGAGCGTGTGGAATTATTCAAGGAAACCATGACGAGCGGTGGGAGTACGGAGATCGATGAAAGCGAGTTCACCGTCATGCCGTGCCGTACATCGCGCGAGCCGCTGGTAAGGATCGCCACCCCGCTCACCCATCGCCGCATGAAACCTTTAAGGTCAATCTCTTCAAGCTCCATATTCTCCTCACAATTCATCTATAGTGCGTTTATACATTGCACATTGACCAAAGTCAAGTAACATTCCCACTGGTATTTCGAATTATGGCACAAACCTTGCTATAATTCCTAAAGTGAGTTGACCAGAATGAATAATGACGATTTCCTTTCGCTTGAAGAACACAGTGAACCCGCGGGACAAGGCGCGGATGAAACCATCCTGGAGGAAACTAACCCTGGATCCGGACAACCGCGTTTCAGCGTTTTCGCCGGGCTGCAATCGGTGTTCATCGTGGCTTTCCTAATCGCCTCGCTTTTCACACTCTTCACGCCCAACAACCTGTTTTCCGGCGAAACCCTCGAGCGCATCTTCCAGGCCTGGCAGGCAAACCCTACCACGGTTGCCCCTCTGCTTGTCAATAACAGTACCCCTGAAACCGCCCGTATAGGCATTGTAGCTGGTCACTGGCAAAATGATTCGGGCGCCGTGTGCGATGACGGATTGACAGAGGAACAGGTAAACCTTCAGATCGCTACGCTTGTGCAGCAAAAATTGATCGCCGAAGGCTATGCGGTCGATCTCCTGTCAGAATTTGACGAGCGATTGTCGCAATACAAGGCAATGGTCCTCATTTCCATCCACGCGGATACTTGCGAATACATCAGCAACGAAGCAACAGGCTTCAAAGTCTCCGCCGCGATTCACAGCTTCTACCCGGAAAAAGCCAACCGCCTGGTCGTGTGTATGGCTGACCGCTACCAAGCGATCACCGGTCTCAAGTACCGGCCTAATTCAACCACTCCGGATATGACCAGTTACCACGCTTTCGACGAGATCCACACCGAAACAACCGCAGCCATCATTGAAACCGGTTTTCTCAACCTCGATAGGCAGATCCTGACAGAAAATCCCGACTTGATCGCCCAGGGAATCGTCAATGGGTTAATCTGCTACATCCGTAATGAAAATGTGACCTTGCCCACTCCCTTGCCATGAACCCACAAGACCTCTCCCTCTTTAAACAGGCGATCCTAAACGCCCAATCAGCCCTTCAACGCAAGGATTACTTTGAAGCCGAGCAGTGGGCGCTGAACGCTTCGCAAATAGCCCCCGAGCGTGAGGAGCCCTGGCTGTTATTGGCAGCGGTCTCAGAGCCGGCGAAAAGCATCGCCCACCTGCAACGCGCATTGAGGATCAACCCAACAAGCGAAAGAGCCGCCAGGGGTATGCGCTGGGCGCTCTCGCGATTGGCACAGACACCGCTCGAGGAACAGCGTGCAAAGCCCTCCGCCGTGGCGGATACCCAGCCGATCCCGGTACATGGGGCAACCACCCCCTTGCCTGCCCCTCCCGAAACGGCAGTACAACCCGCTGGTGAGATAGAGGTGGTCGACCAGCTGCGAACCCCTGCTGCGCCGGTCAAAACCCGCGCAGGTAAAAAGCCAGCACGAAAACCCCCAACCAAAAAGAAACGCACAACGCGAAAATGGGTTTACATTTTGCTGATCATTATGCTTGTGTGTTTGATCGGTCTGGTGGTATGGTTGGCGTTGCCCGCCTGGCTAGCATTGGCGCGCAGCGCCGCGGCGCCCATTCCTGGCGATATGCTGGTAAAACCCAGTCTCACACCCTCCGCGACCGCCACCTTAACCCCCACCCCTACATCCACGCCAACTCCCACGCCTACCGACACCCCCACGCCTACCAGCACCTTTACTCCGCTGCCAACCAATACCCCGCTCCCTCCAACCGAGGTGCCTGATTCGCCCGCGGCTTATGTGGACGAGGAAGGCCGTTGGATCGACATCGACCTCGACTCGCAAACGCTCTACGCCTATGATGGGGATGAAATTGTGAATTCTTTTCTTGTGTCCACCGGCACCTGGCTTCACCCCACCGTTACGGGTCAGTATTACATATATGTAAAATACGTTTATACAGACATGCGGGGCGCGGATTATTACCTGCCTGATGTGCCTTACACAATGTATTTCTACGAAGGCTACGGTATCCACGGTACTTACTGGCATGACAATTTCGGCACCCCCATGAGCCATGGCTGCGTCAACATGCGCACCAGCGAAGCGGAATGGCTCTTTTACTGGGCTTCAGTCGGCACTTTGGTCAACGTTCATTATTAGCCATGGCGGATACGCTCGATCTTAATGGAATTTCCAGGCGCGAGTTCCTCAGGCTCGGCAGTGCGGGGTTGCTCGCGCTGATCGCTGCCGGAGCCAATCCGGGGTCCTTTGCGCGGTCCGCGCCGGGGGATACCATTTCTTTCGGTCTCGGGCGCATCACCGCCAACCGGGTGGATATGTTCGACGCCCCCAGCCTGGACGCGAAACCCGTGCGCACATTATGGAAGGACCTGGTCTTCCCCATCACCAACATTGAGATAGGCAGCGGCGAACCGGTTCACAATCGCATCTGGTACCAGTTGAAAAAAGAAGGCTACGTCCATTCAGGCAGCGTTCAGCCGGTGAAGATTGACAAGAACGAGACCTTTTTCAACATCCCGAGAAAAGGCGTACTGGCAGAAGTAACCGTTCCCTTCACTGACGCAGTTTGGGATCCGCGGGGAAAGCAAAACGTGGCATACCGCCTCTATTACACCTCGACCCAATGGATCACCGGCCTGGTGGAGGATGATGAAGGCAATCCCTGGTACGAAATTCTCGAGGATTTTTATCAATACAAATACTTCGTTAACGCCGCGCATTTGCGCGTGATCCCGCCAGAGGAAGTAACACCAATTTCGCCGGAGGTTCCGCCCGCCGATAAACGACTGGAAGTACGCCTGAATGACCAACTCGTCATCGCCTATGAGGGCAGCCAGCAGGTGCAAATGATGCGCTGCTCAGCCGGAACCGCCTATTACAAGGGTTACCTCACCCCCACCGGCAGGTTCAGCACCGATTACAAACGCCCGTCACGCCACATGGTCAACAGCCGGCTGGCGTCGGCTTACAGTTACGACCTGCCCGGCGTGCCATGGATCTGCTATATCACGGAGGAAGGGATCGCCTTCCACGGCGCGTACTGGCATAATGATTTCGGGCGACCGCGCAGCCATGGGTGCATCAACCTGCTGGCTGAACACGCCAAATGGATCTACCGCTGGACCACACCCCAGGTGCCCTACGAAGAACAACACATTGACAAACGCGGCGGCACGCGGGTGGATATCGTGCTTTGAGTCATTTTCCGGTCTAAAACAACAAAACAAGCAGATGCTTTATAATACAGGTGAGAGGAAATATGCCTGCCGAACCATTATTTAAGGGTCTTATCAGCGATGAATTTGACCGGCCTGTTGGCACTGCCCTGGTCGGTAGTGAGCCGTGCTATGTCATCAACGACGCCGGTTTCTTGCGCCATGTCCCGTCCCGCCCGATCGACCTCCAGATTCTGCAATCCTTCGGTCAGCAAATCGAGGGCAATGAGGAACTATTAGCCGACCAGGCGTCCAAAATGCTGGGCAAGGACGACCTTTTCACGCACGCGATCCTGGAATCGCAGTTGAAGAATATTGAGCAGCATTATGAAACGATCCTCGAAATGGGCATCCCTGAGGAAACCCGCGCTTACCTGGGTATGATGGGTTTTAAGGTCACTCTGGATATCCGCGGGGAGATCGTAAACATCGAATTTCCTGCCGCCTCCCCTGGTGGGCCGGGCGACGATAATTAATGGGCAAAGAAAACGAGCGAGTGAGGCTTGAATGTCGTCTGAACACATTATCACGGTAACCGAATCCAGTTTCGAGTACGACGTTATCGCGTACTCCCAGAACACGCCGGTCGTGGTGGATTTCTGGGCTGAGTGGTGCAAACCGTGCAAACTGCTCTCTCCCCTGCTTGAACGTCTGGCGGAGGAAGCCGAAGGCGGCTTCAGATTGGCGAAGGTGGACGTGGACGCCAACCCCAACCTCGCACTGCGCTACAGCGTGCGTTCGATTCCTACTGTGATGGCGTTCAGCCAGGGCAGAAAAGTCTCCGATTTCACCGGTTTGATCCCGGAGCACAAGATCATTGAATTTCTGCGCAATATCCTTCCGCCCAGCCCTTCTGACCTGCTAGCACAAAAAGGCAACAGTTTGCTCGCCCAGGAGGAT
This sequence comes from Anaerolineaceae bacterium UBA2260, assembly GCA_002347485.1. Classification (GTDB taxonomy): domain Bacteria; phylum Chloroflexota; class Anaerolineae; order Anaerolineales; family Anaerolineaceae; genus UBA6107. The sequence continues at coordinate 7,275 of DDXM01000016.1, read as the reverse complement.
ATCAAGGGTGCGCGGGAAGCCTTTTTGCAGGGGCTCGACCTCGACGAACGCCACCCGGGGTGCATGCTGGGTTTGATGAAGGTGTTGCTGCTGGAAGGCAATTCCAGCGACGCTCAATCCGTCTTCCATAACTTTCCCGCCTCGCCGGAATATAACAACGCGGAAAAGCTGGTGCCACTGCTGAAGGCGATGGAGGATTACCGCTCCAACCGCCTGCCCGCTGAAAACGACCTCGACGCCGCTTTCATCAACTCCATCCGCCTGGCAAGCCGCGGCAACACCCTCGCCAGCATCGATGGCCTGCTCGAGATCCTGCGGCAGGATAAACACTACCGCAAAGATCGCGCGCGCAATGTGCTGCTTGCCCTGCTGGACTTGCTCGACCAGAACGCGGACCTCACCCGCCAATACCGCGCTGAACTGGCGTCTATTCTCTTCTAAAAAGAGGCTGCATTACGACAGCCCCTCTTCTTGCTCACTTACTTGCTTTTCACCAGCACCAGTTCCCCCCAGGTGGTCGGGTCCAGTAAATTGCGGTATTGCGCCGTAGAGATCATGGTTTCCTGCACGTTTTCACCCGCTGTATCATTATCGCTGACCGAAACCGCGAAGCCGATATGCAATCCGGTGGTGGGCGTGATCTCCAGCAATGACCAGGGGATGCCGATCTCAACGCGGTAGATCGGGCTGATCTCGAACTGCGAGGAGACCAGCACCTTGCTCTGGCTGCCCTTCAAGCTGACCGGGTACCAGAGGTAGACCTCTTTGCTGATCCCCTTAGCGGGGTTGCCCGGCGAGACGCCGAACTGGAAGTCATCGCTGCTCAGCGTGGTGGAGTAGAAATCGTTATCCAGTTTGGTATCGATCAGGATCTCTACCGAATCGCCCAGGTATAGCGTCTCCCCGCTCTTGTTCTGCGCAAAAACATCATCCGTCACTTTTACAGAAATGTATAGGTAATCCTCGTCCCAAGCCGCGGCGAACGCGCCTTCCAGGTCAGCCGCACCTTTCCAATTCTCCTTCTTCCACACCACGTATGGAACCGCATACTTGTAGGTCTTATCCACCCATTCGGCGTAGGTTCCATCCATCACCGGCGCGTCTGACAGGTAGACGGCTTTCATCAACGTTCCGCCGCGCTGCCTAACCTCCGGCGTGGGTGACAGGTACACTACCGTGCTGGTGGGGACTGCCGTAGGCGCGGTGGTGGGTTCAGCAGTTGGAATATCCGTGACCTGCTGCGTGGGCGCGGAAGGGGTGATCGTCGCCGGGATCTTCTCAATGGTATCGAACAACGCCGTCAGCGTCAGGTTGGGCGCCGCGTCAGCCGGTTCTTCCGGCTGGTTATAGAGCGGCAGGTTGCAGGAGACGATCAAGACCGCGATGAACAACGTCGCGATCAAGAGATTCATGCGCTTTTTCATACATCCTCCATTTCCAATCCAATGGCATACTGGCATAGTCATACCATTATGCCAGATTAGTGGATACACAATTTATACGAATTAGATTGATAAAAGTTCCCCTGTCGATAACCGGAAGAGCACCAATATTAATCGCCGCACTGATTCAATGAAAGACTTACTGTAACCACATCATCGATCAATCATTCAATTCAACCTCGCTGACGCACTCGTTTTTGATCCTGCCCACCAGGTACTGCAGCGCGTCGATGAGGTTCGGCCGGATGTCGCCGCCGATCAGCACGTACATGATGTCCTCCCCCACGGTGAGCCGCCCCTCGTTGAGCCACACCCGCACGTGAAAAATGCCCTTCATTTTGCGCGTCTCTTCCACCGCCGCGGTAACCTTTTCCGGGTCATAGGAGAAATCCATCCCGCTGACAGCCGCAACCGCCTCGTCCCCCAGGCGCGCCCTGGCTTTGGCGGTCCGGCGCACCACTCCGTTGTGAACCAGGTACATGCCCTCCTGGGGTGCCAGTGCATCGGCTTTGGCCTCGCGCAGCCATTCGTCCATTGAGGGGGGTGATTGATTCGTGGAATGTGTCATTTGGATCCTTTATGAAAGTTGATCGGTACGCTTCATCACCACCACGGACTCCACGTGATACGTCTGCGGGAAGAAATCGAACGGCTGGATGCTCTCCACCACGAACCCGCCATCTGACAGCCGTCTGCAATCGCGCGCCAGCGTCGAGGGGTCGCAGGAAACATAGATCACCTGCCGCGCTTTACTTGACTTCAAATACTCAACCACTCTCCGGTCGAGCCCTGCCCGCGGCGGATCGAGGATAACCAGGTCGGGCTGTAATTCCAGCGCTGGCGCAACCTCCTCCACCTTGCCGACGTAAAGCGAAACATTTTCATGCGCGTCAAGGTTGAGCGCGAAGTCGTTACACGCGCTCTCGGAGAGTTCCACCCCCACCAGCTGCCTGACCCGCGGTGCCAGGAAGGCGGAAAAAAGCCCTACGCCGCAGTACAGATCAAGCACGGTGCTCTGCGACGTAACGTCACAATTCGCCAGCGCGTACTTCACCATCGCCTCAGCCTGCGGCAGGTTGACCTGGAAGAAGGAGCGCGGCGAAACGGCGAAGTTCACGCCGTTCACCGTCATGATATTGTATGCGTCCCCCGCCATCAGGGTATCGCCCCCGCGGCCCAGATAGTGTAACGATAAAGAAAGATCGAGCGTTAATTCGGGTGGATTCTGCCGCTCGCTTTCCAGCCCCACCAGCAATTCGCCGTCTGAACCGGCGCGCAGGATCACCCGGTCGATGCCGGCGCTCGGTTCGATATCGAGGTTAGGCCACAGTTCACCGAGTTCCGGCAGCGGCAGGTGGCATTCCTGCACTTCCACCACACGCGCTCCCCGGGTATCGCGAAATCCTGGTTTGCCAGCAGGTGATAGATGGAATTGCATCGTATTGCGGTAGTTCCACTCAGCTGGTGAGGGGATGATCGGTTTGACCGGTGGATCCATCATCTTGCCGATGCGCCGCATCTGGTCGAGCACGATCTTCTGTTTCACCTCCAGCTGGTGTGCGTAAGTAAGATGCTGATAATGGCAGCCCCCGCAGACCCCAAAATGGCGGCAACGCGGCTCGATGCGCCAGGGTGACGGCGTGAGCACCTCTACCAGTTCACCGATGTTGTAGTCCTTGCGCTCGCTGGGGATGCGCACGCGTACGCGCTCCCCGGGGATGGCAAATGGCAAAAACACCGGTTTGCCATCCGCCATGCGCGCGAAGGCATCGCCGCCAAAGGTGAAATCCAGCACATCCAGGTCGATGATTTGACTTTCGTCGCGATCGGTCATCCTATCCCGCTCTCCGGCTTACCCTTGAAGGGGCTATGCCACGATGTTATAATCATTGCGCTGCCCCGGTAGCTCAATAGGATAGAGCAAAGCACTCCTAACGCTTAGGTTGAGAGTTCGAGTCCCTCCCGGGGCACCATTACATTACAATTTTACCCTTGCATTTTTTAACGGTGTCGATTAATATTGGGTTAAGAAACATTTGGGTGCCCCCCTCACCCAGATGTTTCTTACTTTTTAAGCACAAACCCGGCCTTGAGGCCGGGTCTCAGGTCTTCACGTTTTAATTCTCATCTTCAACGCCGTGTGGCGCGCGCACCCACAGGAAGAGCACCTGCCCCTCATCCACCTCGCTGGCCCGCGCCGCAAGGATGGGCACCTTTTGTTCCAGCCCCATGTCGTTGCGATAATGCAGGTAGATCGGTTCATTCTGATTCCACATGCGGTGGCAGCGCTCCACAAGCGCCGGTCCGTTGAATGTGCGCAGCCTCGTCAGCGCCATGGCGTAAGAGAACGGACTTTCGTTCAACCCCAACGCCCAACCGTCATTGATCCTTTCAAAGATCGGCGGTGGTCCTTCGATGATCGTGATCTTGTCTTCCATAACTTTAACCTTCAAGCGGGAATGATACCACAACCTGCGTACCCTGATTATTAATATGATTTTTATACAGTATTGATCATTCTCTTATACGCAAAACCTAAAATCATCTCAACAATAAAAACAACAAGCGTTCAGGAGGCATACGATGACACTTTACTTTAGAACCCCGGAAATGATGGCCGAACACCGCCGCAGGATGATGCGCCAGTTGATGGAAGATTCCTACAATACTGAGCGCGTGCTCACCTTCCCGATGGAATTGAAATCCACGGAAAATGAGTACACGTTGAGAGCCATGTTGCCTGGACTGTCCACCGAAGAGGTTAACATTCAATTCAACGACAGCGTGCTGACCATCGACGGGGAATACAGCGCGATCAGCGAAGAAGGCAAGGAAAGCCTGTTCTCCGAAATGCCGGTCGGCCGATTCAGCCGCTCGCTCGAGATCAAGGACCCCGTGGTCGTGGAGAAGATCGAAGCCAGCATGAAAGACGGCATCCTCACCATCCACATTCCCAAGGCTGAAGAAGCCAAACCAAAAACCATCAAGATCAACGCAAAGTAAGACAGGGAAATCACCTTTGATTGACAACATCAGCGGCTCACACCGCTTTTGTTGTTTTTAAGAGTAGAATCAAACCAGTATGGAAACCAGCCTTCAAAACGCCCTCTCCAACACGCGCGTGAGCCAGGTGCGTTATTTCGAGACAATCGGATCCACCAATGACGAAGCTCTGCGCTGGATCGCGACCGGGGCGCCGGATTTTTCACTCATCGTTGCCGATGAACAGACCAAAGGTCGCGGCCGCTTCGATCGCCGCTGGGTAACCCGCCCTGGCAGCTCCCTCGCCTTCACCCTCATCCTCACCCGCGCCAATCCCGATCCGTTGCGCATCCCCTTGTACGCCCCCTTGGGGGGCATCGCCGTGCAGGAGGCGGTGCAAACCCGGCTGGGCGTTCACGCCCAGATCAAGTGGCCGAATGACGTTCTCATAGACGGCAGTAAGTTCTGCGGTATCCTGGTTGAAGCCGCCTGGCATGGATCCGACCTGCAGGGTGTGGTGATAGGCATCGGCATCAACATCAGCCCCGGCTCGGTCCCAGGCGCAGAATTCCAAAGCTTTCCCGCCACCTGCCTTGAAACTGCCTGTGGTCACCCGGTGGACCGGTTGGGATTGATGAGTGCCATACTCATCGCGATCGACAAATGGCAGACCATGCTGGGAACTTCGACATTCATGCAGCGCTGGCAGGAACGTCTGGCCTTTAAAGGTGAATATGTGAGGATTGAACATTCTGAAAAACCATCTATAATTGGAAAAGTGAACGGGGTCGACGATTCAGGCCGCCTGATCCTGGTCGAAGATGACGGGACAGAAACCCGCATCGAGATCGGTGATGTGCACCTGCGCCCGGCCACGTATAACAATGCTGGAGGTAACCATGCTGGATGATCTGCGCAATTCAGTCAACGAAGCTTACGAAGAAGAACTCGCCGAGGAGGAAAGGATCCAGGAATTAAAACGCAGCCGCCCTCGCAAGCCCTTCCTGGGCATGACCCCTTTGCAGCGGTTTTTCCTGTCGATCATATTTTTCCTGATGGTGGCAGCTCTCGGGTTCACGCTTTTGATCCTCTCGCAAAGGATCATGCCGCCGATCGGATAATTGCACTGCATAATCAAAAATCCCGGGTTACTCCGGGATTTTTATATTTCACTTACAAGTTAGGCATTTTCGCTGTCAACATTAGCGACAGCAGCGTTGTTGATGCGCGCCACCGCCGCCACCGTGTCATCCGCGTCCAGGTCCATCAATTTGAAACCGCGCGTCGCGCGTCCGCTGGACGAGATATCTTTCACTTTTAACCGCAGCATAATCCCGCTGCTGGAGATGATGGAGACTTCATCACTTTCCTGCACAACCCGGGCTGAAGCGACGTGACCGGTTTTTGACAGGTTCTTCTGGTCAGTCGTGGCGACGCCGCCTGTCGCCCGCCCCTTGGCGGGATATTCAGCCAGGTCGCTGCGCTTGCCATACCCCTTTTCACTCACCACCAATAGCTGACCGTTGGGTTCGATCACATCCATCGAAGTCAGCCGGTCGCTGCCTTTAAACTTGATGCCTGCCACGCCAGCCGCCTGGCGCCCCATGCTGCGAATCTCATTTTCAGAGATTCTCAGCGCCTGACCATTGCGGGTGACAAGGATGATTTCGTCGTTACCGCTGGTAAGGCGCACCCACCCCAATTCATCCTTTTCTTCGAGTGAAATCGCGATCAAACCGGAGGGTCTCACGCTGGCGAATTCCTCGAGTGCCACGCGCTTTACCTTACCATTTATTGTTGCCATCGTGAAGTACGAGCCAGATTCAAAATTGGGCACCGAAACCGCCGCGGTAATGCGCTCACCAGTATCCAGCGAAAGCACATTCACGATCGGAATTCCCCGATCCGTACGGTTGGCGTCCGGGATCTGGTAGACCTTTTCCGAATACACCTTACCGCGATCGGAGAAGAAGAGGATCGTGTGCAACGTGCGCGCCGGGATCAGGAACTCGATCTGATCCTCGTCCCGCACGGTCTGCCCTGAAACGCCACGTCCGCCGCGTCCTTGCGCGCGGTAAAGGTTGGCCGCCACACGCTTGATGTATCCTTTGCGTGTGAAGGTGATCAGCACGGATTCATCCGGCACCAGGTCTTCTTCCTTGAGCTCTTCGTGAGTTTCGCCCACGATGCGGGTGCGGCGCTCATCACCAAATTTTTCGCTCAAGCCATTCAGATCATCCTTGATCAAACCCAGGATCTTGACCGGGTGCTCGAGCAGGTCTTGCAGGTAAGCGATACGCTCCATTACTTCACGGTATTCGTCCTCGATCTTCTGTCGTTCCAACGCGGCGAGCCGACGCAACTGCATATCCAGAATCGCCTGCGCCTGGATCTCAGTCAGCTTGAAGCGGCTCATCAAACGTTCCTTCGCCGTGTCCACGTCCTTTGATTCCCGGATGGTCTTGATGACCTCATCGAGATTCGCCAGCGCGATCAACAACCCGTCAAGGATATGCGCCCGCGACTTGGCTTTATCGAGCTCGAACGCGGAACGCCGGGTGATAATCTCCTGGCGGTGTTCGATGTAAATCTGTAGCGCTCGTTTGAGCGATAACAGCCTGGGTTCCCCGTTCACCAGCGCCAGCAGGTGCACCGAAAAGGTGGATTGCAGCGGGGTGTACTTGTACAGTTGATTCAGCACCTGCTTGGGCTGTGCGCCGCGGCGCAGTTCGAGCACGATGCCCATGCCGCGTTGATCCGATTCGTCCCGCAGATCGGTGATGGCGTCCAGTTTACCGCCTCGCGCCAATTCTGCGATGCGCTCGATCAAACTGGTCTTGTTCACCTGGTA
>DDXM01000024.1 GCA_002347485.1 Anaerolineaceae bacterium UBA2260 | reverse complement strand
TCAGGCTGTTTACGAAGCCATGGCACGCCTGGCGCAAGATTTTTCAATGCGCAACCTGCTGGTCGATGGACAAGGTAATTTCGGCAGCGTGGATGGAGATCCACCCGCCGCCATGCGTTACACAGAGGCGCGCCTCACGCCTTTTTCGATGGATTTATTGAACCAGATTGACCGTGAAACTGTTGATTTCACGCGCAATTTCGATGACTCGCTGGATGAACCACTGGTCCTTCCCTCCGCGATCCCCAACATGCTGGTGAACGGCGCTTCCGGCATCGCGGTGGGCATGGNNATGGCGACCAGCATCCCGCCGCACAATCTGGCGGAGGTGATCGACGCGCTCTCATTTCTGCTCGAAAACTGGCAGAAAATTGATGACATCACAGTGGTTGAATTGATGAAATTCATCCAGGGACCGGATTTTCCTACCGGGGGGATCATCCTGCAGGAACATGAGCAGGATGAGATCCTGGCTTCTTATGCCACTGGTAAGGGGCGTATTACACTGCGCGGCAGGGTGAGCCTGGAGGAGATGGCGCGGGGGAAAAGCCGCATCATCATCACAGAATTACCCTACATGACGAATAAATCCGCCCTGATCGAACGGATCGCCGAACTGACCCGCGAGGGTCAACTTGATGGAATTTCGGATCTGCGCGACGAATCTGACCGGCAGGGCATGCGCATCGTAATCGAGCTCAACAAGGCGGCGGACGCGGAGGTGGTGTTGCGCGAGCTGTACAAACGCACACCTTTGCAGGTGACGTTCAGCATTAACCTGCTTGCGCTGGTGAACAATGAACCACGATTGCTCACGCTTAAGCAATCGCTCAAGGTGTATATCGAGCATCGCATAGAAGTGATCAAGCGCCGCAGTGAGTATGACCTGCGCAAAGCCCAGGAGCGCATTCACATCCTGGAGGGGCTGCGCATCGCGCTTCAGAACCTGGACGAAGTAATCGCTGTAATAAGGCGGTCAGCTGATACTGACGACGCGCGCGAAAAGCTGATCAAGAAATTCAAACTATCGGTCATCCAAGCCAATGCCATCCTGGACATGCCGCTTAAACGGCTGGCGCAGCTCGAGCGCAGGAAGATCGAAGAGGAATACAAATCCCTGATGGCGCTCATCAAGGATCTGACCACCCTGCTCAAATCACCTGTCAAGCAGCGCCAGTTGGTTGAAAACGAATTGAAGGACATCAAAGCGAAATACGCTGACAGGCGGCGCACCCAGATCGTTAACCTCAAGCAGGGGAAGGCTGCTGCAGACCTGTTGACGGTCAAGGACGTGACGCCAGCTGAATCTGTTTGGGTGGCGATGTCCGCGAACGGCACGATCGGCAAGATCGCGGCTGAAAAACCCCCGCGCATGAGCGGCAAGGATGCGCCGGTCTTTCTGCTGCGCACGGATTCGCATCAGACACTCTACCTGGTGAATCAGAAGGGTCAGGCTTGCGCGATCTCGGTGCAGAGCGTTCCCACTGTCGAGCAATCAGGTGCGGGCGTAAGTTTTGAGAAGATCTCTCCGCTGCGGGAATCAGGTTTCCCGGTCGCGGTGTTCACATTGCCGCCGCAGGAAAAACAAAAGGGATTATGCCTGGTCACGATCACCAGGCAGGGATTGATCAAGAAATCCCTGGTCTCAGAGTTGAAGGGACCATCCTCTGACCTCTTCACCCTAGTCAAGGTGAACGATGAGGACGAACTGGTGGAAGTGAATCTCTATGACGAGAAGTCCAATTACCTGGTGGCTTCACGCAATGGCATGGTCATTCGATTTGATGGCAGTGAAGTGCGTGTGATGGGGTTGGTCGCCGCCGGAGTGAACGCTATCAAACTCGCCCCCACTGACGAAGTGGTTGGAATGGTGGAACTTGCCAAAAAAGGTGAAGTGGTGCTCATTGCTTCGAACGGGATCAGCTGGCGTATCGAGCAGGATAACATCCCGTTACAAGGAAGGTACGGGCAGGGGGTGATCGGATGCCGCCTGGAAAAAGGCACAGAACTTGTGGGCGTGGTTTTTGGTAAAAAGAATTACCAGTATACGTTGCGGTTCAAGAAAGCCGCGGCGAAAACTTACCGTATTGATGATATTGGTATCAGCCGCAGGGCCGGCAGGGGAGAACAACTGGCGGTGCCTGCCGCCGGAGACAGGATCATACAAATCATCAAGCCATCCGACCACGCAGAGTGATCGCTCCTATCCTTTATGAGGTGATCGTGTAGAAACAATAGTGATAGATCACCTTATCATTTCTAATTCCGAGGGTATCTTTTCCGTCGATCACATTCCCGGTTTGTGAAGTGCACGTCCATTTGTAATGGATCGTGTTATCAACGACGCGTTTAGAGGTGACGCGGAAATCTCCGCTTTTCAACTCGACCGCCAATACCTGCTCATAAAAGGCCTTGATATTTTCTTCCCCCTGCATCGTTTTCCTGGGTGTGACCAGAACCGCGTTTTTCGCGTAGATATCGAGAATCGGCGTAAACTGTTGCGAGTTCAAGGCCTCGAAGATCATCGTAACCGGGTCGAATGGTGGCGGGAAAGGCGAATCTTCGGGCGGCCAATAATATTTGGCGATCTCGTTCCACACCGCGAGTAATTTCAGGCGCGAATAATCCCACGAATAGAAATTAACCGCTTTCAAACCCAGCGACTTGGCGGTGTCCATGAAGATTTTCACTTCAGATGCGGTGGGGACCCAGCCGTCCTGACCGAAGGCGGGACCGGTGGGAATGATCGGACGATACGGGGTGATGGCTTTGAATTCTGTAACCGAGCGTTTCAGGTCGTACGCCGGGTCGTGCTGTTGCATCCAGTAAACCTGGGGCATGTTGTAATCACATTTTTCGAGGAACGCCGCGAATGGAAAGCTGCGATGATATGTAGGCCAACGGAACGAACTCAATGCCACCGGTGTTGAAGGCAATCCTCTGCGTAACTCGGTCATGAAGGTTCGGGCGACGGCATCCCGACCGGCTTCTTTGTACTCCACTTCAGCGTCGATGACATATCCGTCCAACAGGAAGCGTTTGGTTTGCGAAATGGCGATTTTGGCTTCACCGATCGGATCATACCCGTAAACATAATGCCATCCCCAAACCTGCATCCCCTTGGCGCGCAGAGCGTCGACCACAGGGGCAATCAGGTCATTCCCGTTAGCATCCACGTTATACGGGCGGGTATCATTGGCGATCTTGATCAACACATGGGACAGGCCGGCAGACGCGGCTACATTGGCAATCGTGGAGGGATTCCCCCCTTCGCAGTAGGGGATCCGCCAGATCATCATTCCTTTGCCTGTTAGTGACATATCTACCTCCTGGTCAAGCAGTTTAGGGTCGCCCGACGTTACAGGTTGCCGGCGAGACCGATTTGCGGTGCGATCCGCCGCATGGCTGCGATCACATTTTCACAATGTTCCCATAAGGGTACATCAAACTCTTCAGCAGCGCGGGCAATCTCTTCTCGATTAGCGCCGGCGGCAAACGCCTTATCTTTCCATTTCTTCTTCACTGAACTGGCTTCCAGGTCGTATAGTGATCGGGATGGACGAACCAGCGCAACAGCGGTGATCAACCCTGTGATCTCATCGCAAGCGTACAGGGCTTTGGCCAGCGAAGTATTACGCGGCAGGCGCAAGTTTTCACCATGGGCGAGAATGGCATAAATGATCTCTTCTGGAACCCCTCTCGCCCGCAGGAGAGGCGCGCCTGCGGCTGGGTGAAGCTCAGCCGTGGGATGGATCTCCCAGTCAAAATCGTGCAAGAGGCCGGTGACCGCCCATGTTTCAACCGGCTCGCCAAATTTTTCAGCGTAATGCACCATCGCGCTCTCAACAGCCAGCATATGATGCACGAGGTTTTCATTCTTGACATATTCTTTTACCAAAGCCAGTGCTTCATCTCTCGTCATATGGCTTAGCCTTCATTCTCAGTCTCGGTAAAAATCGGCTCGAGATCGCCGAGTACCGGTAACGGGTGGCTAACCCAAACCTGCCAGAGCGCCACCAGGGTGGCGGGTAATTCGCGTATGTTCCAATAACGAACCGAATGTGTATTGTAGTTGCGCAGGTCCGCGGTAACGCCGTTTACGTGCATGCCCAATCCCTGACAAGTGAAAATTGCGCGCGGGAGATGGAATTTCTGCGTTACCAGCAATGCTTCCTGCAAGCCGAAGATGTGTTGCGCGCGGTAACAGGTATCATAGGTTCTGCGCCCGGCGTAATCCAGCACGATCGCATCTTCGGGAACACCGAGGCTTACCGCGTAAGTTTTCATCGCCGCCGGTTCGTTGTAATCGAGGAAGCGATTGTCACCACTCATCAGGATCTTTTCGACCTTGCCCAGGTTATAGAGCTGCACCGCCGCGGCAACCCGGTCCTTCAGCACCGGCGAGGGCGTGCCGTCACGCTGCAATCCGGCTCCGAAAACCACGGCCGCTCGGGAAGCGGGAACATCAGCTGCAGTGAATACCTTGCCAGAGGAAACAAGCGCAGTGACCAAACGCGGAATGCCAAACACCGCGACCAAAAGAATGAGCGTCCAAATAGCCAATTTGAATATCATGTTAAATATCTTTGTTATCATAGCAAGAATTGTACCAGTTATAGAAAAATTGTTCATACCGGTGGATCAACCAGGAATGCCAGCGCAAACCTAAATCGAACTTGTCCTGGTTAGCCTTCATTACAGCCTAAAAGTCCACGCATCGGACGCGTATTTTTCAGTCATGATCTTTTGGGCGAGGTCAACCTCTGTTTGACTGGGAGATGCTTCATAAAATTTAACTCCAAATGATTCAGTAAAACCCTCTACCATTGCATTAGCGACATGGTTCCAACCAGGTGCGTAACCTAAAACGCACTCAAGGGTCACGGCTCGCTCAGCCAGTTTACCGGCCGCGGCAGCGCGTTCATCAACAGAGGTAAATTTCAGCGCACGAGTAATACGGGTGATATCCCCATGAATGGGCATTGTGCCGTGTTGCAGGATTCCGCTGTATTTCCTGGCCTGGGCGGAACCGACAAGCTTTTTGCCCTCGAATGTGATCTCGTAATTGGATGGAGTCTCAAAACAAACCGGGTTCTTGTGGTAATTCACAGCCGTATTCTCATAGGTTTTATCGCCCATGGCGGTAACACTCAGCCTGGAGAGGCCTGCCAACAACGCTCTTGAGATCTTGCGATAACTTTCAAGCAGGTCGCCAGACAAGAGTGGTTCATCAGCGCTGGCAGTAAGTGAATAGGTCAATTCATCTACATGCAGAATGGCTCTTCCCCCGGTAGGGCGGCGAACCAGCCCCCAACCTTGCGCTGCCAGGCTTTCAAGATCAACATCTTCTGCGGGTTGAGCAAAACCCAGCGAGAGGGTGGCTGGTTGCCAGTCGTACAATCTTAAGGTGGTCGGAGATTTCTTCTCCGCGGTGGATTGAAGCAAAGCTTCATCCAACGCCATATTCCACTCGCCCGATGCTGCGGGGGAGTAGATAAGCCGCCATTCGTTTCGATTCATAGCATCAATTTTACTATGCCGAGAACAATTCCAGCTTTGTCCCTTCCACCCAGGGTGAAATTTGTCATAAGGATTCCTGTCATAAGGATTCCTTGACAGATATCCTTATGACCGCTATCATTGGGCTACGATATGATAAACTGTAAAGTGTTGCTTAGTGGTGGAAAATATTGTTCGGAAAAAATTCGATAGCAATTATCTTTTACGGCTTGAATCTTGTTGAGGAAGCCGTATAATATTGACAAGAACTTGTTCAGACAAGGAGGTGATTTCTCGAAAATTTTCTAGTAACTGGTAAGCAACATAAGTTCAACTTATTTGCAAAACAAAAAGAGGAGAAAAGAAATGACCAAAAAGCTGTTCCCCCTGTTTAGCGTGCTTTTGATCGCAGCCCTGGCTCTTGCCGCCTGCGCCCAGCCCGCCCCGACAGAAACCCCGGTTGTACCGGAAGCCCCTGTCGCAACCGATGCACCGGTTGAAGAACCGGATATCCCCGAAGCCCCTGTGGCTGAGGCCGTCACCATCAACCTCTGGACCAAAGAGGGTGAAGTTGATGGTGGTTTGCAGTATGTGCAGGCGTTAGCCGATGCATACACCGCTGCTCATCCCGAAGTGACCTTCGTTGTGGTCAACAAAGACGTCGAGACCCTGCGTGAGGACTTCCAGACCGCCAGCCTCGCCGGCGCAGCTCCCGAACTGCTGTGGACCGTTTCCGATCATCTTGGCCCCTTCACCGCGGCCGACTTGATCCAGCCTGTTGACAGCCTGTTCGATCTTTCACTCTATGTTGGCAGCGCCACCGCCGCCGTCGAGAGCCCCGATGGACAGACCTGGGGTGTTCCCATTTCCAATGGTAACCACCTGATGCTGCTCTACAACAAGGCGCTCCTCCCGGCTCCCCCCGCGACCACTGATGAGATGTTGACCCAGGGTGCCGATTTCATTGCCGCCAATCCCGGTGTCAATTACCTCGTCTTCAATCAGACCGAAGCCTTCTGGTTCGTGCCCTGGTTGGGTGGATTCAACGGTAAGGTCTTCGATGTTGATGGCGTTACCCCTACCCTGAATACCCCTGAAATGATCGCCACCTTCGCATTCCTGGCCCAGATCAAGGCCGCCGGCCTGATCCCCACCGAAAGCGATTACGATGTTTCTGACGCCGCCTTCAAGGAAGGCACCGCTGCCATGATCATCAATGGTGACTGGTCGCTCGGTGGTTACAAGGAAGTTTTGGGTGAGAACCTCGGCGTTGCACCCATCCCCCAGGTTTCCGCTACCGGCACCTATCCCGCTCCGTACACCTCCGGTACCTTCTTTATGCTCCCGAAGGATCTTGAGGGCGCTAAACTGGCCGCGGTTGTTGACTTCATCAAATTCGCGACAAATTATGAAAACCAGGTTGACATGGTTACCAAACTGACCCGTCTGCCCGCGCTGACTGAAGCCCTTAGTGCTGAGGTTATCACTGGCGATCCCATCCTCTCCGGTTCTGCCGCTCAGATGAGCTACGGAACCCCGATGCCCACCGTCCTCGAGATGCGCTGTGTCTGGGATGCCATCAAACCTGAACTTCTGCCCGTCTACGCTGGCACCACTACACCTGAGGTAGCTGCTGCCAACGCCCAGGCCGCGGCTGAGACCTGCATCTCTGGTCTTGAGTAGTAAGAATCCTAAGGGGAGGGTTTCCCTTCTCTAAAGACAGTTGCATACGCCGGGCTGCAAGTCAGCCCGGCATATGCAATAAAATCGAATAACAAGGAGGAAAGCTCATGATCACAAATGAGGTGATCCTGAAGAGCCTCAGCGAAGTTGGCAGCACGGTCTTGTTGATCCTAGCGGGGACTGTATTAATAGAGGCGCTGCTTTATTTTATCCTCGTAAAATGGGTTAAATATAAATACGCGCTTCCCTTCATGTTACTGGCTCCCGCTGCCATTGGTCTTATCGCTCTGGTAATTTATCCATTGATCTGGGAATTGAGGCTTTCATTTACCAACATGTCTCTGCGAGCCTTCAAGAATCCGGAATTCATCGGTTTCAAGAATTATGTACGCGTTTTTACTGAACCGGTGCTAAAGCAAAAAATGTTCTTCCCCCTGTTTGGTCAAACAATTCTATGGACTGTCGTCAATGTTACCTTCCATGTTGGCGTGGGTCTTTTCCTCGCTATACTGCTCAACCGCAATATGAGAGGGAAAGGCATCTACCGCACGCTGTTGATCCTCCCCTGGGCGATCCCACAGGTCATTGCAGTTCTTGCCTGGCGCGGTGAATTCAATTTCTCTTACGGTTACTTCAACATCATTCTCACCCGCCTTGGTCTGACGCCCGTGCCATGGATGACGGATCCGACAGCCAACTTCATCGCCATGTGTCTGACGAACATCTGGCTGGGTATCCCATTCATGAGCGTCACGCTGCTGGGCGGGCTGCAAAGTATTTCAACTGAATATTACGAGGCAGCAGAAATGGATGGGGCGAATGGCTGGCAGCAGTTCAGGAACATCACCCTGCCTTTGCTGCAGCCTGTGCTCACTCCCGCCATCCTGCTGGGAACCTTCTGGACTTTCAACAACTTCAACGTGCCATTCTTCATTAACCAAAATGAATTGGAAAGTTCGGACATTATGGTCACCGGCTTGTTCCGCGCGGCATTCCAATACAACCGTTATGGATTTTCCGCCGCCTTTGCTTTTGTGATCTTCACGCTACTGATGATCTTTACGATCTTCTACATGCGCTATACCAGGTCACTGAAAGGAGCGTATGAATCATGAGCACAATCACTTTGACCTCGAATAAAGCCACAAGCAAACCCAAGCGCTCCTTTTTCCGCAGCGGGAGAGAAGATTCTCCGTTCAAACGGATCATTATCCATATTGTATTGATCATCGCGTGCGTTATTTCGATCTTCCCGGTTTTACGAGTATTTGCGATATCCCTGCGTCCAGGCGACCGCCTGATGTCTACCGACCTGGCCCTCATCCCGCCGGATGCGACGCTGGAATCCTACCGCATCATTCTTTTCGACAAGCCATTCCTCAGCTGGGTGTGGAACAGTGTGGCCATTACCGTGGCTACCGCCCTCATTGGTGTCATATTAGCAGCAACGGCTGCCTATGCCTTCTCGCGCTGGAAGTTCCCCGGCCGCTCGGTGGGGTTGGTATTCCTGCTGGCGACACAAATGATCCCTGCGTCCATGCTGATGATCCCGATTTATATTCTTGCGATCAACCTTGGCATGGTGGGAACCTACAGAGGCTTGGTCATTGCGTACTGCGTGACCTCGATCCCGTTCAGCGTATGGATCCTTAAGGGCTATTTCGACACCGTGCCCATTGACCTGGAGGAAGCCGCGCGTATTGACGGCTGTTCACAATTGCAGGCATTCCTTAAAATACTGTTGCCCTTATCGACCCCAGCCCTGGCGATTACTTTCCTATTCAACTTTATGCAGGCGTGGAATGAGTACCTGCTCGCGAGGGTCATGCTGGGTTCCTCAGAAAGCCTGATGACCTGGCCGCTGGGATTGCAGCGTTTACAAGGGCAATACCAGACACAGTGGGGGCAATTCTCCGCAGGTTCCATTCTGGTGATGCTTCCGGTAGTGATCCTCTTCCTGTACTCCTCCAAGTACCTGATCTCAGGTCTGACGCTTGGAGGCGTGAAGGGTTAGCTGTATGAAGTACGTTTAAATACCCCGATTTCTGATCAGGAAACGGGGTATTTTTAAGAATGTTGAAAGTGGAGGTAAAAAATGAATAACAAAATACAAAAAATATTTTCCATTTTGGTGGTAGTAGCATTTCTGCTGAGCGCTTGCGCCTCACCGACCGCAGCTCCGACGATCGCGCCGGAAATCCCAGCGCTCGAAACTGAGTCGGTCGCTCCCGACGAAGATGTGCTTTACCTGAACCTTACCTGGCATCAGCACCAGCCGCTGTATTACAAGGATGCCAACGGGGTCTACACCCGCCCTTGGGTGAGGGTGCACGCCACAAAGGATTACTTCGATATGGCAGCCATGGTGAAGCCGTATGAGAATGTGCGCGTGACCATAAATCTTACCCCTGTGCTCATCAAGCAGTTGGATGATTTTACGGAAAATGGCGCGGTTGATTATTACTGGCTGCTGGCAGAAAAACCCGCCAGCGAATTGACGGAGGAAGAAAAGACCTTTATCCTGACCCGCTTCTTCGACGCCAATTGGGATAATATCATTGGTCGTTTTCCGCGTTACAACGCTTTGCTAAACTTGCGCGGTGGCACTTCAAGTGAGGCCATCGCTGCTGCGGTGACTACCTTCACCGAGCAGGATCTGCGCGACTTGCAGATGTGGTTTAACCTGGCGTGGATCGACCCGGAATTCCTGGCACAATCCCCGTTAAAAGAGTTGGTTGAAAAGGGTGAGGGGTTCAGCGAAGAGGATAAGGTGATCCTGTTCGACGAGATTCGCAGGATCATGTCCCTGGTCATCCCACTGCACAAGGAAATGCAGGACGCCGGGCAGATCCAGGTGATCACGACACCCTACGCGCACCCCATCCTCCCGCTCATTTACAACACGGATATGGCAGCTGTTGGCAACCCGGCGGCGGAACTGCCAGAACGTTTTTCCTGGCCGAATGATGCCATCGCGCATTTGAAGAAGAGCGTGGAAATCTACACTGATCATTTTGGTCAAGCGCCTGTCGGGTTATGGCCGGGTGAAGGTTCGGTTTCGGAGGACATCGTGCCCCTCGTCGCCAAAGCTGGTTACCAATTCATGCAGACGGGTGAATCGGTGCTGGCGGAATCACTTGGCATTGGCTCGTTCACCCGGAATTCTGCCGAGACCGTGCAGGAAGCCGACTCACTCTATCGACCGTACTACGTGGTCGCACCAGGCGGGGAGAAAGTAGCCATTTTCTTCCGCGACCTTACGATTTCTGACAAGCTTGGTTTTACTTATTCCCAGACCCCCGGCGAAGAAGCCGCAGCCGACCTGATGCAGCGACTGGAAAACATCCGCGTGAGGTTGGAGGAGGAAGGTGCCGATGGTCCGCACATCGTCAGCATCGTGCTGGATGGCGAGAACGCCTGGGAGTACTACCCCAACGATGGCAAAGAATTCCTGAATGCCATGTACCGCATGCTCAACGAGAGCGAGACCATCAAGATGGTCACCCCTTCAGAATATCTTGAGATGTTCCCCGAGCAGCGCGAGCTTGATTATTTATTCCCAGGCGCGTGGTTCAGCCCAAATTATGACACCTGGATCGGCGAAAGCGAAGAAACCGCAGGCTGGAATTACCTGGGCAAGGTGCGCGCTTTCCTGGCGAAATATGACATAGAAAAGAGCCGCGAAGCCCCTTCACCCGAAGCCCTTGAACAGGCACTGGATTATATGTATCTGGCTGAAGGCTCCGACTGGTTCTGGTGGTACGGTGCTGATCAGGATTCCGGCGTTGATGAATATTTCGACACGGGATTCCGCGCGCTGCTGGCCAAAGTATATGAATCGCTTGGAGAGCCCGTACCCACATTCGTGAACGTGCCCATAATTCCCAAGAAACCGGAACAACCCATGCAGGTTTACAATGGCAGCGGCACGCCTGTTGTGGATGGTGTGGCTACGGAGGAGGAATGGGCGACTGCTGCAGTTTACCCGGTTGCGAATGTTCCGGGGATCACCTCTTTTGCTTACACAATGGATAGCAAAGCAATCTACTTCAGGTTAACTCTCGATGAGGCAGGTGAGACTCCGTCAAGTGGGGGGGTATACCTCAAGATTCCAAGCGCTGAAGCCACTTACCCCTTCGCACTGACTCCAGAATCACCGGACAGCCTGTTGTTGGGGATATCTGCCTCTCATCTCTTCGCGTGGGGCGACGGTGAAGTGGCCGGGTATCTCGCGGTCAATGATGGATGGAAAGCCAACGCCGAAATTGTTGGGGCGTACGCTGCTGGAGCTGCAGACATTGAGTTCAGCGTGCCGTTGACCTCGCTGGGTGAACTTGCCGCCGGTGATGATGTACGCGTGGTCGCGGTCACGCATCCTGGTGGGCATATCCTGCCGGTCAGTGGACCGGCGCAGATCGTCCTGCCCGACCTCGGCCTTTCCGATCTTGTGCTCGAGGTGCTTGACCCTGCGAATGATGATCATGGTCCGGGCACATATACTTATCCGACCGATGCTGTCTTCTCGGCTCAGAACTTTGATATCGAGTCATTCAGTGTTTCAACGGACGCGGCGAACGTCATCTTCACGTTCAAGTTCTATGGCGACGTACCCAATCCATGGGGTTCAGGCAGCAACCTATCGCTGCAGACCCTGGATGTGTACATTGATAAGGACCCGGGGCAGGGCACCGGCAATCGCTTGCTGTTGCCCGGCCGAAACGCCGCGCTAACCAGCGGTAACGGCTGGGAATTCGCGGTGTGGGCAGAGGGTTGGACCCCCGGCATTTACGCGCCTGACCCTGAATCGGGTGAACCAAAGGCGATCAACCTTTCGTATAAGCTGATCGTCAACCCGGCTCAAAAATCGGTCACGCTGCGCGTGCCAAGAGAAGCCTTTGGCGAAGGCGACCCGGCGCAGTGGGGTTACGCGGCGGTCGTGCTCAGCCAGGATGGTTATCCTTCCACCGGTGTGTGGCGGGTGCGTGATATCCAGTCCAGCACAGCCCAGTGGAAATTTGGCGGCGCGCCGGATGATGTAAATCATACGCGTATCATCGATCTCGCCTGGGCGGTCGAAGGCCCCGGGACTCAGGAGGAAATGCTCTCGGTCTATACCTCATCAAAAGAGCCCGTCGATACACTTTCAGCGGATGATTTTGCCCAGATTGGTCTTTTGACAGTCAAGTAGTGTGAGAAGAAACCTGCGGGGAGTCGACTCTCCGCAGGTCTTTGTGTGCGTGTTGGCTCGAGATATTGCCTGTAAGCGTAAACTGTGAGAAAATGACGCGGATTTTCGAGCAAACAATCATTGCTAAATAGGACGAATCAATGACCATCATAACTCCTGATTGGGTACGCGACGCGGTTTTTTACCAGATCTTCCCGGACCGTTTTGCGCGCAGCCGGAAGAGTCTCAACCAAAGCACGAAATTCGAAGCCTGGGACAGTGCTCCCAATCCTTATGGTTTCAAAGGCGGCGATCTGTACGGTGTGATCGAACGCCTTGATTACCTGGTCGAACTGGGGATTAATGCCATCTACTTCAATCCCATCACGGCTTCAGCCTCCAATCACCGTTACCACACGTATGATTACTTCCACATCGACCCGCTGCTGGGAGGGGATGAAGCGTTTCGAGCATTGCTCGATGCCGCCCACCAGAAGGGGATCCGTATCGTTCCAGATGGCGTGTTCAACCATGCCAGTCGTGGATTCTGGCAATTCCACCACGTGCTGGAGAACGGTGATGGATCGCCCTACGTAAACTGGTTTCACTTCAATCCTGACAGGCTAAATCGCAAGAAGCACTGGGGCGCTTACCCGAGTGAACAGGAACAGAGCGACCTGAATAGCGGGATTGGTTCCTTCAAAGCCATCGGTTACAATGCCTGGTGGAACCTGCCCGCGCTGCCGAAATTCAACACCAATGACCCGCAAGTGCGCGAATTCATTTTCGATGCGGCGGTGCATTGGATCAACTTTGGCGCGGATGGCTGGAGGTTGGACGTGGCAGCGGAGATCGACGACGACAGCTTCTGGCAGGAGTTCCGCCGCCGCGTTAAGACAGCCAATCCGGATGCCTACATTGTCGCGGAGATCTGGCATGAAGCCAAACGCTGGTTGCAGGGAGACCAGTTTGACGCGACCATGAACTACCTCGTTTCTGCCGCATTGATGGGTTTGTTGGTAAAAGATAAGATCCCTGCTTACGCCTACAACATCGGTGGAATGCAAAAAGTGTTGCGACCGTTAAACGCGGCTGAATTTGGGAATCGGATCGAGCATTTACTGGATCTTTACCAGCCTGAGATCAACCAGGTGCAATTGAATCTACTGGATAGCCATGACACCGCGCGCTTCTTAACAGTCGCCAGTGGTGACACCGACGCGCTGAAATTGGCGTACTTCTTCCTGATGACCTACATTGGCGCTCCATGTATTTATTATGGGGATGAGATTGGCATGGATGGCGGTCCGGATCCGGAATGCCGCAAGAGTTTCAATTGGGATGAAAAAGCCTGGAATCATGATCTGCGCAATTATCTGAAAGAGTTGATCCGTATTCGCAAGGATGAGGATGCATTGCGTCGGGGTACATATCAACGACTTTATTCCGACGCGGATGTAATCGTGTACGCGCGGCAGTATAGGCAGGAAACGCTGCTCATCGCGATCAACACCGCGGCGTCCGAGAAAAAGCCGCTGATCGATGTCGGAAAGCTCGGGATCAAAAACGCGATGTTGCAGCCATTGTTCGGGTCAACTTCCATCGCAGTCAAGGATGGCTCGGATGGTTTGATCAGTGACCTGCGGATCGGCGGGCGCAGCGGGTTGATCCTCAAGGTTCAATAACAGGTTCAGGTTCCAGATCAGGCTTTTGGTAAGATAACCAACAGCCTATTTTTAAATTTGCCTCGGATTGGTCATGGTACAATTGCAGGGCTTAAATCACCATAAGGGCAATGGAAGAAAAAAAGTAACTTTCAATTGATGGGGTACGACATGGCTGAAAATATGCTTAACGGAAATTTCAAGGTCAATTCTCCACGCAAAACCATTGAAATAGTGCTGCCTGATGGCAGGGTAATCACCGGAAATCGCGGGACTATGCTCGCGGATGGGTTGCGACAATTGCCCGAATGGGATAATCCGCCGATCATGGGCGCAGTGGTCAATGGTGAGTTGCGGGAGTTAACCACAACCATCGAAATGGACGCGCGGGTACGCCTGGTGACCATGAAGGATGATGACGGAGCGCGCATTTATCGCAGGTCGATCACATTTTTACTTGAAGCCGCATTTGAGGAGTTGTTTCCAGATGTCCTGATGACCCTTGATCATTCCGTTTCTGCGGGTGGGTATTACTGCCAGGTGAACCGTAGTGAGCCGCTCACTCAAGAGGAACTCAATCTGCTTCTCCGAAGGATGCGGGAATTGGTGGAAGCTGATCTGCCATTCGAACGGCAGTTAGTGCCCTTACAGGAAGTTATTTCCTACTTTGAGTCCCGGGGACTAAAAGACAAGTTGCAACTGTTGAAGTACCGACAGAAGGAATACCTGGTGCTGTACCGACTGGGAGAACATCGCGATTACCATCACGGTTACATGGTGCCGACCACCGGGTATTTGCAATGGTTCGATCTGCAACCAATGGGGGAGGGTTTTGTGTTGCGGTTTCCGCGCCGGGCAGCGCCAAAGATAATCTCGCCTATGCCCAGTTACCCCAAGCTGCTCAGCACCTTCCGACAGTACGGCAAATGGCTGGAACGCCTGGGGATCGAATCAGTCGGCGCGCTGAATGACACGATACAGGCTGGCAACATCCGCGAGATCGTCCTGGTATCAGAAGCGTTGCATAACCAGCAGATCATAGATATCTCGCAGCAAATCGCTGAGCGTTCTGAGGACGTGCGGGTAATCCTCATCGCCGGGCCTTCGTCATCCGGCAAGACCACTTTCAGCAAACGCTTATCGGTGCAGCTACTCGCCCAGGGTTTTTCGCCTTTTCCACTTGAGATGGATAATTATTTTGTAGACCGGGAGAAAACCCCCCGCGATGCGAACGGGAACTACAACTTTGAATCCATCGGAGCCCTTGATACATACCTGCTTTCCGACCATTTGAAACGCTTGATTCGCGGTGAAACGGTCAGGCTGCCGCGTTATGATTTCAAAGACGGTAAACGCAAAGAAGGAGATGAAGTTAGACTCAGGTCTGACCAGATGATCATCCTCGAGGGGATCCATGGTTTGAATCCGCAATTGCTGCCTGAGATCGACGCTGAAAAGACATACCGCATTTACGCCTCCTGTTTAACGCAGCTCAACCTCGACCGGTACAACCGCATTTCCACAACAGATACCCGGTTGTTGCGGCGCATCGTGCGTGACGCTCGGGAACGCGGTTATTCAGCCCAGGATACGATCGCGCGCTGGGAGTCAGTGCAACAAGGTGAGAAGGAGTATATATTTCCCTTCCAGGAAAACGCAGATAAGCTCTTTAATTCCGCGCTGGTGTATGAGCTTAGCGCGCTGCGAACTTACGCTGAACCACTGTTACGCCAGGTTCCTTTCGGCACAAAGGAGTATGTCGAAGCTAAACGCCTGCTGGCGTTCCTGGAATGGTTCCTGCCGATCGAAACCGTGTTGATCCCGGATAACTCCATCCTGCTGGAATTCCTGGGCGGGTCGATCCTGAAAGACTTCAGTCTTTGGAATTCATGACAAAAAAATTGGGCTCATCAATTTGAGCCCGATTTTTTTTCATACACTGGCGAGTTTCTTTTTAAACGCCTTTCCCAGGCGGGCGATGCCTTCGTTGATCCTTTCAGGGGAACAGAAGGAGAAGTTGAGTCGAATGGTGTTCTTACCGCTACCATCCGGGTGGAAGAATTCACCGGGAACGTAAGCCACGTTTTCTTCGATCACGCCTGGTAGTATTTTAGTTGCGTCCAGGTTTTCCGGCAGGGTTAACCAAAGGAATAGACCGCCTTGAGGATGCGTCCATCTGACGCCTTCTGGCATGTGTTCCTCGAGTGAATCGAGCATGGCGTTGCGTCGCTCCCTGTAAACTTCGCGCATGACCAGTACGTGGCGATCGATAAAGCCATGTTGTCCAACTTCGTGGGCGAGAATCTGGTTGAACATGGAGGTATTCAGGTCGGTACCCTGCTTGGCCAGCGCCAGTTTGCGAATCACCGTATCAGGCGCGACCACCCACGCCAGCCTGATGCCCGGAGCAAGGATTTTGGAGAAGGTGCTCAGGTAGATCACATTCCCTGTGTAAGTGCCATTCTGCTCGCGCGCGCGTGAATCCAGGATTTCAACCGAGGGAATATCTTCGCCTTCATAGCGCAATTGGCCGTACGGATCGTCTTCGATAATTGGCACACCGTAGCGGTCAGCCAGTTCGATGAGTTTCATCCTGCGTTCCAGAGGCATGGTGGTGCCGGTGGGGTTTTGAAAATTCGGTAAAACGTAAATGAACTTTGGACCTGTGCGCAGGGCTTCTTCCAGCATATCCGTGCGCATGCCATACTCGTCAACCGGCACGGTGATGTACTCCGCCCCATAGGCATTCCAGGCTTGCAGTGCACCAAGGTAGGTGGGGGATTCAACCAGGATGCGATCACCGCGGTTAATGAAGATCTTGCCAAGTAGATCGAGCGCCTGTTGTGAACCTGTAGTGATGAGAATATTGCTGATGTCGACGTGCATCCCGGAGCGGATGCTGTATCGAGAAACCATTTCCCGCAAGGGTACATACCCATCCGTTGAGCCGTACTGCAGGACTTCAGGTCCTTTGTTTTCCAGAACGTTATTGCAGGCTTTTTTGAATTCCTCCACCGGAAAAACATCCGGTGCGGGAAAACCTCCGCCAAAGGAGATCATTCCCGGTCGCTCGGCCACCGCCAGTAACTCGCGAATGGCTGAGGTTTTGATTCTTTGCGTTCGTTGTGCGTATCGGTACTCCCATGGTGTTTGCATTTTACCTCCTTGGATCAGATTTTTTGGAGCTTGATTATAGCTTGGGGAAACGACTGACAACTTCTGCCGGGGTAGGCAGGGTGACCCGATCGCCGATCGCCAGATCTGCCGGTGGTTTGGCGCTTTGCTTGGGAGCGCTTTGGAAAATGAAAATCGGTGTGCCTTCCACAGCGTATCGTGTATCGATAAACGCCTGCCCGGTCAACAATCCTTCTTTGTCGATGGCGCAACTGGTGACCACGCCGATGACTTTACCCTTACCATCCAGAACTGGATCGCCGTTGTGCGCCATGCGCACGCCTTTTTCAGGGAAGCGAAAACGGATCACAACACCGGTCCTACTTTTCTCTTTTTTAATGAAAGAGTCTCGACCAATAAACCATGGTTTGTAGGTTTTAACATATGAACCAAACCCGGCTTCTGCCACACCGAAGTTCATTTCGCCGCCCATCTCATGCCCGTAGAGGGGGAGACCGGCTTCGGTGCGCAGGGAATCGCGCGAGCCGAGACCGCAGGGTTTGAGCCCGAATGATTCACCAACCCGCAACAAGTCATTCCACATCGCGGATGCTTTTTCAGGGTGGACAAAGAGCTCGAATGCCATTTTCTCACCGGTGTAACCGGTGCGCGATACCACCAGCTCGTACCCACCGACCACGGCTTCGCACAATTCGGTGCGCTTGAGCGCTTTAATCTTTTTCGTGGTCGCCGCGTCACAACCCAGCGCCAGCAGAATATCGCGGGATTTGGGACCCTGGAGGGCGATGTCGACGCGCATATCCGCGCCTTCCTTGGGGTCGCGCAGGTTGCGCAGGGTCACCCCTGTGCCAAATGCCTTAACCCACGGCTGCTCGTTATCCACTTTCACTTCGCCGTTGCGCACCGCGTTCAACCACGTCCAGTCCTTGGCATCGTTCGATGCGTTGACCACTACCAGGTATTTTTCTACATCGCGACGGTAGACCAGGGTATCATCGATCACGTTGGCATCTGGATCGAGGAAATGCGTATAGCAGGATTCCCCTACCTCAAGCGTGCCAATATCGTTCCCGCACACCGAGTCGAGGAAAGCGGAGGCTTGCGGACCTTCCGCCTGCAATACGCCCATGTGCGCAACGTCGAACAACCCCGCAGCTGCGCGGCAGGCGAGGTGCTCCTCGACCACCGATGAGTACCAGACAGGCATTTCCCACCCGGCGAAGGGGATGATCTTGGCGCCCAGTTTCTTGTGATCTTTATACAGCGGTGTGCGGAACAGGGCATCCGTTTCTGGCTCATGCCATTCGAAGCTTGGAAGGGCGTTCCCAGTGGTTAACTTACGCCCGATGTTCCAGGGCTTACGCTGTGATACCGCATCACCAGTTTTTACCTCAAGCGCTGGTGCATCTGATTCCGCAACAATGATGGGGCCAGGGATGCGCGCTGGCAGGTCATCACCGAACGTGACATAACCATCCGATAACGCGCGTAGGAAGGTGGCGGTCAGGCCGAAATCTTCGGTTGGAAAACTGAAACAGTAGGTATCTTTCCCACTCCTGCCGAGGGTACCTGATATGGTTTTTACGGGCGTGGTCAGCGTTGTCGGTTGAGCCTGTCCCACTTCCAGTTTTTCGGCATCAGAGCTGAAGCAGTAATCTACAAAGTAACGGATGCGTTCGCCACTCATCTCCAGCGTGGCGAATTTGGTGCTTGAGGTAGCCTTGTCATCCAGATAATAAAAATGCGGATAGCCGCTGCGGGTGAATTCGAGGTCCGCGCCGGCTCTATCGGCGATCCCGCGGATCTTCAGCTTGGCGTTTTCGAGTACCTCGAAATCGACCTTGGCGCGTGAAGACGCTCCTTTGCGCGTTTCGACCGTGTACGGGGTGATGGCGAAAAGAATATCTGCCATGATGTCGGCAATCGCCTCCATGTCGGATTCAACCAGCCCGCGCTGCGTCAACCACGGCGTACCAAAGCGGATACCGCTGGCGTACAAGGCAGTTTTATCTCCGGGGATGGTATTTCGATTAAGCACGATACCCGCCACGTCGAGGATCCTGGCAGCCATGTCGCCGGAAAGAGTGGTTCCATCAGGACCTTTAATGGTCTTGCAGTCCAGGTTGACCAGGTGGGAGTTGGTTCCGCCGTAGGAAATGCGCAGTCCGCGCTGGCTCAACCGGTCGGTGAGCGAAGCGCAATTCTTGATGATCTGGCTTTGCAGCGCCGCGAATTGTGGTGTTTTTGCCAGTTTGAAGGTGGTGGCAAGGGCAGCAAAGACATGAACATGCGGACCTCCCTGCTCGCCGGGGAATACGCCTTTATCGATCTTCTTGGCAAGGGCGCTGTCGGTAGTAAGAATACAAGCCCCGCGTGGTCCCAATAATGTCTTATGCGTGGTGAATGTGATGACATGCGCGTACCCCACAGGAGATGGGATGGCTTTTCCCGCGATCATACCGGCGATGTGCGAAACATCAGCCAGCAGGTACGCGCCGACGGCGTCAGCGATCGCCCTGAAACGTGCCCAATCCGGAATCCAGGGGTAGGAGGAATACCCGCAAATGATGACCTTGGGCTGGGTCTCCCGGGCGATGGCTTCGATTTTGTCGTAATCGATCATCTCCGTCACCGGGTCCACATTGTAGTGCGCTACTTTATATAATTTGCCGGAGCGATTGACCGAGGAGCCGTGGGTAAGGTGACCGCCGTGAAGCAGGTTCATACCCAGGATGGTATCACCCGGCTCGATCAGGGCGGTGTAGACCGCGTTATTCGCTGGCGCACCGGAGAGCGCCTGGATATTGACATACAGCTGATCCGCGCTGATTTTTTCGGTGGCAAAAGCCTCCGCGCAGCGTCGACGGGCGAGCGCTTCGATGATATCCGTGTACTCCACTCCTTTGTAGTAACGTGGGTCGGCATATCGCCGATAATAAGACAGGCGGGAAGGGTAATCAAGAATTTCGGCTTCACTCATCCAACGGGAATCCTCATCGGGATAGCCCTCAGCGTAAAGGTTCTGGAAAACCGATCCCAGTGATTCCCGCACGGCTTCCGGGGCGGTGCTTTCAGAGGGGATCATGATGAGCTTGCGAAATTGCCGTTCTTTTTCAAAATTTGTCAAACGATAAACTTCCGGATCTACTTGAGATAACGCCCCTCGAATCAGATGGTCGGTCATGATTTTGCTCCTTGATTGATTGGATTGTAAACAAATAAAAAACCACCTTCAGATGTTTCACGGTAACATCTGTGGGTGGTTTGCCTTGTTGGATATTTACTCATTCGTTTCTCAGCAACCGGACCTGCTTTAAAATTTTGTGGTTCAGTGTTGAAGCGCTAACGACGTTAATATTTTAGCCTTAACCTGGAGCATGGTCAAGCGGAATTATGAGTGAGGTACCTGCCCGACTCTTCCAGGTGCCTGGACCAATGTTTTTACGGGGCAATTTAATTTTGAGAAATAATCAACGCGAAGTCGGTGATTATTCCTTTATAATTCTTTGGAATGGTTCATTGCAGGAAGAAGGTTAAATAAATGGGATCCGACGCACAGATGAACACGAAAACTACAAATTACAGCCTGTCAGGTGCGAAAGGCATCGGGAACATTATTCTCGTAGTCTTTTTAGCGTTGTGGGTCATCGCATTTTCAGTGGCCAACCTTACACTGCGCTGGACGATCGAGCAATCGATGTTTGAGGCGGGTTCAGGAATAGCGGATGCGCGCTGGCTGGTGCAACTAGGGTACGCGTTGATCGTCTTCGTTCCATTGTTAGCGCTCTATTTTGCGGTCAAAACCCCACGCATTAAGCTGATGCTGGGTCTCTGGATGTTCGGCGGGTTGTTCGCTTTGCTTTCTGTTCCGGCAAAAACACTTTATCTCAGCGCGCAATCCCAATCTCTCATGCTTTTAATGCTCACCCTGGGACTGATGATCGCGGTGGTAGCCCTGGTTGCAAGGGAACGAAAATTGGCGGGGAATAAATTAAAAAAATCTAACATCACCGGTGCGGCAGTCCTTGCCGGGGTGGGGCTGGCAACGCCATGGGCGATGTGGGGGGCGCTGGGCTCATTGCTGGATACGCTCCTCGCCATTCTGATTGGGGGTATCTTTGCCATTTTTGTCGTACGCACGATCTTTCCCTTCTATTTCAGTCTGACTCAACCGGTTGGAACAATCGTAAAGCGGGGGGAATATCTGTTCGATGGCTTCGTTCTGGCAGTATTCCTGCTCATTTGTGTCACGGGATTAAGTCAGAACGGGTCGCAACTGATGCTCACCCTGGTATTGCCGCCAGCAGGTTGGCTGTTGGCCGTTTTTGCATCGGCGGGTAGAAACCGCGCCGATCACGGACAAATGGCGGTAGGGATCATTACAGCGCTGGCGCTGATCCTTCCGCTGGCGTTCTTCGACATGGATGAACTTGCCCTGATCGTTTCAGGCAATACGACCGGCGAGGTGTTTTACTGGGCGCAGCGCGCTGGCTGGTATTCCCTGATCTTCCTGGTATCCCTGGCGATCGTTATCCTGATCTTTTATCCGTTGCATGAAAAGATGAACATCGACCGGCGCATCAACCTGGGATTGGTCCTGTTGAGCGTGACCGAGTTCCTGGCAGTCTACCTCTTCGCAGGGCAGCCGGGTTTCTTTGGTGACCGCTTGTTTGTGATTATGCGCGAGCAGGTTGCCGTTTCCACCTTTGCCGAAGATCCACTGGTGGAACGCAAAGCTGAGTTATACAAAGCCCTTACGGACCTGGCAGAAAGTTCGCAGAAAGACGTGAGAACTAAACTGGACAGTATGGGGCTCGATTTCACCCCGTATTACCTGGTCAACGGTCTTGAAGTCAATGCTGGCTGGTTTACCCGCAATATGCTCTCCAGGCTTGAAGGTGTTGACAGAGTGCTTGAGAGCCCGCGGCTACGCCCCCTGCCGCAAGAGCTGTCACCAACCCCTGGCGAGGTGCAGGTTCCACAGCCCGGTACGAGCTGGAACCTTGACATGATCAATGTGCCGCAGGTGCACGACGAGCTGGGGGTGACCGGCGCGGGGATCGTGATCGGCCAGACCGACTCGGGGGTGGATATTACTCACCCGGAACTGGCTCACAACTACCGGGGAACGAACGGATCGAACGATTTTGCCTGGCTCGATCCCTGGAACCATTCTGTATCTCCAGTGGATAACGGTGGGCATGGCACAGGTACACTTGGAATTATCACCGGAGAGACGCGCGGTATCGCGCCTGATAGCGAGTGGATCGGCTGCGTCAACCTCGCCAGGAACCTGGGCAACCCGGCTTTTTACCTGGACTGTATGCAATTCATGTTCGCGCCATACGCGCAGGGTGGTGATCCTTTCACACATGGTGACGTCAGTCAAGGCGCGATGATCATCAATAATTCCTGGGGCTGCCCATTGATTGAGGGGTGCGACCCGGGAGTGTTCGACCAGGCGGTTTCCGTGCTGAGAACTGCCGGCATCTTCATGTCAGCCGCCGCCGGCAATAACGGATATTACGGCTGTTCGACGATCGCTGATCCTCCAGCAATTTACGAAGAAGTGTTCACGGTTGGAGCGGTGGATAAACTAGGACATGTATCGGCTTTCTCCAGCCGTGGTCCGGTGAACGTGGACGGGAGCGGACGCGCCAAACCNNACCTCTTTCGCCGCCCCGCACGTTTCAGGTGTGGTAGCATTGATGTGGTCGGCGAATCCCGATTTGATCGGGGATATTGATGCTACGATCCAAATATTGATGGACACTGCCCAACCGTACACGGGTCCTGTAGACGATTGCGGTGGGAACGAATTTGTCGCAGGCGCGGGCATCCTCGACGCGTACGCAGCGGTCCAGGCTGCACTGGCATTAAAATAAATTTCTGATGCAACCATTTTGGTTTGACAGGGTTATTACTTGAAGAAGAAAACAATGCCGCATGACGAACCATTGACCGACGCCAACGCTGTAAAACGGGCGGTGAATGGGGATACGGACGCATTCAGCTATATTTATGAAAAGAATGTGACCCGGATTTATAACTACATTTACTACCGAATTGGTTTTGAGGCGGACGCTGAGGACCTGACCGCCAGAGTTTTTCACCGCGCTTTCGGACATATTGAAAAGTATCAGGAGAAAGGTGTACCTTTTACCGCCTGGCTTTACCGCATCGCGCATAACCTTACTGCCAATTGGTACCGGGACATGCAGCGCCGTAAAGAAATCTCGCTCGAAGATCAGTTGGATCTACCTCACCATGGTGAGCTGCCGGAACGGCAAGTGGAACGTACGCAGGAAAAAGAGATCCTGATGAAGGCGATTCGCAGGCTGCCGCCTGATCGCCAGCAATTGATCCTCCTCAAATACCTGGAGGACTTGTCGAATGGAGAGATTGCATTGATCATGGGAAGAACTGAAGGTGCGGTAAAGAGCCTGTACCACCGGTCGTTGATCTCGCTGCGAGAAGAGATCAAGGAGATTGGGGGCATCAGTGGAATGGAAAATGATTAAGGATAGGGGAATCAAACAGTGATGAACGCTTTCAACGCTATTGAAATCGATAGATTTGGTGGATTGGAGGATTTGCTTTCCAATCTGATCGAACCGGTTAATCCGGATCCGAAATTCGTCGATGCATTAAGATTAAAATTAGCCCACGCACCCACCGTGATACTCGAATCAGGTCATAAACACCTGCCATTGCTGGCAGCCGCTGCCGGGTTAGCCGCTGGGGCGTTGGTATTTTATTTATTGACGCGGAAAAAAGAAGCTTCTGATTAACATCGAAGCGGGTTAGATCCCCAGTTTGTCTCTTAACTGAGAGGTGGAAGGTTCCACCAGGATAGTGCCGTCAGGAAATACGATCGTGGGGACGCTGCGGAACCCGTGGGCAACGCTTTCCACGTATCTGGCTGCGTCCGCGTCTTTGTCAATGTCCACCCAGATGTATTCGATCTTTTCCTCTTCAAATACTTGGCGCGCTCTTTTTGTCGCGCCACACCAGTTAGTGCCGTACAAAATGATCTTGACTGGGGGTACATCGGCCATGATTAATCTCCTCGTGTTGATGGCGTGAATTGTAATTCAGTTTTCACCTGTCAGTCAAGGATCGTTCGACTGGTGATTTACCTATCGATGGAAGAAAGATGCTCTCCCATTTATGTTAAAATCAACTTCATGACAATGCGAACAGTTTTCATGGGCTCTTCCGATTTTTCTGTTTCCATCCTGGAAGAGCTGGCGTGCCATTACGATGTGAGTGGAGTGATCACCCAACCGGACAAGCCTGCGGGTCGTGGCAAGCACTTGACGCCGCCGCCCGTTAAAATCGCCGCCCAGCGTCTGGGATTGCAAGTGCTTCAGCCGGAAAAATTGAAGGCACCAGAGATTTTCGAGCAATTAGTAAACTGGGCGCCTGATTTTATCATTGTCGCAGCGTATGGAAAGATCCTGCAGCAAAACGTGCTCGATCTGCCACGTTTTGGCTGTATCAATGTGCATGCGTCCTACTTGCCACGCTGGCGCGGCGCTTCTCCAATTCAGATGGCCATTTTGAATGGCGATGCAATCACAGGGGTCACGATCATGGTGATGGATGCCGGCATCGATACTGGCGCGATCCTTACACAGCAGGTGGTGCCGATCGATCCTGATGAGGACGCACTCTCCCTTTCCATTAAACTGGCAAAGGTTGGCGGTCTGTTGCTGGTGCAAACCCTGGATAAGTATCTTTCAGGTTCGATCCATCCTATTCCCCAATCAGAAGAAGGCACAACCTACGCGACAATGATCCGCAAGGAGGATGGTATCCTCGATTTCACGCAGCCGGCGACCATGCTGGAACGCAAAGTACGCGCTTTCATCGAATGGCCGGTAGCTTCCATGAACCTCGGCGAAGAAATGTTGAAGATCCGTAAAGCCAAAGTGATCTCAGGCGCAGGAGAGCCTGGCAGCCGAGTGATCGTTGATCGTTTCCCGTGCGTGAATACGCCTGATGGCAGGTTGATGCTGCTGGAGGTGAAACCCGCCGGCAAGAACTGGATGAGCGGCGCGGATTACCTGCGCGGCGCGCGCAACTGGTAGGCTGTTTTATTTTTTATCTGGGGGGATAAAGCGCTTCCGCCACTCGTATAAAATGTTCAATGCCTCGATCGGTGGCAAGGTATTGAGGTCGATCGTTTTGAGCTCATCGAGCAGCGGATTGGTCTCCGGAAATAACATCAATTGCTGGGTAAGTGTTGGTTCAACCTTCACCGTTGAACCGGAGGTGGCTTCGAGCTGGGTAAGGATCTCGCTGGCCCGGGAGATCACCGGCCGTGGGATGCCTGCGAGCTGCGCGACGTGGATGCCGTAAGAGCGGTCACTGCCTCCTGGAACGATCTTGTGGAGGAAGATGACCTGCGTGCCGTTTTCCGCGACAGCGACATTGTAATTGCGGATGCCCGGGAGGAATTCGCTCAAAGCGGTCAATTCATGGAAATGCGTGGCGAAGAAGGTGCGCGCGCGCAGCCGGGGGTGATTGTGGATATATTCGATGACGGCCCATGCGATCGAAAGCCCATCGTAAGTGGAGGTACCGCGCCCGATCTCGTCAAGGATCAGCAGGCTGCGGCTGGTGGCGTGGTTGAGAATATTGGCGGTCTCGATCATTTCCACCATAAACGTGGATTGTCCGGCGTGGATCTCATCCTGAGCGCCGATGCGCGTGAAGATCCTGTCCACGATGCCGATACGTGCGCTTTCCGCCGGGACGTAGGAACCGATCTGCGCCATCAAAACGATCAACGCCACCTGCCGCAGGAAGGTGGACTTGCCGCTCATATTCGGACCGGTGATCACACGGATGATCTCACCGTCCTCGAGCACCACATCATTGGGGACGAACCTTTCAGTCCGTAAAGTGGTTTCCACCACCGGGTGTCGACCATTAAAAATGTTGATGACCGGCTCTTCGACCAGTTGCGGGAGGGTATATCCCTGGATGGCGGCAACCTCCGCCAGTCCGGCATACACATCGAGTTCGCCCAACAGGCGCGATGTGGTCAGCAATTGCCGCAGATAAGGCGCGATGGATTGGCAAAGGTCTTTGAAGAGCCGATTTTCGATCTCCCTGATGCGCTCCTCTGCGTTGAGTACCAGGGATTCATACTCCTTCATTTCGGGGGTAATATAGCGCTCAGCGTTCACCAGTGTCTGTTTACGGATGTACTCCGGTGGTACCTGGGCGATATTGCTATGTGTCACCTCCAGGTAATATCCGAAAACCTTGTTGTAGCCTACTTTGAGAGTGCGGATGCCGGTGCGGTCTCTTTCAACCGCTTCCAGGTTGGAAATCCATTCGCGCGCGTGGCTCGACATTTCGATCACATTGTCAAGTTCATCTGAATAACCCGCGCGGATAACGCCGGTGTTTTGCAGGGTCGCGGGTGGGTCATCTGCGATGGCTTTCTCCAGCAACGCCCGAACTTCCTGGCACAAGTCAAGATCCGCCAACAACGCGTGAAAATGCAACGATTCCTCGCTGAGGGTATTTTTGATCTCGGGTAGTCTCTGCAGGATTGCCCTGATGCCAGTAAGATCGCGCGGCAGGGCGTTGCTGCTCACCGCGCGGTTCGCCAGCCGTTCCAGATCGCCTATGTGATTCAGCTGCGAGCGAAATTCCGCCCGCGATAATGCGCTCGCGTAGAACGCGGTGACGCTGCGTTGCCTTTCTTCGATTTTCTCGATATTAAGCAACGGCTTGTTCACCCATTGTCGGATGCAGCGGTGCCCCATTGGCGTAATGGTGCGGTCTAGGATGGAAAGCAGGGAGCCCTGGGCGTCGTTGTGGCGAATGGTCTCTGTTAGCTCAAGGTTGCGGCGCGTCGCCGCGTCCAGCGTCATGAAATCACTGGTGTTGTAGGTTGAAAGCCCTTTTAGCATTCCGATGGCGGTAGGCTGGGTTTGTTCAAGATATTGGAGGATCGCTCCGCTTGTCTGGATTGCCAGGGGCAGATTTTCAAGACCAAACCCTTCCAGCGTAGAAACTTCCAATTTTCGCAGCAGGGTCTCGCGGCAGCGGCCGGTTTCGAACCGCCAGTCAGGCAGACTGGTGATATGTCCGGCGAAAGCGCCATTCAACTTGAAGGATTCAGGGGTTAGAATTTCCGCCGGGTTTAACCTGACCAATTCGGAGCGCAGGTCTGTCATTGGATCAGCCGATTCGATCTCAGTGACCGCGAATTCACCGGTCGTTATATCCACGTACGCCACGCTGAGCCTGTTGCTATCGACCATGGCGGCCGCGAGAAAGTTGTTCTCCGCGCTGTTCAACAACCCGGGCTCAATGATCGTGCCTGGGGTGACCACCCGCACCACCTCGCGCGGGAAAAGGCCCCGCGCAGGTTGTTCGCCGACCTGTTCGCAGATCGCGACATGATAGCCCTTATCGATCAACCGGGAGAGATAATTCTCCGCGGCGTGATAGGGGATGCCCGCCATTGGAACGCGCTGTCCTTTTGCCACGTTGCGCGAGGTGAGCACGATATCCAATTCGCGCGAGGTGATCTGGGCGTCGTTATCGAACGTCTCATAAAAATCACCCAACCTGAAGAAAACGATGGCATCGGGATACTGTTTTTTGATGTCGAGGTATTGCTGGCGAATTGGGGTAACGTCTTCTGGCATCGTGGGTCCAATAAGCTGCCAGGGGGATTACCTGGCGCTTGAATTTGATCTATTTACGTTGACTACAGCTTTTGTCCGCATTCTGCGCAGAACTTGGCGTCTGGAAGCAGTTTAGCGCCGCAATTGGGGCATTTATCTTTAGGTTTTAAGGAATACCCACATTCAGGACAGAACTTGGCGTTCGAGGCCAGCGGTTTTTCACAATTGGGGCAGGTGGCGGTGATGCCTTCGCGCCAGTATTCGGTGGAGAGTTTCTTGTCCTCTTCAGCCATGGCTGCGTTCGCCCATATTTCCTGGACAGACTGGGAAGCCTGGGCTGCAGCCATTTCCACCCCCAGGTCAGGGGCGCAGCTTTTGCACAATCCTTTTTTCACATTCCAGCATTTATCCCGGCAGACCCAGGAGTTGCAGCGTGGGCATTGGATGAAATACGGTTTGATCTCCTTAACCGCTTCGATAAAACTCTCGTCGTGCGCCCGTTCCCAGGCAGCGGAATGCACCTGGTCGCCAAAACTGGCGGCTCTTCCTAATATCCCGCCGAATAGGCTGCTGGCAGTATCAAGGGCGCTGCTGATCTTTCCGGTAATGGATGCTTTGAACGTGGTCCGGTAGCCTGATCCGCAGCGATTGCAATCGAACTCATATTGAAATCCCTGATCGGTGGATAGATCTTTGTAATTGTTGACAAATTCCAAATGTTCAACCATAAGCCGTCTCCTGAAATTTGAGTTTGACAGATAAGATTATATACTAATTATATTGTTGCATATCCCGGATTCTTTTGTGGGTATAATTGGCGGATATTATTTCCGGAGAATCGATTGGAATCAAACAATCAGCACCCTATTTTTAAAGGAATCGAATTGGGTATCGGCACCTGGTCATGGGGGGATAGGCTGGTGTGGGGGTTCGGTAAAGGATATGACGAAACTGACGTCAGGCAGGCTTTTTATGAATCGATCGCCGGCGGGGTCAGGTTCTTTGACACAGCTGAGGTTTATGGCCAGGGGAAATCGGAATCCATCCTGGGAGATTTGATGAAGGATATGCACGACAGTCTCATCATTGCCACCAAGATGATGCCTTATCCCTGGCGACTCGATAAGAATGCATTGAAGCGCGCATTGAAAAGAAGTTTGCAGCGTCTTGGAAAGCAGAGCGTCGAGCTTTATCAAATGCATTTACCGCTTCCCCCAATCAGCCCTGAAAAATGGATGAGCCGAATGGTGGAAGTGCATGCAGAAGGATTGATCGACGCCATTGGCGTGTCAAATTATGACCTTAAACAAACGATCGCAGCGCATGAAACATTGAAGAAATTTGGGCTCAGGCTGGCCGCGAACCAGGTGGAATATCACTTGCTCGACCGACATATAGAATCCTGTGGACTGGTGGATTACTGCCGGGAAGAGGGGATCAAGATTATTGCGTATAGCCCTCTCGCTTTGGGCGTATTAACTGGCAAATACACTGCGCAAAATCCACCTGGTGGCACACGCGCAGCCCGCTTCAGCCGGAACTATCTGGACAGACTGCAACCATTACTTAAAGCTATGGCGCGCATCGGAAATGAGCATAATGGGAAGAGCACTGCCCAGGTGGCTTTGAATTGGGTGATCCAAAAAGGAGCGCTACCCATCCCCGGCGCGAAAAATGCCAACCAGGCGGCACAAAACCTTGGCGCGACAGGCTGGCAATTAAAAGCGGATGAAATGGATTTACTGGAAGACCTGAGTAAAAATTTGCAGCGTTCAGGGTGGATCAAAGAGGGTCGTTAATCGACAAATTCCAGCTCTTCCTCATCGAGGGTATTCAACTCACCCTCTGCTTCGAGGATGATGTCACCAAAAAGCTTATCCTGGTTGACCCCTACCATGTGACGCTTTACCAGTTCCAATAACGCCAGGAAGGTAACGACCACCTCAACGCGGCTGGACTTGCCGGAAAGAATACGATGAAAGCTGCTGGACCCAGATATTTGAAGGGTTTCGAGGATAATGTTGATTTTCTGGCGGATGGTGAATCGTGGCGAGGACACAACTTCGCTGAGTGGCGGCAGGTCGTTAGAATTGCCAAAGACATCGCGCGCCGCCTGGACCAGATCTTCGAGCGTAAAGTCGCTCAGGTCAAGCTTGGTTGGAATTTGCGCCGATGGGTTGGAATCCAATCTCAGGTAACTGTGCAGTCCCGCAGCTTCGCGGTCTTCAAGAAATTTGGAAAGATCTTTAAATTTCTTGTACAGGATCAATTGTCTGGCGAGCGCTTCACCAGGATCCTCTTCAGGTTGCAGGTTCGGCACGCTGGGGTGGGGCAGGAGAGCCGAGGATTTGATTTGCACGAGTTTAGCGGCGATCACGAGAAACGTGGATACTTCAGCGGGATCCTGGGTTTCAAGGTGGTGCAGGTGGTCCAGATATTGATCGGTGACCTGCGCCAGCGCCAGGCGGGTGATATCCAGTTCCGCTTTCTCGATCAATTGCAATAATAGATCGAGAGGTCCGGTATAGACCTCCGTGTTGATGTGATATCCTTCCGTTTGATGACCCGCGATTTGAAAATCCACGCTGGCAATTATAGCAGATGAGACGGGTATAAAACGCGGTAGGTATATAATCAGGATTAATAATAGGAGCAATTATGGGTGCTGATATTTACCCCTTGGTGTGTTGTTCATCCTGCGGTTTACCTTATCCCGCTCATGGCGCGCCCTATCACTGCGCCTGTGGCGGGGTGTATGATTTTTCCCGTTTCCCCAAATATGTTACGCCTGACCTTTCAACTCAGGCGGGCTTGTGGCGCTATCGCGCAACCCTGGGTCTACCAGACGCAACCCCCGTCATCACACTGGGTGAAGGCGACACGCCGCTTTTACAAGGTCATTTTGGTGGGATTCCGGTTTATTTCAAGATGGAAAGCCAGAACCCCACCGGTTCCTTCAAGGATCGCGGTTCAACTGTACTGGCCAGCTTTTTGTTTTCGCGCGGGGTAAATGCGGTGGTTGAGGATTCTTCTGGCAATGCGGGGGCTTCCCTCGCGGCCTACTGCGCGCGCGCTGGTATTAAAGCGCAGGTTTTCATCCCGGAATCCGCATCCGGGCCCAAACGCTGGCAGATTGAAATGTTTGGCGCGCAGGTCGAGCGTGTCCCCGGGCCGCGAGCGAATGCAGCAGCAGCGGTTTTACAGGCTGCGCAACGCGGGAAGGTGTACGCCAGCCACGCTTACATGCCGTTTGGCCTGACCGGCATTGCTACAATTGCGTACGAGCTATTTGCTGTGTTGGGGATAGCCCCGGGCACT
Organism: Anaerolineaceae bacterium UBA2260; assembly: GCA_002347485.1. Classification (GTDB taxonomy): domain Bacteria; phylum Chloroflexota; class Anaerolineae; order Anaerolineales; family Anaerolineaceae; genus UBA6107. Next base: position 7,490 of record DDXM01000024.1, on the reverse strand, counting down.
GTTCTCGCACCGGTTGGGCATGGGGGATTGCTTTATGGGGCAATGCTGGGTTTTGAGGCGTTGCAGGCTGCAGGAATCATCCCTACACAACCATATTTTATTGGAGTCCAGACAGAAGCATGCGCTCCGGCAGTGAGCGCTTATGAAGCAAACTCAAGCGAAATCCCCGACATTGTAGCTGGAAGCACCCTGGCGGAAGGCGCGAGCGTTGCGCGGCCGATGCGCGCCGAGCAGATCCTGCGCAGAATGCTGGCTGGTGGCGGCAGAATGGTCAGTGTCAGTGAAAGCAGCCTGAAACGCGCGTACGTCCTGGCCGCCCGGCAGGGGATCTTTGTCGAACCTACAGCCTGTTTACCCCTGGCAGCGCTTCTCAATGATAAAATAGAACTTGTTGAACCTGTTGTCACCATACTTACAGGTTCAGGTTTAAAAACGAATATCATCTCAACAAACGAATAATTTGACCGCGAGCTTCCCTGGTCAGGGAGGTTGGCGCTCTCCTTATTCGGGGAGAATCTCCTTGGATAATCCAAATATCAAACACGAAACGGAATCACCGGCTGAACTGGCCGCGCGAATTCTGCCGCACATGACGGATATTCTGCTGCTCAGCCGCGCTCTCACGCATCGTTCCTACCTGAATGAACACCCGGAAGCACTGGAGGATAATGAAAGACTGGAATTCCTGGGGGACGCGGTGCTGGACTTTGTGGTAGGCGCCTGGTTATACAACCGCTACCCAGAGATGCCCGAAGGCGATCTGACGCGCATGCGCTCAGCCCTGGTGCACACGGAGCAATTGGCTACCTTTGCCGCTCAACTCGGTTTAGGCCGGGCGATGCGCCTGGGCAGGGGAGAGATCCAGGCGGGAGGTTTCAACCGCCTGGGGCTACTGTGCGACACATTCGAAGCGGTGATAGGCGCTTTGTACCTGGACCAGGATATCGAGGGCGTGAGGATATTCCTCGACCCGATGCTCGAGGAAGCGGCAGATGATATCCTGCTCAACCACAAGGATGAAGACCCGAAAAGCAAACTTCAGGAATGGGCGCAGGGGAATGGTTATCCAGCGCCGGTCTACACCACGCGCAGTACTTCCGGTCCGGACCATTCCAAATCCTTTGAGGTGGATGTTTATATAAACGGAAAGGTTTGCGGCTCCGGTATCGGTTCCAGCAAGCAGGCTGCCACTAAACAAGCTGCTGCGGCGGCGATCGAACTACTCCACATCGATGAATGGGAAACAACTTCCGAATGAAGCCGAGATTAAAATCGCTTGAATTGCACGGTTATAAAACTTTTGCGGGTAGGTCGCTTTTTGAATTTCCCGGTAATATCACGGCAATTGTAGGTCCTAATGGTTCTGGAAAATCGAATATTGCGGATGCCATTCGCTGGGTGCTGGGAGAGCAATCCTACAGCCTGTTACGCGGCAAGAAGACTGAGGACATGATTTTCCTGGGCTCCGACCAGCGTCCCAAGGCGGGTATGGCTTCTGCCACCATCCTTTTTGACAACGAAGAGAGCTGGCTGCCGGTGGACTTTTCAGAGGTCGCGATCTCCCGGCGTGCTTACCGGGATGGCAGCAACGAATATTTGTTGAATAAGCAACGCGTGCGCCTTAAAGATATTTCCGAACTGCTGGCGCAATCAGGTCTGGCTGAACGCACATACACCATTATTGGCCAAGGCCTGGTGGACGCGGCATTATCATTGCGCCCTGAGGAACGCCGGCGCTTCTTTGAGGAGGCAGCCGGGATCGGCCTATTCCGATCCAGGCGAGAAGAAGCATTAAGCCGGTTGGACAATACGCGGCGCAACCTCGAGCGCGTCACAGACATTCTTGGTGAGTTAGAACCCCGGCTGCGCAGTCTCGAACGCCAAGCGAAGCGTGTCGAGGAATACGAACGGATAAAAACCGACCTCCAGGTGCTGTTAAAAGACTGGTATGGGTACCACTGGCAAAACTCCCAAAAGGAACTTTTACGCAATCGCGAAATACTGAAAAATCAGGAAGAAAAAGTTTCTACCGCCCGTCTGCGCCGTACCGAGATCGAAACAAAGGTCGATGAAGTGCGCATCAAGCTGCAGGAGCTGAGGGGGCGGTTGAATGAGTGGCACAAGGAATCCGCGGATTTTCATCGGCAGCGCGAAAAAATAAACCGAGAGGTCGCAGTGCTGGAAGAGCGTTTGCGGTCTTTCAATTTACAGGAAACATCGTTAAAGAGTGACCTGGTTCGAGGTGAAGAAACGGCGATTGCTTACCAGCAAAAATTGCAAGACCTCCAGGCGGAGAAAGATAAAGTAAACCAGGAACTTGCTGAGTGCCGGGAGCAACTTGAGTCTGTGCAGGCTTCTTTCAAACAACGGAAAGAGGAAAGAGAGAAACTGGAAACGACCCTGCGCCAATCGCGCAATAAGTTGGTAGCGCTTGAAACTCGCCAGGTGCAACTGAAGGCTCATCAGCGCGAACTGGAAAACCGCATTGAATCATTTACCAACAGCCGCGCCAACCTTGTTGAGGGAATCGAAAAAAATCGCTCTGCCTTGGAGAAGGCGCAGAAATCTCTTGAAGAAGCTAAGTCCAGGCGTCAGGAACTTGATGCCCAGAGCAGGAAACTGGAAGAACAATTGCAGTCGGTGAAGGAACAGGCTGCGAAACTGGAAGAAACAGAAAAACGGTTGGGGCAGGAAAATTCGCGAATCGAAACGGATCTTGCCCGGAGCAACGCGCAACTTGAAGTGCTCAGACAGGCTGAGCAGGCGTTTTCTGGGATGGGGGATGGAGCTAAAAGCCTTCTCTCCGCGGTTTCACTTGGGAGGATCAGCGGGAGACTGCGCTCGGTGAGCAGTTACCTGGAGGTGCCCCAGGAACTTGAGACTGCCATCAGCGCTGCGCTGGGAGACCAGCTTGATGCGTTGTTGTACGACTCAGATACTGACACAGAAACTATCTTATCCTTTCTGGAATCTGATGCCGCCGGCAGGGCGATGTTGATCCCTTCCGAGTTGGCACGCGCCAACGAAAAAATTAAACCCATCACGGGTAGCAACGTACTTGGGGTCGCATCTGACCTGGTCAAAGTAACCGGCAGCTCGCAGAAACTGATCAACTTTCTGCTCGGGCAGGTGTTGATCGTAAAAGACCGCAGCACGGCGCGCAAGATCGCAATGGACCTGCCAGTATTAGGGAAGGCAGTGACCCTCAAAGGCGAAGTGTTTACCGGGAATGGCGTTATCATCGCCGGAAAAGAGAACCGGTCAGCCGTGATCAGCCGACCGCGGGAAAAGAAGGGATTGGAAGACCGGGTGGGTCAATTGGAGCAGCAGCGCAGCGCCAAGCAACTCGAGATCACGAAAATCCGCGAAGAACTGGGTAACGTCTCCAAACGCAGGAAAGAACTGGAAAGTGAAGCCCGTGAAGCCCAATCCAGGCTTCAGCAGGCTAACCAGGGTTTTTCTGCTGCTGATCGCGAAGCAGCTCAATTAACCCAGCAGCTCGAGTGGCAGAATACACAGATCAACACCTTAACCAGCCAGGTGGGCAAAGCGGAGACTGAGATCCGCGAAGCGCAGATCGATATTGATAAGAATTACCAGGAAATCACCTCACTAAATCAAACGATCCAGGCTTCCATCACGGCGTTAAGAGCGGTGCCGATTGAAGAGATTCAAAGCCAGCTTGTGCATTGGAATACGACGCTGGCGATTTCTGAACGAGCGTTAAAGGAAACCGACGCCCGTTATCGTGAATTCGAGAGCACGATCAACCAGAACAGCGCGCTGGTGGAGCAAACACGCAAGCGTCTGGAAGATTTGAATACGCTGCGCGTAGAAACTGAAACCGCGAAAACGGCTACCACATCCGAAGAAGAAACCGTAAACTCGCAAATCCTTACAGCCCGCCAGAAGATCGACCCGGCTGAGACCGAGTTGACTGCGCTTGAAGCGGAATATTCAAAATTACAGCACGAGTATTCGATCGCTCAACAGTCAGAAGCCAACGCGGACCGCGTCTATACCCAGGCGCAGCTTGAGTTAGGGCGCAGCCGCGAAGCGCTGGATAACCTGCGGCATCGAATCGAAGAGGATTTCGGTTTGATTGCCTTGGAATACTCAGACGACGTCACCGGTCCAACCCCGCTGCCGCTGGATGGAGTCGGGCAGCTCACCAGCCTGACCGAACTGCCGAAGGGACTCGAAGAATCGATCAACCGGCAACGCGCATTGCTCAGGCGCATGGGAGCAATCAACCCCGACGCGCACAATGAATACCTAGAGGTCAAGGAGCGGCACGGCTTTCTTTCTACACAACTGAACGATTTGCAGAAAGCCGATACCGACCTGCGCCAGATCATCACCGAGCTTGATGAATTGATGAACAAACAATTCCGCACCACATTCAACGCCGTGGCGGCTGAATTCAAGGAAATGTTCTCGCGGTTGTTTGGTGGCGGGTCAGCGCGCCTGGTAATGACCGACGCAGACAACCCGACAGAAACAGGCATCGATATCGAAGCCAGGCTGCCGGGAAGGCGTGAGCGGGGATTATCGCTGCTTTCAGGTGGTGAAAGGTCTCTTACTGCGGTAGCGCTGGTGTTTTCGCTCTTGCGGGTTTCCCCGACCCCCTTCTGCATCCTCGATGAAGTGGATGCCATGCTTGACGAAGCCAATGTTGGCCGCTTCACCGAGCTGCTGCGTGATTTAAGCCAGACCACGCAATTTATTGTCATCACGCATAATCGTAATACCGTCCAGGTGGCGGATGTGATCTACGGGGTCACAATGGGGCGCGACTCCGCCAGCCAGGTCATCAGCCTGCGCCTGGATGAGGTGAGTGATGAAATGGTAAGGTAAGGAATAAGTGAAAGAAAGCTGCGGATCGTCTCCGCAGCTTTTTTATGTGTTACTGAGTGATCCGGTATTCAACCGGGATGCTTGGGCTGCTGGGTACGATCTCAGCCCAGATGTCAAACTTCTTGATGGTCATTTCAGCTTTGGCTTCTTCAATGAACTTGGCGTAGGCCACGTTCTTGAAGTTGTCAAGCTGCTCATCGGTAAGTTCGCGCGTTTCATGACCCAGAACCTGGATAATGTGATATCCAAATTCAGTGGCTACTGGTTCGCTGATCTCGCCGATCTTCAGTGAAAAGGCGACGGTTTCAAACTCAACCACCATCTGTCCCTTGGTGAACCAGCCCAGGTCGCCGCCGGTAGCGCTGTTGGAAGTATCGATGGATACTTCCGCGGCGATCACGCCGAAGTCTTCGCCCGCGTTGAGCCTGTCGAGTACAGCGTTTGCTTCCTCTTCTGTTGCAACGAGGATGTGCCTGGCCCAAACCATATCCTGTTCACGTGTGATGTCCTTGGTCACGTAATCAAAGACTTTCTGATTCAATAACAAGGCTCTCACGTACTCACGGAAATCCGCTTCAGTGTAATCGAATTGCGCGTTAATGTTCGACAGCATCTGATCGTACAGCGATTCAAATCCTTCCCGTGTATACGGTGTCGCAGTGGGTGGGATTGAGGTTGCGGTTGGTTCCACTGTGGCTTCCACTGTTGGTTCGGTTGTGGCGGTAGCTTCTGTGGTTGATTCAGCAGTTGCGGTGGGTTCCAGGGTTTCGGTCGGTATGGGTGATGGGGTGGGGGTTATGGTAACGATCGCTAATTGCTGAGCGGATAGCGTGGAGGTCGGTCGGAAGGTAAATTCCACTGTCGGAGTCGGGATTGGCGTTCCATCCGGGAAGAAACCAAAACCACGCTCAAGTTCCTTGTCGATTTCCTCTTCGGAAACTGTGATTCCCAACTCCTCGGCTTTTGCTGCCACGACTGCTTCGTTGATCATTCTGTCCAGCACGTCGCTGCCGAACTGGATGTAATTATCCAGGGCGTTTTGCATTTCAAGCAGGTAGGACTGGAAAAAGGAAGCGTATCCAGAAGCTGAATAGCTGGAGAAGGTATCCACATAGGATAACCGTTCATACTGCACGCGCTTCTCGAATTGTTCGGCTGTAATTTTGGTATCTCCGACCTGCGCCACAACTCGATTAGCCTTGATAACGGTATCGTATAGTAAGCCAAAACCGATGAGCAGGACGACGACAACCAGAACACCGATAACGATTCCGGTCACGAGCTTCTTTTGACGACGCTCCCTTGCCAGCCGGGCTTCATGTTTCTTGGATGCCGGCTTTGGTACATTGATCTCTTTTTCTTTTGCCATCTTTTCCCTCGAATGGATTCAATTGGCCAATTATCCTTCCGGATAATGCCTATCTGGTTTATTTCCGGTATAGTAGAACGTTCTACCGGATGGCGTCTGACCAGCGTTCCCCAGTGAAGGGGAGAAGGGCAATATGGCGGGCGCGTTTAATGGCGGAAGCCAAAGCGCGCTGATGCAGAGCGCAGGTCCCGGTCTGCCTTCTTGGGCGGATCTTGCCATCTTCGGTGATGAAGCGGCGCAGCATATCGGTGCTTTTATAATCGATGCTGATATTCTTGTCTGCGCAGAACTGGCAGATCTTAGGTCGCGCTACAAAGCGGCGCGGACCGGAAAATCGCTCGTTTTCATTGGTCATTTCTTCTGACATTTCTATTTACTCCATTAGTACGGATAGTCATCATCCGTGTGAAATTCTGTATCCTGAAGTTCGTTGCCGGATTGAGAGTTATCGCGTTTATCGCCCAATACCATCATTTCGGAAGCTACGATCTCAACATTGTTGTGTTTTGCGCCTTCTGAATCTTCCCAGCGGCGTGTTTGTAGCCGTCCTTCAACATAAACCTGTTGCCCCTTTGATAGGTACTGCTTGCAGATCTCAGCCAAATTACCCCAGGCGACGACGTTGAACCATTCTGTTTCAGAATGGCGTTCACCATCCCCGGTGTTCCATGAACGGTTGGTAGCAACTGTGAATGTTGTCACCGGTCGACCGGATGGCGTGAAGCGCATTTCCGGATCGCGTCCAAGGTGTCCGATGATCATTACTTTATTCAAATCTCGCCCCATTGTATAACTCCTTCAAGATTCTCTGATCGAACGTATTACTCTACCGCGGTGATCATGTAACGGATCACAGGCTCATGGAAGCGTAAATTGCGGTCGAGTTCGTTGGCGAAAGTGGGCGAAAACTCAGCGGTGACCAGGTAATAAACCCCGTCGCGCTGCTTGCGGATAACGTAGGCTAAACGGCGTTTGCCCCAGACATCGAGCTTGGTAATGGTGCCGCCAGCGGTGGTTATCCAGCCCTTAACTTTTTCGAGTGCGTCATTAAGTGCGGTCTCATCCAGTTCAGGGTGAAAAATAAGCACAACTTCGTATTTGCGCATGGTGAATCCTCCTTTCCTCGGGATAGCCCTCGAACAACACTGTTGGCGCAGTCAAGAGCGGAAAGGTAGCAGCGAGTACTGCCTACCAGAACTGCTATTCTACCACATATTTTCCTCGTTTTTGAAAAACACTATTGTTAGGAAAACTTCAAAAGTGA
>DDXM01000053.1 GCA_002347485.1 Anaerolineaceae bacterium UBA2260 | reverse complement strand
CACTTTTAAAGTTTGGTTGACAAATTGGCTTGTATTTGTTGAATCTACGGAATTAATATCATATACTAATTGAATCAGATATATATACACCGGAAAGGAGAGAAAGCATGCTCACAATTGCAGACATCCTGCGCTCCAAGGGAAGCACTGTGTATTCAGTCGAAAAAAACACCAGCCTGCTTGACGCACTTCAGATGATGTCCAGTAAGGGAATTGGGGCATTATTGATCACGGAGAATGGAGAACCAGTGGGGATCTTCTCGGAACGCGATTTTGCCCGCATGGTCGCGCGTGAAGAGAGTCTTGAGCTTTCTATACCCGTGAGCGATGTGATGACAAAGCATATCTATTGTGTCACCAGGGAAGATTCGATCGATGAGGCTATGGCAGTGATGACCCGCCAACGCTTCCGCCACATGCCCGTGCGCGAGGGAAACAAGATTGTAGGGATTATATCCATTGGTGATGTGGTCAAAAACCTCATTGAGGATAAGGACCTCCTTATCCAAAACATGGAGGATTACATCCTCGGCCGCGGTTACGGACGCTAACCTTGTAATTTAATTCACTTTAAGGTTTTCACCTGAATTGGCGGCGCGGTATTGCGAGCCTGATTATTAATAGCGTCTAAACTTCAAATACCTGACTACGGGAAAGGATGCCCATGATTCCGATCGGTGACGATAACTCACAGCGCAGGTTGGTACCTGTAGTAACCTGGCTGCTTGTGATCGCAAATGTTTTGGTATTCTTTCTCGAAATTTCCGGTGGCGACCCTTTCATTCAAGCGTGGTCTTTCATTCCCGCGCGCTTCAGCCAGGATCCGGTGGGGAATTTCAGCACCATTTTTACCTCTATGTTTATGCACGCCGGCTGGCCGCACCTGGCTGGCAATATGCTCTATCTCATCATCTTTGGCGATAACGTGGAGGACCGCTTCGGACACTTTAAATTCCTGGTTTTCTATGTCCTGTGCGGGATTATCGCCATGGTTGCCCAGTACATCGTCGCGCCCATGGTGACGATCCCCAACCTGGGGGCATCAGGGGCGATCGCTGGAGTGCTGGGCGCTTACCTGGTGCTTTTCCCGCGCCGCAAAGTACGCGTGCTGTTCGGTTGGTGGATCATCCATTTACCAGCGCTGGTGGTGATCGGTGGTTGGATCTTCCTGCAGTTGCTCAGCGGGACCAGCTCGTTGAGCACCATGACCAGCGCATCTGGTGGCGTAGCGTACATGGCGCATATCGGCGGATTTTTTGGCGGGGTGCTGCTCTCCTTTTTCATCCGGTCAAAAGCGCGCGCGCTGCCTCCTTCTTACCTTTAAGTTCTCAGAAAATTCAGGTCAGAAGCGCCAATTGAATGACCACCTCAACATCATTGACGCTTAAAATTTTCTCAAGTATGCTTATCCTGTTGAGAAACTTTCTGTCGCTACATTCGTACCACTTATGGAGGGAATGAAATGGCCGGAAATGACGATATTCTCGGTGTGATCCTAGGTGGGGGTCGCGGATCGCGGCTTTACCCTTTAACCAAGGAGCGTTCCAAACCCGCTGTTCCAATGGCCGGCAAGTACCGCCTCATCGACATTCCCATTAGCAACTGTATCAATTCCAGCATCTACCGCATCGCCGTGCTGACCCAATTCAATTCTGTTTCGCTACACCGCCATATTTCGCGCACCTACAACTTCGATGCTTTTCACACCGGCTGGGTGCAGATCTGGGCGGCGGAACAAACCGTGGAGAACACGAACTGGTACCAGGGTACAGCCGATGCGGTGCGCAAGCAGCTCCTCGAGATCTCATCCGCCCACACATCGCATGTGTTGATCCTGGCAGGCGATCACCTTTACCGCATGGATTACAGCAAGATGGCGGAGTTTCACATCGAAAAAGGGGCTGACATCACCGTGGCGGTACAGCCTGTCTCGCGGGCGGACTGCAGTCGCTTTGGCATTCTCAAGCGCGATGTAAAACGCCAGCTGACTGAATTTTATGAAAAACCCACCGACCCCGCCGTGCTGGACGATATCGTCAGCCGCGAAGACCCGGCCAAACCTTATATTGGCTCGATGGGAATCTACCTCTTCAAAACCCAGGTGCTGGTCGATCTGCTGCGCACGTACGATTACGACGATTTCGGTTCCCACGTAATTCCGGCAGCGCTCAAAACTCACAATGTGTATGGTTACGATTTTGAAGGATTCTGGGAGGATATTGGGACGATCCGTTCCTTCTATCAGGCTAACCTTTCGCTTACCGAGCCCAATCCACCCTTCAATTTCTTTGATGAAAAGTTCCCCATATACAGCCATCCGCGCTTTTTGCCAGGGTCGACGGTTGAAAATAGCATGCTGAAGGACGTGCTGCTGGCTGAAGGCTGTCGCATTGAACAAGCCTCCATCACTCACTCGATCATCGGGCTGCGCAGCCAGATCCGTCGTGGCGCTACCATCATCGACAGCATCTTGATGGGCAACGATTATTACGAGTGGCCAGAGACAAGCGAGGCAAAGGCAGCGCCAATGGAGATCGGTCAGGACTGTTTTATTGAGGGAGCGATCATTGACAAGAACGCCCGCATCGGCAAGGGCGTTGTGATAAAAAAGTTCCCGCCCGGCACGGACCTGAATGGCGACGGGTGGGTGGTTAGGGATGGTATCGTGGTAATACCAAAATCTGGTAAACTTTCCGCGGGTACAAAAATCTGTCCATAAGCGGTGAGGAGTATAACGATGACTGATAAGACGCATAATCCCGGTGAAAATGATCAGGAGATTTTGGTTTCCTGGCATACATTAACCACCGAGGAGACACTGAAACGGCTGGAAACACCGGTGGCTGAAGGGTTAACTACCGAAGAAGCGCAACGCCGGCTGAAGGTATACGGACCCAATCAACTGGAGGAAAAAGCCCGCCGCACCTTCGCGCAGATGGTCTGGGAACAACTGCAGGGTTTCGTCATTCTTCTTTTGATCGGGGCGGCGATCGTTTCGGCAATCCTTGGGGAGTACGTGGACGCCGGCGCCATCATTGCCATCGTGCTGCTTAACACGGTATTGGGGGTGGTGCAGGAATCGCGCGCCGAGGAAGCTCTCGCCGCGTTAAAGCGCATGGCAGCGCCGGATAGCCAGGTGTTGCGCGGTGGGAAGCGTGTCACCATTCCATCGCCAGAACTCGTCCCCGGTGACATTGTTTTCATGGAAGCTGGTTATTATGTTCCCGCGGATGTACGTTTGATCGAAGCGGTGAATCTGCGCATAGAAGAAGCCGCGCTCACCGGCGAATCCGTCCCGGTGCAAAAGAACGCAGCGGCCACCCTTAAGGCTGGTGCGTCGCTCGGCGACCGCAAGAACTCCGCTTTTATGGGTACAGTTGTCAATTACGGTCGCGGTAAGGGCGTGGTTACCAGCACGGGTATGCACACCCAGCTAGGCCTGATCGCGACCATGCTGCAAGCCGTGCAGGAAGAACCAACGCCGCTGCAGAAGAAACTGGATCAGCTCGGCAAGACCCTGGGCATCGCTGCCTTGATCGTGTGTGGTTTGGTCTTTGCCGTGGGCGTAGTTGAGAGTATTGGCACGATCGATATTGACCTGATCGTCGGGCTCTTCATGATCGCGGTCAGCCTGGCGGTGGCCGCGGTGCCGGAAGGTCTGCCAGCGGTCGTAACCGTCAGCCTGGCGCTCGGCATGCAGGAGATGATCAAGCGTCACGCGCTTATCCGCCGCCTATCCTCGGTAGAAACCCTGGGATCCGCCACGGTGATCTGCTCGGATAAGACTGGCACGCTAACCCAGAACGAAATGACTGTCACGCGCCTTTGGGCGGACGAAACCATGGTGAAAGTCACCGGCCAGGGGTATACCCCGGTCGGAGATTTTCTGGTGGGCGACAAGAAAGTGGATCTGCGAGAATTTCCCGCCATCCGCACCGCATTGTGGCTGGGCGTGCTTAATAACGACGCAGTGCTCGAAGAAACGGAAAATGAGGATGGTAGCCGGGAATATAGAATGGTGGGTGATCCCACCGAAGGTTCCATCCTGGTGGCGGCTTACAAAGCCGGCGGGGTGACGCGGTTATTGAACAAATCTTACCCGCGCACAAACGAGATCCCATTCGACTCAGACTACAAGCGCATGGTGACGGTGCATTCGGTTTCCGATCCCAGTGTTGAAGACCTTTCGCCTTTTACGGACAGTGATCGTGAAGACTGCTACGTGATCGCAGTCAAGGGTGCGCCGGATGTGGTGTTAAAGCTGTGCAAGTATTACGCGCCGATTTCCGGCGGGGAGCCGGTTCTGCTGGATGAGGAAAAACGCACGAAGATCATTGCCGCGAATGATGAAATGACACATGAAGCGCTGCGCGTGCTGGGCGTGGCTTACCGCTTGGTCAAGGTGTTGCCCGAGGGAGCGAATCGTGAAGAGCTGGAGCAGGACCTGGTGTTCGTTGGTTTGATCGGTATGATCGACCCGGCGCGGCCGGAAGTTGCGCCCGCGCTGGAAACCGCGTACAGGGCGGGAATTCGCACCATCATGATCACCGGGGATTATCCCAACACAGCGCGCGCGATCGCGGAAAGCATCGGCTTGCTGCGGTCCGGTCACCAGGTGCTTACCGGTGAGCAGCTTGAGACGATGAGCGACGAGGAATTGAAGGAAGAAGTAAAGAAGACCGATGTGTACGCGCGTGTCTCACCGGAACATAAGCTGCGCATTGTCAACGCGCTGCAGGCGAACGGCGAGGTGGTGGCGATGACCGGAGACGGCGTCAACGACGCGCCNNGCTGTCGAGCAAGGCAGGATCATCTACTCCAACATCCGCAAGTTCGTGTATTTCCTCATTTCCTGTAACATGGCCGAGATTCTGATCATCTTCCTGCCCACAGCCATCGGTGCGCTGATCCTGCCCGAACTTACCACAGAGCAGCTATCTCCTCTCGCGCCCATCCAGTTACTCTGGTTGAACCTGGTGACGGATGGTGCGCCGGCGCTAGCATTGAGCACTGAAAAAGGCGATCCGGATATCATGGATCAACCGCCCAGGTCTCCGAAAGAAGCAATCATTAATCGGGATATGCTCGTAGGTGTGATATTTCAGACCATTGCGATCTCAGCCGTGACCCTGATTGCTTTCTGGGTCGGTCTGCATCGCGATGGGGCTTCGATCGTCGACAATCTTGAATTTGCTGAGACGATGGCATTTGTCACACTCTCCACTTCCGAGTTGATCCGGGCGTTCACTGCGCGCTCAGAGCGTTACCCGCTGCTGAAGATGGGCGTATTCTCCAACAAATGGATGAACCTCGCGGTGCTGGCTTCTCTGGCGATGGTACTGCTTGTGGTGTACGTGCCGTTCCTAAACCCGATCTTCAAGACACAACCCCTGGGTTGGGAACAATGGCAGTTGATCCTGCCCCTTCTGCTCATTCCATCCATTGTGGCTGAATTGGTGAAGTGGTATATGAGCAGCCGCGCGAAGAAAAAGGCTCAGCAGAACTGAGTTTACATTAAATTTCTATGGGCAGTGTGAGTAGCACTGCCCGATTTTTATTTAATGGCTAATTTCACCGGAGCATAACTGAAGCGGTGCAAGGAACAGGGACCGTGGGCGACCAAAGCCGCCTGGTGCGCGCGCGTGCCATAACCCTTGTTGTATTCAAAGCTGAAGCGGTTCTCATGGATCGCCTGCTCCTGCATGAAACGATCTCGCGCGGTTTTGGCGAGGATGGAGGCGGCGGCGATGCTGAGACTTCGCTGGTCGCCTTTGATCAGGGCGGCTTGGGGAATATTGGTTTCCGACAGCAGCAAGGCGTCGATGAGGAGGTGCTGCGGAAAAACGTGCAGAGCTTCGAGGGCGCGGGTCATCGCCAGGCGCGTGGCGGGGAGAATGCCAAATTGATCGATTTCCTCGTTGGATGCGAATCCAACTCCCCAACCTAGCGCTGAGCGTTTTATGAAGGGCTCCAACTGAATGCGCTGCTGTGGTCGCAACTGTTTGGAGTCCTGCGCAAGACCTAGAAGTGGGTCAATGGGCAGATGAAGATCGAGGACAACCGCCGCCGCGGTTACCGGCCCTGCCCAGGCGCCGCGCCCCGCCTCATCCAGTCCGGCGACCAGTTCAATACCGGAAGAAAAAAGGGAATGTTCGAATGACAGGTCGGGGGACGCAGGAATCAGAGCGCGGTCAAACTTAACAACCATAGCAGCCGCTGCGCAATTTCCGGCGGATGGCGATCAGATCCCGAGCCATGCGCACAGAGTCGCGCATCACGCGCACTTTGCTGTGCGAGTGATAGTACCAGGGGATGGGGAGTTCTTTCACCCGGTAGCCCATGCGAAAGGCGATCGCCAGTACCTCCACATCAAAGGTCCAGCCGGGGATGGTGACGAGCGGGAAGATGGTCTCAACCGCGGTTGCCGTGAAGCACTTGAAACCGCATTGCGTATCCTGTAGTTGGGGCAGCACCATCCAGCGCACCAGGTTGTTGAATATGCGGCCGATAAAATGCCGGTAGTGGGGTTCGTTATACCGCACCGAGCCGGGGGCTTCGCGCGAGGCGATGACGATGTCGGCGTTCTCTGTTTGCGGTGGTAAGAACCGCGGAATCTCGTGGATGGGCATCGAAAGGTCAACGTCGCAGATGAACCGGTACTGGCCTCTGGCGGCGAGCATGCCCTCCTGGACGGCCCGACCCTTGCCTGCTTGATTGATATGTATGACGGTCACGGAGGGGTATTCTGCGGCGAAATCGTGCGCGATCTGCAGGGTGCGGTCAGAACTGCCGTTCTCAGCGATGACAATTTCGCTTAAATAGGGTTGTGACCGGATGAAGTCGAGCGTAGCGGCGAGCGTCTCGGGCAGGCGTTGTTCTTCGTTGTAGGCGGGGAAGACGATGGAGAGGAAAGGTTGTTCAGTCGGCATAATTTCTATTATAAGCGTGATGAGAGAAAAACCCCCAGCGTTGTTTTTGTGATAATTAATGGGGACTCCTTGAGGTATCATCACGGAAGATTTGCTTCAGGCTTTTGAAACTAGC
>DDXM01000013.1:7550-9185 GCA_002347485.1 Anaerolineaceae bacterium UBA2260 | reverse complement strand
CACATCCGCCTGCTCTACCTCATCGATCCCCAGTGCCAGTACTAGCATGGGTTCCGTTTGCCCACAGACGGCATCTGATCGGCTAACCTTCGTTGCCTGTTCTGTTTTACCGTGCTCACCCGCCGGAGATTGATCGGGATTCACCGTTTGAGTACCTGAAAGTGCTGTCTGCACAGCCGGCAATGGAGTAAAGGTTTGAATGGCTTCGCCGGTGAATTTCGGTAGTTGGCGACCCAAGATCGGGTTTGTCCAAAGAAAATAACCCGCCCCGATAAGCAATAGCAACACTAGTATTAGAATCCACCAGTGGCGTTTCTTTTTTATACTTTTGCTTGGGAGGTCATTCTGTATTATGAGGGGATTGTCGGGTGGCGGAGGGACGATTGTGGCAGTAGCCTTCACCCCAACACGCGCAAGAATTGCTGGTGCGCCATCCTTAAGCAAGCCGCAGATCTCATTTGCAACCAGGTTCGTATCCTCTTCAGGTGAGGTTACCGGGTCGGGGATGTCAAAGGTTTGACCGGAGGTGATCTCACTGAGCAGTGCCAGTTTCCCAGTGGAATTCGCAAACTCGTTCGCGATCGCTTCCTTTTGACCGCTGGTCATCACAATGATCAGATCGGCTTCATCGACCAATCGGGTATTGATCTCTCTGGATGTCTCAGATTGAATATCGAATCCGCGTGCTTGCGCGAAATCGATTGCTTCGCGCAGTGGGTGTGCACCCTCACGCGCCCATATCCCTGCTGAACTGACCGTCCAATCACCCGGGAGTCCCAGTTCGCGTATGAGTGACGTGAAACAGCCTGCCGCAATTACAGATCGGAATCGATTGGCACTACAGACAAATAGGATATTCGGCATCCGAGCTCCTGAAGTTTAGGCTGTATTAATTTGGAATGATGATCAACTCGCCCATCTCGAGCATGTAATCAGCGGGGAGAGCATTATATCGCTTCAATAGTTCGGCATCCAACTGCATGCGCTGGGCGTACTCTTCGATCGTCATCCCCTCAGTGGAGATCTCGCGCACGATGAATTTCGGCAGACCGGTGACCAACTGGGTATTGACGGGGATCACCAGGATATTATTGACCCACAAGGCTTCTGACAATTGATAATTGATCGCCTTGATGGCTTCAACTGAAGTACCATATTGTTCTGCCAGGTATATATAGCCCTCACCATCAAGCACCTTGTGAATGACCAGCGTTGGATTCTCTCCGAATGGCGTTTCAACCGCATGGGGGGTAAAGGACGTCGCCTCGATCATCGACTGCGTGTCAGTCGGGATTATGGTTCCGGTGAGCGATGCAGTGGATGTAGGAGGAGGAACAATGACAAATTGAGTAGGGGGTGTGAAAGTTGAAGTATCCTGCTGCGCCATAAGCGAAAACTCCAAACCAGGGATCCGGACGATCCCAAGGAGACCCAATATGGTTGCGCCTACAACCATGACCAGCAGCAGGATCAAGATTGAAATAGCGGTCTTTGGCATTCTCCTGGCTGGCAGGCTTCCACGGTACTCCTTAGGCAATGGTTCGAGAACATTTTTCTGGTAAACGGGGCAGTCGCCATAATAGAGGGTCAGGCATACTCTTCGCTGGTGGCTTATGCTTACTGGAGCGATAGGTT
>DDXM01000013.1:0-7493 GCA_002347485.1 Anaerolineaceae bacterium UBA2260 | reverse complement strand
ATCCTCTGATTCCACTGGGGCTGGTGATGGTTCGCCCCCGGTTATTCCATAGTGCTTGGTGTAATAGTACTCACGGTTATAGTAATAACTTGAACGTTTGATCTTGATATTGTTCAGCACCACCCCAAGTAAACGGGCGTTCACTCGCTGGAGTTGCTCGATTGCTTGCTTGATGGCTGAACGCTTGGTCTTCTTAGGATCAACCACCAGGATCACCCCGTCCACGTTTTTGGTCAGCACGAGCGCATCCGTCACTGCCAGCAGCGGCGGCGAATCCAGTATCACCATGTCGAAATGCTTTGCCAGCAGGGCGATCACATCGCGCATCTTGGTCGAGCTTAACAACTCAGAGGGATTAGGCGGCAGGCTGCCCGAAGTGATAATGCTCAAGTTATTAACGGGTGTTTTCTTCACCACACCTGACATTTTATCTGGCGCACGCAGGAAATAATCCGAAAGCCCCAAACGGTTGGAAAGTTTAAAAACTTTATGAATTGTGGGACGCCGCATGTCGCCATCCACAATTACCACATCTTTATCGCTCTGCGCCATGACTGTTGCCAGGTTAGCCGCAATGGAGGATTTGCCATCAGACGGTGAGGGGCTGGTGACGAGCAAAGTTCGCAAAGGTGCATCGATGCCGCTGAACTGTAGATTCGTGCGCAAAGAGCGAAACGCTTCAGAGACTGGCATGCGAGGTTTATTCAACGTGATCAAAGGGGATTCATCTGCGGCAAAACTCGTAATGACGCCGATCACCGGCACTCCCCACCGTTGTGTGATCTCGCTCGGGTCCCGAATCTCGTCCTCCAGGTAGGCTACCAGGAACACAACGCCAGCAGCGAGCATGAATCCAACCAGGGCAGCCAGTCCGGCGCTCCTCAACGGTTGGGGCTGGATCGGATCCTCGTCAGGTAACGCCTGATTCAGTTGGCTGATGGTTGTGGCGGATTGCACTTCGGTCAACCGGATGGACTGAAGGTTTGTGAACAACGAGGCTCGGTTGGATTGGTATTGCGACTTGATCAACTCAAGTTCAGCCTTGTTGACATAATCCTGNNTCAACTACCGCATTGGCTGTGTCAGCCGCTTTTCGCGGATCGGAATCTGTGACCGTGACGACGAAAATTGGCGAGTTTTCCACCGAGGTTGCTTTCACCGTACCTGTCAAAGGGTAACCTAATTTTTCTGACACAGCTTGCAATAGAGGTTCAGTGACCATAGTCTGCGCGTAGGTCTCAGCCAGGCGCTGACTGGTATAGGTGGCGGTGTAGGAATCGTAATAATCTGAGCGTGAAACAACGTTTACGATAGCTCTGGATGAAGATTGATAAACCCTGGGTTGTTGGTTAGTAATGTAATACGCAACTGCTCCAGTTGCCATGGCGACGAGTAACAATAACCAAAGCCAGCGCCAGAGCGTTTGGGTGTAATCCAGGATACTTTCCAGACTGCTGCGCTCCTCAAAATCATTGTCCATGTGCAAACATCCACCCTTCTCGATAATTTAATAAAATAGAAACAGACTTTGAAACCTTTGAATTGTACAACGCTTTTTACTTATAGTATATAAAAAACGACTTTTAAAAACAATTTTTTAGCGCAGCAGCAAATTTATTCCGCTCCAAGTTCAGTTCCAAGTTTGCCCTCCATGTTAGCCTTCCATGTTAGCCCTCCATTTACGAAACATAGCTTTTATGCTATCCTTTTATTTGTGGACCAGCATACAAATCATGAACTTTAGAGGGGTATTTTACCTGTTGAATCGAAAAGTACTGGTAGCGTTGTTGATTTTAACGCTGGGTGTGCTGGGTATTTACCTTGCCAGAACTTCAATTGAACCCGCTTCAGCCCAGGATGAACCCGAACGGGTGATGTGGATTACAGTCGACGCCACCCAGCATGATTGGTGGCTGGCGCGCTGGGCGGATAACTCCATCGCCTGCCAACTCAGCCTGGACCACGAAGGTTTCCCGACTGCATTGGATTTTCAGAACACATGCGGCTACACGCTCTACGAGGCGTGGCTAACCACACCCCCCTGCACCGCTGCCGAAGATGGACTGGATACTTCAAATTGCAAGGGGTATTACCTGCAAAAAAGCACCAGCCAGGCTGGCACGTCCGAAATTGAAGTCGACCTACCCGAACCCGAAGTCTGGATCTCTATCAAGGGAAACCTGATCGACAGTACAAAGAACAAATGGGCGGGTGAACCGAAATTGATCCTGACAGGTGAGGAAAAGATCGCCAACGAGCGCATCGTGCGCATTTTTGGCAATCTAGATGGCAAAAACTTCACATGCGACGCTGAAGTTTGCGAATTGCCGCTCTACGCGACAGGCCAGAACGGTGTAAAGCTCATCTTCAAAGGTGAATCCAGTTTCGGTGATTCCACAGAGGAGTACACCGCATACATCAGGGTATTGCCCTGGGGTGAGACCTCCGAAGAGACCGGAATGCCGGCACGCGTAGGCTATTACGTGGACATCATCAGCGCCCAATGGCGCGGCCAGCTCAACAGCAGCTGCGCTGCCATCTGGCAATCATTCCCACCAGTGGAAGGCGCACCTGCCTGGCTGGACACTCCCGATGACATCCTGGACCTATCTTCTTCAATTTCACTCCATTACCTGGCCGCCCTGCTCATCCAGCGTGGGGAGGTGGATGCCAGCGCATGCCCCAACGGCGGACTTGAGTACCCGACTGCCGCCAACCTGTGCGGGGTGGAGCATGCCGCTGACGCGTTAACCGCCTGGCAGAACCAGTTCGATGAAGAGATCATAACCACTTCTTACGATACTGGCATCCCAGCGCAGTTGATGAAGAACATGTTCGCGCGCGAAAGCCAGCTTTGGCCTGGGATCTACCATGACATCGAGGAAGTTGGTTTGGGACAGTTGACCGAAAAAGGCGCGGACACCACGCTTTTATGGAATCCTGATTTTTACAACCAGTTTTGCCCTTTAATCCTACTCGAGTCGACCTGCAAACAAGGTTACGGTACGCTGCCGGAAAACCAAAAGGTGATGCTGCGCGGCGCGTTAGTGCAAAAAGTGGATGCCACATGTGCAGACTGCCCGATGGGCATCGATCTGACGCAAGCCAACTTCAGCGTGCGTATCTTTGGTGAGACCCTGGTCGCCAATTGCGCGCAGGTCGATCGCATGATCTACAACCTTACCAGGCAGACTTCGGGGTTGATGAGCAGCTACACTGACTTGTGGCGCTTCACTCTGATCAACTACAACGCCGGTCCTGGTTGCCTGTGGACTGCCATGAGCCGCACCTGGAACGCCGGTCAGTCATTGGATTGGCTGCACGTGGCGACCAACCTAGAGCCTGCCTGCCAGGGTGCGGTGGATTATATTTACGACATTTCAGAAGGCGACACTGCGAGTATCCCGGTGTTTTCAACCATGGTTCCCACATCTACGACGCGCCCCACCATGACGCCGCGCCCAACCCGCCCAACCTCCACACCCAGACCGACCAACACCGCCACGGGTACACTCACCGTTACCCCCACCGGGACGTACGCGACACCCACGATCACCAACACCCCGACACCCAGCAACACCCCCACGCCCACCAACACGCCCAGCGGAGAATGGTAATTGCCCTTATACGTAACACATCCGGCAGAAAATTCTGCCGGATGTGTTGTTTTATAATGAAGAGTCTCCCTCATAAAACTGGGACTTTATGGGGCAATAGTCAGCAGACTCCATGGGCTGGGGAGTTCCTCTGCGCCAATGACCGCCACCATCCTCCACTGGTAATTCCCCGCGGCGAGTTGCGCATCATTCGGGAGCGTATAGAGTGTCAAGCCCGCCAGGCCCGAAATTATCCTTTCATCCACCTCACCAATGCGCGAGATTTCGAGCCGGTAATTCTCAGCGTTCGTAACGGCCAGCCACTCGAAGGTCGGGGTCTTATCGGTTGTGACCGTCCCATACTTGGGCAGTTTTTGGAAAGAGATCAGCAAACGCCGCGCATCTGACCAGGCGGAAACATTGCCAGCCGCGTCGATTGACAACACGCGCCAGAAGTACTCGCCGTATTCAAGCGCATTTTCCTCCGGCACAGTCCAGGTAAGCCCCGCCAGCATATCGCTTTCGGCAGCGATCGTTGTAAAGGTGTCATCCACCGCGACCTGGTAATGGTAGTATTTTGCGCCTGTCGCCGGGTAGATGGTGAACGTGGGTGTGAAACCCGCCTTGTATTTGTTATCCTTGGGCTTGTAAAGTTTCGGTACCGCCGGAGGTACGGTATCGACCTTGAAGATGCGCACTTCTGACCATGGGCTCTTGGCACCGCCGGCATAGAACGCCTTTACCTTCCAGTAGTATTTACCATCCGGGAAATCTTCCAGCAGGTGCGTGAGTTGAAGCTCCGTGCCTTCCGGGTAGACAAGCGCTTTGACCACTTTTGTAGAAAACGCTTCATCTTTGCTGACCAGCAATTTGTAGTAAACGGTATTTCTCACCGTTTTCCATACCAGTTCCATATCGTTGTTGTTGGTCTTGGTTTTATTCGCTGGAGAAACCAATACAGGGAACGTGTACGCCGTGCCGGTAAAATCGACGCCGGCGAGATCCGCATCGACCACGGTCACCTCTGTGGATTCAGGCGCGAAAGCATAGCTCGCCAACTGCGCTTGCAGCGTATACGTGCCAGCCGGGAAGCCCGGGAAGGTATACGCGCCGGAGGAATCAGTCACTGCCTTGCGCGCGAAATTATCCCCGATGGTGACGCCAGGTAAGGGCGCGCTTGATGCGTCGACCACTGTGCCGGAGACTGTGTGGAGCGGACCCGATTGCGACCCGGTGAAGTTAATCCCTGTCACATTGGCATTCGTGATCATCACCTCACGCGAAGCCGGGTTGAAGTCGAACCCCAGCAGGTTGGGTGTGAGGGTGTAAGTGCCAGTTAGGAGACTGGTAAAAGTGTAAACGCCGCTCAAATCGGTGATCACTGTCTGTCCGACCCCATTTGATACCTCCACACCGGAGATGGGTACATCGAGGTAATCGTGAATGGTGCCGCTAATCGAATATACCGCTGTGACATTATGTAATTCGGTATCATTTGAGGTTCTGTAACTGGCATTACCGGAATAATTAGCACTGATGGTTTTCTCGCCGGGCACGGTGGAGATGAGCGCGCAAGAACCTGATCCGCCAGTCAGCGTGGCGGTGCAGCTCGCGCCAGCGCCGTCGCTGATGTAGACAGTACCCGTTGGTGCGCCGTATGCGCCGCTCACAGTTACCGAGACCGTGTACGGCTGGTATTGCAGGCTCGGGTCAGGGGCATCACCAGTGATGACAGTGGTGCTCGCCGCCTTGACCGAATGCGAAGCCCTGCCGATTGATCCGTTATTGATCCCATCATTTGGGTAGCTGGCAGTGAGGGTTTTCAACCCTGGGGTGGTGGAGGTTAAGTTGCATGAGCCGACACCATTCTCATCTAGGGTGATATTGCAGGTCGCACCAGCGCCGTCTGAGACATTGACCATGCCTGTCGGCGTGGCATAATTGCCTTTAACCTCAACAGCAACCGTATACGGCGTATTCACATCGCTGGGATCGGGAGTGTCGCTGGTGATGGTGGTCACGCTGACCGGCATGCGCAGCGCCGGGTCGCCGAACAAGAGGTAGGTATCGAGCAGGTCAGGTGAGGCGTTGACCGAGAAAAGGTACTGCTTGCCCGCCTGCGTGGCTTCACCCAGGGTCGATACGCCATTGGTCAATAAGGCGGTCAAGAACCCTCGGTTGAGGAAGTCATGCCCGCTGGCGACCCCCTGCCCGGTAGCAGACCAGCTGGCGATGGCGCCCATGCCCGCCGCCCGGGTGGTCGTCTCAGCGAGGGAAATATACGAAGAACCTGGTCTTGGATTGATGAAGTATCCTTCCATACAGGTCATCGGCAATACGATGGGTTGCAGTGTACCATTCGTCAACGAAGGAATGCTTGCCGAGGTTAATAAACTCTCACTCGCCCAACCATTGGTGTAGCCGTGGCCAATATAATTGACAATGAATTTACCGTACGCCGCTAGAATAGCATTTCTAGCTGCAATTTTATCCGGGTCAGCTGGACTTCCGTTGTAATAAATCTTTTGCACAGAGTAAGACGAAGGTATGCAGCAAGAGATCAGGTTATCTGAGAGCAGTGGGTAATTTCCGCCGCCATCGGCGTTATCGGACACCGCCAGCACCTGCTGGCGCCATTCGCCGCCGGGCAGCGCGGTCTCGTAGGCGATGACCTTGTCAACCATCACTTGCGCCTCAGCCAGGCTGTTCACCGCGAAACGCCCCAGCATCATGTCCGGCATGGTATCGGCGCCAGCCAGTGTCACGTAGCGGTTATCCGCTGAAGTCTCTTGGATCCATGGATCGAAATCCCCCAAGAATGGGGGGATATAACTCGTACCGCCATAATCCAGGTAATTCTTTGGGTCGTAGTTGCCGTCGCCCATCAATACCACGTAGGATGGCGCTGGAGAAACCCAGTTGGCATACGTATACGCCAGGAAGTCCCGAATGCCCGCCGGGTCGATCACCCCATAGCTGAATTGGTCGTACACATCCTGCACGTCCACCACCGCTGCGCGCAGGTCTTGCGCCGCACGGTACACCGCCAAGTCAGAGGCGGCATCCATGAAATCAGTATGCGTGATCACAATGTAGTCCGCGCCGTTTTCTATAGAACGCAGGGCAGAATCGCTGGTATAAGGCTCGATTGCGGCAACCGATTTCAGTGCACTTTCAGCCCCCGCCCAATAGCGTGTTTCTGCGCTGATCGTGTCCTCAATTTCCAGTGTGTACGGACCTGCACCGCTAACGCTCAAATCAATAATGCGCACCGGTGCAGCGGGGTTGGTCACATCGGATACCTGGATATCATCCGATGTGTACCCGCTCACCTGGTACTTCCACGTACCAGGAACAGAGTAATGGAACGCTAACTCATTCTCTTGGGCATTGAACGAATTTTCATAATCCACCGCTATCCAATCCACATAGAAAAGATCGAATGTAAGACCAAGATCCCTTGGTGCGGTTACCTTTATCGTGTTTACTCCAGCGCCAGGTAATATTAACCCAGCAGATACATCGATCTCAGCATATAACCAGTTTCTTCCATCGAAGGTGAAGTCTCCGATCAAGGTGTCGTTTAGATAAACTAAAGCGTGATGATCCGGGTTTGCAGTTTGATTCCCCCCTCCGAGAATATTGATGGAAATTCTTACTTTAGATGCAGCGGGTGAA
This sequence comes from Anaerolineaceae bacterium UBA2260, assembly GCA_002347485.1. Taxonomy (GTDB): domain Bacteria; phylum Chloroflexota; class Anaerolineae; order Anaerolineales; family Anaerolineaceae; genus UBA6107. The sequence continues at coordinate 219 of DDXM01000013.1, read as the reverse complement.
ACATTGGTAAAAGTTGTGCTCCAGTTAACCGGAGTGCCGGTAGTGTAAAGGGTCCCCCAAATAAAATGCTCCTTTTCACCTACGTTGGCCATAACTGAAAGGTATAGATTCGAATCTTCCAGATGTAAATGCTCTTGATAGGTTGCAGGCACATCTGCGCTGGATGGTGTTCCAGATTTACTTCCCATCCTTAAACCGACCGCCTTGCCATACGTTATC
>DDXM01000005.1 GCA_002347485.1 Anaerolineaceae bacterium UBA2260 | reverse complement strand
TTCAGCCCGGTGGCGTTCGATTACGAACGCATGATGGCAGACACCGGCTACAGCATGGCAGAGATCATCCGCATTCAAAACGAAACCAAGGTGGGCAGCACGCCGCTTTACGAACTGCATAATCTCACTGCGGCTGTGCGCAAGATCTCCGCGCCCGGTAAAGGCGCCCGTATTTTGGTGAAAGACGAAGCCATCAACGCGTCTGGTAGCTTTAAAGCCCGGCGGGCTTCAATAAGCGTATTCCAGGCTGCGCGGCTCGGGTATAAGGGTGTCGTTGCAGCCACCAGCGGCAACTACGGCGCGGCAGTCGCTTCACAGGCAGCCCAGCGCAATCTCAAGTGTATCGTTATCCAGGAGGTCTACGACAGCCGCGGTGTCGGTCAGCCCGAGATTATCGAAAAGGGACGCGCTTGCGAAGCCTACGGCGCTGAGGTCATGAAGCTTACCGTGGGACCTGAACTCTTTTATATGCAACTGCGCACGCTGGAAGAGACTGGCTTCTTCAACGCCAGCCTGTACACACCCTTTGGGATTCGCGGCATCGAAAGCCTGGGGTACGAGATCGCCCAGCAGACCCGCGCCCAATTCGGTCGGGACGCTGATGCAGTGGTGGTCACCCACGCCGGTGGCGGCAACCTTACTGGTACAGCCCGCGGATTGGCGCAAGCAGGCAGCACAGATACTCGTATCGTCGCCTGTTCAGTGGACCTGCGAGGTCTGCATATGGCTTCTGACCACGATTTCAATCGCAAATCTTTTACTACCGGTCACACCGGCTTCGGCGTACCTTTCGCCACCTGGCCTGACCGCACGGATGTGCCGCGCAACGCCGCGCGCAGCCTGCGCTACATGGATGATTACCAGGTTGTCAACCAGGGTGAGGTGTTTTACATCACCGAACTGCTGACCAAGATCGAGGGGCTCGAACGCGGCCCAGCGGGCAACACCAGCCTCACCGCTGCGGTATCGCTGGCGCGTGAAATGGACCAGGATCAGCTCATCGTCGTGCAGGAAACTGAATACACAGGCGCAGGCAAGCACCAGAACGCTGAACTTTCTTTCGCGCGTGAGAACGGTATCGAGGTCAGGCGCGGCGACCCGGTGGATAACATCCCCGGCAAGACTATCGTCATACCCGACCGTCTGGAGCAAATTCAAAGCCGGACCCAGGAACTCGACCACCTGCGTATGGAATACCTGAACAACGCAGCCAAACAGCTCGCACCTGAGCTATGGTCAGAAGCTGACATCCAGTTTCTCGCTGAAGACATAAAAAAAGACCCGCGCTGGGTCGTTGAACACTATATTAACTAAAATCAATCTATACCCGGAGAATATGCATGACAGAAGACCGCATCACCAGGTTTGAAGAACGGCAAAAAGTGCTGCAGGAACTTTCAGATGCTGATTTAAAAGCACGCTTTTGGCAGTTGTGTGATCAGCTGGTCGATCCAATCGTCGAACTCGCCCGCACCCACACCTCACCCTCCATAGAACGTTCTGTCCTGCTGCGTATGGGCATCGACAGCATCACCGCGCACGCGGTGGTGGACCGCGTGCTTGAAGCCGGTTTGTTGGGTAAAGGCGCTGGTCACGTGGTGTTGAGGGTTTCGCGCAAGCACCACGTGGATATTCCGACCGCCGCCCGTACCATTCTTGAGGACAAGGCTGTCCTCAACGATTTATTCTGATCCATTACACGAGAACAAACAATGAAACGACCTGAAAAACTGGACCCTAACAAGAAACTGGATATCGAAAACATACTCGAGGACTTAGAACATTACCACCCACCGCGCAAGGGCTGGACATGGCGCGAATGCCCTCCCAACGGGGTGGACATGGGTCCTTTTCACTATCATGATATGGCCGAGCCTTTGAAGAACAGCCTCGGTCTGCCAGCTTCGAAGTATTTCGACCACATTGACCCGCAGCCTAAATGTGTGGTTACTACCGAGATCGCCTCCGGGCGCTTCGAGGACGACATCCGGCGCATGCGTATGGCAGCCTGGCACGGCGCCGACCACCTGATGGTCATTCGCACCACTGGTCAGAGCCACATCGACGGTCTAATGGAAGGCACCCCCGAAGGCGTGGGCGGCGTGCCTATCACCCGCAAACAGATCCGCGCCAGTCGTAAAGCCTGTGACCAGATAGAGGAGGAGGTCGGCCGCCCACTGAACTTCCACAGCTACGTCTCCGGTGTAGCCGGCCCCGAGGTGGCGGTGCTGTTCGCCGAGGAAGGCATCAACGGCGCGCACCAGGACCCTCAGTACAATGTGCTTTATCGCAATGTGAACATGTACCGGTCTTTTGTCGACGCAGCGGAAGCCAAGAAGGTGATGAACGGCGCGCGCATCTTCCAGATCGACGGCGCACACAATGCCAACGCCACAGCCAAAGCCGGGTGGTTGGTGATGCCCGAACTGATGGTGCAGCACGGCATTAACTGCGCGTTTTCAGTTGCTGTGGGGATGGACAAGGAACTCATCGGGTTGTCCACCGTTCCCCCCAATGCGCCGCCTGCACCCAAGTTGTGGTACGACTTGCCTTATGCAGTCGCTCTGCGCGAATTGTTCTCCGATTTTAAGATGCGCGCCCAACAGAACACACGCTACATTGAGGCAGATATCGAAGAAGCCATACGCACACACACGATCGATACGCTCATTTCCATGCTCACCAGCGCGGATATACAAAGCACCATCACGCCCGATGAAGGACGCAACGTTCCCTGGCATTACAACAATATCCGCGGCGTGCAGACTGTCAAACAAACCTGGGCTGCCCTGGATGGCATTAAACAGCTGGTCGAACTCAAGCGCGAAGGTCCACTCGGAGATATGGTGCGCGACCTCAAAGTGCGCGCAATAGCGTTCCTAGAGGAAGTGATCGAAAGCGGGGGCTACTTTGCCGCGGTTGAAAAAGGCTTCTTTGTCGATTCAGCCAAATACCCTGAGCGCAACGGTGACGGCATCGCCCGCGACGGCAAGGGCGGCGTGGGAGCCGGTACCATCGTGGAGCGCGACACGGATTACTTCGCTCCTGTATGTGACCACTTCGGCTACAACAACGTCCCTGCGGGTCTGCAACATGCCTGCGACGAGATCGACGGTTGCACCCTGTGCAAGCCCGAGAAGATCGTTTACATCGATGAGCTAGACCCTGAAGACAGCGCCGAGAAACGCCTTGAACAGACCTTCGCCTATCGCAAGGGCGGCATGGTTAAACCAGAAGCCGAATGGGCAGGGGACGGGACGATTCTCACCCAGTTTTTTGTACCGTTGCCGGAGGATTACGCCCGCGCGTATGGCATAGAAATGGCGAAAAAGCTAGGCCTCATCGACCCCGAGGTCGTCAACTTACAGGTGATGCACCCAGCCGAAGGCTGCTTCATTGAAGTAAAGGGCAAGGTCGGGTTCGACGTAGAGCTGGCTTCCTTGAAGATCCCCGAAAAAGAGGTCATCCTTGAGGAAAACGTGCTGCGTGATGCGGTGAAAAAGGTGGGGCTCACCGTAGTGGCTGGCACAGTCGGTGAGGATGAGCACAGCGTCGGATTGCGTGAGATCCTGGATATTAAGCACGGCGGTATCGAAAAATACGGCGTGAAATACCATTACCTCGGCACCTCGGTGCCGGTGAGCAAGCTGGTCGACGCTGCCATCGAGACCGGGTCGCACGCCATCCTCATCTCCACGATCATTAGTCACAATGATATTCACCGCGCCCAAATGAAAAAGCTCGCCGACCTTTGCATGGAACGCGGCATCCGCGACCACATTATTCTTATAGCAGGCGGTACTCAAGTGAGCGCGGATATGGCTGCGGAAACCGGACTGGATGCCACTTTCGGTCGCGGTACCAAGGGTATCCATGTGGTCAACGCCATTGTGAAAACGCTCATCAAGCGCGGTGTTTATTAAACAGGGGTTCACTTGCCTGAGAAAATTCGTATCCTGACCGTTGAAGTCGGCTCGACCATCACCAAGGTGAACGGTTTTGCTCATCAGCCTGGTGGCCGACTCGTACACATAGGGCAAGGGTTCGCACCAACAAGCATCAGCCAGGGTGATGTACGCATCGGCGTCGACCAGGCCATGGCGCAGTTGCGTAGAGGCAAGCCTGTATTTGAGGAAAACGTCGAAACCTTCGTCAACAGCTCGGCAGCCGGTGGGTTGCGTATGACTGTACACGGGCTCACCTACAACATGACCGCCAGGGCTGCCCGCGAAGCTGCACTCGGCGCAGGAGCCATCGTCAAAAAAGTCACCGCAGGTCTCCTTGATCAATACGAACTTGAAGAGATTCGTGAGATTCGCCCTAATATCATTCTGCTTGCGGGCGGCGTGGATTTTGGCGAAAGGGCGACCGTGCTCGAAAACGCCAGGCAGATCGCCAGCCTCGGTCTGCCCGTGCCGGTGGTGTACGCCGGTAACAGCGCGCTGCGTAAACCGATCGCCCAGCTTTTCCAGGCTGCCGGAATAGAGTGCCTGCAGGCAGAGAACGTCTTCCCTGAAGTGGATGTGTTAAATATCCAGCCGCTGCGCCGGGTTATTCACGAGGTTTTCAACCGCCACATCATCCACGCCCCGGGTATGAACCGGCTGGCTGAGCTCACTTCAAAGGAAATCCTCCCTACCCCAGGGGCGGTGCTGCGCGCGAGTGAACTCCTGGCTGATGTGTACGGTGATTGCCTGGTATTCGATGTCGGCGGCGCGACCACCGACGTGCACAGCGTCACAGACGGCAGCCCTGAGTGGACGCACAAACTGGTTGAGCCCGAACCACGCGCCAAGCGCACCGTGGAAGGCGACCTGGGTGTGTTTATCAATGCCCGTAATATCATCGAAATCACCGGAAACTGGGAACAGGAAGATCAATTGGTTTTCCTGCAATCGCTCCCGATAACTGATGACGAAATTGAATTGACTCATTGGCTTTGCGGAAAAGCCGTTGAATTAAGTGTTCGCCGTCACGCGGGTGTAATTTCAGAACTTTACAC
>DDXM01000029.1:32316-32708 GCA_002347485.1 Anaerolineaceae bacterium UBA2260 | reverse complement strand
CATCAGGGTTTTCAACCGAAAAACGTAGGCGATCGCCGACAGCCCTCCAACTCAACACACCATCGGTCTGGTCTGCTACTTCGCGCAAGGCGTGCCGCGGTTTGGCTTTGACCTCCACAATTCGGAAGGGCATCTGCTCTTCCAGCGCGGTGGGCGCGCCGGTGATAAGCACACGTCCCTGGTTGATGATGCTTACGGTGTTGCATCGCTCCGCTTCATCCATATAAGGTGTGCTGACCAACACAGTTACGCCCTGCTGGATGACCTTTGCAAGCAAATGCCACAACTCACGTCGTGAAACCGGATCTACGCCGGTGGTGGGCTCGTCTAACAGCAAAATCTTCGGCTCGTGGATAAGGGCGCAGGCAAGGGCTAGTTTTTTGCGCATCCCG
>DDXM01000029.1:17251-32249 GCA_002347485.1 Anaerolineaceae bacterium UBA2260 | reverse complement strand
CACGCTCAAATCGGGGTATAAACTAAAGGCTTGTGGCATGTAGCCCAGGCGAGCACGAACATCCTCTGCTTGTTTGCGCACATCGAATCCATCAAGTCGAGCTGTGCCTGAAGTAGGCTGCATCACGGTGGCCAGGATACGCAAAAGGGTGGTTTTACCGGCACCATCAGGTCCTACCAGCCCATGTAATTTACCAGAGTCTACTTCCAAATCAACGCCATCCAATGCCAGATAATTTTCTCTCTGAGATGGATAGTGTTTGCTTAGCTCTTTGGCCTCGATAACTAAGGTCATATAAAAACTCCCTAAAAAATAATAATTTAGTCAAATTCAATGCTTTAGATCATAAAAAACCTTTATCCAGGCAAAACTTCTTCCAGCGGCTTAAAAACTTCACGCAAGCTGGCTGCCAGCTTGCGGCACAGCTGGGGATTCATGTTGACAACCAGTGCCTGATATTGTCTTACATGTCCGATCAATTCCCGCCCCCAATCGCGGTCATCAATATTCTCGTTTGCCAGAATGCCCAGTGCAAAGCCTCCCAACAAGCTGAGATTGACGGGATTCGCCGACTCAATACTTGGTAAGATGTTCGGTAGGCATGAAAACAATAATCGCCGGCCATTGCCACGACGCAAAAGCAGGGCAATCACCGTCATAACCTCCAAGCAGTAGCGCAATGCGCCCTGGCCTTCTGGAGGAATGGGCGTTAGGATATCGTTCACCAATTCACGGTCTTGCAAGGTGCTGCTGCGTACTTTTAATAACACGGCTTCTATTAGCGCCTTCCACTCCTGGCCACCAAAATCTTCGGTAAGCCTGGCAAATACGCGATGTGCTTCAGTTGTTGGCAAGAAGAAGATCTCTGAACGACCAGGGCCCGATTTGTCTTCAGCCAGATGGTATTGCGACGTGACAATCCCTTTTTTTTCGAGGAGGCGAAGCATGTCGTAAGCAGTAAACGGGTTGATACCCAACCGCTCGGCTACGTAGGTGTAATGGAACGGCCCTTGCAGTTCGCGGTAGAGATCAATCATCTTACGGATAAAATCTTCCTGGCGGCGAGTAATTTCCATTTTTTTCCAAAGAAACCAAAATATTCGTGATATTATACCCTTCCCGGGCGAGGAGTCAAGTTGTATTTGTACTCATCTTCTTGAAACCTATATCATTGAGGGTTAAATTCTTGGGCAGCCTATTTCAGCAAGAGAAATCATGTCAGATGTTGAAGCCTTCTAAAAAGCAATTTGACAATGGGCGGAATTACTCGGGCAAGTAACTATGCGTAGGTTTTTGCGGTTTGCGAAAGACTCCAATCTGTCGGTAAACCAGTTGAGTGTGCTTTTCCGCTTACATTCCCAGGGACCTCAGTCAATATCAAGTATTGGCGAAAGATCTGTGGTCACTAGTGCTTCAACCAGCCAACTTCTCACTCGATTAGTCGATAATGGGTATCTGAACCATTCAGAAGTCTAGTGCGATCGGTGTAACAGACAATTCAGCCTTACAGAGAAGGGACGGGTATTGGTTCAGGAATTTATCGATGGTCATCTTCAATGGATTGACGAATTGAGCGGTTTTTTGAGGCCAAAACAGATAGAAACATCATCAGGGCAATATCTGATCTCATCTATCTCGTTCGAATAAAATTTGACAATGACCCCTATCAAAAAAAGGGTGAAATAGTCGACCGTGTATCCTGCTTGTTGCTTGTCAGGGAAGTGCATGATCATATTGCACGTACAAATTCAAGCAGTTCATAGCTCTCCTGGAGCCAGGTCATTGGATTCGTTACCCTTTTAATGTAGCGGATAAAACCTTCCCGGTCTATTACCACTGAAGCTGTGCGCTGGATAACGAACAACGCTTTCTCCAAATCGAATTGATGGTACACAGAGCGATCCAGATCGGCAAGTACTGGGAAAGGCGTCTTGAGGAGTTCCGCATATTTTCGGGCTCGTTCGGAAGTATCTCCCAAAATCACGAGTACCTCCGCACCCGCCGTCTGAAAGTCTTTATATAATCGCCCCAACTGGGCGACATGCGAACGGCACTGCATTCAGTTGTATTCTCGCACGAAGAACAAAACGACGTGCGTCTTTCCTTTGTAATCCGCCAGTCCAATATCCCGGCTCGTATTCGCTGTCAGTATAAAATCAGGCGCAGGCGAACCTGCTTCTAAGGGCTCATCAACATTCATATGGAACCTTTCTTTTCGCGACTATTTCCGTGACCAATAGATGATAAAAAATCTGCATCTCTCCAGGCAGGGGGAAAAGTTTCTCGTAGAGGGGCGAGTCGGTGGAGGCTGCTCGTTATTTTGCCTCGATAAACAACACGTCGATCCCTGCGGGGTCTGTAACAAGAATGCCCTCTTCTTTCTGGTTGTAAGGCAGTTCAATCTCCTCGATGCGCGCCAGGAGTTGATCCCAGCCCACGCGGTCGGGCAGGACAAATGAGATGGTTTTCAGCCCCAGCGCGTCGGGGGGAGGCGGCGGGGCACCCTGCCCCTGCCAGGTGTTGAAGCCAACGTGATGATGGTAGCCTCCCGCCGAGACCATGCCCATCCGAAAGCCGCGCGCCGTTCCCATATCGTCGAAGCCGAGCAATTCGTGGTAGAAGCGGCGCGTCTCCTTCAGGTCGGCGACATAAAGGTGGAAATGCCCCATGCGCACTTCGGACGTGACGGGTTCATCCAGGTGCTCACCTTCGCTCAAATGGGAGAAAAGCTCCTGGAGGTCGAGCGGTTCACGCCCATCGCTGAGTCTGCCATCGGCATGACGGGCATAGATTTCCCCGTTTCTGACTTCGAAAATCCCATCTTCCGGCGATTCGCAGTAGAGTTCAATGTTGTTTCCTTCCGGATCGTCCAGGTAGTCGGATTTGGTCATGATGTGGTCAGTGGGATAATTTGGCCAGCGCAGGGCAAAGAGGCGGGAGATAGCGCGTGCCAGTTGTCGCCGGTCGGGGAAGAGGATGGCGAAGTGGTAGATGCCAGTCACGCCGCGATAGCGTTTTCCATCTGAAATTTGGGTCAGGCGTACGATGTCCTCGGCGCCGGCGCCCAAACCGGCGCTGTTTCCCTCCTGCCAATGCAGGCGTAAGCCCAGGGCTTGCTGGTAAAAGACCAGTTGATTCTCCAGATTGGCGACCTTGAGATGGACGTAACCCGGACGAGTCTGCGAGTGAATGCGGTGCGGGGCAATGGCAACCGGCTGAGGCAGGGTTATCCCGTTCATTTCTCTCCTATGGTTTCATCAGAAAAGGCGCGCTCAGGGCTCAGATTGCGCCCGGTGACGAAGTTGTACGAATCCAGGATCAGCCCGAACACCACCTCCAGTTCACCCGTATCCAGAGGGGTGTAGAGCATCACCATACCTTCGTTGCCCAGGTATTGGGCCAGGGGGTGTGGCTCGGCCCAGCCTTTGTTCACGGCTTCGCGGGCGCGCTCGGGCGGCAACGTGACGTGTAGGCTGCCGTCCGGATGGATGTGGGCAAACTCACGCCCGCGAGCAATCACTTCAGGATGAGCCAACGGCAGGTCTTCGCGCAGCCAGAGAGCGCGCGCCCCTGGGACGGATATCACCGTTGGGCGGTTCTGGACATAAGGTAGAGCGTAACAACGCCTGAACAGTTCAGCGTGGATCTCAGGCTCAGGTCGTATGCCGATCTGGGCATGTGGCATGCCCTGGTGAGTGGGTGGCTTGGGTCGCTTGCGTTTAGGGATTTCCATCTGGTAATCTGAATTCAACTTTTCCTCCTATGATTTACCTCTCATTCGGCTTCAGAAGCCAGCCGCTCCAGCGCTTGCTGGAATACCTCATAAGGCTGTGCGCCGACGATGGTGTAGCGATCGTTCAAAACATAAGTCGGCACACCGGTCACTCCGATCTGATGTGCCCGGTTTACTTCCAACTGGACGGCGGCGGTGTATGTTCCTGCTTCCACCAGCCTTTGCATCTCTTCCGCGTCCAGCCCGACTTCTTCGGCGGCGGCGCGCAGTACATTCCACCTACTGATGTCCTGCCCCCTGCCATAGAATTTTTCGAAGACGGCATGGTGGAATTCAAAACCCTTTCCGCGCTGGCGGGCGTACTCGGTGGCTTCGTGCGCCAGCCGTGTATTCGGGATATGTGTCGGGAAGATCATCTCTAACCCGATGTCATTCGCCCTTTGCCTCAAACTCTCGTGGGTTTGGACAGCGCGGGCTTTCACATTAGCAGGTAATTCCATGCCCCCCGGCGGTGTATCGGGGCGCAGATAAAACGGACGCCACTCGACCTCCGCCCCGTGTTCGGTTTTCAGCCGCTCGACCACACCCTGGCCAACATAGCACCAGGGGCAGACATAGTCGGAATAGATGGTCAGTTTGATTCTCATGATTCTCTCCTTATAGATGGGCCAGCTGTTCACGAGAAAAATAATACCCGTCGCCAGGCACAGGATGAACAGCCCCCAATCGCTGTACGCTGAAAAGATGTTTTCTAATACGAACTCCTCTGACCAAGATATGTCGAAATAAAATTAGATAGTTACACCCTGACAATGCATATTACAGCCGTTCGTTCCCATTTTCTTCTTCCGGATACCAGCGACTCACCCAGACTGCCAGGTCAGACAACACGCCTAACAGGTCCTTGCCTTTCTCAGTCAGTTCATATTCCACGTGGCGCGGCCCTTCCGAGATAGGATAACGATTGACAATGCCGGCATACTCTAAAGTCTTGAGTCGCTGGGTGAGCGTGGCAGGGTTAACGCCGCCGACGATCTCCTGCAATTCACAAAACCGCTTTCGCTCACCCAGAAAATGAATCATTTCCAAGGTCCATTTCCTGCCGAGGATGTTAGCAGCTTTTGTGATCGGACAATTTTGGTCTCCCATTTGTAGGCTCCATGCTATAAAAAGTAAAGTGATAAGTGAAAAAAACAATGCGCCATATTCATTTGCACTTTCAAATACAAGCTTTACATTTTATAGTATACAAAGTTTACCTTATTACTCCAATTATGTCAAGATTACCAGAAAACTTCAAAAAAGAAGCAGTTGGGCAAACTTGCCTGATAACAAAACCAAAACAAGCCTACCCGACTGATCTGAATGATACCGATTGGGAAATCGCAATCCAATACCTGCCGCCAGAAGCGACAATCGGCCGACAGCGTGAATATGGCTGGCACGTGATTCTCAATGAGATTTTCTATATCCTGCCCACCGGCGGTTCGTGGCGTAGATCGCTGATATGTTGTGAGCCGAGTGCACTAACCGGCGGCTGATCGTTTTTTAATGCGATACAGGAATTACTTTCCCCCTTTTCGAAAGCCTCTCCCGGCTCGGTCATGATCATAGTCTTTGCCGTCGAAGACACCGAGGAAATGCCTGCGAGGTCCCCATTTCTGAAATAGTCTTGGTTGCTGACAGTTAGCCTGGCTCTTCCTCGGGCGACCGTTGGCCACGCTCAACACGTTTAATGAATTCGAAGATTGCCTCGAAGGCTATCTCACGTTCCGGACTGAGGGTGATCCCATGTCCACTGTTCTCCATCCACAGGTGCTCCTTTTGCTTAGAACTCACCCGCTCGCCGAAGAGGTGCATTGCATCTTTCTCAACTACAATGTCATGCCTTCCCTGGATAAGCAGCAGTGGCGCCGTTACTTGAGGCAAGCCATCACGCATCACCTCGATCAGCTCCAGAACTTCCGCCAAAGCACGTGTAACGTAGCGCGGGTAGGGATCTAGATCGAACTTAGGAGCGCGTTCGTCCAATTTGTCCGGGTTGTCGCTCAGAGCTGGTTTGTTGATTTCGGGAAGAAACAGGCTGACAAATTTAAGCAATCCCGGGTGAAGCAAACGCGCTTGCCACCCTTGGAGCAGGCCATAAGGTGTGGAAATACCAATCACGCCGTCAAAAGCATAACGACTGCCAGCGACCATGGTCAACACACCCCCTAAAGACTGCCCCATGATGAACACATGATCACTTAGTCCTTTAAGCAGGTTCCAGCCGTCCTCAACAGCCGCCAACCAATCAGTCCAGCGCACACGGCGCATATCTGCCGGTGTTGTGGCGTGACCCGGCAAACGAATCCCTAGCACCGTAAAACCTTGCCCGGCAAGAAATTTGCCCATATCGCGGTTTTCGCGAGTGGAGCTGTTGAAGCCATGCACAATCAGGCAGGCTGTTCTCCCACCCTGAAAGAGATAGGGCTCAGCTCCTGAGACAATTAATCGATTCGATGACATTATCCATCTCCTTTGATGATTGATAGCTTACGACCAGCCACGAGGGTTGGTCACATCCTGAAGATCTTGCCGGTTGAGCAACGATTCAAGCTCTCGACCTATTTCTGGATGGGCATCCAATAAATCATACGACTCATAAGGATCAGTGCTCAAGTTAAATAAGAAGGAGCCTTGTTTGAAAAAGGGATAAGCGCCATTGTCCGAAGCGTGACGGCGGTAATATTTCCAATCCCCCATGCGCACTGCCACCAAGTTCCGACCCTTATAATAGTACAGGGCTTCATGCAGCGGGCTGTCGCTCTCTCCTTTTAGGATGGGAAGAAGATCTACGCCGTCGATAATCCGGTCTGTAGGGCGAGGTATTCCGGCTACCGAGAGACAGGTTGCAAAGACATCGAAATTCATAGATGGAGTCCCCGCTATCAATCCGCCCGGGATCACGCCAGGCCAGCGGGCAACAAACGGGACATGGAAGCCACCTTCAAATGGCAAGTTTTTTCGACCGCGCAATCCAGCCGTACTGCCCTCCCACCAGGGTCCGTTATCACTGCTGAAAATAACCAGCGTCTTTTCATCCAGACCCAGTCTTTTTAGCGTATTCAGGATTTCTCCAACGCTCCAATCCAACTCTTCAACACAATCCCCGTAAAGTCCCCCGCTGGATTTACCGTGGAATTCCTCGGAAGCGTGCAAAGGAACATGCGGAAAATGCTGGGCGTAGTACAGAAAGAATGGCTTTGAACGGTTTTCGGTGATGAAACTCACAGCTTCGTGGTTTAGATACTGCGTCAGTAAATCGAAATCCACTGGTTCCTCGATCTCGACTTGCTGGTTACGGTAAATTTGATAAGGGTGGGTATCATGGCTCAACAGCCCCCCATAAAAGAAGTCGAAACCATTTTCATTCGGCAGATATGGTGATTCCCATCCCAGGTGCCACTTACCCACTAGCCCCGTACAGTAGCCGCGGCGCTGCAGAATTTCCGGCAAAAGCGCCTCATCAGATGGAATTCCATGTGGCACGTTACCGAGAACATATTGAAAGGTCCAATCTAACGCGCCCGGGGGCTGAATCACATCCGAGATCAGGGTGCGCACTGGGTAACGCCCTGTCAGCAATCCTGCGCGTGAGGGGGAGCAAACGGGCGCCGAAGCGTAAAAGTTGCTCAGGCTTGCGCCCTCACTTGCCATGCGGTCAATGGACCGGGTTTTGATTGCTTGTGAGCCGGTCATGCTCAGGTCGCCCAGTCCCATGTCATCGGCGATGATCAGAATTAAATTGGGAAGATCGCCAGGATTACTGGCATGGATACTATCCAATAATACTTCGGTTCGGTCAGGATCATAATCTTTGCCGTCGAAGACATTGAGGAAATGCTTGCCCAAGCCGCCTGCGGCTAGCAGGCCGCCACCTACCAACAGGCTGGTTTTAAGAAACCTGCGGCGCGAAATCGTTTGTGTTTTGGGAGCCATGGTCATAGCCCCAAGCGGGTTAATTGCTCGTGCGGGGCGTTGATGGAGGTCAGGAATTCGCGCAGGTTGGATTTGAGTCGTTCCACGATTTCGGGGCGTTCGGTGTAGCGATTGCACTCCTGCTGCGGGTCATCCTTGATGTTGTAGAGTGCATTGGACATGGGTCCGCGGGTGACGGAGGCGGAGTAGCGTTGTCCGTCGAAGTCGTCGCTCACGCGCACATCGCCGAATTGGGGCGGCAGGTGGGAATACCAGTAGAGCGGCTCGTTTGTTTCAGTGGGGGGCCAAAGGTAGAGCGTCCACTCGCCGTCGGTGATGTTCATGGCTTCGCCGTAGCGTCCAAAGACAGCGGTCTGGCGGATGGGCGCGCCTTCGTCAGCGTGGAGAATGTAAGGAAGCAGGCTCTGCCCATGCGTCCCGGCAGGAAGCGGGATGTTAAATTCATCCAGGATGGTGGCGAACAAATCCACTGGCTGTACCAAATGCGATACGCGCTTGCCTTTTTGCCCGTTGGGGTGGTAGATCAGCAGTGGAACATGGGCGAGTTCCTGATACATATTAGAATCGCCCAGGTCGCTCCAGGGTTTGCCGATCATGCCGTGTTCACCGAAAAGATGCCCGTGGTCGGTGACAACAATAATCATGGTGTCATCCATCAATCCAAGGTGTTCCACCGTGTCGAGCAGGTGTCCAAGCCAGCGATCCACCATCGTGACTTCGCCTGCATATAGGGCACGGATTTCTTTGAGTTCCTCTTCACTATAAAGGTCGGACTTGCCGTAGGTAGGCCAGATGAAGCGCTGACCTTTGTACGCGGAGTTGTACATTTCGTTGTAGGGAAAGGGCGGGTCGAAGGGTTCATGCGGGTCAAAGACTTCGAGCAATAGTAAAAAATTCTTTTGGTCGCGGTTGCGTTCGACCCACTCGGAGGCTTTACGAAAGACCTGAGGAGCAAAGTAATCCTGTTCTACGCGGAAGTGGTCCGTGTTGCGTTTGTAACGCGCAAAGGAGCCAGGACGCAGGGCGTGACGCGCCATCCGTTCCTCGTCGCCGGGGTATTCGACGGGGATGTCGGGATCGGTAATCCACAGGTCGTTTTCCTGCCCGCGAATAAATTCCGCCCCAGAGAAATTGAAGAAGTAATTGCCGGAGCCGCGCTCCCACATGTGGTAGTGGTCGCTGATCACCATGCTGATATGCCCGTTTTGGGTGACGATTTTAGCGATGTCGGGGTCGGAGGGTTCGAGGGGACCCCAGCCGCGCCAGGGAAACTCGAAACGTCCCGTCCATATATCGCGGCGGGCAGGCATACAGGGGTAAGAGCCGAGATAAGCATTTTCGAAAACAGCGCTCCGCTGCGCCAATGCGTCGAGATGGGGTGTTTGAATCCAGTCGTTGCCGTAACAACCGAGGTGGTCGCGGCGCAGCGTATCAATCACGATTAAGATGGTGTTCATAGGTTTTCCTTTGCAATATGTATTTTCATAATTTCCGCTGCCAGGCGGCGCTGGCCGAGCAAGCGCGCCATCAAGCGCATCGGTTCGTCTACATGAATAAAAAAGGCTTTGAACCCTTCGCAGAGATGGTTCAATCCCGCCTCGCCATCAGGGGTGAGATCGGTGCGGTCTTTGGGACAGCCGCCGTTGCAGGCAAACAGGACGGGGCATTCGCGGCAGTAATGCGGTAGGGACTTGCGCTTATCGATTCCAAATTGCTTTTGCTGCTCGCTTCCAACCAATTCCGTCAGCGGAGTTTCGAGTAAATTTCCAAGTCGGTGGCGCGGCTCCACAAAATGGTCGCAGGAATACACGTCGCCGTTGTGTTCCATCGCCAGCGCCAGCCCGCAGGTCTCCTGAAAGACGCACAATCCGCCGGGCGCGCCCAGCCAGCGTCCGAGAGCGGTATCGAACATCTGCACAAAAACCTTGCCCACATCGCGGCGCACCCATTCGTCGAAAATCGAAATCAGAAAACGCCCGTACTGTTCGCCTGTAATGGAGCGCGACGTGAGCGCCGTCCCCTCTTGAAAACCCGTCGCATTCTCACGTTCGACGATGGGGATGAACTGTATGTACTCCGCGCCAATTTCGTCGCGCAGAAAATGGTAGACATCCAGCGGCCGCTCTACATTGGAAGCGCTGACGCAGGTCAGGATGTTGAAATCCACCTTGTGATTCTTGAGTAATTTAACGGCGCGTAGGACGCGATCGAAGGTGGGTGCGCCGCCCTTGTCCTTGCGATACAGATCATGCGCTTCACGCGGACCGTCGAGGCTGATCCCGATTAAGAACCGATTCTCGGCGAAAAATTTGCACCACTCGTCATCCAGAAGCGTGCCGTTGGTTTGCAGGGCGTTTTCGATTCTCTGGCCAGGACGGGCGTATTTCTGCTGGTACGCCACGGCTTTGCGGAAGAAATCCAGTCCCATCAGGGTCGGTTCGCCGCCCTGCCAGGCGAAATTTACCTCAGGGACTCGCTGGTTTTGGATGTACTGCCGGGTATAACTCTCCAGCGTTTCATCCGACATACGGAAGGAACTGCCTCGATACAAGTCTTCCTTGGGGAGATAAAAGCAATAGGCGCAATCTAAATTACAAATCGCGCCGCGCGGCTTGGCCATTACATGAAAAACGTGCGGGGGGGAGATGGCGGTCATGTTCTCTCTCAAATACTGCGTTCATGTTCCCAGTGCGGATTATCGCTGGTGCGCAGATACCAGCGTAACAAACGTCCCTGTAAATCGTTACGAACTTCCGACAAGGCTGGGTCATCAATGCGATTATATAATTCCTGCGGGTCATTTTTCAGGTCGTACAACTCTTCTTTTCCTGCGCTGCGGATGACCAATTTCCATTCGCGGGTGCGGATCATGGCGGCGCGCGCCACCGTGGTGGGGTCATCCTGCTGGAGTTTAAGTTTCTCGAAGTAATGTCCCATCAACGGGTCATCGCCAGATTGAATGCCCGCCTCGAAGGCTNNNNAAGGTCAAGCGATTGGGTGAAGCCATCCACGCGCTGACCTGCGTGGGCGTTGGCGGGATATTTGACGATGAGCGGCACGCGCAGTAAATCATCCTGAAAGCCCGTTGGCCACTTTTCCACCAATCCGTAATCACCAACATAATCGCCGTGATCACTGAGAAAGAGGATGAGCGCATCGTCGTACAGTCCTTTCGCCTTGAGCGTCGCAATGATGCGCCCAACCTGCTCGTCCAGTTTCGTGACCATGCCGTAGTAGGTGGCACGCAGTTCGCGCAAGTCTTCGGGAGTCAATTGACCCAGATCATAGCGCGAGTACAGTTCGCGCATGAAATGCGGCTTATCATCCAGCCGCGCAGGAATGGGGTCAGCGATGGTGGCGCGCTCATACATCGAGAAGTACGGCTCATCCACCTGATAGGGCGTGTGCGGCAGGCTGGCGGCGAGGTACAGGCAGAACGGCTGGCGCGGCGCGGAATCCAGCCAGTGCACGGCAGACTCAAAGATCAGCGGCTCCATGCGGGCGACAGGGGAATCGGGTTCCGCCTTTCCGAAGTAAAACGAATGATGCAGGCGATGACCGCGGGGATAGGGACTGCGCGCCGAGGGTAACACATCCGCGAATTCTTGCAAGCGCTCGTTGCCGAATAACTCGCTCAACGACTTGCGCTCCACCACAAACAAGCGAAACGCCAGCGCCAGCATTTTCAGTTTTTTACTTAACTTCAAAGAACCCAGACGGTGGCGCATTAATTTTATCTGGACGCTCTGTGGACTTGCCAACCGCCGCCGAAAACTGGCGCGCAGGCTGGGTGGAGTCATCAGGTCGTTTTTGCCCGCCATGACGGTTTCATAGCCGTTTTCTCTCAGAATCTTAAACAGATTTTCTTCGTGCGGGCGCAGCAACTGATACAGCGAGCGATGCCCGTTGACCTGCGGATACAGTCCCGTAAAGTTTGCCATGCGCGAAGGCGCGCAAACCGGGTTGGCAGCGTAGTTTTGACCGAAGGTCACGCCGTCTGTCCGCAGCGCGGCGAGATGCGGCGTACGGACGAGCGGATTCTCCAGAGCATCGGCGCGCAGGTCATCGGCAATGATGATGACAATGTTGGGACGGGTGATCACTTTAGGATTCCAATTCTCTTCTGCGCTTTGCCAACAGGTTATCCAACGCTATGCGGTCACGGTGGTAAAACGGATAGAAAGCGAACCAGGAGATCACACTTAAGCTGAGCGAAACGGTCACTGCCCAGAAAAACAGGTTGGTGAGTGTAATCTGGTTGCCGATAATGCCAACCAGCGCAGCAACAGCCGCCTGAATTAATCCATTGGACAAGCGGTTGACGGCGTAAGCGGTGCTGCGTTGTTCGGGCGCATTGACGGCGGCAATCATCGGCGCGATGGCGGCGGGAAATGCCATGTCCATGAACAAGCCAAAAAGCAAGGCAAATACAAAAAAGTTCGTCATACCGCCCGAAACCTGCTGGAAGAAGAAGTAGCCTAGCAAAGCCATCATGGCGCGCGACCCTTGCACCACGAACAGCCGTCCGAAGCGTGGATTTTTGCGTTCTGCCCAGTCGCCCAGCAGACCGCCGAACAGCGTACTGAGAGCCGAGCCGATGACAATTCCGGTCAGCACGGTGGTGGCCTGCCCAGGGCGGAAGCCACGTTCATCCACCAGCCAGGTGACGGCGAAGGTCAATACGGTAATCTGCACCGGCACGCCGAAAATCTTTTCAAAAATAAGCAGCAGGTTGGTCGGCACGCGAAAAATGGACGCCACGCTTTGCCAGGAAAAGGTATACTTCTTTTCCGATTTCTGCGCCACATCGTAAATGGAAGCTTCCGCACCTCCGCGCGGCGGTTCGGTTAGGAAGAGGGCGAAGAACAGACCGCTCAACATGCTCAACGCGCCGAAGGTGATGAAGCCGATACGCCAGCCCGTTTCGGGAATTTCTGCCATACGCCCAAAGAACAGGATGCTGACAATGACTGCCAGCGATGAAATCATGCGCATAATGCCAAAGACCTTGCCACGTTCCTTTTGTGGGAATAGGTCTGTTAGCATCGAGTTCATCGGCGAACCCAGCGCTACCAACCCAATGGCGGCGACCACGCGCAACGCCAGTAGCATTTCGTAACTGGCGGAAAAACCAATCAGCAGCGTCCACAAGCCCCAAATTCCTGTGCCGATAATCAGGATGCGCTTGCGGCTGTAACGGTCTGCCAAAACGCCCCAGATCGGACCGAAGATCATCTCCATCACCTTGCCCAGGCTGGTAATGGTGCCAAGATTGGAGGTGGTCATGTTCAACGAGGTGCGGATGGCAGGGAACATGGAAGACATTGCCTGGTCTTCGCCTGCGTCCACGATGCCGGCGAAGGCCAGCGTCACCACATTGCGCCAGCGTCCCTTGGCGACAGGCACATCGGCGGCGGGAAGTTCTTGTGTTTGACCGGTCATATCGTTCTCCTTTTGTTTGGTAATATCGTATAGGTTTCAAAAACCTTTAGGATATTGCTCTAAAAAAATCGGCTACTTTGCTAAACACTATTTCATGTTCTTCATCCAACGTGATAACATGCCCGCTTTTTTCGAGCCAGAGCGTTTCTTTACGCGGTGTGACAATGCGCTCGCTTAACAAATCCATTGCGTTTGGTTCAATCACCTTATCGCCGCGCGATTGGATCAATAAAACTGGGATGTTGATTTTTGGCAGACTCTCTTGCATTAATTTTGCCAGTTCCGCGGCTTCAGCGATAGCGTGCGGGACAAAATAAGCGTAGGAAGTTTCGGCACGATTACCCACTGCAGCGAGTTTTTTGAACTTAGGAACGAACAGGCTTAGGGGGCGCATAAAGTGCACACGCCAATCGCCGGTCAACCCGTAGGGCGTGGAGAGCGCCGCCACACCATGGACTTCACAGCGGCTTGCCGCGATCAGGGTTAAGACTCCGCCCATGGAGAGACCGGCAACGTAAACCCGATCGCTCATACCCCGCAACAGGTTAATGCCATCTTCGACGGCGGTCAGCCAGTCGCGCCAGGCGGGACGGCGCAGATCATCCACCTGTGTGCCGTGTCCGGGCAGACGGATGCCAAGAGTGGTAAAGCCTTGATTTTGACTCAAAAATTCTCCCAGTCCGCGCATGGCAGCAGGAGAACCAGTAAAGCCATGAATGAGCAAAACACCTGTGCGATTACCCGGGAACAAGAATGGCTCAGCGCCTGGCATGGTTAGGGTTTGATTCATTTGTTTACCTATTTGTTCTCTTTCAATGGTTGAAAGCCTCGACCCAGTACTTCCTGGGCTGGCACGACAATTACAAAAGCCTGCGGATCTTCGGTGCGGACGATGGCTTTCAAATGCGCTGCCTCCGAGACAGTCAGTGCCACCAACAGCAAGTCTCGGTCTGTCTGCGCATATATGCCCTGTCCGCGCAGGAGAGTTCCGCTGCGTTTCATTTCCTGGATAATCTTTTGACTGACTGCCTGCGGGTTGTCCGTTACCACCAGAGCTAGAATGGTGCGACGTCTACGAGAGACTCGACCGCTTTTTTGCGCAGGAGCAGACTCCTTGCCCTTACGATTCGTCCCCATTGCGCGCCAAAGCGCGTCAAGGACTGGCACATCCCCAAATTTGGGCAGAACTTCGCCGCTAGTCTGCGTCAACCCGGCAGTGAGAACTCCCGCCAAGATCAATAAACCATTGAAGACCAAGCCTATCGTGATCATCGTCCAGCCGGAGAAATTGCCCAATGCCGCACGACTGACAAATTCCGCCCAGGTGAGAGCTGGCACGGGATGTATGTAGGTTTTGAATGCCCAAGCCATATTCAGTACCAGGAATATCCAAAAGTAATTGCGGCGGAAANNGGGAATTCAGGACTCAAAAGGGATTCGGACAGGTTTTCTGCCCATTCCGGGTGAGGGGTGAAAGGCGGAACGAGCATAGCCGCGAAGAAATCCGTCTCCATTAGACGGGTGCGGAGACTCCATAGTTCATAATAACGATAACGGCGCGCTTCAATCCACAAGAAGATCGTCACCAGCAGGCAGTTCAGGATGATCACGCCAGAATTATTTTGGGGAGAAGTAAAGGCCAATGAGATAACCGCGCTGGTGGTGATGATCGCCCAGTTGGTGGTGTTGTCCAAGCGCGTCCGCCAGGTATTGGAACGCTGAATCTCGGCGCGGTAGAAATGCACCATCGCCGTCGTAAACTCGGACGAACGCAGGTGATAGCCGCGATAAGACCAGACCGACTCGTCAGGCGGAGGTGTATTTTTTTCGGGAGCGGGGTTG
>DDXM01000029.1:0-17221 GCA_002347485.1 Anaerolineaceae bacterium UBA2260 | reverse complement strand
TTCTCCGTAACGAATGCTGTACTCCTGCACAAAACCAGAAATACCGACCGGAATGGTCATGCCGCGTGGTGTGCTGGTCAACGAAAGCGCGAAGAGAAAATCGCGCCAGGAGAAGATGAACGTCAGCGCACCCGCAGCGGCAATCCCCGGCTGAATAATTGGGATCAGCACCTGGGTCAGGGATTGGAAGCGGTTGGCGCCGTCCACCATGGAGACTTCCTCCAATTCTTTGGGAATATTCGCAAAAAAGTCCAGCAAAATCCAGGTGGCAGTGGGCAGGTTCAAAACGATGTGTCCCATCATAACTGCCAGTACCGTATCATAGATGTTGAGCGAACGGGCGATCAAATAAAACGGACCGAGGAATGTAACTGGCGGAAGCATGTGAATGAACAGAATGGTTCCTAGCAGGAGTCCACTCCACAAGGGACGCCAGGGGAATCGGCTGAGAAGGCTGGGGCAACTCGGTAGGGGTGGGAGCCTCAGCCGCTGTGGGAGATTCTTTGGTCGCCACCTGAGTAGGCACTGGCACTTCTGTCATTGCAGCGGGCCCACAGGCGGCAAGCAGGAACGAGAGGGCGAGCAACAGGCTACAAGTTAAAATTAGATTGTGCCTAATCTTTTTATTTACATTCAGATTCATGGGATCCTCTCCTTTACTTAGTCTAAAGTTCTTGGCTCTTGTGTAAAGGTATTCACAAAACGTATCTGAGTGGTTATGTAGCGATGGCAAAATTCCGCCGTAATCTCAAGCGAATTTCTCCTGCCTTCATTACCGCACTCGTCACCTTTCACTCAAACTACTCATGAGCCAAGTTTTTATAGCGGCAACTTGACTAATTATTGTAAGGCTTATAAAAAAACCTCCTTTCTCAAACGTGCGGCTGATCAATTTTTCGCGGGTGCAGAGGAGTTCCTGGTAATGAGAAATGTATCCAATAAAATTTGTTGAGGGGGGGCGTTATGCTTGTCTCGCATGAAAGCCAGTAGGGACTCAGCGGCCATCCGTCCTTTTTGATAGGTATCCTGCCGAATTGTTGTCAGCGGTGGGCTGGAAAAGCGCGCCAGGCTGATATCGTCGAACCCAATGACGGAAACATCTTCCGGTACGCCATACCCCAGTTCCTTCAAGGCCTGAATCGCGCCAAATGCCATCATATCGTCACCGCAGATGAGAGCGCTGGGAGGATTGGGATGTTTCATGGCTTTGGCTGCCAGCACATGCCCCGATTCCGAAGTGAACTCACCTTCCAGGATATACCCGTCTTCCACAGGAAGACCGTGTTTGCGCAGCGCATTTTGGTATCCCAGCACGCGTAAGCGTACAGAGACCAGATTCATTGTGCCTGCCAGGAGCGCGATGCGGCGGTGCCCAAGGGAGATTAAATGTTCCATCGCCTGTTCAACTCCGCCTGCAAAATCGGCATCCACCCAATTGGTTGAATTGTTAGTCTCAGAAATGCGGCAGGTACAAACGCAGGGCGCGCCGCTCTCCTCAAGCCCTTGAATATTGGGGTCCCCAATTGGGATGCTCATCAATATCAGCCCATCCACTTTTCGCTGAGAGTACAGTCTCGCGTACGGCGCATCATCGTGTGCTAGATGGAGGAGCAAATTAAAATGGTTTTCACTGAGCACTTCAGCAATGCCCCGCAATACTTCATTAAAAAATGGGTGCAAGAAAACGTAATCTGCAGAGTTGGGAATAATCACGCCAACCGTGTTGGATTGCCCGATGACCAGATTGCGCGCGGTCATATTCGGCTGATAACCTAACTGTGAAATGGTCTGTTGGACTTTTTGCCGAGTTTCGGGGGAGACTTCTGCCTGGTTATTTACTACCCTGGAAACCGTCTTGATGGATACACCCGAATTTCTGGCTACATCTTTGATTGTTATCATTGACACACCTTTGGATACTTGGTATCATATTAATGACAACGTTGTCATCAATTTATCATAATTTCTATACCCTGTCAAGGACTAACAGGACTATATTAACAGGAACTAACTATTAACAGGACTAACTATGAACAACTCCATTCCAACCTCGTTGCTTGAAATCCATGAAACATTAAAGCCTGGTTTCCAGCCGCTGATAGATTCTGATTGCTGGCGCATCGCGTTTCTAATGTTTGCCCCTGACGTGACCCCTCGGCATATTGTCGAATTCCAGCGTCATAACGAAAGCGATGAGGTATTCGTGTTGTTGAGTGGACGCTGTATTCTTTTTCTCGGAGAGGGCGACGATTCAGTCGCGCAGATTTTTGCGCAAAACCTTGAGCTTTTCAAACTTTACAAGGTACAGCGCCGCGTCTGGCACATGCACGCCCTGAGCGCGGACGCTAAAATGTTAATTGTGGAAAATCGAAATACATCGCATCTGAATTCGCCGCGCATTGGAATCACCCCCGAACAACATGCGGAGATCCTCCGCTTGACGAACCTGATTTGGGGAAATGCGTAGCTGATACCCTCAGCACTCCCTCACCCACTCTTCCCCCGCAGGGAGATAGATAGGTTGAGGGAACTCTGCGTCAATGAGTGGCTTTTTCTCTTTCGCCGTTACAATTGCTGATCCAGCCAGCTTCACACGACCGCCAACAATTCTACGGTGATCGTTTGACCCATATGGAAGTAGAGATCACCCACGTCCACCCTATAGCAAAGCCTTAACAACTTCACCCGGCGCTTGTGGCGCTCGGTGAAATATGAGGAGTTTTACCTAATCGATTACGCTTTTCCACGAAATGCCCGTAACAATATAACTCGGTATTTCCGCTTCAAGAACTTCGCGCGCCCTCATCAAGCCCTCAACTACCAGACGCCTGCTCAGGTTTAGGTTGGTTAAGATCAGGCCATTTTAAACTCATTCTCAAGAAAGGAGTCCACCTTACTGTGACCCTTTTTTGTGTCTAAAGATTCTTTACCACCTCAACTCCAGAACGACAATTCCAAATGGAAGGGATAGTTGTAATCGAAGATCTCCCACAGCCAGCCGCAGACCAATTCCTACTGAGATTACCAAGTGTTTAAAATGTACCTATTTGGAACTTGTTGGTAGATGCGAATGCCCCTTCCTTCGCCGACAAAAAATCTGCTCTATTCCCTCCCAGAGGATCAGCGAAAGGGAGGTCCCAAACAGTCATGAGCACCGGAGAAAGGCTTGAAAGCACTCCAAGTATAGCTGCACAGATGAACAAGACCAGTTTTGGATTTCAAATTGGGGATGCTTGGCCTTGAGGGACAATCTGTGTACAAAACTGCAAAAGGAGCTCCACCTGATCGAAAAAATACTTCCTGGTAGAATACCCCAGACCAGAAAGATGTTTGCGTAGTTTTTTCGGAAGTTCGTCTACATTGCTGGTTAGGGGCAATGGATAGTGCCGACAGTTTTTCTTGAACATATTTTTTGGCCTTGTATTCGGGATAACTCGATTATACAAACTCGATTAAATTAATTTTCTGGCCTTGTGCAGAGGGTATAATTTTTATATGTTTTATCCTGTTGTTATTGCAGTGAAGCCATGAAATACAAAGATTCAAACTTATCTGTTGAAGAGCGCGTGGAGGATTTGCTTGCGCGCATGACGCTGGAAGAAAAAATTGCCCAATGCGTGCAGATTTACATCCCTCCGGAGGACCGCGAGGAGATCCTGCAGCGCATTCGCGCCACTGGGCTGGGCTCACGCATCCTCTCCGCCGTGCCGCTGGCGGGCAGCGTCACCCAGCGCACCGCGGGCATCGCCGATTTGAACGAGGTCCAGCGCATCGCGGTGGAAGAATCGCGGCTGGGCATTCCCATCCTGAGCGGGATGGATGTGATCCACGGGCTGCACACCGTCTTCCCCATTCCGCTGGCCATGGCGTCGTCGTTTGATCCCGCTGCGTTGGAGGAAGCCAGCGCCATCGCGGCGGCCGAAACCGCCAGCATGGGCATCCATTGGACTTTTGCGCCGATGATGGATATCGCCCGCGATCCGCGCTGGGGGCGCATCATTGAAGGCTACGGCGAGGATCCTTATTTGGGTTCTAAAATGGCCGCGGCGGCCGTGCGCGGCTTTCAGGGCGGGCAGGATGAACTGGGCTACTTCAAACCCGGCCGGATTCTGGCCTGCGCCAAGCATTACGTCGGCTACGGCGCAGCCGAGGGCGGACGCGACTACAACACCGCCGAGATCACCGATCACACCCTACGCAACATCTACCTGCCACCCTTCAAGGCGGCCGTGCAGGCCGGAGTGGGCACGGTCATGTCGGCCTTCCACGACCTGAACGGCGAGCCAGCTTCCGGCAGCCACTATCTGTTGACGGACATCCTCAAGGATGAGTTCGGCTTCGAGGGCTTTATCATCTCAGATTGGTCGTCGGTGGGTGAATTGATCAACCACCGCGTGGCAGCCGACGAGCGCGAAGCCGCCCGGATAGCCTTTAGCGCCGGGCTGGATATGGAAATGGCGACCGAGTGCTACACCCATCACCTGGCCGAACTGGTGCAGGCAGGCGAGATTTCACCGGAGCGGCTCGACGACGCCGTCCGGCGGGTGCTGGCGGTTAAATTCCGCCTGGGGTTGTTCGACCGTCCGTACGCGGATACAAGCAGGCAACTCGAGCAGCTTCCACTCGAGACGTATAAGGCAGTGGCACGGCGCGCTGCCGCGCGCAGCATGGTGCTGTTAAAGAATAACGGATTGCTGCCGCTCGAGACGGATGCACACCGCGTCGCGGTGATCGGCCCGTACGCCCATGAGCGCCGCACGATGCTGGGCTCATGGGTCAACGACATCCTGGCGGACGAGCCGGGTACGCTGGCAGACGCCTTACGCGCCGCACTGCCCGACACGCAGATCTTGACCGCGCGCAGCGGCCTGTACGACGAAATGCTGATGGCGGCAGCCGAGGCGGACGTGGTGGTACTGGCGTTGGGCGAATCGCACGCGCGCAACGGCGAATACAATTGTGTGGCTTCGATCGACCTGCCCGCCGGCCAGCAAGCGTTGTTCAACGCGGTTGCCGGGTTGGGCAAGCCGCTGGCGGTGGTGGTTTATACCGGCCGGCCGTTAGCGCTTACTCACATTGAGCCGCAGGCCGACGCGCTGCTGCTGGCCTGGCACCCGGGCAATCTGGGGGCCGAAGCAACTGTGGATGTGCTGCTGGGGACGGTCAATCCGGGCGGCAAGCTGCCAGTCTCGTTCCCGCGCGGTGAGGGGCAAATCCCGGTGCATTACAACCATAACAGCACCGGCCGTTTCAACCCGCGCTACTTGGACATGCCCGTGACGCCGCATTTCCCGTTCGGCTTTGGGCTCAGCTACACCCGCTTTGCCATCGACGGGCTGGAAGTGCAGCCGCAAGTCATTCAGCCGGGCGGCAAAATGCGCGTTTCGGTCACGGTGACCAACACCGGCGGGTGTGACGGTGAGGAAGTAGTGCAGTGCTATGTGCAGGATTGCGTCTCTCGCCTGACACGCCCGGTGCGGGAGCTGAAAGGCTTTGAGCGCGTAGCGTTGAAGCCCGGCGAATCGCGCCGGGTAACCTTCGATCTGGGTGCGGAGGAACTTTCGTACTACGGCCTGGGCGGCCAATGGGTGCTCGAGCCAGGTGAATTCAAGGTGTGGGTAGGCAACGACAGCAACGCCAGCCTGGAAGGCTCCTTCAGTGTGCTCTGAGTCGGGTAGATCTAGCAAACCATTGATTCACCAAATCGATATCGAGAATTGAATCTTTATTAAAAATAATTAAAAAGTTATTGACTTTTTAAAAAAGGTTGTTATAATCAAATGTAAAAGTGAAACGTTTCACTTAGCGACAGGCGGTTGCGGAGACTGCCGGGGGCGAGGTTTCGTAGCTTCCACAACCGATCTTCTTCTTCCATCGAGGTCAAACCGGATGAAATTTGCGAACCCATATGGTTATTTTTCGGAAGATGGCAGAGAATATGTAATCACCACCCCGTTGACACCCAAACCCTGGGGAAATGTGATCAGCAACGGCGATTATGGCATGATGGTTTCGCAGACCGGGTCTGGTTTCAGCTGGCGCGGCAACGCCGGTCAAAACCGCCTGACGCGCTCCTTCCAGGATCTGGTCAAGGATAACTGGGGTAAGTATTTTTACATCCGCGACCTAAAGCGCAACGTTTATTGGTCGGCGACCTATAAGCCGGTGATGCACCCATATCAGGCGTTCAAAGCCATTCACGGCATCGGCTATTCCAAATTTTTCCAGACCATTGAAGATATCGAAAGCGAATTGACTAATTTTGTCTCCGCCGGTGACCCGGTGGAGATTTTTGAGCTTAAACTGACCAACCAGAGCGCCGAAACGCGCGAACTGGACGTAACCTCGTACATTGAATGGCTGTTGGGGTTTGCGCCAGATGAGCACCGCGAGTTTCACAAGCTATTCATCGATACCTCGGCTAACCTGGGCGCCAGCACGCTTTACGCGCGCAAGTACCTGTGGGGTTTCGCGGACGATAAGGGTCGGTACAATAACATCGACTGGCCGTACACTGCCTTCATGGCGGTAAGCGAGCCTGTGAAGTCGTTCGATTGCGATAAAGAGTCGTTCATCGGCATGTATCGCAACGACGACCGGCCGCAGGCCATGCTGGACAACCAACTGGCTGGCCGCAGCGGCCGCTTTACCGATGCCATCGCCGCTCTGCAGGTGCAGGTAACCCTGGCACCGGGCGAGTCAAAAACCATCGTGTTCACACTAGGCGCAGCCGAGGACGGCAAAGAAGATGCCACCGAACTGATCCACCGTTATACAGCACCGGCTAAAAGCGCGCAGGCCCTGCAGGACGTGAAGGCCTTCTGGTCGCGCTTCATCGACACCGAGGTGGTGGAAACCCCTGACGAAGCCCTGAACTTCATGACGAATTACTGGCTCAAGTACCAGTCGATTTCCGGTCGGCTGTGGGGAAAATCGGGGCTCTACCAGGTTTCGGCAGGCATCGGCTATCGCGACCAGCTGCAGGATAGCCAGATCTTTCTGGTCAGTCAACCGGAATACACTAAAAAACAACTGCTGTTGCACGCAGCGCACCAGTTCATTGAGGGTGACGTATACCACTGGTGGTTTTCCATCCGCGGTGGCGGGCCGCGCACCAACTGTTCCGACGATTTGTTGTGGCTGCCCTTCATCCTGGATGCCTATCTCAAGGAAACGGCCGATTTTGCCATCCTGGATGAAATAGCCCCTTACCTGAACGGCCCGGCTGAGCCGCTCTATGACCATTGCAAGCGCGCCATCGAGCGCTCCTTCTCGCGCTTCTCGCCGCGCGGCGTGCCGCTGATTGGCGACCACGACTGGAACGACGGCTTGAGCGCGGTCGGCACGCTGATGAAGGGTGAGAGCTTCTGGGTCGGCGAGTTTCTCTACATGATCCTGGGCAATTTCATCCCGCTGGCACAGGCGCGCGGTGACAGCGCGTTTGCTGAAAAATGCGCCGTGGTGCGCGAGAGCCTGAAGGATGCGCTCAACCGCCACGGCTGGGACGGCGCCTGGTACTTGCAGGCGACCACCGACGGTGGCATGCTGCTGGGCTCCGAGATCAACGAAGAGGGTAAAATTTTCCTCATGCCCAACAACTGGGCGGTGATCAGTGGGATTGCGCCAGAGGATCGCGTAAAAGCAGCCATGGACTCGGTGACGAAATACCTGTTGAAGGATTTTGGCACCCTGCTGAATTATCCCGCCTTCACCAAGCCGCGGTCAGACATCGGCTACATCACGCGGTACGCCCCCGGCCTGCGCGAAAACGGCGGCGTGTATACGCACGCGGCCACCTGGTCAGTGTGGGCCTATGCGCTGGCGGGGCAGGCCGAGCGAGCTTATGAAGCCTTCCGCAAAATCTGTCCACCCAACCGCAGCCAGGATATTGATACCTACAAAGCCGAGCCTTATGTGACACCGGGCAACATCGACGGGCCACTATCCGAGTATTACGGCCGCGGCGGGTGGACCTGGTACACGGGTTCCTCGCAGTGGCTGCACCGCGTGGCCACACACTGGATCCTGGGGATCCGGCCGCAGCCGGACGGACTGTTGGTGGACCCATCCATTCCGGCGCAGTGGGACGGTTTCAAGGTCACGCGAAAGTTCCAAGGCGCTACTTATCAAATTGCCGTACAGAACCCCGCCCACTTGAGCCACGGCGTGCAATCCATGCGCGTGGATGGAAATCCCATAGGCGACCAGTTGATCCCGGTCTTTGCGGACGGAAAGAATCATGTGGTTGAAGTTTTGTTGGGCTAACCTGAAAACAGACCCATCAAGTTGCATAACCGGGCAAGAAAAAGGAGGAAGAAAGAGAAAATTAGCTACAATGACCACCGACGGTTTTTTGACTTTCACATATCGCTCAATATTCAAGAGGAGGAAAAACAAATGAAAAAGTTTGCTACGTTAATCAGTCTGATCCTAATTGCTGTCTTTGTACTGGCCGCATGCGCTCCCGCTGCGACCCCGACCGCTGCGGCCCCGACCGCTGCGGCCCCGACCACCCCACCGGAAGAACCGACTGCCACGCCCACCGAACCGCCCGCCGCCGAACCAGTGACGCTGCGCTACGCCAACTGGAACCTGGGTACCGAAGAGGAAAACAATATCCAGCGGCAGTTGGTCAAGGCTTATACCGACCTGCACCCGAACGTGACTATCGAGTTCGTGGATATGTCTGCCGAGGGCGGCTGGGAAGCCAACCTGACGGCCTATGCGGCCAAGGGCGAATTGCCCGATGTGTTCATGGCCAACAACGTGCCGCTTTATGTTCAGAACGACTGGGTGGCTGATCTTTCCGAGTTCACCGCCGAAGACGCTGACTGGGCGGATGTGCCCGAGGTGTTGAAGGATTCCTTCACCTACTCCGGCAAGGTCCTCGGTCTGCCGGCTGCCCAATTCGTCATGGGCTACTTTGTCAACAAAGACCTATATGAAGCCGCCAACATGGACGCCCCGGAATATGGTTTCACCTTGGAAGAGTGGAATGAAGCTGTGACTGGTTTGCACAACGTTTCCAAGGGCATCCTAGGCCTGGACGAGCAGGAATTTGTTACTGGCTGGTATTCCAACGCCATTGATCCGAATTTGAAGTGGTTCAGCTACGACGGCGAAAAGATGAATTACAACTCCGACGCGTTCAAAGAGGCCATTGCCAAGACCGGTGAAATGAAGCCGTACACCTGGCAGGGTCTGACCGACGAGCAGAAGACCAACTTCAAATCCACCGGCCCTTGGGAACTGTTCCTGAACCAGGAAGTTGGCATGCGCTGGGATGCCTCCTGGTCAGTGCCGGGTTATGTTTCGGGCGCCACCTTTGAATGGGACTTTGTCGGCGTTCCGGGCGGCAACCAGGCTATCGTTTTCGACGTGATGGTGGTTTCCAAGACGACCGCCAACCTGGAAGAGGCTTACAACTTCGCCAAGTGGATGACCTTCTCGAAAGAAGCCTACATGAAGGAAGCGGAACTGGCCAGAGCCGCGGGTTCTGCACCGAAGATACCCGTTTCAGTTGACGAAGCTTCGTTGGAACTCTACAAAGAGTTCGTAGACAAGCCCGGTATACTGGCTGCGCTGGAAAACCTGGACAACAGCATGATCGAATCACTGGCCAAGATTGTGCCCGGCTACATCAATGCTCGCTGGGAAGGCAAACCCGGTATTGACATCGGGGAAGACAAAGATGTCAATATGTGGTTCATGTTCAATTTTGCGAACGACGGCCGTTACAAATATGAGGACTACGCCGCGAAATTGGAAGAGTTTGCCAACAAGATCCTGGCAGACGCTGCCGCGGAAATGAACAAATAGCAGTATCAATGGGGACGGGCGTCGTGGAAACACGACGCCCATTCTTGGAATTAGACCTTGTGTGATCCTACGGCTGGAGTTTCCAATGAGGGTTGCCCGATTGCTCAGATTGCTGGTTGCTGTCGTCCTCCTTGTGTCGGCTATGCCGGTTTCGGCGGAGAGGCTGGAATCTGCCAGCTGGATTGCACCAGTGCCCCAGGCGGCCGCCGCCGGGGGTGAGATCGAAATCCGCGCAGATTCATTTGGATTGCCGCAGAGCGATCATGCGATCGCCGCTGAATATGAGAAACCGAGCGTATTCCTGGGACCGGGTGACACCATCCAGTTTACCGTATCCATCCCGGTAGACGGGCAATATACCGTCGCGTTTGACATGGCGGCTACCGAGTCTTACATCAACGCTCCCGAAGGCCAACTGCTGGTCGACGGCGTTTTTCCGATGGTGGATACCCAACGGATTGCATTCCCGATTTTCTATCAAAACTCCCGCGATACTTTTCCGAAGGATCGTTACGGCAATGACGCTCTCATCCGTCAGGAACGCCTGCTGCGTTGGGAGAAGGTCATTCTGCGGGACGTGAATTTCAGTCAAAAATACCCTCCGCAACTCTTCCTGACCGCCGGCGAGCATGAATTTGAATTCAGGGTGACGCGCGAATCGATGCTGCTGGGCAGCGTTTACCTGGCGCCGTTTGCGCCTAACCCAACCTACGCGGAGTACCTGGCGACGAACCCCACGGCAGATTCCTCCGGCGTGCTGGTCGAATTGGAAGCCGAGTTCCCCAGTTACAAGAATGACACATCCATCCGCCCCGTCAACAGCCGCAGCCTGGAAGTGACGCCATACGATACCTATAAGCTGCTGTTGAACACGATTGGCGGCGAGAGCTGGGAACGCAGCGGCAGCGCTGCCTACTACGAGTTTGAAGTACCGCAGGACGGCATGTACAACATTACCCTGCGAGCGCTGCAGAACTATAAGAACAACTTCACCGTTTTCCGAAAAATCACCATCGACGGCCAGCTGCCATACGACGAACTGGACCAAATCCCATTCCCATATTCCACGCAGTGGGCCAACATCACCCTGGGCGGCGATACACCGTTCAAAATTTACCTGACCCAGGGCAGGCACGTCCTCGGCATCGAAGCCAATGATGCGCCTTACAACTCGGCCATAGAAAAAATTAAAAAGGTCTTGATCGATATCAACGTACTCTCGCTGGAGATAAAAAAGCTCACCGGCAACCAGGCCGACCAGTTCAAGGAATGGGTCATCTCCGATTACATCCCGGATATCAAAGACCAGTTGCTTGCCATTGCGGTAGACCTGGAACAAGACCTGTATATGCTCGAATCGATTAACCAGGGCGGCGGTTCACAGGAAGTGCTCTCTTATCAGATGGCGATCGATAACATCCGCTTTTTGGCCGCCGACCCCGATAAGATCCCCTCCCGGATGAACCGGTTCTCCGAAGGCTCTGGTTCAGCCGCCCAACTGCTAGGTAACGTGCTGCCGCTGCTGCAGGGCCAGCCGTTGGCATTGGATAAAGTCTACGTACACTCGCCTGACTCGGCCCCCGGGCAGGTTCAGGTGCCATTTGTGACCTCCTTTGTCGATGGCATCAAACGCTTCTTCTATTCGTTCCGGCNNACGATGACGGACGAGCGCTTTACGCCGGATACCGGCATTCGCGTCAAATTTTCGATCATGCCGAACGAATCCAAGCTGGTGCTGGCAAACGCAGCCGGCATTCAGCCTGACGTGGCCCTGGGCGTCAGCACCAATCAGCCCTATGAGCTGGCCGTGCGCAATGCGCTGAAGGACCTGCGCAGCTTCCCGGATTTTGATGCGTTCATCCACATCTATTCCCCCGGTTCGCTGCTTAGCTATATCATCAACGATTCGGTCTACGCCATCCCCGAAACGCAGGACTTCTGGGTGACCTTCTACCGCAAAGACATCATGGAGTCGTTGGGCATTCCCATCCCGCGCACCTGGCAGGAGGTCATTGAAATTCTGCCGGAACTGCAGCGCCAAGGCATGAACTATAACACCCCGCTTTCCAGCGGTAGCGGCTCCAAGCCATACCTGATGACTGCGCCTTATATCTTCAATTACGGTGCAGAACTGTACAGCGACGACGGCTTTCAAACCGGGCTGGGCAGCGACGAGGCCATCCAGGCGATCAAATTCATGGCCGAGAGCTTCACCATCTACGGCATGCCGCTGACGACCTCCAATTTTTATGACAGCTTCCGCTACGGAAGCCTGCCGATCGGCGTTTCCAACTTTGAAACCTACATCAAGCTGCTCACCGCCGCGCCGGAGATCGCCGGGTTGTGGGATATCGACCTGTACCCGGCCACGGTGCTGCCTGACGGCAGGGAACTACGCTACGCCACCGGCTCGGCGCAGGCTTGCATCATGTTTGGATCCACCGACAAGCCCGAGGAATCCTGGGAGTTTATGAAGTGGTGGATGTCCACCGAGACCCAGATCGATTTCCAGCAACAGCTCATCCTCAACTACGGTCTGGAGTACCTGTGGAACTCGGCCAATTTGGAAGCGTTCCAGTATTCGCCCATCCCCGAACACCACCGCGAGGTGATCCTGGAGCAGTGGAAGTGGCTGCAGGAACCGGTCAAGCTGCCCGGGAGCTACATGCAGGAACGCGAGCTGAGCAACGCCTGGAACAAGATCGTCTTCGACGGCGTTAACCCCCGGGTGGCCATCGACGAATCGATCACCATAATCAACCGCGAAATCACTCGCAAGTTAGAAGAGTTCGGCTACCTGCAAAACGGCGTGAAGATGAAGGAATTCAAGATTCCCACGATTGAAACAGTCGAGAACTGGATGGGTAAAAATGGTCAATAACCACATTCAGCGCGAATCGAAATTTAAACTTTGGCTCACCAAAGAGGGGAGCGCGTACGGTTTCATTTCCGGGTATGCATTAATGTTCATCATCTTCATCGTGGTACCCGTGCTGGTGGCCGGACTGCTCTCCTTCACGCTGTTCGACACCATCCAGTTCCCCAAGTTCATCGGGTTGAAAAACTACGTCACGCTGCTTACCCAGGACGACATCTTCATGAAGTACGTCTTGCCCAACACGATCGAATTCGCAGTGATCGTTGGCCCGGGCGGATACATCCTGTCGTTCATACTGGCCTGGATGCTGGCGCAATTGCCTAAGCTGCCACGCACCATTATGGCGCTCATTCTTTACTCGCCCTCGATGACTTCGAGCGTGGCTATGTCGGTGGTGTGGTTGACTATCTTCAGCGGCGATCAAAACGGCTACCTGAACAGCCTGATGCTCAATTACAACCTTATCCAGGAACCCATCCAGTGGCTGCAATCGCCGCAGTACTTGATGCCCATCATGATCATCGTCACGCTGTGGAGCAGCATGGGTGTGGGCTTCCTGGCCATGCTGGCCGGCATCCTAGAGATCAACCCAGAGATGTACGAGGCTGGGTCGTTGGACGGGATCAGCAACCGCTTCCAGGAAATCATCTACATCACCATCCCGTCGATGCGGCCACAAATGCTGTTCGGCGCGGTGATGGCGATCGTCGCCACCTTCCAGGCAGGCGCCATTGGGGTCACGCTTTCCGGCGCCAACCCTACGCCGCAATATGCTGGACAGTTGATCGTCAACCATATTGAAGACTACGGCTTTTTGCGCTATGAGATGGGCTATGCGGCAGCGGTTTCGGTGGTGCTGCTGCTGATGGTGCTGCTTTTCGCCAGAGTTGCCAACAGCTTATTCGGCAGCAACGAGTAGGTGAGACTATGAGCATTTTCAAACGCAAACGACACTCCGGGATCCATTACAGTGGCATCAATCCCAAGGGTTACCATCCCAGCCAGATCAAGTTTTACTTAATCCTGCTGCCGCTGGCGTTGTTCATGTTGCTGCCGATGGCGTTCATCTTTTCGCACGCCTTCAAGCCGCCAGATGAGTTGTTCGCTTACCCGCCGCGTTTCTTTGTCATCAATCCCACCTTCAAGAACTTCATTGACCTGTTCTCGAAGATGTCCAGTTCGGGCGTACCGGTCAGCCGCTACCTGTTTAACAGCATCATCATTACCAGCGTGACCATTGTCGCTTCCATCCTGGTGTCCTCGACCGCGGCCTATGCGCTATCGAAAAAGCGCTTCAAACTCAAGAAGGCATTGTTTGCCATCAACACCGTGGCACTCATGTTTGTTCCCATCGCGGTCACCATCCCGCGCTTTCTAATCATCCAAAAATTGGGATTGATGGACACCTTCTGGGTGCATGTGTTGCCGGCGCTGGCGATGCCAGTGGGGTTATTCCTGATCAAGCAGTTCATCGACGGCATCCCCGACGAGATCATTGAAGCTGCCCGTATCGATGGCGCTAACGATCTGTATATCTACTTCCAGATCATCTTGCCAATGATCAAACCAGCCATCGCTACCATTGCCATCCTCACCTTCCAGGCGACCTGGAATAACGCGGACACCTCCTCCCTTTTTATCAACGATGAAAGTTTGAAGACCTTTGCTTTTTACCTCACTACGCTCACCTCCACTTCGGCCGGTGCGAACACTGTCGCTGGCCAGGGAATCGCCGCTGCAGCCTCACTTATTATGTTTTTGCCCAACCTGATCATCTTTTTCTTCCTGCAGAGTCAAGTAATGAGCACAATGGCTCATTCGGGTCTCAAATGATAAAAAAGATTCTCCTGCTCATTTCTGTCGTTGCTATTCTCTTGCTGACGCCCTTAAAAGTCAGCGCAGAATCTCCTTATACGACCTGGGCACAGGGGCCGGGTGGCGTTCTCACCATGACCCAGGATGCCTACAGCCCGGCCGCGGAGGTGGATTTGCCCATCTCCGCCGCCGAAGAAATGGTGGTGATGCCGGATGGCACGCTATACATTGCCGACACCGGCAACGGGCGGATTGTCCGGCTGGAAAATTTCGAAGTCGTAGCCACCTATGGCGAAGATGTTCTTGAGGGGCCGACCGGTTTGTTTGTGGATGAAGACGGCGTGCTATACGTGGCCGACGCAAAGCAGAACAAGGTCTTCATCTTTGACGCGGACGGAAATTTGCTCAAAGAAATAGGCCGACCGACCGAACCGCTGTTTGGCAAGAATCGCGATTTCCTGCCACGCAAGATTGCAGTGGACGCCCGCAAGAACCTGTATGTGATCAGCGAAGGCTCGGCTGACGGCATCGTCCAGCTCAACACCGATGGTAATTTTATCGGCTACTTTGGCGCTAACACAGCCACCATGTCGTTCAAGATGATCGCGCAGCGGTTGTTTTTGACCAAAGAGCAGCTCGATCAGTTTGTGAAGAACGAGGCGGCTTCTCCTTCGAATATTGCCATCGACCGTCAAGCCATGGTCTACACCATAACGGCCGGCACTGACCGCTTCAAGAGCATCCGCAAGTTCACCATTTCTGGCAAGAATATCTTCCCGGAAACATTTGGCTCCACCACTTTCCGCGACATCGATGTCAGCGATACCGGATTGGTGCTGGTGGTGGACGCGAACGGTCAGATTTACGAATACGACCTGAGCGGAACCCTGCTGTTTGTGTTTGGTGCGCAGGACAAAGGCGACCAGCGCCTGGGCACGTTGCGCAATCCGGCAGCCATTGTGCGCTACGGCGAATTCATCTACGTGCTGGACAAGGATAAGAATGCCATCGTCACTTATCAAACTACGGCATTTGCCCGGCAGGTGCACGACGGCGTCACTCTGTACATGGAAGGCTATTACCAGGATGCCAAGCCGTTTTTTGAACAGGTGCTGAACGCCAATGGTTCTTACATTATGGCGTACCAGGCCATCGCGGATGCCTACTATAAAGACCGCAATTACACCGAAGCACTGACTTATTACCGCTATGCCGAGGACCGAAGCGGCTACTCGCAAGCCTATTGGGAGCTGCGCAACCAAGCCCTGCAACGCTCGCTCACCTCGGCCATCCTCTGGATTGCCGGATTGTGGCTGGGCTCGGTGGTTGTCGGACGGTTGGACAAGCGCTACCGCTGGCTGGATCCTGTGCGCAACTGGCTGCACGGGCTGTCGCACATCAAGCTGATCGATGACTTTGTCTTCATGTTCCGCTTCATCAAGCAGCCCGCCGACAGCTTCTTTTACATCAAAAAGAAAGAACGCGGCAGCCTGTTGTTTGCCGGGATCATCTATGTGTGGGTGGTGACGGTGCGCGTGCTCAGCCTGTACCTGACCGGCTTCGTCTTCAGCCCCTACCCGGACGTGGCGTTTGTCCCGGTGGGCAACGAGATCGTGATGACATTGCTGCTGATCGTCCTGTGGAACGCAGCCAACTATCTGATCTCCACCATTAGCGACGGGGAAGGACGTGTACGCGATGTGATCATCGGCAGCGCCTACAGCCTTTTCCCCTATGCATTGTTCGTGCTGCCCATCGCGCTGTTGACGAATGTCTTAACACTGAATGAAGCATTTCTCTACTCGTTCTCGATGAACATTATGTGGGCGTGGACAGGCCTGATGCTGTTCATCATGGTCAAGGAGATCCAAAACTATTCCTTCTGGGAAACAGTGCGTAACGTGCTCACCACCATCTTCACGATGGCGCTGTTTGTCCTGACCGGTTACATCCTTTACGTGCTGTTCAACCAGTTGTTCGATTTTATCTCGGCGATTGTCCAGGAGGTCAGACTACGTGGCTAAAAAACGTTTACTCCTCCAGGTTTTGATCACGCTCCTGATGGTTCTGGGGTTAGTTCCCGTACCGCAGGCAGTCAAAGCGCATGGCGGCTTGCAGGCATCCCGCCCCGCCGGGCAGCTCGGCCAGGAAATCCCGGATACATACGAGCTGGTGGGCGAGAACGCCAATTATCAGTTGTATGCTAACCGGGCTTCGCTGGCGTTCAAGGTCGTCGACCGGCGCAGCGGATACATCTGGCATTCCAACCTCGATGAAAAGATCGACGGCGACCAGTTGAACAGGACATGGACAGCCTTTGCCTCCAGTGGCATCAGCATCGATTACCTGGATGAAAAAGCCGCATCTGAGCGCTTATCCATCACCAATTCCGAGCCGGTCATCCAGTTCAACCCCACCGGCCAGGGTTTTGAGGCTACGGTCACCTTCCCCGATCCATCCATCTCGCTGCTGCTGCGCGTCATGCTGGAAGATGCCGGTGTCAGCGTTGAGATCCCCTTTGACACCATCCAGGAAGCAGACCCGGCCTACAAGCTTGGACAGGTGCACGTTTATCCGTTCCTGGGCTACACCCGTAATGCCGTCACGCCGGGGTATATGTTCATCCCGGACGGCTCTGGCAGCCTGATCCGTTTTGCCGAGACGACCAAAGCGACCAATATGTATTACGGGCGCTATTACGGCGCCGAC
>DDXM01000009.1 GCA_002347485.1 Anaerolineaceae bacterium UBA2260 | reverse complement strand
GCGATCGGTGCGGCGATCCAGGCGGGCGTGCTGGGCGGAGATGTGAAGGATATCCTCTTGCTGGACGTCACGCCGTTGACCCTATCTGTGGAAACTCTGGGCGGAGTCAGCACTCCGCTCATCGAGCGCAACACCACCNNNGATCGAAGTGACCTTCGATATCGACGCCAACGGCATTCTCAACGTGACAGCCTTGGATAAAGCCTCCAACCGCTCCCAACACATTACCATCACTGCGTCCAGCGGTCTCTCTGAATCAGAGATCGAGAAGATGAAGCGCGACGCAGAAGCCAACGCTGAGGTTGATCGCAAACGCAAGGAACTGGTGGAGGTGCGCAACAACGCGGATAACACCATTTACACCGCAGAAAAATTATTGAAGGATAATGGCGACAAGGTCCCCGGCGACATCAAGAAAGAGGTCGAAGACGGGATCAGCAGCCTGCGCGGGATCATGAACGAAGATGACGCGGAACGCATCCGCACTGCCACCGACGCGCTGGGTCAGACCATCCAGAAGGTTGGCGCCAGCATGTACCAGCAGCCCGGAGCGAATCCGCAGGACGGGGCGAACCAGGCTGACCCAAACGCTGGCGGCACTCCGCCCGAAGGGGATGCCGGTGATGTGGTAGATGGCGAATTCAAATCGATCTGATCGCAAGCGATCGATGCAGGTATAATCAGCGGGGCGCGAGGGTCGAGAAAACCCAGCGCCCCATAAAACGTACCTGATAGCGAAGGATTGCGCATGACCAAACGTGACTATTACGAAGTGCTGGGTGTGAACCGCAACGCGTCGGCGGAAGAGCTGAAATCAGCCTTCCGCTCGCTGGCGCGCAAGTATCACCCGGATATGAACAAAGAACCCGACGCAGAAGAGAAATTCAAGGAGATCAACGAAGCCTACGCGGTGCTATCAGACGCTGAAAAACGCCGCGCCTACGACCAGTTCGGATTCGCCGGGGTGAACAACACTGGCGGCGTGCCTGACTGGTCCACGATGGACTTCGCGGATATTTTTGGCGAATTCTTCGGCTTCGCTACCGGCGCGTCGCGCCAGCGCCAGAACGCCCCGCGGCGCGGCCAGGACCTGGCTTACACGGTCACCCTCTCCTTCGAAGAAGCCATCTTTGGCGTGGAGAAGGACGTGGAGATCACGCGCGATGAATTGTGCGAAACCTGCCGCGGCAGCGGTGCAGAACCCGGCACCCATCCTGCGAAATGCACCCAATGCGGCGGACGCGGAGAAGTGCGCCAGGTACGCCAGACCTTCCTGGGATCGATGGTACAGGTGACCACCTGCCCGGTGTGCAACGGGCGCGGCGAGATCGTCGATACCCCCTGCCATACCTGCCGCGGAAGAGGTCTCGAACGCAAGACGCGCGTCAAGAAGGTCGCCATTCCCGCCGGCGTGGATAGCGGCACGCAGATCCGCCTGGCAGGCGAGGGGCAGCCGGGGATCAACGGCGGCCCGACCGGCAACCTGTACATCGAAGTCAAGGTGAAAGAACATAAATTCTTCCGGCGCAGGGGTAACGATATCCTGCTCGATCTGAATGTTAATGTGGCGCAGGCTTCACTGGGCGCAGAGATCGAAGTGCCCACGGTGGACGGTCCCGCCAAGTTAAAGATCCCCGCCGGAACTCAACCGGGCAAGGTGTTTACCCTGCGCGGCAAAGGCAGCCCCATTCTGCGCTCGAATCAACGTGGCGACCAGCAGGTGATCCTCAACGTGGAGATCCCCACGCGCTTGACCGAGGAACAGCGCGCGCATTTCGAAGCCCTGGCAAAATCCATGGGCACCGAGGTAAAGCCGCAGGAAAAAGGTTTTTTTGAGTCGTTGAAAGAGATGTTCGGTGGCTGACGCGAAATGGCTGCAGGTATCCCTGACCGTGGACGGCGAACTGGCAGAAGCGGTCTCCGAAGTGCTCGATCGCTTTACCAGCGGCGGTGTGGTGGTGGAAAGCAATGTGAAGTACAACAGCGCCGAAGACGAAGGTACGCCCTATGGACCGGTAAAGGTGTACGGCTACCTGGTCATCGATGAGCAGGTGGAGGAAAATCGCCGCAAGCTCGAGGAAGCCTTATGGCACCTGAGCGCCATCCGTGAGCTGCCAGCACCCCAGTACACCGAGATCGCGGATGAGAATTGGATGAACGCCTGGAAAGATCATTACCACCCCATCCCCATCGGCGAAAAGCTGCTGGTGCTGCCAGCCTGGGTGAAGCAGCAGGATATGAGCCGCGTGGCAGTGAAGATCGACCCGAGCATGGCGTTCGGCACCGGCACGCATCCCTCCACCCAGTTGTGCCTGGAGCTGATCGAAACCTACACGCGAAGCGATAAAGCGGTGATCGATGTGGGTTGCGGATCAGGCATCCTGTCCATCGCTGCGCTAAAACTCGGCGCCAGCCACGCACTGAGCGTGGATATCGACGCCGCGGCGGTCAAATCCACACGTGAAAACAGCCAGGTGAACGGCGTGGAAGACCTCATCGAAACCGGTCTGGGATCGATCGCGGAGGTAAAGGCCGGTAATTTCTCGATCAGGCACGCGCCGCTGGTGTTGGCGAACATTCTCGCCCCGGTGCTCATCCGGCTCTTTGACGCCGGCATGGCTGACCTGGTGGAACCCGGCGGGACGATCGTCGTGGCAGGCATCCTCGCTGAGCAGGCTGATGGTGTGCGCGCGGCGGGTGAATCTCATGGGCTGCACTACGTTGAACAGCGCCAGGTCGGCGACTGGGTCGCGCTGGCGTTGCAAAAACCTTAACCCCGTAACCTTCGACAATCCTATCTGTCTTCTTTACCGCCCGCGGAATCCGCGGGCGGATCGATTTGACAGCGCGGGGTGGTGAGCCTATACTATGCGGCATGGAAAAATTGAACATTCGCTCCGCGACGGACCTGGACGCGCCGGGCATTGCCGCGATCTACAACCCCTACATCACCGATTCCACGATCACCTTCGAGGAAGAACCTGTGTCAACCGCTGAAATTCAAAAGCGGATGGTCAGCGTGCGATCTCTGGGGTATCCCTGGCTGGTTGCAGAGGTTGATGACTCGTTGGTGGGTTACGCCTACGCGTCACGCTGGCGCGAGCGCCCTGCCTACAGGTTCACATCCGAGTCCACGATTTACCTGCAACAGGGAATTACTGGAAGGGGGTATGGGAAATTGCTGTACTTCGCGCTGATGGATCATTTGCGCAAGTCGGGCATTCACGCCGTCATCGGGGTGATCACCATCCCCAACCCGGCCAGCGTGGCGCTGCATGAGAAACTCGGGTTCAAGAAAGTCGCGCACTTTACCGAGGTGGGTTTCAAGTTCGAGCGCTGGCTGGATGTGGGGTACTGGCAATTAACCTTTTAACTCAACCATTCCCCCGCTTAATCCACATAGAAAGAGCGTAAATTCAGGCTCCATACTCGCTGCGGTACGGCGCTTGCTGCTCGATCTCGCCCACAAACTCGGGCAGGTTGTGATGCCCCAGCATCTGCCGGATGGCCTGCACTTCGCCAATGTGATACCAGTAGTGGTAGGTCAACCTCAACATCGCGGTGCCC
This sequence comes from Anaerolineaceae bacterium UBA2260, assembly GCA_002347485.1. Lineage (GTDB taxonomy): Bacteria > Chloroflexota > Anaerolineae > Anaerolineales > Anaerolineaceae > UBA6107. The sequence goes on along the minus strand of DDXM01000009.1, from coordinate 9,588 downwards.
AGGTTCTGACCGACCGACTTGCCATGGCGGCGCAACTCCTCCTGCAGGTCTGCGCTGGTCAACTTATCGAGGAAGGTGCGGGAAAGCCTGGTAACCTCCAGCCACATATTGAGCACTTCAGTTTGAGAAGGGGTGCTCTTGGGCGAGCTGTAAGCGAACCTGGTATTCAGATCGGGATAGAGGATCTTACCCTGGGCGAGTTCGAGCCAGTATTTCTGCTCTTGCCACGCCAAATGCCCCACAATCCAGCTGATGCAGTTCATCGGTCCCACGTGTTTGGCAGCTTCAGTTACTGTGACCCCCTCGAGCCCGCGCAGCCATTCGTTGCGGGTGAAATACAATTGAGCAACCAGTGGATGGATCATCTCCCACCTCCTACGGAATGACGCCCACATAAATTGGTGACTCTCTTTTATGATACATCTTTTAAGAGTTAAAGCAATATCCGGCCAGCCGAGAGCTGATCGGATGAGCATGTTAAAGTAATTACCCGATAATCTCGAACGACGTGGTGATCTCCGCCTCACCGCGCAAAGTGGAAGCCACTGAGCAGTATTTCTCCTCCGAAAGTTCGATCGCCTGGGCGACATCCTTTTCGGTCAGCCGCTCGCCCTGCAGGCGGTACGTGAGATGGATCTTACGGAAGGTCCACGGGGGATCCTTCTCCTGCTCCGCTTCCACGCTGATTTCGAGCGAGGACAATCCAAGGCGTTTCTTGTTGAGAATTTCTACCGTGTCCACCGCGGTGCAGGCGGCCAGCGCCACCAGCAGTAACTCAGAAGGCTTCATACCCACACCCTCATCAACGGTCGAAAGCACCACCGAATGTTTGGTTGAGTCGATGCCGACAAACTGTTTTCCACCGATCCATTTTACTGATGCTGAACTCATCTTCCTCTCCATTCCTGAATTAAACTTTGCGCACGATCGCCAGCATCTCACCCGCCAGCTTGCGCCGGGTGTCAGGATCGATGCCGTCCTCGATCAAGCAGTCCCTGACCATTTCCTCCAGGAAGACCTCGATCGTCACTTGCAAAGCTGAACGCGCCGCGGTGAGTTGCTGCAGCACTTCTCCGCATTCCCGTTCTTCCGCGATCATGCGCGAAATCCCGCGTAACTGCCCTTCAAGGCGGTTGATGCGATTTTGCAATTGTCTTTTTTGCTCTTCTGTTCGAATATTCATTGTAATTCCTGGCACGCAGGATGATTAACCCGCTCAGGTGAAACCGCCGGATCCCGACCCGCAACTGGATGAACCTAGTGAACTGCCGGAGGAACCAGAGGAGGAGAACAGGGAGATCTTCTTGCGGGTATTGGTGCCGTTGCAATTCGGGCACGCGGGGGTTTCTGAAGCCTGCGAAAAACTCATCCTTTTCTCAAATTCCTGCCCGCAATCCGGGCAAACATATTCATACAACGGCATAGTTGACTCCTGATTGATATATACTCCTGGGGAGTATTCGCCAATATTATACCATTGATGCGCTGCGCTGCTAGAAATCGCTTCAAAATCGTTCTTGACATTGAACAAATGTTCGTGTATTATAGTAGTACAAATGACCGATATTACGATTTAGGAGGCAGTCATGGCACGCAGACAATCCGGTCTCAGTGAACGACATCGCAAGATCATGGAATTCCTGACCAAGTTTCAAAACACGAATGGCTATTCCCCTTCCATCCGCCAAATCGGGGATAGTATTAACGTGAAATCCACCTCGCTGGTGGACTACTACCTCAACCAGCTGCAAGAAATGGGATTGATCGAACGCGAGAATCACATTTCGCGCAGCATTCGCGTTCTCCAACCCACTCAGCCCGGGTTTTCGGTGACTGGAACAGTCTCGGAAGCATTCAAGAACGCGGGCGCAACCTTCGCGAACTTGGTGAGCATTCCCATTGCTGGTCGCATTGTTGCCAGCGCGCCGATCCCCATGCCAGCCTCAGATCTCAATTACTACGACGCTGAGTCCAGCGTGGATATCGCGCGCAGCCTGCTGCCCGCCAAGGATATCAACGATCTCTTCGCCCTCGAGGTGAGCGGCGATTCGATGGTGGACGCGATGGTCAACGACGGCGACATCGTGGTGATGAAGAAGGCCGATTCCGCCAACAACGGCGAAATGGTGGCTGTATGGCTGGACGATAAGGATGAGACCACGTTGAAGTACTTCTACAAGGAAGCCAATCGCATCCGCCTGCAACCCGCCAACCCGAACATGGGACCAATTTATGTGCAGAATCCGAAAAGCCTGCGCATCATGGGCAAGGTGGTGATGGTCATCCGCCAGGTCAGGTCCGTTGCGGCGTAATTGTAAAAGTATGAAACCAATTCTTTCAAGGTGCGGTTACCGCTGCGACCTTTGCCTGGCGTAAGCACTGAAGTTGTTGAGCACCCCGAAAAGCCTCAGATCCTCAGCGATGGATGATTCAAATATTACGGTTTCCGCATCCCCTCTGAGCAAATTTACTGTAACGGGTGCCTGGCTGAAAATCCACGCCTGACCGATCAGAGCTTCCCGGTGAGACCCTACGTGATCGAGAAGGGTTTCACCAATTGCACTCAATGCGAGGAATACGGCTGCAGTAAACTCGTCGAACGTTGGGTCACGCGCGAAGAAATCCAGTCGAAATCACCCCACCCCATTCCTGCCATTGATTCCGAGCTTTTCATCCAACCTTACGAGAACAAGGTCAGGCTGGACGCACTCAGGTCCACGCGTTCAAGCGAATGCTGACCCTTGTTGAAATTCGAAATCCTCCTTACAAGAAGGATTTTTTACCGGGTTAGAGAACAACTTGCTTCACAACATCGACCGCATTTAATGCCATGTGGTGCAGAAAGACAGCGTGGATAATATCCCCGGGATGGGGGGCAGCGCCAAGCTCTTTCGCCAGTTCCACTGGCGTGTCGTAGGTAGCAACGCAATCCGCCGGGATAATGATCCTCCGTTCTTTGACCTGTCTCGCGTTCGCGTCAAGCCGCAACGCCATTGCGAGCTGATAGACGCACAGGTCGGTGCAATTACCCACAATGATAAATTCCTTCAAACCAGGCCGCGCCTGTAACTTTGATAACAATCCGGTCTCCTGAGTGGAAGAGATTGAATTTTTTTCAACCGAATGCATCAGGTCAAAAAATTCCAGATTGCGAATCTCCTGCACAGGCAGTGATTCTGCCGTGCCCCTGACGCAGTGGGGCGGAAAGGCTGCAAACTCCACCGCGTCCGGCTCATGCGTGTCATTAAGCAGGTAGAACTCCCTCACCCCACCAGCCCAGGCTTTCCTCAACAAACTGACGATCGGCGAGATGACGGCGTTGACCCGCGGGCTGGCGAGCGCGCCCTGGTTGCAAAAGCCATTGTTCATATCCACGACCATGACAGCGGTCTGTTCAGGTGTATTTACCTTGTAATCTTGCAAGTGTTCAAGCCACTCTTCCAGGAAACCAGCATATTGACTGGCTGAATTCTTTAACAACATCGTTTCACTCCTTACCATACCCTCATCATATCAGGGTTATCACAAGCCTTGCGTCCAACCTTGGCCATATCCACCCATTCACCGTTGATCTTTACGCGCACCACGTCCGCGGTAAAATCCATCTTGGTCAGACCATAATTTTCAAAAAAAGCCGAACCCACCGCGTAATAATCTACTGGCACTCCTTGTTTTTCGAATTTCTTGATCCGTTCCACGTTGAAGCCGCCTGAAACCACGATCTTCACGTTGTGGCAATACGCCTCGGCGATCGATTTCCACTCGGGTGATAACTCCCACGTCTGCCAGGCAATATCCAGGCCATGGCGCACGTTGACCACCAGGCGTTGATTAACTCCGTGATCCAGCGTTGGATCCCCCAGCAACTCTACCGATTCGTCGCGTAGAGAAGCGCTGGTATCCAGGCGCACTCCGTTGAGGATGTAGCGGCGGGCTTCGTCCTCATTGCCAGCCTCCAACATTTCTTTGTATTTAAAAAACATGGCTTTGCACGTCTTTTGAGAATCCGCCACGCATTTATTGTTGAAATCGACCAGGGCGATGCGCATTATAGTTGGGTCGATCGTGTGAGCAAAGGCAAGCATAGCCTGGGCTGTGTCCCCCAGGAAGCAGGCGATCGCCGCGTGAGCCACCGTGCCACTTCCCGCCCCTCCCCACCAGTCACCCTGTGCATCTGTGGAGATCAATGCCCCCAACCGGCTGGTGTAATCCATATTAAAGCGCTGAACAGCGATCTGGTACGAATAGCCATCCGCCGCCTGCACCTCGTGCAGGTCAAAGCGCGCCGGGAAGAACATCACGGGCTTGCCATTTGCGGCTTCCAGTGTTTCATAGACATTTGTCGCAACCCTACTGGCGCGGGTGAGGATGCCCAGCGTGGGGGTTTCAAGGATGGCGAAATCCCGGTATCGTCCGCGCACCCGTATCACAGGTTGCACCTCCATCGGGTCGCCGTTGTAGTGCACAAAAGATCCATCCTCGACCGCCCAGACCTCCAGGTGATCAGCGGTGTTGATGAACTTCTCCCCCTCAAAATACCCGGTGCAAGCCTGCAACATCGCCAATGCCTTATCCACCCCCACTATGAGCGTTTGCCCCGGATGACGGGTGAAGAATTGCATTTCGACTTCCAGGTTGCTGGGATCGAGATCACTCAGGTCAAATCCCGCGACGTGCCCCGGAACCTCGCCTTGAAAGATATACCCCTCCTTATCCAACGCGGTCAGCATGGCGGAGATATTGACGAAATATTTATCTGAGTACCAGCCTTTGCGCATCCGCTCCACGTCGAGCTTGAATACCTCATCGGTTAATCGTTGATGGTCAAAAACACTCATTTCTCCTCAATCTTTCCCTTTCCAAAATGAATCCTGCGTTTAAAGATATTCCATCCCTCTTTTTTTGACAAGGGGTGGATTAAAACCATTACATTTTGTTAACACGCCCTTAATATCAGATTAACTGGCTGCTGGTAGTATGGAACGATGAGAGGAGAGAAAATGGCTTACGCAGACTTGCATATACATTCATCCTTCAGTTCCGACGGAACAAGTGACATCGAAACCATTTTAAGGTACACCGCTGAGCAAACGAATCTTTCCATAATTGCCATCACCGATCATAACGAAATTGCCGGTGCTTTACTGGCTGAAAAACTTGCTCCCGCGTATGGATTGCAGGTGGTAACCGGTAGCGAGGTAAGCACCTCTGAGGGTCATCTGCTCGCTCTCTTCATCCGGGAAAAAGTACCCGCAGGCATGCCGCTTTATGAAACTTTGATGTATGTGAAAAAAATGGGTGGAACGTGCATCGTTCCACACCCTGGGGCAAGGTTTACCTCAAGCGTAAGCCTGACTAAGATTCACGCCATGCTGGTAGATGCACAAGCCAGTCAGGTGCTCTCGGGAATGGAAATTTTTAATGCCGGATTGCTGCGCACGAACAGCAATGCCCAGGCAGCAAATTTTGCACTGGAGCACGAGATCGGCATGGTGGCAAGTAGCGATGCCCACATCTACCGTTGCATAGGCAACGGAGCTACTGGATTTGTTGGCAGCACGCTGGACGAACTGAGACATGCACTTGAAATGCACCAAACGCACATCCTCCGGCATTACGCGGGCAGTACCAGGGATATCATCTGGGGATGGCTCTATCACCGGCTGATCAGGTCATCCAGGCAACTGTTGAAACGGTCTTCTGCACATGCTACATGAGTTAGTCTTAGAATTAAAAATCAGGGTCAGCAATCGCCTTCCCTGATTTTTTTGGTTGTCAGATGGAACTAAGCAAGCTCGATAACAGCGCCGGCTTCTTCCAATTTCTTCTTGGCGTCGTTGGCGGCTTCTTTGCCAACCGCGCTGAGAACCTTGGTACCAGCGGTTTCGGCCATGGTCTTGGCTTCGACGAGACCCAGGTTGGTGAGAGTGCGGATGACTTTGATGACCTCGATCTTCTTGGGGCCAGCATCCTTGAGCACAACATCGAACTCTGTCTTCTCTTCTTCGGGTTCGGCGGCAGCGGCGGCAACGGGGCCGGCAGCGACAGCGACTGGAGCGGCGGCGGAAACGCCCCACTTCTCCTCAAGCAATTTTACAAGCTCTGCAGCTTCGAGAACAGATAAACCGCTCAACTGTTCAACAATTTTTTCTAAATCAGCCATTTCAAAACTCCTTCTAAGTTTGTTTATGTATTTTTATTTTTGCGCCGGTTTGAACCGGCGGTAACTCTTTGATCAGGCGGCAACAGGCGCCTTCTCAGAATAGGCTTTTACGACAGCCGCCAATGAGCGGCTGGGTTCAGCCAGCGTGCGGACAAGCTTGGACGCAGGAGCCTGGATAACGCCCAACAACGTGGCGCGCATCACGGGCAGCGACGGCAGGTCTGCCAGGGCTTTTACCTGCTTATCCGATATGATCTCTTTACCAAGGAAACCGCCTTTGATCTTGCGGGTTTCGCTTCCCTTGATGAACTCGGTGAAGGTCTTCGCCAGAGCAGGGGGATCGTTGAACGCGAATCCCACCAGTGAAGTCCCTTCAAAGAAATCGGGAACTTTGTATCCCTGGGTCTCGAGTGCGCGGGCAAAGAGCGTATTCTTCACCAGGTGAATTTCGCTGCCGTTCTCACGGGCTTTAGCGCGAAAAGCATCCACCTCTTTCATGGTCATGCTGGTATAATCCAGCACAAACAGCGCCTGGGATTCAGACAACCATTTCTCGTAGCGGGCGGTCATGTCGCCCTTTTCTTTCTTTGTAAAGGCCAATGAAATCTTCCTCCTTCCTTTTCGATATAAAATAATCAGTCTTTGTCCGGTTCTACCGCACAAAGACTGATTCTCGATCCCCGATCGGGGAGAAATTACTGAATCTGGTCTTCACCTCGGCAGGATATTGAGCCCTCTCGGGCACCGGCTTTCTTGGGTGAACGCTGAAAGAGAAACTTCCAGCGGGGACAATTATACCACTATTTTTCCAGCGAAATGCTCATAGCCTGCAATGGATCCACCTTGATGCCGGGGCCCATCGTTGAGGTCACAGTCACCTTTTTAACATAGGAACCTTTGGCTCCAGAAGGTTTCGCTTTCTTGACCGCTTCCATCAGCGCGGTGAAGTTTTCGAAGAGCTTGTCTGCTTCGAATGAAGCCTTGCCGATCGGAACGTGGATATTGGCGGTTTTATCCAGCCTGAACTCCACACGCCCGGCCTTGGCTTCGTTGATTACGCGGGGCAGGTCTTCAGCGGGGCAGACCGTGCCGGCTTTCGGGTTCGGCATCAATGAGCGGGGACCCAGCACGCGACCCAGGCGGCCAACTTTGCCCATCATATCCGGTGTGGCGATGGCCACATCGAAATCAGTCCATCCTGCGGCGATCTTGTTGATCATCTCATCAGTATCCGCCACGTAATCAGCGCCGGCTTCCTGTGCTTTGGTTGAGGCTTCGCCTTGCGCGAACACCAGAACGCGTACCGTCTTACCCAATCCATTGGGAAGCACTACCACATCGCGCACCTGCTGGTCAGCCTGGCGGGGATCCAAGCCCATGCGCATGTGAACTTCGATCGTTGAATCAAATTTTGTAACCGCAGTCTCTTTCGCCAAGGTTACAGCGGCAAGCGGTTCATAGGTGGCGTCCTTGTTCACCTTGGAAAGCGCTTCCAGATATTTCTTACCGTGTTTCGCCATTTTTTCTCCTTCGTGGTAATAACGGGCGCCAGGCGCCCTCCCACAAACTAGTTCTCTACAATGGTAATGCCCATGTTGCGGGCAGTGCCTTCGATTTGGCGCATGGCGCCTTCGATATCCAAAGCGTTCATGTCCTTCATCTTGATCTCGGCGATCTCACGCACCTGGGCGCGGGTGACCTTGCCGACCTTATCTCGATTAGGAATCTTGGATCCGCTTTCGACCCCGGCTGCCTTTTTCAAGAGTTCAGAGGCAGGCGGTGATTTGAGAACGAAGGTGAACGAACCGTCAGTGTAAACGGTGATATCCGCAGGAATGATCTCGCCCACCCGGTTCTGGGTGCGGGCATTGTATTCCTTGCAGAACGCCATGATATTGATGCCATGCCCGGCGAGGGCTGGACCAATGGGTGGTGCAGGATTGGCTTTACCAGCCTTGATCTGCAAACGTACGATTGCTTTAAATTTCTTTGCCACTTTTATCTCCTTGGTGGTTATAACGGGTGATCTAGGGGCCACCCTCCCACAATCAGGTCTCTCGCGACCTGGTTATGCCTTCTCCACCTGTAAGAAGTCCAACTCTACAGGTGTCTCTCGACCAAAGAAGTTCACCATCACGCGAACTTTGGTCTTTTCCATGTCGATCTCCGAAACGATCCCGCGAAAATCGTTGAATGGACCGTCCACGATGCGCACGCGCTCGCCAATCTTGAACGTGACCTTGACCAGTGGGGCTTCCGCCTCCATGCGGCGCAAAATCTGCTGCACTTCCTCGGGGCGCAATGGCGTGGGGTCATTGCCCATACCCACGAAACCGGTCACACCCGGGGTATTGCGCACCACGTACCAGGATTCTTCCGTCAGGATCATGTTGACCAGCACGTAGCCGGGGAAAACATGGCGCTCAACGGTGCGGCGTTTTCCATCGCGCACTTCAATCTCTTCCTGTGTGGGAATGACGACATCAAAGATCTTGTCCTTCATGCCCATGGTCTCGATGCGCTGCTCGAGGTTGTAGCGAACCTTATTCTCGTAGCCGGAATAACAATGGACCACGTACCACGCGCGATCAGTCGTTCCCTCTTCAGGCAGATGCTCTGGTTTATCCTCGCTATCTCCCTCCAAAGGCGCTGGGACGGACTCTAAGGGTTCGGCGGGAGCTGAATTTAAATGACTCGAGGAGGCGTCTTCTACAGGTTCAACGCCTTCCAGCTCTTCCTGGTTGAAATTGTCCATCTCGTCCATAAACACCAAACCTTAATCCGGGGAAAAACTTACCCCAGAGCTAAACCGATCACCGTGGTGAAGAGAAAGTCTAGCCCGCCCAATATTGCGCCCATGATGAGCATCACGAGGATGACAATTTTGGTCAGACGCCAGGCTTCACGCGGAGTCGGCCAGGTAACCTTGCGCAGCTCGCCAACAGTTTCACGCCACCAGCGCTTGATGCGATTTTCCTTTTTTGGCTTCAAGTTCTTATCGGCCATGGACCACTCCTTATTTTCAGCTTAAAACGCCGCCCGCAAGACGGCGATTTTCTCTTCACGACAGGCAGGCCAGGCAGGAATCGAACCCGCAACCTCCTGTTTTGGAGACAGGCACTCTGCCAATTGAGCTACTGGCCTGTATACCGGCAGGGTGTTCTTCACACCCTGCCAGGCAACAACCTACTTTGTCTCGCGGTGAAGAGTGTGCTTTCTACACCGCGGGCAATACTTCTGCAATTCCATCCTTGTCGGATCGTTGCGGCGGTTCTTCTCGGATGTATAATTGCGTTCCTTGCATTCGTCACAGGCGAATGTGATGACAGGTCTGATATCTTTCTTTTTAGACGCCATAACTTAATCCCTCAGCCAGGTTACGGGCTGACGCTCCTTTTGCACTATGCAATAATCTTAGTGATCAC
>DDXM01000063.1:7402-33302 GCA_002347485.1 Anaerolineaceae bacterium UBA2260 | reverse complement strand
CACTTTTGAAGTTTTCCTAACAGTCAGGAGTAATAAAAGGAGTAATAAATGTTATTTAAACTTGGAAAGTGGACAATATAAAGCTCAAAAGTGGACTGGGAGTTTTTTTAAGGTAAATGATTTAAAGTTGAAAAGTGGACGCTATGATAAAAGAAACAAGAAAGAGAGGGAATCATGGCTCAACTTCACAAGCGATTTGATGATGGCCAAATAAGGGCGATTTTACGGAATTATAATGAAGGTTAAATGCGCCGGGAAGAAGCGCAAGAATTATTGGGGTTAAGCAAGAGTCGGTTTTTTGAATTGTTAAAAGAATTTCGAACCAATCCTGCAAAGATGACAATTGAGTATCATCGAAAATCACTGGCGCGGATCACTCCAGAAGAAGAGCAAGCGATTCGGCAAGAATTGAAGCGCGAGAAAGCACTGGTGGAAGATGAACGGCTGCCCATCACAAGTTATAACTACACCGCAATGCGGGATAGGTTGACAACTAACGGGATCAAGGTGTCCGTTCTCACGATCATCAAGCGTGCCAAGGAAGAAGATTGTTATAAACAACGACGAAAGCAAAAAGTTCATGATCGACAAGTGGTCACCTCAGCTATTGGGGAAATGATTTAACACGATGCTTCGCTCCATTTATGGTCACCTCTGGCTACAGAGAAATGGACCTTAATCACCTCGTTGGATGATTACAGTCGTAAACTGGTGTTCGCTGATTTCGTTTTACGTGAAATCTCCTGGGCACATATCCTGGCGGCCCAGAAGGTAATGGTTGAAAATGGTTTTCCGTTACGTTATTACGTGGATAACTTACGCGTGTTTCGTTTTATTCAGAATCGGGATAGTTTCTGGCGTAACCATGTTCTTGAAACTGATGACGTCGATCCTCAGTGGCGACAGGTATTGCGTTTACTTAATGTGGGCGTTACCTATGCCCTTTCTCCCCAGGCTAAAGGGAAAATCGAACGCCCATACCGCTGGCTGCAAGATCGGATAGTCAGAACTTGCGCTCTGGAAGGGATATCTTCTTTCGAAGAAGCTCGAGCTGTTCTAAAAGAAGAAGTAAACCGATATAACTACCACCAAGTCCACTCGACCTCTGGTGAAATCCCAGCTATCCGCTTTGAGAAGGCTCAGGCAAAAGGCAATCCCTTTTTCGACCCTTTACCTTACCCAAACCTTATATCTCCCTAAAGGACATCTTTTGCTTGCAGATTTTCGTATTCTGAATGGCTATCGTAAAATCTCTATCGCTGGTTTTGAGTATGAGATCCCTAAAGTTGATCCCCATGAGCCAGTGGAGTTACACCTGTATCTTATAGATGCAAACCTGGTCGAGATCCGCATTTGGTCCAACTGTAAAATGATCCATTCTTTAACTTTGCCAATCGCCAAGTTGAGAAGTGTCCGCTTTTGAGCTTTATGTCAATGTTATACACAGTTGTCCACTTTTCACCTTTATAGGAGTCCGGTTTTCAACTTTTCCTTACAGTAGCTGGTTTTCGCTTGACATCCCTTCCCCACAGGTATAAAATACCCTCAATCAAATACGCTTCTTCGGGGCAGGGTGAGAGGTGCAAGCCTCAATTCCCGATCGGTGGTGATAACCCACGAGCGCGGCAGCGCGCAGGATCCGGTGGAACTCCGGGGTCGACGGTACAGTCCGGATAAAAGAAGAGCAGACTGGCAGCGAGTTTTATGCGCCTGCCTCACTTGCCCCGAAAATTACACGTTTCGAGGCTTTTTCTTTGCGTAACACATACGACTTGCGGCACACTGACATGCCCACTGCTGATCCCGAGCGGCCAACGCTGGAATTCCTGGCGCGCCACAACGGCTGGCTGGTGCTCGTTTCGCTGGCGCTGACGGTGGGCATCTGGTCGCTGGTTATCGACTGGGGCGATCTGCCCGCTTTCCTGCTGCCCGCGCCGCGCGCCGTGTGGCAGAAGTTTATGCAGATGCTGCTCGATGGCACCCTCCTGCGCCACGCCTGGGTGACGCTATACGAAGTGCTATTGGGCTTGCTCGCTGGCAGCCTGGTGGCGACCTCGCTGGGCTACGCTCTTTCCAAATCACCGCTGCTGGAGAAGGTTCTCTCGCCCTACCTGGTGGCTAACCAGGCGGTACCCACGGTAGCCATCGCGCCGCTGCTCATCATCTGGTTCGGGCCCGGCGTTTTCTCCAAGGTGCTCATCTGCGCGCTTATCGTATTCTTCCCGGTGATGGTCAACACCATCATTGGCTTCCGCGCCGTCTCCGCCAACCTGTATGACCTGATGCGCTCAATGCGCGCCACACGCGCGCAAACCCTGCGCCTGCTGGAACTGCCGGCGGCGCTGCCGGTGCTCTTCGGCGGTCTGCGCATCGGCGCGGCGCTCTCGGTCATTGGCGCAGTGGTCGGCGAGTTCGTCGGCTCTGATAAGGGGCTGGGCTTTCTCATTAACGTGGGGCGCGGTCAGTACGATACCGCCCTGGTCTTTGTTTCCATTATCACCCTCATCCTGATGGCGCTTTCCCTTTACGGGCTGGCGATGCTGGCGGAAAAGCGCACCACGCGCTGGAAGGCGGCTGACCGCGGATGAAAACAAACCCCGGAGTTATTTCATGAAAAAAACATCTCTCATCATTCTTCTTCTTTTTGTCTTCCTGGTCAGCGCGTGCGCGCCAGCTGCCACGCCAGAACCCACGCCAGTGGAATTGACCCCGGTGCGCCTGCCTGTGGGTTACATCCCCAACGTGCAATTCGCCCCGCTGTATGTCGCGATCGATAAAGGTTTCTACCGCGAAGCCGGGCTGGACGTGAGCATCGACTATTCGATGGAAAATGACAACACCGTCCTCACCGCCACGAATGAGTTGCAGTTCGCGGTGGTTTCCGGCGAGCAGGTGTTGCTGGCTCGCGCGCAGCAGATGCCCGTGGTGTATGTGATGGCCTGGTATCAGAAATACCCCGTGGGCATCGTCGCCAAGTCTTCCTCGGGCATCACCAGCCTGGCCGACCTGCGCGGTAAAAAACTAGGACTGCCGGGACTATATGGTGCTTCCTACATTGGCGCGGTCGCCATGCTCGACGCCGCCGGTCTCAAGGAAAGCGACCTGACGCTTGATTCCATCGGGTACAACCAGGTGGAAGTGTTGATGACGGACAAGGATGACGCGGTGGTGATTTACACCGCCAACGAGCCCAACCAGTTGCGCGCGCTCGGTGAAGAAATCGTGGAGTTCAGGGCATCCGACTCGGTGGAACTTGTCGCCAATGGCATCATCACCAACGAAAAGACGCTCAAGGAAAACCCTGAACTCGTACGCGCGCTGGTTACTGCCACCCTCAAGGGTATTGATTACACCATCCAGCATCCCGATGAAGCCTTCGAGATCAGTAAAAAGTACGTGGAAAACCTCGCCCAGGCTGACCAGGAGGTGCAGATGCAGGTGCTGCGCTCCTCCATCGAGTTGTGGCGGGCGGACCGTCTGGGTTATTCCGACCCGCTTGCCTGGGAGAATATGCAGCGCATCCTGCTGCAAATGGGGCTGCTAAAAACTGAGCTTGACCTCAACGCAGCTTTCGACAACAGCTTCATTCCATAAGGTGGATCAATGACTGACGGCTTCCTCGAGATCCAGCGTCTGGGCATGTCCTTCCGTGACAACAAAGGTCACCTGGAGGTGCTCAGGGACGTCAGTTTTTCGCTGGGGCAGGAGGAATTCCTGTGCGTGCTGGGTCCTTCGGGCAGCGGCAAAAGCACCCTGCTGCGGTTGATCGCCGGACTGCTCAAACCCAGCGAGGGGCAGATCAACTTTTTCGGTTGCGAGTGCCAACCGCGCGTGGGATTGGTATTCCAATACGCCAACCTGATGCCCTGGCGCACCGTGCGGCAGAACATTGCCTTGCCACTGGAGCTGCAGCAGGTGCCAGCGCCAGAGATCGAAAAACGCGTGGACGCAATGATCGAGCTGGTGGGGCTCACGGAGTTCAGTCACAGTTGGCCATCAGAGCTCTCCGGCGGCATGGCGCAGCGCGTCGCCATCGCCCGCGCCTTCATCCAGGAACCCGATCTATTGCTGCTGGACGAGCCTTTCGGCGCGCTTGACGCGCTCACCCGCGAGCGCATGGGGGCGGAGCTTCTCAACATCTGGCAGGGTCAGCGCATCCCGGTGGTGATGGTCACACACTCCATTTCCGAAGCGCTGCTCCTTTCCGACCGCGTGCTGGTCTTCACGCGGCGACCCGGGCAGATCACGCAGGATGTAGCGGTGAATTTCCCCCGACCGCGCATGGAGGAGCTGCGTTACAGCGCCGCCTTCCAGCAAATGGAACGCAGCCTAAGGGACAGCTTGCGCGAAACAGTTAATTGATACAGGGAATATCGAGCAGAATTGTATCCAGCAGCAGGCGCAGGTTGGCGTTGGCTTCCAGGTCCTCCAACCCCTTGATGAGCGTGTTGACCATTTTCAACGCGCGTTGCGATGGCAGCGCTTCGGCGATCCGCCGGCTGTCCTTTTCGTAATCCAAGTTCACCACTTTACTTACCATCCCGTTCGCAGTGAGAAGAATATCCCGCGTGAAGGAAAGCCATACCTGCAGCACCAGGCGTAATTGCTCGCGGTTGCGCGCCAGACTCTCGGCAGCGGCGAAGCGCTCCCTGCGGTTGAGAGGTAGCAGGCGCAGGAACTCGTCCAGCCAGCCGCGGCGCTTCTCCAGCATGGTGGGGTCGGCAGCCATCTGGCGTGCCAGACCGGGGCGGCCGCTGGCCAGGTGGGCGTACAGGCGCGCATCAGCGGAGGGAACGTTCCAACGTGTCATCAGCGCTTCCTCCAGCGTTTCCACCGGCACAGGGCGCAGGCGCAGGATCTCGCAGCGCGAGGAGATGGTGGGCAGGAGTGAATCCGCCGCGTCAGCCGTGAGCAGAAGGATAACGCTTGGGGGAGCTTCTTCGAGAGTCTTCAGCAGCGCGTTCTGCGCGTTGACGTTGGCCAGTTGAAAATTGAGCAACAGGGCGATACGGTAACAGGCTTCGTAGGGGGTGAGCGAGAGGGTATGCTGAAGCTCGCGCACCTGCCCCACTTTGATCATGCCGCCCTCGCTCTCCGGCGTTACCAGGCTGAGGTCGGGCAGTTGCATGCGCGCGGTCTGCTTGCAGATGCGACACACGCCGCAGTATTCACCGGGTTTTGGCGCTTGGGTGCAGTTGAGCGCGCTGGCGAACTCCAGCGCCAGGCTGCGCCTACCCACACCCGGCGCGCCGGTGAAAAGGTAAGCGTGACGTGCGTCATTACGCGCTATGTGCGTGCGCAGCAGGGTTTCAGCCCATTCGTGACCAAGCAGGTCCCAACTCATAGGGGGATTGTAGCCCAAAGCGATGAAGCTGGCAACTCGCGGGGGCGGCTCAACCAAAAAGTCGATCGACGGCAGGAAACTCGGGTTCAGGGATGGGCACCCAGGCGAGCACGGTGGTGCCCTCGCCGGGTTCGGAGCTGATATCCACCTCGCCGCCGGCGTTCAGCGCGCGCGTTTTCATGTTCGAAAGCCCGTGACCGATGGACAGCTTGACCATTTCCGCGTCGAAACCACGCCCGTCATCGTGCACCTCCAGCAGCACGCGTTCGGCGGTGGTCCACAACGTGACCTGCACATTGCGCGCCTTGGCGTGCTTGGCGATGTTGGCGAGCGCTTCCTGGCAGATGTGGAAAAGCGCCAGCGCTTGCGGTTCGGGCAGGTTGGTGATGCCTTCCTTGGGGCTGGTCAGCGTGACTTCGATCAGGGTGTTGGCGCGGAATTCCTGCACCAGCCGGTTGATGCCCTGGATAATGTTCTCATCCTTCAACTGCCGCGGGCGCAGGTCGAGGATGTAAGCGCGAATGTCGCGGATGGTGCTGTTGAGGTCAGAAACCGCCTGCTCGATGCGGCTGGCGGCCTGGGCTGGCGCATCCTTGAGCAGCAGACGGGCGTGTTCGAGGGTGAGCCCTACCGCGTAGATCGACTGGATGATACCGTCGTGCAGATCCATTCCGATGCGGTCGCGTTCCTCAAGGATAGCCAGGCGGCGCCCTTGCACATTGAGGCGGATATTCTCGATGGCGGTGGCCATCCACGCGGCGATGGCGTTGGCAAACTGGACGTCAGGTTCCTCCAAAGGCTGCGGGTGGCAGGTGGACACGCACAACACCCCAACCGTGCCGCGGCGACCGTTCATGGGAATGACTGCGAGTTGGTGCAGGCCGCGCTCCTTGTTTTTGGGGTTGAGGTCAGCGTATTCGTTATCGGTCAGGTTCAGCACAATGGGCACTTCGCCTTTGGCTGCGCGGCCCACCGTGCTCTCGCCGAGGGCGAATTGCGTGCGCTTCCAAAGGTTGTCGACCGCCTCGCCGTGGTGAATGAGCAGGTTGAGGTGCTTATTATCCTCGCTCATCAGAAAGATCTCGCCCACTTCGAGCCGCAGGTAATCTTCCAGTTGACTTAACCCCTGGTCCAGGATCTCATTTATTTCGGTTCCGGTGGCCAGTGTGGACGCAAGCTGGTTCAGCAACGACAGGTTCTCGTTCTGGCGTGTCAGGGCGCGGTCACGCGTGGCGTAATCGCGGAAAAGCCTGGCGTTGACAATGGCGGTCGCGGCGTAACGCGCGAGGATCTCCGCCAGGAATTGGTCTTCTTCGGTGAATTCCGGGGCGTTGATGCGGTCGGTGACGTACAACATGCCGATCTGGCGCTTGCCCTGGAAAATGGGCACGCCAAGGAAGGAGGTCATTTCAGGGTGGGAAGGGGGAAAGCCGCTGTGGCGCGGATCGCGGGTGATATTGGCGACGCGGATGGATGAGCGGGTATCCATCATGGCTTTGATCAGTCCCTCTCCGCGCGGGGGATGGGGCATTTGCTCTACCTGCGCGCGCGGCATACCGGCGGTGACGAAGCGGTCCAGATTGCCATACTCATCCAGGGTGCCCACCGCGGCGTAGCTGGCGCCGGTGCGTTTGAGAGCGATCGCCGGGATACGTTCCAGGACCGTATCGATCGAAAGCTCACCCACCAGTTCGGCCGCGTCATGATGCAGCTTGAGCAGCCTCACTTCAAAGGAATCCACCCGGGGTGGGTAAAGTAGCATGGGCCAATTGTAATCGACGGACTCGAAATATGTCAATTTTTATCATCTTTTACCCAATTTCGCTGAAATCGGTTGTAATGTCAGCTATAATCAAGGCGAGGTGACCAAAATGGACAGCTTTTTTCAACGTAAAGCAGAAGAAGAGAAAGTAAAAAAGGAAGGCCGGCTGCCGCCCGGGCAGGCCTTGACGCAAAAATTCCCCGTGCTGCATTATGGCGCAATCCCGCCTTTTGATGCACAGACCTGGGATTTTAGGGTGTGGGGTGAGGTTGAAACTCCTCTGCGCCTGACTTGGGAAGAATTCTCTCAGCTGCCGCGTACGACACTGAAGATGGATATTCACTGCGTCACGCGCTGGAGCAAGTTCGATACCCGCTGGGAGGGTGTGTCTGTGAGGTCGCTTATCGACAGCGGGCTGATCAAAGTGAAGCCTCAAGCCAGGTTTGTCATCCAGCACGCGGAATTTGGTTTCACCTCCAACCTGCCGCTTGAAGTTGTGCTGCAGGAGAACTTCCTGATGGCCACCCATTATGAAGGGCAGCCGATCACACCGGATCATGGCTATCCCCTGCGCGGCATCGTGGGGGCGATTCCGGAGAAAAAGCAGCTCAAGACGCCTTATTTCTGGAAGGGCGCAAAGTGGCTGCGCGGGCTCGAGTTCTCGGCGGTGGACAAACCAGGTTTTTGGGAGCAGGCCGGCTACCACAACGACGCTGATGTGTGGATGGAAGAACGCTTCGGTTATTAATCGTCAGCGTGATTAGTGGAAGAAAAAAATCAGGCGACCTTCAGGTCGCCTTTTTTAGTGTTTTCTAAGGATGTAGCGCGCGTAGAACCCGACCCCGACGCCCGCCAGTACGATCAGCGCCCCAAACACGGCGATGAGGATCGAGCCGCTTTCCGCCTTTTCCTGCTGCTGCGCCCGGGTGTGCCCGCTGACCTGTGCGCTGAAGTTGATGTGCGATGTATCGCCAGCCTTTAGTTGCACGATCACATTCTGGCTGGAAGTGGGATTGTAGCCTTCGGGGATGGCAATGCTGATGGCGTAACTTCCTTCTGGAATATCCTCAAAGCACACAGCTTCCCCGTTACCCAGCGTGGTGCCGATGTTGGCGTATTCTCCGCCCTGGTGGTTGACGCTCACCTGGCCGCCGGCCAGGCCTGTGCCCGTGACCTCCTCTTCTTCTGCCATGGCGTTGCCGTTGACATCATCAAACAGGAAGATGCAGATTGTGCCGGTGCCTCTCACTGGTTCGGGTGTCGGCAGGATGGAAGTGGGTGTGGGTGAAGGACCGGCGGTGATCACCGCGGTGGGCACGGTGCCAAGCAGCAGCTTCTGCCCCACCTGCAGGAAGCGGCACTGGTCAAAGGTCAATCCATTCAACGTGCGCAGGGTATCTACCGGGATGTTGTTGACAAGCGCGATGCCGTCACAGGTTTCACCTGATTTCACGATATAGTAAATGGCGCCGCTGGCATCGGCCGTGGGGGTAAAGTAGAGCACCTGGGCGCGGGCTGGTGTGTTGAGCAGCGCAGATACGGCCAGCAGCGAACCGATAGTCATGATGGCAAAACCGATGAGGAGAAAGCGCTTGATCTTCATAAAATTCACAGCGAAAATTATAACATCAATCCCTCTGCAGCTTCTTTACGACGGTCACCATTTTTGTGACACGCAAGCTGGGCTGCCTAAAGCAGGAGGATAACATTCTTGCGTAATGGGATTGTTGGATTTCGTGTAAAATGTGATTGTAAAGACATAACCACCACGTAAGTTACCTTAAGGAGGAAGCTATGTATCAAAAATTGATCTTAGTTGGCAGGCTTGGCAGGGATCCTGAAATGCGCTTTACTCCCACCGGACAAGCTGTGACGAGCTTTTCGGTGGCGACTGACCGGCAATACACCGATCAGAGCGGCAAACCGGTAAAAGAAACCGTGTGGTTCCGTATCACTGCCTGGGGAAAACTGGCAGAGACATGCAACAACTTCCTGCAAAAAGGCAAGCTGGTACTGATCGAAGGTAGATTAACTGTGGATGCCAAAACGGGCGGCCCGCGCACGTGGGTCGGGCAGGATGGTCAACCGCGAGCCTCATACGAGGTGACCGCCAATACAGTCAAGTTCCTTTCGCAAAAGTCTGAAGGCGCAGGCGAAAGCGGGGCGGAAGAGGAAATGGACATCGCCCCCTCTGAGGATATCCCCTTCTAACGGGAAACCATGAACAGCGAAATCAAGAACCCGGCTCCGGGTATCCCATCGATGGATCTGCCGGATGACCTGGAGCCGATTTACTCCAACATGGCGCGCATCAGTCACACGCCATCTGAGCTGACGGTGGACTTTGCCCGCCTGCTGCCCGGTCAAAAGCAGATGACGGTGCTGGCGCGCGTGCTTCTCTCGCCGGTGGGCGCCAAGCTGCTGCTGCGCGCGTTGACAGAAAACATCGCGCGCTACGAGACAGCGTTCGGCGAGATCCGCCTGCCGGGAGATTCCGGGCTGGCCAATGACCTGTTCGGGCGCATCCATCCACCGGAACCGCCGAAAACGGAATGACCATGCAGAATTTTAATGAATTAATCGAGAATACGCGCAAAATCTACGATGAGCGGACGCGCGTGCGCGACGAAACGTTGGTGCAGGCGCGCACCCTTACCCGGCTTTCCGCGCTCACCATCCGGGCGATCCACCGCAGCGAAAGTGAAGAAGCCGCTGAATTGCTCAACGAGGCGCACCTTCTGGTGCTCAAAATGCAGCGCGATCTGGCATCCTATCCCGAGTTGTATTACGCCGGGTACACGCAGGACGCGATCAAGGAATTTGCCGAGGCCAACCTCACCTGCGCGTTGATCGAGAACCGCCCCCTGCCGCGCCCGGAGGAACTGGGCATCGAATATGCCACCTATGTCAACGGGCTGGCGGAGACCATCGGTGAACTACGCCGCCGCTGCCTGGATATCCTGCGCCAGGGATATTCGGAAGAAGCGGAGCGCCTGCTAAACACGATGGACGAGATTTACAACTTCCTTGTCACGCTGGATTACCCGGACGCCATCACCAACGGGCTGCGCCGGCAGACCGACCTGGTGCGCGGTATCATCGAGCGCACGCGCGCCGACCTGACATTGAGCCTGCGCGAGCAGCACCTTCAGGAAGCGCTGCAGAAATTCACTGAACGCTTCCCTGGGTTGGGAGAGGATTAATTGTGATTTCATCAAACCGCCGCGATTTCGCGGCGGTTTTTAACAGGATTGGTTGTTTATTGCAATATCGAAGTATTATCCTGCCTGAGTAAAGTTCGTTATAATTATTAGACTATGAATGCTCACGACGCGTCCATCCGGCAGGTTGCCATTGTTGCGCGTTCCGGTTCAACCGATATCCTGGAGGAAGGCAAGACCATCCAGGCGTGGTTGAAACGGCGCGGTGTACTCGGCACGCTGACCAACACAGATGACCCCCGTTTACGCGATGGCATCAACGCGGGCGAATATGATCTGCTCATCGCCCTGGGCGGCGACGGCACCATGTTGCGCGCGGGTCACCTCGCCGCGCCGCATGGGCTTCCTATCCTGGGCATTAACCTGGGCAAGTTTGGCTTCTTGATGCAGCTCTCGCAGGGCGATTGGCAGCGTTACCTGCCGCGCCTGCTGGCGGGGGAGTACAAGATCGAGAACCGCATGATGCTGAAGGCCGACCTGTGGCGCGAAGATGTACTGCTGGGCAGCCACCAGGTGATCAACGAGGTGGTGGTGGCGCGCGGGCAGGTAGTGCGTCCCATCCGCATTCACACGACCGTGGATGGTTACCCGCTGGCAGGGTACGTAGCGGACGGGTTGATCGCGTCAACCCCCACCGGGTCCACCGCGTACGCGCTGGCGGTAGGCGGGCCTATCATGCCGCCGGAGTTGCGCAATATCCTCATCGTGCCGGTCGCGCCGCATCTTTCCATGGACCGCGCGGTCATCCTGCCCGAAGGCGCCAGCGTGGAGATCAGCGTGCAAAGCGACCATGGAGCGGTGATGAGCGTTGATGGGCATGAGCCGGTGCTGGTTGGCAATTCCGACCGGGTTACCGTGACCGCCAGTGATTTCACGGTCAGGTTCGTGGTCTTCCAGGACCCCGGCTACTTCTATCGCAACCTGAGCAACTACATGGAACAAAACCCCTCTATTGGTGATTTTTAATGACTGAAGACCCCCAACGATTATTTTGTTATGTTCACCCTGGTCGAGAGACATTGTTACGCTGTAACCGCTGTGAGCGCCCCATTTGCCAGTCCTGCGCGGTGTTGACCCCCACCGGGTACCGCTGCAAGGAATGCGTGCGAGGGCAGCAGAAGATCTTTGAAACCGCGCGCTGGTGGGATTATCCGCTGGCGTTCCTCGCGGCGGGTGTGCTGTCATACCTGGGCAGCCTCGTCGCCGGGTTGTTCGGATTCTTCACCATTCTCGTTGCCCCTGTAGCGGGCATGATCATCGCCGAGGCGGTACGCTTCGTGGTGCGCCGCAGAAGGTCCAAATATCTGCCAATCATCGCGGTAGTGGCGGTTGTACTCGGCGCGCTGATCATCCCGCTGGCGAACCTGGTGTTCGCCTGGCTGAATCATTACGGGAATCTCGGCGGCGGGTTGTTGGGATTGTTATGGCCGGCGGTCTACGCCGCCCTGGTTGCGAGCGCGCTCTATTACCGCTTGAAAGGCATCCGCATCTGAGGAAGAAGCATGCTGACTGAACTGCGCATCCAGAACTTCGCCATCATCCAGGAACTCGAACTGCAGCCCGGCGCGGGTCTGCTCATCTTCACTGGCGAGACGGGCGCGGGTAAATCCATTATTCTCGATGCCCTCCTGGCGCTGGTAGGCGGCCGCGTGGATAGCGCGATGGTGCGCCAGAGCGAGGAGCGCGCCGTGCTGGAGGCGGTGTTCACCCTCCCGGAAACCAGCCGCGAGCAGATCGTAGCCATCCTCGAGCGCGAAGATCTTTACGAGGGCGAGCCGGACCTGACCCTGGGACGCGAGATCCGCGCGAATGGACGCAGCGCGGCGCGGGTGAACGGTCGCAGCGTAAACGTTGGTCTACTAAAGGAATTGGGCGGCTACCTGGTGGATATCCACGGGCAGTCAGAACATCTCAGCCTGCTGGATGTACGTTCACACCTCGGTCTGCTGGACCGTTTCGCAGCGTGTGAGCAGGAACTGGCTGCCTATCAAAGTGAGTTTCATCAGCTACAACAGATCCGGCGCGAGTTGAGGAGCCTGCGTGAACTAGAACAGGAAGCCGAAAAACGCAGTGAATTGCTCACCTTCCAGGCGCAGGAGATCGAAGCGGCGAAGCTCAAGCCAGGGGAGGAGGAAGAGCTGGCGCAGGAGCGCAACCGGCTGGCGAACGCCGAAGCCCTGGCCTCCACCGCGCAGGAAGTACTCACCTTGCTGGATGAGGGCAACCCTGAATCCTCATCTGCCAGTGACCTGCTGGGGCAGGCGGGCAGATCGCTTGCCTCCCTGGTGCGCATCGATCCCGGTCAGGCGGCGCTTGCAGAGCAGCTGGAGCTGGCTGCCGCCACCTTGAGCGAGGTCAGCCGCGATCTGCGGGGTTACCTGGACGGCATTGAATTCAACCCAAAACGTCTCGAGCAAGTGGAAACGCGGCTCGAGGTGATTCACCAGTTGAAGCGCAAGTACGGCGGCTCGATTGATGCGGTGATCGCGTACGGCGAATCCACCCGTCAGCAATTGGAGCGCGTGGAGCATGCCGGGGAGCGCATCGAAGAACTGCAGGCTGAAGAAGCCGCCGTGGTGGAGAGGGTCAGACAGGCTGGTGAAACCCTCAGCCTCAAGCGGCGGCAGGCTGCGCTCCAGTTGGCGAAGGATGTGGAAACGGAACTGGACGACCTGAGCCTGGAGGGGGCTGAGTTCGCGGTGCAATTCGCGGATGAAACCGACAGGAAGAAGATCGAATTCAAAGAATCGGGTATTGATGAGGTTGAATTCCTGATCGCACCCAACCCCGGTGAGGGTCTCAAACCGCTGGTGAAGATCGCCTCGGGTGGCGAAACCTCGCGTTTAATGCTGGCGCTTAAGAACGTGCTGGCGCACGCTGATTACATCCCCACGCTGATCTTCGACGAGATCGACCAGGGAATTGGCGGACGCGTAGGTTTTGTGGTGGGCGAAAAAATGTGGCGGCTTGGCAAGCGGCACCAGGTGATGTGCGTGACTCACCTGCCGCAACTGGCTGCGTTCGGTGACGAGCACTACCGGGTGAGCAAGCAGGTGTACGGCGAGCGCACCCTGACCGGTGTGGAAAAACTGGCCGGCGGCGAGCGGGAGCGCGAACTGGCGCAAATGGCGGGCAGCGTTGGGGAGACCGGGTTGAAAGCCGCAGGGGAGCTTATGCTCAGAGCCCGGCAAAAACAAGAGGATTTGCCATGACCCCCCCATCAAGGGGCAAAGAACGACCGGTAAAAATTCTATTATTGGGACCTCCTGAAATTTATATTAATAACCAGCCCGTGGTGATCAAGCGCCGTTTGAACCGGGCTCTTCTTTTTTACCTGGCCGCGCAATCTCATCCAGTGGCCCGCGCGGAGGTTTGTGAACTGTTCTGGCCGGGAGAAGAAGTGGGAAAGGGGAGAAAAAAACTGCGTGAAGCCTTAAGCCGTTTGCGGCTGGAGCTGGGGATCCCGAATCTCATTATCACTTCAAGCGATTACCTCTCCCTTGAACCTTCACTCATCGAAGTCGATCTGCTGACCTACCAAAGTATCATCAATCCCATGCTGAGCAGCGCCGAGTTTAATTCGACTGGCTCTTTGCCTGATTGGATCGCTCAGGAGTTAAAAAAGGCGCTGGTTTTATGCCGCGGAATCTCATTAATGCAGGGTACTGCCCTGGCCGATGCAGCAGGTTTCGAGGATTGGTTGGGTTACCACAACCAGTCTTACCATGTCAGCCGTCTTAAAGCGATCGATCGGTTGATCGACCATTACATCTCCTCCGGCAATCTCGATGAAGCGATCATCTGGATTGGAGTTGCCCTCCAATCAGAACCGCTGGACGAGGAACTAAACTTTCTGATGTTGATCTGCCTGCGCGACATGGACAGGATCGATGAGATGATCACATTCGCAAAATACATTGAAGGAGTATTTAATCGAGGCGGCGAACCGATTCCTAAAAAGATTTCAGATCTGAAAAACCAGGTATTGCAAAGCCGGGACCACAGCGGCAAAACAGATTCCCTCTGGCCGATCACTGAGCAGGAAGCGCCTGCTTTCGTGGGCAGGGAATCTGAACTGGATACGTTGAATCAAGCGCTTCGATCCCGCGGCGTTGTCTTATTGGAAGGTGAAGCAGGGATTGGAAAAACCCGTTTGTTGAAGCAATTTTTTACACAACAGGCGTTTCCACCGCGGCTTTTCTATTGCGCTGGACATCCATTGGCCAAGATGGTAGGGTTTCGCTCAATCGTCGACGCTATTAACACCCAGATCCATCACGACGAATGGTATGGATTGCCTGAAGCCGAAAGACAGATGTTGGACCATTATTATCATCATTTTCTTCAGGGTGATCAGCGCTACGATTTACCAAATACGGAATCCGATTTGCTGCCATTAATGGAAGATGTATTTTTTGCCTTCATGCACTTGTTGGAAGTTATCGCTAGTAGGCGGCCTTTACTTTTTATCCTGGATGACGCGATGTGGGCGGACCAGGCGAGCCTCTCACTGATCGCTTTCCTGGTCGAACACGGATTCTTCGAACGTTATGGTTTACTGGTGATCGCGTTTTCTCCGGATGTATTAAATAAACCGTTGGATCTATTATTACAACGTGAACGCAGGGCGAGAAAATTGATCACTATTCATTTACCGCCGTTCACAAATGCAGAAAACAATATTTTCATCGAAAAGGTCTTGGGAAGGGTCCCGGGACAAGAGGATGTTCAACGACTGCAAATACTGACCGGTGGGAATCCATATTTCCTTTCGGAATGTGTGAGAAGCGCCCAATGGATTACCAGCGGAAATCAAATCTCGTTTCCTAAGCATGATTTCATCCCACCGGAAAGTATTGTGTCCCTGGTGCGCGACAAGGTGAATAGATTCGAACCGGAGTCCGTGGAAGTTCTTCACGCGGCTGCCGTCCTAGGTAGAAAATTCTGTTCCGATGTTATCGAAGAGATGATGGGTATAAAGACCGAACCACTGGCTGACTGCCTGGATGAACTGACCAATGAAGGATTCCTGAAGGTGAATGATGAAATCCATCCATTTGGTGGTTATGAATTCAAACATGACATTGAACGCGTTATTGTCCTGGAAAAAATTTCCCCTGCTAAAAAGCGTAATTTAAACCTCATAGCTGCCCGGGCGTTAAAAAAGCGCCGGGGAGATTTCCCGCGATTTTCAGAAGCGGTCGCGTTGCATTGGGAGACTGCACTCGAACATGTCAACGCGTTAAATGCCTGGTTGGATGCAGGCAGATATGCGCGCTCCCAATTCCTTAAAGAGGAGACTTATCGGCTTTATGGGAGAGCGTTGGACCTGATCATGAAAGCGCCTAAGCTTTATCCTGAACAAACGGTCTACGAGGTGATCAACGAATTCGGGAATTATGCCTACGACCGTGATGATGTTGCCACCTGCCAGAAGATCTACAAGACTTGCCTCGAAATTGGAGAGGTAACCAAAAATCGCAATTTGATCGGAACTGCGTATAACGGGTTGGGTCGAGTGGCGTTTTTTAATAACCAATTTGACCAGGCTGAAGATTACCTGCGTCAAGCCAACTGGTTCCTGAGGGAAACCGGCATGGGGGTTGAGCAGATTAAATCAGTTTTTCTATTGGGGAGTATTCATTATAGCCTCGATAATTACAACGAATGCTGCGATTGGCTCGAAAAAGCCCTGGTTTATACCGCCAACCTGAACGAACCTTACCTGGTCGATGTAAGGATCGATATACTCGCCATGTTGTGCGCCACATTATGTTATTTGGGCGAGGTAAAGAGAGCCCTGGGGCTGGCTGAGGAGATGGTCAACCTGAGTTCGCTGGCAAATCGCCGTTCAGCTTTATTGCAGGCATACGCTGTTTTAGCGATGTGTGAGTACTTTAACGATCATCTGGAAAAAACAATTAAGATCTACCAGGAGTCTTTGCCGCTCGTGGAGAGATTCCAGTTGAGGTTCTGGCATTCATTGATGGAAATCTCCGCTTCGCTTGCGTACCTGGAAATGGGTTACCTGGATAACGCCTGGTATCTCGCGGATCAGGCATACAAACGGGAACTTCCCTATAAAACTGAAAAATTATCCATGCACGCATCGAAAGCACTGGGAGATTTTTACCGTTCAGTGGGAAACCAGGAAAAGGCGATCGAATATTATTCTGAGAATATCAGCACAGGGGTGAAAAATTTCCAAACTACCCTCAGCAAGTATTTCCTGGGGGTAACGCTTGTAGACGCGGGCAAGAGAAGTGAAGGGCACAAGTGGATCGATGAAGCGATCATAGATGCAGCGAATAAAGGATTTAAAGGAATAGAGTCTACGATGAAGATGGGAAGGTTGTTATTCGAGTTGAGAAGAAAACTTTCCGGGAAAGTTATTGCGGAGGCTAAAGGAATTCTAGAGCAAATGCGCGGGTTGCAAAACCCCCAAGTCAATTTCTTTGAAACCTCGCTGAAAGCTTTTCTGTTTGAAACCGGTGGAAATGTGGCTGATGCGATTACCTGCTACCAGCAGGCGATTATGCCAGTGAACACAAATGGAAACATCTGGTTGGAACTGCTTGGTTACGAGCGAATTCTAAAGCTCGCACCTGCAGGAAACCCGGCAATAAAACCCTCGTTGAAAAGAATTCAGGAAATAATGGAACTGATGCAGAATCACGCGACATATCCTCTTGTAAAACGGGAGTTTCAAAAATTACGCAATAAATTGCGAAAATATGTCAACGCTGTGTCAACACAAAAGGTGTATAAATAAAAGCACACATGACATTCGCGTCGCAGCTAAAGGGAAGCTGCGGAGATGAGGCCGGTAGTGCTTTGAGGAGAGCTGCTATCGGCCTTTTTTATTTCTCATTCTTCGTTCAGGTGGGCGATGGTCACCCCTTCGCCGCCCTCTTTGTCGCCGCCTTCTTCATAGGTCGATACGTACGTTGAATCCCGCAGCGCCTCGCGGATGACCTGGCGCAGGCGGCCGGTGCCTTTGCCGTGGATGATGCGCACGAAGGGCATGCCGCTGGCATAGGCATCCGGCAGGTAGGCGTCAAGCCTGTCAAGCGCGTCGTCGGCGCGCATCCCGCGCAGGTCCAGCTCCATGCCGGGGGTGGGGCGGAAAGGCGTCGCGGGGGTCTTGCGGGTGAAAGCGGGCGCTGCTGCCGGCGTGGCGGTCATTTTCTCTGACGTTGCGGACGCAGGAGAAAGCTCATCCGGTTTGACACGCACGCGCAGATTGCCCACGCGCACTTCCACATCCTCCGCGTTGACCGCGCTGATTACGCCTTCCATTTTCAAAGTGCGCAACCTTACCTTGTTGCCCAGCTTTAACTGCAATACCTGGTCAACAGGGGCGAGCGCGGCGGGTTGCGCCTGCTTTTCAACTTGCTTTTCCAGCGCTTCCACGCGCTGTTGGATCTCCGTGAGCGCTGGTTGCGCCTGGTGCGCCTGGCGGGATAAGCGCCGCAGCTCTTCGATCTCTTTCCGTAGCTGCTCCAGTTCCTGCTCTGCCTGTTCGCGCGCCTGTTCCAGCACAACCCGGCGCTCTTCTTCAATGTTTTCCAGGCGGTCGGTCAGTTCCTGGCGCAGGTTATTGGCAAGCGAGCGGTCGCGATCCGCCGAGGAGCGGGCTTTACGCGCCACCTCGCGTTGATGGTGAATTTCATTTAATAGATCGTCTGATACCAGTTCCGAAGGATCGATCATGGATTTGGCGTTGTCGAGGATCTCCTCGGGCAATCCCAGCCGCCGGGCAATAAGCAGCGCGTTTGAACGCCCCGGGATGCCGATGGTCAGGTGGTAAGTGGGGCGCAGGGTCTTCAGGTCGAATTCCATGCTGGCGTTGACCACGCCGGGTGTGGCGTGCGCCAGCGTCTTCAGCTCGGGGTAATGGGTAGCGATGAGGCAGGGCACGCGTTTCTCAACCAGGTGGAGCAGGATGGCGCGCGCCAGAGCGGAGCCCTCCTGCGGGTCAGTGCCGGCGCCGAGTTCGTCGAGTAAAACAAGGGTCTTGGTGCGCGCTTTACCCAGGATGCGCACGATATTGGTGATGTGACCGGAAAAGGTGGAAAGCGATTGCTCGATGGACTGCTCGTCACCGATATCGGCGAATATGTCGTCGAAGAAGCTCAATTCAGAACCGGAGACAGCGGGGATATGCAGCCCGCATTGCGCCATTAACACCATCAATCCCACGGTCTTGAGCGTGACGGTTTTGCCGCCGGTGTTGGGTCCGGTGATGACCAGGGCGAAAGTCGCGGGGTCGAGGTCCACGTCAATTGGCACGACCTTCTCTGGGTCGAGCAGAGGGTGGCGGGCTTTGAAGAGCTTAATGATGGTGCCCGGGTGGTGCGCGTTGCGCGGCGGGCTGATCTGATGCAGGAGCGGTTCGCTGGCGTGCAGATCTTCGGCATACTTGGCGCACATGAGGTAAAAATCGAATTGCGCCAGAGCGCTGATGACACCGCTGATGGCCTCAGCCTCCACGCCGACTTTGGCGGAAAGCTCCGCCAGGATGCGCCGGATCTCATCGCGCTCGGCGAGCTGCAGCTCATGCCAGCGGTTATTGAGCTCCACTACCGCCAGCGGCTCCACGAACAGCGTCGCGCCGGAGGAGGATTGGTCGTGCACGATGGACTTAACTTTCCCCTTGAACTCGGCGCGCAGCGGGATGACGTAGCGCCCGTTGCGCTGCGTAATGATGGGTTCCTGCAGCATGGGCTGCGTGCTGTTGTCGCTGATCATGCGTTCCAGGCGCGAGAGCAGGCGGTCATGCGAGACCTTGATCTCGGAGCGCAGCGAGCCCAACTTTGGTGAGGCGTTATCCAGCACCTCTCCGCGATCTGAGATGCAGCGCGAGATGGCTTCAATGATCCCTGGCGGGGGCGGGAAGAGAGCGGCGGTCTCCGCCAGGTGAGGGGCGCGCTCTTTGAATTTATCAAAATTGCGCGCCAGGTCGCGGGCGGACATCAGCGTCCCGCTGACCGAGAGCAGCTCGGCTTCGGTGAGCACACCACCGCGCCCGGCCAGCCTGACCAGGGGGCGGATGTCATGCGAACCACCCACGCCGATATCCGCGCGCAGGCTGAGCAGCAGGCGCGCTTCGGTGGTGCAAGCCAGGCGTTCGAGGGTCTCCTTGAGCGTCGGTGCGGGTTTGAGCGCGCGCCCCAGTTCGGCGGATGCGCTGAACGCGGCGTACTCGACGAGTTTCTCGATCACGCGCGGGAATTCAAGAGTGTTGATGGTCTTGGAATCCATATGCTGGGAGTTTACCATAACAGCGCCGCGGCGGGTTGAAAACGCGGAATAGCGGGCTATAATTTAAATGGAGTCTATCATGCAAACTTCCTCAATACTTGATTCCCTTACAAGGCCGGCGGACCTGGTGGAAACGCTGGCGGAGGACGTGGTGCGCTGCGCCGCCTGCGCCCACCGCTGTACGATCAAAGCGGGGCGGCGCGGCATCTGCGGGGTGCGTTTTAACCGGGATGGCGTTTTGATGGTCCCGCAAGGCTACGTGGCGGGAGCGCAGATCGACCCGGTGGAGAAAAAACCCTTCAACCACTTTCTTCCAGGCAGCGAGGTGCTTACCTTTGGTATGCTGGGCTGTAATTTTCATTGCGGCTTCTGCCAGAACTGGTTCTCCTCACAAGCGCTGCGCGATCCGCGGGCGGACGCGGCTATGCGCTCCATCAGCCAAATCTCCGCCGAACGCCTGGTGCAATACGCGGTGGATAATGGCGCCAGCGCGGTGGCTTCCTCTTACAATGAGCCGCTCATCAGCACGGAGTGGGCGGTCGAGATCTTCAAACTGGCGAAAGATAGCGGGCTGAAGACGGCGTATGTATCCAACGGCTACTCCACCCCCGAAGCGCTGGAATACCTGGCGCCCTGGTTGGATGCTTACAAGGTGGACCTCAAAAGCATGCGCGACAGCGAATACCGAAAAATGGGCGGAACCCTGCAGCCGGTACTGGATACCATCCGGCGCGTGCGCGAATTGGGGTTGTGGTTGGAGGTGGTGACCCTGGTCATTCCGGGGATGAACGACACAAACGATGAACTCTGGGAAGCCGCGCGCTACCTGGTTTCGGTATCCCCTGATATCCCCTGGCATGTGACCGCCTACCACCCTGATTACAATGAAGATGCGCCGCCTACACCCGCGTCCACCCTGCAGCGGGCTGCCGAGATTGGCCAGGAGGCTGGGCTGCGCTACGTGTACGCCGGTAACCTGCCGGGGCGCGTGGGTTCGCTGGAGGACACGGTTTGCCCGCACTGCGGTCAGAAGCTCATCCTGCGCAGCGGCTACCGGTTAAGCGGATACCACATTACCGACGAAGGTAACTGCGAGTACTGCCAGAAACCTGTGGCGGGAGTGTGGCAGACGGCAGCCGAGCGGCGGGGAGGCCGGGGTTTTCCGCGGCCACTTGCCCACTGATCTCCTTTTCTGTAAACAATCAATTTAATATTAAATTCAAATTAGGCGGAACTTTTAAACCCGCTTGTACGTATTACTTATAGATTTGTCACTAAATGAACAGATCAGGGTTTAACTTAATGAACAGGAGTTATTCAGGAAGGGTTGTTGAGGTGCGCAATGTCACTTGTCGTATATGTGGTGGTTGGATTCTTCGGGCTGGTTTTCCTGGCCCTCAGCCTGCTCGGGCTTGACACGTCCGTCAAATGAGCGGCATCTGCAGCCCTTCCTGTTCAACAAAAGAACGAACGCCCTCCACACCGGAAGGCGTTTTTCTTTCACAACCGCGCGATGAGCTTGAAGATGTGATCAATGTGATCGATCTCGTGCTCCGTGGCACGGCGCAAAACTTTCCGCGGCGACCAGAACTCGCCGTCAACCCCCACCACCTTCTGCAGCCCCTCGAGTTCAGGCAGCACCTTGTTCATGCGCTGGCGCACGAAGTGCAGGCGTTCAAACACGTCTTCGGGCAGGTCGCGGCGCGCGCCTTCAGCCAATCCTAGGCGGTCCAGGTACCAGTGTTCAGCGTTGGCGATGTGACCCAGCACCCCTCTGATGCTCCAACGCTCATCCTCGAACTTGCAGTCCAATTGATCAGGGTTGAGGCTGGCAACCAGGTCAAGCAGGTCAGCGCGGCTCCATTCCAGGATCAACTTCACCCGGCGGATGTCTTCGGCGCTGAGCAGTTTCCAGTCATGGCGAAACCAGGCGTTCACCTCGTACCCGTCCGGATCAAGCTCGTAGTTCTCGTTGATCGCGAACACATCGAAGCTTTCCTCCAGGTGGATGTCAAAATCCGCCAGGTCTTTCATCCACGAATCCGGCAGGTGACTGTCGATCCACTCCTTGTAGCGCAGCAGCGCCTCTGGTACGCGCAGGATGGTTTCGCTTCCATCAGCGCCGTAGGCGAAACAACCCGGGTAATCCAGCACCCAGGCGAGAGATCTTCCCTCGTAATTATTCTCCACACCGATCTTGATGCGCATCTTATCACCTCTGCGCGCATTATAGCATTCCCTCAATGAGGAGCCCGTTAAAACAAGGAACTTGTTGTATGATAAGGACGTCTATTAGCAGAAGAACCTGAAAAAACGAGGTGCGCCGTGGCATTGAATCACAATGGTAATAAATCCAAAAAACTGACCTTGAATTTTAAGTGGGTCCTGCCGCTCTTCCTCCGGCCGGTGAAGACGACCGGAGAGATCGTGGCGCAGGAAAAACCGGTGTGGCTGACCCCGCTGCTCGTCCTCTCAGTGCTGACGCTGCTGGCTGTGCTCATCGCCGCCCCCATCCAGCGCATGCAGAGCCAGATGGGTGCCGAGCTGCCTCCGGATTTCCAGTATTACTCGCCTGAGATGCAGGAACAATACTACCAGGCGCAGGCCAACCAGACCTCCCCGCTCTTCCTGTACGTCTTCCCGCTGCTTTCAGGATGGCTCAAGATTTGGGTGCCGTGGTTCCTGCTCAGCATCATCCTCTACCTTTCGCTCACCCTGGCGGGCAGCCGCGCCAGCAGCACCCGCTCGTACAACCTGGTGGGCTGGTCGATGCTGCCGCTCGCCATCCGCATGCTGGTGCAGATCGGGGTGATGTTGTTCTCCCGTTCCCTCATCTCCGCGCCAGGTCTGGCGGGGTTCATCGACAGTGAAGCGAGCGGCGCGGGGGCTTACTTCAGGAGTCTGTTGGGTTTCATCGATATCTATTTTGTCTTTCAGGTTGTTTTGCTCATCCTTGGCGCGGTTCAGCTCTCCGGTCTCACCCGCACGAAGGCCGTGGCGGCGACCTTGATCTCCGTGCTGATCCTGCTCTTCCTCGCTGCCATTCCTGGCTTGCTTTCTTCCGCGTTGAGCGGGCTTAATTTCCAGGGAGGGTTCTACTTCTAGGATCACTCATCATGACGGATACGCTAACGAACGAAGTATTTGTAAAAACCAGCGGGCTGACCAAGATCTACACCATGGGTGAGACCACGGTTAACGCTTTAATCGATGTTTCCCTGGCCGTCCAACCAGGTTCCTTCACGGTGGTCATGGGTCCGTCCGGTTCCGGTAAGAGCACCCTGCTTTACCTGCTCGGTGGGCTGGATTGGCCAACGTCGGGCACGATCCGCGTGGGCGAGGATGAGATCGAAAAGATGGATGAAAACTCGCTGGCGGAGTTCAGACGCAACCGGGTGGGGTTCATCTTCCAATCCTTCAACCTGGTTTCCTCCATGCCGGCCGAGGAGAATGTGGGGTTTCCGCTGCGCTTCGCCAGGGTTCCACGCGCCAACCGGAAAATCCGGTCACAGGAAGCGCTGGAGAAGGTGGGGTTGAGCGACCGCACCACCCACCGCCCGACCGAGCTCTCCGGCGGGCAGCAGCAGCGCGTGGCGATTGCCCGTGCGCTGATCAACGACCCGCCGCTGATCCTGGCGGACGAGCCGACCGGCAACCTCGACAGTCACAGCGGTTATGCGATCATGAAACTGCTGGCAGAACTGAATCGCGCGGGTAAGACCATTATCGTGGTCACGCACGATGCCCGCATGCGCGAGTTCGCGACCGATACCATTTACCTGCTTGATGGACGGGTGGTATCTGAAGAAGAGTATCAACGGGCCACGGAAAGCCTGGCTCGATCAATCGAAGAACAGGGTGAACAACTATGAAAAATTGGTTCAGAAAACTTTCATCTTTAAGTATCGTTAGCCTGCTGGCGGCAGGCTTGATCTTTAACACAGTGGCAGCCGCGCCGCGCGGAGCCAGCGTTTCAGTCAGCGCTGCAAAAACCAGCAAGTCCGGCGTCCCCGGCTCCACGGTGAACTATAGGCTCACCCTCACCAATAATGAAGCGGCAGACACAGCCGTGAAGATCAGCGTGGTCAGCACCGGCGGGTGGAGCACCCCCGTGGTGGTGCCGGCGGAGTTTACCCTCGCGGCCAGCGCCAGCGAGGAGGTGGTGGTCAATGTGCCCATTCCTGAAACCGCGATTACCGGGCAGAATGACGTGGCCACCGTTTACGTGAAAGACAGCACTGACGCCGTGCTCGCGACCATCCAGTTAACGACCAAGGTGGAAGCATCAGCCACCTCCGTGCCTGGGCGTCCCTTGATCACAATCTCAACCTACAACACCGGCAGCGCCAAGCTATACGCCGGCAGCGAGTTTACGCTGCAAGTGACGCTGCGCAATGACGGGCAGGCACAGGCGAACAACGTGGTGGTGGTTTTCGAAGGCGCGGATTTCTTCCCGCGTGAGACCGGCGGTGTGCGCACCGCGGGCACCATTGCCGCGGGTAATTCGGTGACGGTCAGCCAGAAATTCCTGATCGGTGACGCGCTGGCGTGGGCGAATATCGCGCCCATCCGGGCAACCGTGAGTTACTCCGACGCGTTAGGCACAGTGTACACCGAGACCTTTACCCTTTCCGTTGTGATTACGGAACCCGCGTGGAGCGGCAGCTCCGCGACCGCCACTCCCAATGTGCCACTGCGCCCGCAGCTGGTGGTGATCGGTTACAAAACGGATATCGAGCCGCTGCAGCCCGGTTCCATTTTTACCCTCACACTGGATGTCAAGAACCTGGGTACCTCTGACGCCAAGGGCGTATCGGTGGTGGTGGGCGGCGGCGTAACGGGTGGGGATGACTCGGGTACCCCGCAGCCGGGAGGAATCCCGGCAGGACAGGGCGACCTGACCACATTCGCGCCGATCGGAAGCTCCAACGTGGTCTTCATGGGTGATATCGCCCGGGACTCCGTGATGTCGGTGAGCCAGCAACTGGTGGTGAACGTCACCGCCGCGCCGGGTGCTTACACCCTCAAGCTGTCCTTTGTCTACACCGACGAAAAAGGCAACCGCCTGGTGGATGACCAGGTCATCACGCTGCTGGTCTATTCATTACCGATGGTGGAGGTGAGTTTCTATCGCGACCCGGGTATGTTCACCGCTGGTATGGACAACATCCTGCCGCTGCAGATTATCAACCTGGGCAAGAAGACCTATGTTCTGGGAAACATGAAGGTCACCGCGGAAAACGCCGATGTGTACAACAACGTGCTGATGGTCGGCGCGCTGGACCCGGGCGGTTACTTCACGCTCGACGCCAATCTCTTCCCTTACCAGGAGGGACCGCTGGAATTGAAGATCGTGATCAATTACACGGACGATTTCAATCAGCCGCGCGTGATTGAGCAGGTAATCAATCTCGAGATCCAACCGGCGATGGACATGCCGCCGGATATGGGCGGCGAGGGCACCAATGGAGGTGTCATCGAAGAACCACAGCCGGAAACCTTCTGGCAGAAAGTGCTGCGTTTCTTCAAGGGCTTATTCGGTCTGGGCAGCGGCAAAGAGGAGCCGCCGGTGTACGAAGAAATGCCCATTGAAGAAGAATTCATTCCGGCCATACCAAAGGGATAAACAAGCATGCGTTTTGTTGACCTGATTAGCCTGATCCTGTACAACTTAGGGCGCCGCAAAGGCCGCGTGCTGCTTACCGCCATCGGTGTGGTGATCGGCACTGCCGCCGTGGTGGTGCTGGTCTCACTGGCGGTCGGATTGCAGAAGAACGCCACCGAGTCGCTGTGGGGGATCAGCGACCTGACCAGCATCGAGGTGTACCCCGGTTACCAGGAAGTTGCTTATATCGAAAATGCTGGCGGCGGTGGTGGCGGCGGCATGGGAGGCGATAGCGGGGTGAAATACCTCACCCCCATTGCTATTGAAGAGATCCAAGCGATCCCCGGCGTGAAACAAACCATCATCCACGATTACATGCAGGCTTCGATGGAGCTGTATTTCGGCAAGCTGATGTCGTGGGGCAACATCATGGGCGTCAACCTGACCGACCTGGCGGATATGGGCCTCGAGGCAGAACGCGGCACCACCGAACTGACCAGGGGCACAGCCGTCATCGGCTCGTGGGTGCCACAGAATTTCTACAACCCCAACCCGCGGCCTGGCGAGGAGATGACCGAACCCCCCGACCTGCTTGATCAGAACCTGCGCGCTGTGCTCATCAAGTGGACTTCAGATGGGCAGGAAGTGCGCAAAACGATCAATATCCGCGTCGTGGGCATCCTCAAGGAAACCCGCGGCATGGC
>DDXM01000063.1:0-7288 GCA_002347485.1 Anaerolineaceae bacterium UBA2260 | reverse complement strand
AACTCCTTCTTCCTGGTGCTGCAGATCATCTTTGGCGGCGTGGGGGCTATCGCCTTGCTGGTGGCTGCCATCGGTATTGCCAATACCATGACCATGTCCATCCTCGAGCGAACGCGTGAGATCGGCTTGATGAAAGCGATTGGGGCGACCAACCGCGATGTGCTGAGCATCTTCCTCGGCGAGGCGGCGGGGATCGGCTTTATTGGCGGCCTGGGTGGGGTGTTACTCGGTTGGGGAGCCAGCGCGGTGCTGAACGTGGTCGCGCTCTCCTACTTCGCGGGTCAGGCGGCTTCGGGCGGGGGTCCCTTGCCCAGCGCGGCAGCGGTAACGCCAGCCTGGCTGCCGCTCTTCGCGCTTGTTTTCGCCACTGTGGTCGGTCTGCTTTCGGGTCTTTACCCGGCGCTGCGGGCGGCCACACTGGTGCCGGTGAACGCGCTCAAGTACGAGTGAAATATCGCGATTTCCGTTTCAAATTCGATCATGCGGCTTTGCTTCATCAGGCAGGCCGCTGTTTTTTTCAGCGTATAATTACCGGGAAGCACAACCCGTTGCTCAGGAGGACAAATGGCAGAATCGCGAGTGATCAAAGCGCCGCGAGGGGCGAAACTGACCTGCAAAAACTGGCAGATCGAGGCGGTTTACCGCATGATACAGAACAATCTTGATCCCGAGGTGGCGGAACGCCCGCAGGACCTGGTGGTGTACGGTGGGCGCGGTCAGGCGGCGCGCAACTGGGAGGCTTTCGATGCTATCCTGGCGTCACTGCGCGACCTGGAGGAGGATGAAACGCTGCTGGTGCAATCCGGAAAGCCCGTGGCGGTTTTTAAGAGCCATACCGATGCCCCGCGCGTGCTCATCGCTAACTCCAACCTGGTGCCACATTGGGCCACCCAGAAGCATTTTGACGAGCTGGCAGCCAAGGGATTGATCATGTACGGGCAGATGACCGCCGGATCGTGGATCTACATCGGGACCCAGGGCATCCTGCAGGGCACTTATGAAACTCTCGGCTCGCTCGCGCAGCAAAAAGGTTGGGGCTCATTGCGCGGCAGGTTTGTGCTCACCGCCGGGCTTGGCGGTATGGGCGGCGCGCAGCCGTTGGCCATCACCATGAATGAAGGCGTGGGTTTGTGCGTGGAGGTCGACCCGGAGCGCGCGCAGCGCCGCCTCGAGATCGGCTATGTGGATGTGCTGGTCGACACGCTCGAAGAAGCGATGACGCTGGTGGAGGAATACCGCGAGAACGAACAGCCGCGCTCAATCGGGCTTATTGGCAACGCCGCCGAGATCTACCCTGAGCTGGTGCTGCGCGGGGTGATCCCCGACGTGGTGACCGACCAGACCCCGGCGCACGACGTAATGAGCTATATCCCCGCTGGTTTATCCATGCAAGAGGCGGATGACCTGCGAAAAAATGACCCTGACGCCTACGCCCAACGTTCGCTCGACTCGATGTCTGCACACGTCCGCGCTATGCTGGAATTCCAGCGCCGCGGCGCCGAGGTGTTCGATTATGGCAACAACCTGCGCCAGCGTGCGTATGATAACGGCGTCAAAAACGCTTTTGATTTTCCCGGTTTTGTGCCGGCGTATATCCGTCCCCTGTTCTGTGAAGGCAAGGGACCTTTCCGCTGGGTGGCGCTTTCGGGTGACCCGGAGGACATTTACCGCACTGATGAAGCGGTGGCACAGCTCTTCCCTGAGGATGC
Source organism: Anaerolineaceae bacterium UBA2260 (assembly GCA_002347485.1). Lineage (GTDB taxonomy): Bacteria > Chloroflexota > Anaerolineae > Anaerolineales > Anaerolineaceae > UBA6107. The sequence goes on along the minus strand of DDXM01000063.1, from coordinate 5,579 downwards.
CCATTTGCAGCGCTGGCTGAAGATGGCGCGAGAACGCGTGCCTTTCCAGGGGCTGCCTTCGCGCATTTGCTGGCTGGGATATGGCGAGCGGGCGAAAGCCGGTTTGAAATTTAATGAAATGGTCGCCAAAGGTATTCTGAAGGCACCCATCGTGATCGGGCGCGACCACCTGGATGCCGGTTCAGTGGCATCCCCCAACCGCGAGACCGAGGGGATGCGCGACGGCACTGACGCGGTCAGCGACTGGCCGATCCTCAACGCGCTGATCAACACTGCCAACGGGGCTACCTGGGTTTCCTTCCATCATGGCGGCGGAGTGGGCATCGGTTTCAGCCAGCATGCCGGCATGGTCATCGTGGCGGATGGCACCCCTGAGGCAGCGCGCCGGTTGGAACGCGTATTGACCTCCGACCCCGGCATGGGGGTTGCGCGCCATGCGGACGCCGGTTACCCGCAGGCGATCGAGACGGCCCGGAAACGGGGTGTGAAGATCCCCATGCTGCCGCGGGAATGATTTGATGCGTAAATCCAGGCTGATCGGTTTCCTCATCGCGATTTTGCTGGGCGCAGCGGGCGGCATGTTCCTGGGCTGGCAGTACCTGCCCTCGCAGGTCAGTACCACGCGGCTGCAGGACCTACGCGCGGATTACCAGGCGGATTTCGTGTTGATGGTTGCCGAGGTCTACACCACGGATGGGAATATCGATCATGCAGTAAAGCTATTGGAGAAGCTCAACCCTGAAAATCCCCTGCGGGCGGTCCAGCAGGGGCTGTTGACCGGGCAGCAAATGGGATTCGAGCCATGGGAAATGCGCTTCATGGCTGATCTGGAGACTGCCATTCGCGGCCACTTGGGACAGGGAGACGCGCCATGAGTGAAAAACGCGGTCACCTGTACCTGTTCACCGGGCTGCTGATTGGTTTGCTGATGGGTGTGCTGATAGCGATGATGCTGCCGGTCCACCACGTTGATACGCATCCGTCGCTTTTGGACAGCGCTGACAAGGACCTGTACCGCAGCCTGATCGCGCGTGCCTACCTAGTGGAGGTGGACAATGGGCGGGCGCGGGCGCGACTTGACTTGCTGGAGGATGTGAGCGCTGAAGACGCGCTGGTGGCGCAGGCGCAGCAACTGCTCGCGGCTGGCGGCAGCGAGTTGGAAAGCCGCGCGTTGGCGCTGCTGGTGGCAGGGTTGCGCCAGGGCGTGGCGCAAATCACCCCGCTGCCCTCCAAACTGGTGAACCCGACGAGCGAACCAGCGGAAATCAAAACGCCGACCGACTCCCCGATCGAGCCCACCATTCCACCCACGCAAGAGGCTGTTTCCACGCTGGCGGCGACGATCACCCCGCACCCCACCAATACCCCGCAACCCACCGAAGGCGCGTCTTATAAATTGGTGGATAAAAGCGAAGTGTGCGAAGTGGATCAACCCGGGTCACTCATCCAGGTATATGTGTATAACCGCGCCGACCGACCCGTGGCGGGGGTAAGGATCGAGATCTCAATCACAGACGGCGGGATGGAAACTTTCTACACCGGCCTGTATCCAGAGGTCAGCCCGGGGTATGCGGATTACCAGATGACCGAAGGAATGAGCTACAACCTGCGCGTCGGCTTCGGCGGTCAATTGATCCAAAACCTCTCAATCCCGCGCTGCACAGCGGGGGATGGCAGTATATTCGCCGGGTCGATCAAACTCGTCTTTAAGAAAGCGGATTAAAAAAACCGGTCCGCGCGGACCGGTTCATCATGCGTTGCTCTCTTATGGCATCGGGTTCTCGGATGCCCAATCGCTGCCCAGGAACACGATGATATCAACGTCCTTGTTGGGGTCATACTTATTGAAAATACGCGTGCTGGGGACGTTCATAATTTCCGCGAGGTAAGCCAGCGTATAAGGGGTGGCGTTTTGCACCACGATCGTGGTGTAAAGGTACCCCTCACTGGCTGATCCGATCTCCACCACATTCAAACCTTCGTCATCCAGGTAAGCCTGCGTTTCTTCGGCCAACCCGCCGGTTGCGGTGCCATTGTAAATGGATATACGGGCATTTTCAGCCTTTGCCAGTTCCAACGGGTCTTCGGTTTCCATCACGATGGGGGCTGCAGCAGCTCCTTCTGCGGCGAAGACCTGGTCGCGCAGTTCGCGGATTTTCTCAGGGAAGGGGCGCAGGATATACTGGGTGCCTTCCTCGTAAGTGGTGACTGTGGTTGGTTCAGCCATTTCGTAAGTAATGTTGTAGGTTTTAAAGTTCTCGCGCGGGATCTGGGTCATCAACACCATGATCTGTACCGCCTGGTCAAAAGACATATTCGTTTGCACGCCATCTGATATATCTTTGTAAATAGCCGGTGCTCTGACGATCAGACTGGGCAGCATGTTGAAATCGAGAACGCGGTCGCGAATGGCGGTAATGATCTGCATCTGGCGGGCGCCGCGGCCGATATCGCCATCATCGCCTCCGCGATGGCGGGCATATGCCAGGGCGGCGATGCCGGGCAGGGTGTAAGTGCCGGGCTCCAGCCAGGTGTTGTTGCCGTCCCCGTCCCAGTCTGCCAGGATGCGTTCAGTAACATCAACTTTTACACCATCGATCTCGTCGATCAACTTAACAAAGGTGTCAAAATCCACCTTGGCATAAAAATGGATCGGAACCCCCAAAAACTCTTCCACGGTCTTTACAGCCAGACCAGCGCCCCCGCCGGGGAGTTGGAAGGCTTCACCAATGAAGTGGGCTTTGTTGATCTTATGGTAATCGTAACCCGGGATGTTCACCCATAGGTCGCGGCGAATGGAAAGCGCGCCCAATGTTTGCGACAGCGGGTCGATGGTGATCAGGATCATCGTGTCGGACATACGAGGACCCGGTTCCGTGAGTTCACGCTGATCGGAGGCATCCAGACCCAGCAGCAGGATGTTGACCCGGCTCTTGCCATCCCACGCCAGCGCTTCTGGTCCTTCGCTTGAGGCAATGTTCAGATCGACTCCGGTCTGGTTGGTTTTTCCTCCCACCGGGCTGGTATCCACCGGCGCGCCGGGAAGGGCGGTTAGACTCCACCCCTTCACCAGGTTATAAACCGCTCGACCTGCCAGGAATGCCAGCAGAGCGCCGATCACAGCGAGCGCGAGAATGAGGATTTTCGAGGTCTTATCCATTTGTTGTTTGCGGCGCGGAGAGCGCGTCATCGATTGCCGTGTTGTTTGAGCCATGTGTAATGTAGCACCGTATCCCGCAAAGATAGTATCTTACCGGACTATTGTTGCAAGATTAGTTCCAAGTTGATTATAACACCAGGAAAACTATAACTATTGTGGTCTTGGCGGGGGCACAGGTAGATCAGCATTGGGTGTGGATTTCCAACGGTCGCCTTCGCTGATGAGCATCACCGGGATGTCTTCGACAATGGGATACTTGCGCCCGCAATCCGTGCACACCAGCCATACTTCGCGCACCTGCTCCAGCATTCCGGGGCTTGTTTTCACGCATGCCGGGCAGCGTAAGAGTTCCAGCAATTCCTGATTGACCATAATTTGCTCCTGTTGTCTCTGCAGACAATTTTACCACCCGCGCGTTTTCAACTACCGGGCTTATTCCTCTTTCTTTTCGGGGGGCATGCCCTCAGTACCGGGACCGTATTCGTAAACGGCGCGCCAGGGCTGGTAGACGGTGGTGAAGGTGTCATTGTACAGCACCACGCCGCCGCGCGTGACCGTGCGTTTTACCACCACGGTCGCGCCTTCGACCTCCCAATCCACCTGTTCAATGGTCCCCTTCTCCAATTCGGGATTCTCGCGGTAAAGCGGGTCAGGAGCTTCGATGATGTTGGTGGGTCCGGTGGTTGTATGGTCCACAACCCGACCGTCTTTGGTGGAGTAAAACTTCCAGGTCAGAGATTGGTTCGAGTTGACGTAAGTTTCCATCAACAGCCAGTAAGGGGTGTCATTCTTGAACTTGAAATCGACCAGGGGAACGAACACGGTGGCGTCCAAACCGGCCAGGTTCTGGTCGTGGCCGCTGGATGTCTGCTCGTAATATCCCACGCGGTAGGCGTGAGCGTAGCGTTCCAGGATGGGAAAGCCCGCGAAATAGACCGTGCGGAAGAGGGTGGTGCTCACCTGGCAGACGCCGCCGCCCACACCGGTGATGGACTGGTCGCCGAGGATGATCAGCGCTTCGGCGTAGCCGTTATCCAGGCTGATGTCGCCCAGCTCATCGGACATGGAAAGAATTCCGCCCGGTGGGATCAACAGGCCATGGAAAGCAGCCGAGGCGATCTTGATGTTCTGCACGCGGTCCGCGGATGAGCCGCGGAAGTAAGATGTGTAGGCGTAGACCAGCTCGGTGATGCCCAACTCCGCGCCGGTCTTGTCGTCGGTCACGGCGGGTTCGGTGATGTCGAACGCCAGGTCCGCCTTGTGTCTGCCTTCCTTAAGGCTGGTGTTTAAGTTTTCGATGGTGGCGCTGATGTTTAGACTGCGTCCGATCACTGCGGGGGTGAGCAGTTCAAGCACCTGTGTGTCATCATTGAAAATAAAGCGCGCATTCTCGGCGATGGTATCCGTTTCATCACGCAGCGATTCCAAAAAGCCGGCTGCCAGGGTCTGGTTGACAACCAGCTGCAATTCGCCGGAATTGCCGTTTTGCACGCGCTCAAAGGTCAGCATCCTGGCGAGAGCGTCAGGTTCGAGCTGCCACTCGGGTGACCCAGCGTTAAGGTCGGCGGGTAGTGTGAATGTGAACGGTTTGCTGAGCAGCTCGCGGGCGAGTTCGCCTTGCGCGCTGGCATCCAGCACGACAGGCTGCGTTTCGAGCACCACCAGGGGGATGGTGGCGTCCTGCATTAATTGGATCTGTGCGGTGATGGCAGCCAGCGTGGCGGGAATATCCAGGGCGCGGCCGGGTTGACCGTTGTTTACGATGACGCTCGTACCCGAAAGCTCAAGGCTGGCCTCGCGAATGGGTTGATTGATCTCTGCGGCAATGGATTCCAAATAATCCACGGTGATGTTTTCGTTGTAAAGGAAAGAGGGTGGAATCTCGACGCCACCGCGCAATAGTTGAACCCGGTCGAGCAGGATTTGGGAGAGGGAGCCGCCGCGACCGGTCTGGTACGCGGTGGATGCGGTTGCCTGTGGATCGCTGAAGACGCCAAGCTGTGCGGGGGTGACCACCCACTGGCGGTCGCCATAAACGAGCGTGAGCTGGCCATTCTCCGGGTAACCCGGCGTGATGGTGAGTAGAGCGGTAGCCTGGCTGAGCTTAAGCCCGGCCAGAGGCAACCCGGCGGAGGTGACCCCGGGGTACACGCGGCCGGAGAACACCGCGCCCGCGGCGAGGTTGATGAGGAGAAAGATGGCGAGCGCAATGGCAAGACCCATCCACAACGCGTTACCGAGTTGGGTCAATACAGGGGGCGTGGAAGGTGTGCGTTGTCTGATCATGAATAGGATTATATCACTCGCAATTACCAATTATTATTGAGACGTTGGGAAGCGCAGGTTGGTTCCGATAAAACCACCAAATGACAAAGTACATGCAGGAAATATGAAAATTGGTACTGATTAACCCTTGACA
>DDXM01000001.1 GCA_002347485.1 Anaerolineaceae bacterium UBA2260 | reverse complement strand
CCGCCACCGCTCCCAAAAGGCTGGGAAATGGGTAGCCTTTTACCGGCCAAAAGAAAATAAAACCCCGTTCATCCGCATACTCGATTGCCTGCTGTGGTGATTTTAATGCCAGTCCAGGAGCGGTGCGAAAGGTTTTAGCGCGGAAAGCAGCGAGCTTGGACTTCGAAATTGTGTGCATGGAAGAACCTGCCCCAATCATATCAGGTTTTATGATCGGGGCAGTGGTTTAGGCGTTCACTTGTTATTTGACCTGTTTGAAAATGTGGGTGATGATATTTGAGCCGCTGCCACCGATGTTCTGGCTCATACCCACGCGCACGTTTTCCAGCTGCGTGCCGGCAGCTTCGCCGCGCAGCTGCTGCACCACTTCCACGATCTGGTACATCCCCGTCGCGCCGACCGGATGACCACGGGCTTTCAGACCGCCGCGTGTGGCAATGGGAATCCTACCGGTTAACTGGATCTCCCCATCCAGCGCCAGGCGGGGACCCTGACCGCGTTCTGCAAAACCGTTGGCTTCCAGTGACAAGGCTGCCATGATCGAGAAGGCATCATGCAGTTCAAAAACGTTAATGTCCGCAGGGGTGAGTCCAGATTGGTCGTACGCTTTTTTACCGGACGCGTAAGCTGCTTGAAGAAACAGCGGATCCTTACGGTGGTGTACTGCGATCGAATCGGTTGCCGCACAGGAGGCAGCCACCAGCACCGGGGAATGCCCATTCACCCGGCTTGCCTGGTCCAATGGGATCACGATCGCCGCGGCAGCGCCGTCCCCGATCGGAGAAGCGTCCATTAGATTGATCGGATCGTTGACCATGGAAGCTTTCATGTACTTTTCGACGTCGATCCGCTCGTGAAAACGCGCGAATGGATTGTGCATGGCATTGGCATGTGCATTCACTGAAAATGGAGCGAAATGTTCTTTTTGCCAGCCGTGTTCGTGCATATACCGGCGCATTAATAATGCGTTCAGCGAAACGAAGGATAAACCCTGGCCGGCTTCCCATTCCGCATCGGCAGCGGTCGCGAGTTGCGCGGTGATCTCGCCAATGGGGGAATCCGTCATCTTTTCCACCCCGACGGCCAGCGCGCTCTCAACCGCCCCAGAAGCGACAGCCATCACCGCGGTGCGGAAGCTCGCTGCGCCTGAGCTGCAAGCGGCTTCAGCGCGAAATGTCTCTGCGCCGCGCATCCCGATCCAATCGGCGATATATGCGCCTAAATGCTGCTGGCGATTGGCTGAGCCTGACATCATGTTGCCCACATACACAGCGTCCACCTGTTGCAATCCGGAGTCAGCCAGGGCAGCCAGTGCGGCATCACCAGCAAGATCTCTCAAGGATTTATCCCAATGTTCATCTACTTTTGTCTGACCAATCCCGATGACGGCTACTTGTCTCATAAGTACCTCAATTATTAATCTATGGTCATTATAACTTGCGTCGCTATCAGGAACTATCAGATTCGTGGTTTTACAGGCAGCTTAAGCTGACTTATAATTCACACGTACCTTGGATTTCGGAGAAGATCGATTGAAACTTGCTGGCAGGTTGTTCACCATATTTTCTGTGCACTTGGTCCTCGCGATCACCGCTTGTACGGTTCCCCCGGTGGCACAAATGAATTTCACGGCCACGCCATTTCAACCGGAACTTATAGAAAGTCAAGCTCCCTCTACTGAATTAGTTAACCTATTTCTGGATGAACACACACCAAAGGAATGGGTAGATATCGTTGGTGCATTGGAAGGGGTTTCGCTGGTCGATAACACCACAAATGCGGATTATTCTTTCATCCCGTCACTAGGCAAGACCGATGAAAATGCCCTGGCGACCTTTGACCTGGTTTACGCGGTAGTCGTGCCATTCTTCACGGTGGAAGATGAAATCAGTTTTGAGACTTTATCGCAGCTTTGGCATGGAAGTACTGGGGATGATTCGGATCGCAATATCTACGTCACGAAGAAGACCCGGGAGTTACTGGGCAGCGTTTGGGGACAGCCCAGGGAGAATGTAAAAATTGGTAAATCGGCCGGGCTTCTGGACCTTGTCAAGGCTTCACCTTCAGCGCTCGCGATCATCCCGTTTGAGGATATCGCTCCGCAATGGAAGGTACTAAAGATCGAGGGTTTGAGCCCACTGGATCGACCATTTAATCGTGAACAATACCCGCTGGTGGTTTCCTTTAACCTGGTAGCTTATGGGGAAGATTTAACAAGCGCTGAGGAATTCGTCTCAGGTATTTCTATCGCCATACCTGCCAGCAACCGCGAGGATTCCAAAATGACAGTTGTGGTGATGAGCGGCACGACGGCCATCACCCGCGGACTGGCGTACAAGGTCACGATCAATGATATGGAATACCCGGTTGCGCTGGTAAAGGACTGGTTTCTTTCAGCTGATTTGCGGCATGTCAGCAACGAAAGTCCTTTTTACGAAGACTGCCCATCCCCCGATCCGTATACCGCCAGCCTGGTATTCTGCACCAGTCCAGACATGATCGAGGTGCTGGAGAATATCGGGATCAACGTGGTGGAGTTGACCGGCAATCACATCAAGGATTACCTGGATGAGAGTCTGCTCTACACGCTGCAGTTATACAAAGATAAGGGTTGGTATTTCTACGCGGCGGGCGAGAATGCACAGGAAGCGCACAAACCGGTTCTCATTGAACATAATGGAAACCGTATTGCTTTTATCGGTTGTAACGTCGTTGGTCCCGCTTCCGTGTGGGCGAATGAGGATCGCGTGGGAGCCGCGCTTTGTGATTTTGACTATCTCGATCAAACGATCCGGGAGCTCAAAAGCGAGGGCTACACGGTAATTGTCACTTTTCAGCACGAAGAGCTCAGTCAGCAGGATGGCGCGGCAGTGGTAAGGATGTTCGGTGAACAGATCAGCAATGATTTTCGCGCAATGGCTGAGGCTGGCGCGGATATCGTCCAGGGATCCCAAGCGCACTACCCCATGGGGTTTGAATTCATGGGCAGCAGCTTGATCCATTACGGGTTGGGCAATTTCCTTTTTGACCAGATGTGGGATCCAAATCGCGACGAGTTCATTGACCGCCATATCATTTATGATGGACAATATATCAACACGGAATTGTTGACCGCGGTGCTGATGGATTGGTCGCAACCGACGCCGATGGATGAAGAGCAGCGCGCGCAATTCCTGGATGAAATTTTCACAGCCAGCAAAACGAGGGAAGAATGAAAATACATGACATAACACTTATGATGGAAGAAGGGATGACGGTTTGGCCGGGTGAAACGGCTTTTGTACTGCAGCGAGACAAGAAAATTGAGGACGGGGCTAACGCAAATGTGTCTCACCTTGAGATGAGTGTGCACACCGGCACTCACGTTGATGCGCCGTTTCATTTTTTGAGCACCGGAGATACGGTTGAAAATCTGCTCCTGGAACTATTGATCGGCAAGGTCGTGGTCGTGGAGTTGGATGGACAGATCGGGGAGGTCACCCGCGAGGTGGTGGAATCAATCGGGCTCGCGGATGGTGTAAAGCGCGTGTTGTTCAAAACACGCAATTCTGATTATTGGGCAACCGGTATTCAGGATTTTCAGGAGGGATTTGTCGGGATCGACGCTGATGCCTCGAAATTGTTAGTGGAAAAGGGGATTCAATTGGTGGGGATCGATTACCTCTCTGTCGCGCCCTTTAAGCGCAGCCGTCCCACGCACGAGATCCTGCTCGCAGCCAAAATGGTCATTATCGAAGGACTTGATCTTTCAGGCGTAAAACCAGGGGAGTACACGCTCTATTGTCTGCCATTGAAATTGAAACACACAGACGGCGCACCAGCGCGCGTGATCCTGATTGAGGAGTAGGCTGAAGGGTTATCAAGACAGGCGGAACCATCCACCTGTCTTTTAGTTTAATTCTGATACATTTCTTATTTCACGAAAGCGGGATTGTGATAGGATAATGAAGGTCGTACAAACAAGAGGAGCGAGGGAAGATGATCGATATTCCGGATTCTGAGATTTTACCGCTGGCTCTCAAACACAACTTTTGGACCTGGTCTGCTCAATCGCGGGTGAGTCCCATCCCGATCAAGAACGCAAAAGGCGTTTATTTTTGGGATATTCACGAGAAACGCTACCTCGACTTGAATTCGATGGTGATGTGCGTCAATATCGGCCATGGAGACGAACGGGTCGTTAACGCGATTATTGACCAGGCACGCGAACTGCCTTTTGCTGGTCCGGGTTTTGCCACCAAACCACGCGCGATGCTGGGCGAAAAATTAAGCCAGGTCGTTCCGCAAGGGCTGACAAAATTTCTGTACACCTCTGGCGGGGCGGATGCCAACGAGAACGCGGTTAAATTAGCCCGCGCTTTTACGGGCAAGAGCAAGATCCTGACCCGCTACCGCTCCTATCACGGGGCAACCTACGGCGCGATCGCATTGACCGGTGACCCGCGCCGCCTGGCCTGGGAACCGACCGTCATGCCGGGAGTGGTGCATTTCCTTGATCCGTTCCAGTACCGCTCGGCTTTTCACCGCGCTATTCCGGATGTCAGCGACGAAAGGCTCAGCGCCGATTACCTGGCGCACCTGGAGGAGATCATCCAGTTCGAAGGCGCGCACACGATTGCGGCCATCCTGCTGGAAACAGTTACCGGTACGAATGGTGTCATCATTCCTCCAGCGGGATACCTGCAGGGGGTGCGGGAGATCTGCGACCGGCATGGCATCGTATTGATCGCGGATGAGGTGATGGCCGGGTTTGGCCGCACCGGGGAGTGGTTCGCTATCGATCACTGGGGTGTAAAGCCGGATATCATGACCATGGCGAAGGGGTTGACCTCTGGTTACGCGCCGCTTGGCGCGGTAGCGATGAAACCTGAGATCGCTGCGACTTTCGATGACCGGGTGTACGAAGGCGGATTGACCTACAATGGTCATCCGATTTCCTTGGCTGCGGCTATCGCGGTCATTGACGTGATGCAACAGGATGGATTGGTGGAGAAAGCCCGCAAGACAGGTGCGTATCTCTCCGGGATCCTGAAGGAAATGGCTGCTGAGCACCCGTCAGTGGGTGATGTGCGGTCGATCGGCTTGTTCGCGGCAATCGAAGTGGTCAAGAATCGTGAAACCCGGGAACCTATGGCGCCTTACGGCAGTTCAAGCCCGGAAATGAATGAAGTGAAAAAGTATTTGTTGGACCATGGCGTATTCGCCTACACCCATTGGAATATCATTCTGATCATTCCTCCACTGATCATTTCCGAGGATCAACTGGCACAGGGCTTGAAAGTGATCAATGAAGCGCTTGCGATTACCGATAAATTTATAATGAAATAAGGTGACTTTATGAGTAATGAACAAAACATTGAATCCGTGTTGATCTTAGGAGCGGGACCGGCTGGTCTTTCGGCTGCGCTTTACGCTGCGCGTGGCGAGTTGAATCCGCTCGTGCTTACGGGTATGCAGCCGGGTGGGCAGGCAGCGCTGACCTTTACGATCGAGAATTACCCCGGCTTTCCGGAGGGCGTGGGCGGCACGGAACTGGGCGACCTGTTCCAAAAACAGGCGGAACGGTTTGGCGCGCGCGTTGAATTCGATTCAGCCGTGAGCGTGGATTTCTCCGCCCAGCCTTTCAGGGTGAAAACGTACAACGGCGAAATCCTGGCAAAATCGATCATCATCGCGACCGGAGCCAGTTCGGTACACCTGAATGTTCCAGGTGAAACAGAACTTACCGGGCGTGGGGTTTCGTACTGCGCCACATGCGATGGCTGGTTCTTCAAGGACAGGGAAGTCATCGTGGTCGGCGGTGGAGATAGCGCTCTTGAGGAAGCCATCTTCCTTACTCGTTACGCGACCAAGGTGACAATCGTTCACCGGCGCGACGAGTTGCGGGCTGGGGCCATCCTACAGAATCGCGCACGAGAGAATGCCAAGATCCATTTTATCTGGGATTCCGTGGTCAAGGAGATAAGGGGAGAAGATAAAGTGACGTCAGTGCTGGTCGAAAACGTGAAGACTGGCGAGCAAAGCGATGTGCTTACTGACGGCGTGTTTGTGTTCATTGGCCACACCCCGAATAATGAAATGTACAAGGGTCAATTGGAATTTGACGAGCGCGGATATTTGCGCGTGGATTCCCACATGCAGACCAGCGTCGAGGGTGTGTTTGCCTGCGGAGAAGCAGCGGATGGAGATTACAAACAAGTAGTAATCTCCGCCGGGATGGGAGCGACCGCGGCAATCGCGGCGACCCGCTACCTGGAAAAACTCGAAGGCTAGGAACGCATCGATTTAAAACCACCCTCGTTTTACTGACCGAGGGTGGTTTTGGTTTGAGAAATATTTCTACGGCGTTGGTGTGGTGGCTCCGCCCGTACCGGACCAACCGAATACGCGCGCAGTACTGACCGTGCCATGCACAGTGTACTCAGGTTGTCCATCATCCGTAGTGCCGCTCTGGCGTACCGCAACCACAGTCCACCGGTAGATGTGGAATGTGTTGTCCAGTGGTCGCATGCTGGTGGGTACCGTGAATTTTGTGTCCGTGGTGTACTGCACAATGCGCTTATCGCCGGCGGTCACATCCTCGATCGTCACCGCGTACGCTTCGGTTGGGAACAGTGTGCCAACGGACGACCATTGAAGGACGATGGTGGCGTTGACGTCCGTGAAAACTGCGCCATCGGCTGGCAGCAAGAGGCTGGCGGCCTGGTAAGGTGGAAGAAGCGTGGCTGTGGGGGTCGGCCCTTGCGTGGGCATTCGCTCACAGAGCGGCAGGTTGAGGAACATGCCCGGCCAAATAATATCGCTCGACAAGCTGTTCCAATTCTTGATCGTTTCAATGCTGATGTTGTAATTGGCAGAAATAGAGCTGAGCGTGTCGCTCTCAGTGACCTGGTAGGAAAGGGTGCCGCATGCCTGCTGCGTCGCTTCTGCAGCGCTGAGTGTGGCGGTGGGTAACGGCGTGGGTGTCGAGGTAGGCCATGGGATCAACAGACGAGTACCGACGTAAAGCGTACCACAATCTGGTGGAAGGTTATTCAAGTTGGCGATGCTTTGTATGGAAACGCCGTACATGAGGGCGATCGAACTGCACAGGTCGCCATCGCGAACCACGTATTCCTGCGGTGGAACAGGGGTTTCGGTAGGACCGAGAGTGGGCTCCAGGGTCATTGTAGGCGTCAACGTAAGGGTCGGGGTGCTTGAGCTGGTGGGGGTAACCGTTGGGGTGGTGACGCGACCGGTGGTCTGCAAAATCACAAAGATCAGCGCCGCACCGAGGCCCAGCACCAACACGATCAGACCGATGGCAGCTGGAAGGCTGATCTTGAGTTCAGGCAGCTTTGGGTTTTGAACAGGGGTAACTTCCTCTTTTTTGGTCGAGGTGCTGAAAGTGCGTCCGCAAACCAGGCAGCGGGTAGCGTTTTCGCTTAATCGCGTACCGCAGGTGGGGCAGGTTTTGGGTGTCTGATTGGTCATTTCTGGTGTCATATTATTTCAAAAGTGGTCGATGCAAAATGAGCGTCGTTCCATTTGTCCTTTGCTAGTATTCGAGATTGTGATATTCTAACCTGTAATGCAAGAGGTCAGTTTATATTTCCACATTCCGTTTTGCCGCAGGAGGTGCGGGTACTGCGATTTTAACACATTTGCGGGGATGAATCACTACATCCCGGATTATGTCAAGGCTTTGTGCGGCGAAGTGGAGATTGTGTTGAGCCAGGCGCCGGAGAAACTGCTGGCTCATACCATTTTCTTCGGCGGAGGGACGCCATCGCTCCTCCAGCCGGAGGATTTCGGCCGAATCTTCGCAAGTGTACGAAGATCTGTCGACGTTTCAGGCAACGCGGAAATTACCCTCGAAGCTAACCCGGAGACCGTGACCAGGGAAAGTATCACCGCATTGTATGAGGTGGGATTTAACCGCATCAGTTTCGGCATGCAATCGGCTTCCGGCAGAGATCTGCACGTGCTTGACCGTCAGCACGATAACCTATCGGTACTGAACGCGGTACAGTGGAGCAAACAAGCTGGATTCAAGCATATCAATCTGGACCTGATCTTTGGGATCCCCGGTCAGAGCCTTGAAAGTTGGCGGCAGACGCTTGAACTCGCGAGCAGACTGGATATTGACCATTTTTCCATTTACTCGTTGATCCTGGAAGAAGGCACAAGGTTGAAGCGATGGGTTGACCGCGGATTGCTCGATAACCCGGATGAAGATCTCGCCGCGGATATGTACGAGTTCACGATGGATTATCTGAACCAGATGGGGTATCAGCAGTATGAGATTTCCAACTGGGCGCGCAGTGAAGAGGATCAGTGCCGGCATAACCTGCAATACTGGCGCTACCTGTCGTATTTGGGGTTTGGCGCGGGCGCGCACGGGTTCTGGCAGGATACTCGGACTGAAAATGCGGGTCAGATCCTGGATTACATTAGGCTAGCTCAGAATGCATTGCAGGCGAACTTCCCGGCAGGACCAGCAGTCAGGCAAGTCAACCGGTTGTCTTTATGGGATCTTCTACAAGAAAATATGATGGTTTCCTTGCGCTTGACACAAGAGGGGGTCTCCAACCTGGAATTGAAGGAGCGTTACCAGGTGAATATCCTGGAGGTCCTGAGAATCCAAATTGACAAGTTGTTACGTCAGGGATTGCTGGAAAGCGTCGAGCATGAAAATCGTCTCAGGCTTACCCGCAAAGGACGGCTTTTCGGCAATCGCGTTTTCGCAGAATTTGTGGGAAATCCAAATCCGAACGATCTGAAGAATTGAGTGATTAGAATACATGCACCTGGGTGCCATAACCGACAGTGGTGATCTTGCTCATATCGCCAACCGGGGTAACCCAGCGGTAAAGCCAACGCGCTTCCTCGATCTTCATGTTGATGCAGCCGTGGCTCATTGGCATACCATAATTCTGGTGCCAGTACGTGCCGTGAAACGCGATGCCATTCTCGGGTTCGAAGAAGGAAACCCAGGGCACGCCTGGTAGAACGTAAGCTTCGATGTCATCGGTTAACTCTGCCCCGCCCATGTGTTTGGAGGGCATCTTGGTCTGCACATGGAAGCGCCCCGTTGGTGTATTCCATGGGATCTCATCAGGCGGCTGGTAATTTAGGCCAGATGAAATTTTGGTTTTCAGGACTACCCGACCCTCTTCATAAGCCGTCAACTCCTGCTGCGCCAGCGATACCTCGATGTACTTCTTGTCAGGGTTCACATCCGGGGAGATGGGGGTGGTTTCTTCAGGTGTAACTAGCCGGGCTTGATTGGCGGGGATATAGTAATGCAGGTTCTCGTTACGGATCAATTCATCCACGATACGGTACCAGGGCTCGCCATCCGGACCTTCCACGATGCCAACAGCCCAGTGGACGGTGCCAAAATATAAGCGGTAGATCGGCGTCCATTCGCCTGGTTTGCGCTGGAGAAAACTTTGTGCGAAGGGGACCGTGATCTCGATCAAATGGAACCCTTCGTCCAGTTTCTCCGGAACAGGATTCAACTTCACATGCACGCGTTGCACATTTGCGCAGTGGATATAACCTCCCCAAACGCGATACCAGAGCGGATTGTAAAGGGGGGCTTTATCCGAAACGACCTCGTAGTACACATTGACGATCTCATCGCGGAAGCGCTGGAAGCGGATGACGCTTTTCTCATCGGGTTGGCTGTAAACGCTGACTGAGGTGGTGCCCACGCGGATCAAGTTGTCGCAATCCGCGAGTTCCCCAAAATTGTACGTCGGTCTCAACGCCAGACTGGTAAGACCCAGGGCGCTGAGCTTGAGAAAATCGCGGCGTGAAAGGCTTTTGATCACCATGGCATGATTATAACAGCGAAATCAGACAAAAATTATCTTAGATTCGTAATGAGTTGGTCAAGGTTTACGTGGCGTAAATAACTGGAAAAAGCTTTCACCTCGTCAAATACATTCACAAGCGCTTTTTCGAGACGTTTCTGTTCATCAGGGTCAGGGATTCCGCCCAGCGAGACGCTGACTATTGCCTGATGCCTGCCAGTGATGGTGATATCACCCCTGGCGGACAGCCATCTGAGAGCGATATCGACAGTTGATTCAGCTGCGGCTGCTGCGGAAGCTAAAGTGGACAAATCCAATTCGCTTTGGCCTTCGCTGAGCGTCTTTTTTACGAGGCTGGCGATGCGAACCAGAAATTGGCGCGTTTGATGCTCAGGCGGAGAAACCAGGCACCAGATAACCTGTTCAGGCTTGGCTTGATCCAGGATGGTTTTGAGGGTTGCCATACTCGGTGGAACTGACCACAGGACCAGGTTGCGGCAGGGATGCAGCTTTAGGCGGTTGAAGCTGGTAAAACTCGGCAGCGCCGATCCTTCCGCCCATACCAATGTCTCAACCGTATCCAAAAACTCCTGGACATCTCTTAGCCGGGATTCTGAATTGCGCAGATCAACATTCATCCAAGGCAGCTCGGATTTACTTTTGCTTATATCAATGTCCGCGTTGACCATGCGATAATCTATCCACTCAAGAGATACTTGTTCCTCGCCGCGGTAATTTGACGCGCGGGCAGTGTAAGCGAGGTCAAACCTGCCTTCCGGTACGGGGAGACCGCTTCCGTTCCACCAGATGAAACGATTCGCGTTACCCTTCATATCTTCAACATCGACGAGCAAGTGTTCTTTAAGTTTGCCGATCGCTCTGGAATTGACGACCTGTAATCCATCGGCGCAGAACACGAGTGAAGGATTCCCTGGACCGTATGGGGCGAGCAGGTCGAGCGACCGGACCAGGTCGAGTGTGATTTCCGATGGGGAAATGGTTTGGTCAATGAACAGTGTACCAGCCTCTCCACGGGTAGCTAGTGCTTCGCTGACCGCGGCATCCAAACCGCGTTTCAATCCGGGTAAATTTTCCTCGCTTAGAGAAAGACCGGCCGCCATGGGGTGCCCGCCGTAGCCGCGCAGGAGATGTGCATTGCGTCGCAGGGCGGCGGTGATGTCCACACCTTCCACCGAACGGGCGGAACCGCGCAAGGGTTCGCCCGGTGGGCCAGTGAGTAATATCGCCGGGCGGTGATAGATCTCCACCAGGCGGCTGGCGACGATCCCCACAACGCCTGCCGGCCAATCCAGGTGGTGCAGGACCAGAACGGGATGGTCGAGCAACAAATGATCCTGTTCGATTTGTGACTGTGCTCCGAAAAATACCTGATCGCAAAGGAGTTTACGTTTATTGTTCAACCCTTCGACTTGATTAACCCTGACCGCGATCTCACTCGCATCGTGGCTGAGCAGGAAATCAACCATCGGATTGGCATCTGACAGTCGACCTACGGCGTTAAGGCGCGGGGCAATGGTGAAGGAGATTTGCTCTTCAGTGAGATTTGACGGGTCAATTTCGGCAGATTCGAGCATCGCCGCGAGCGCTGGACGGGGGGAGGTCCGCAGGCGGCTGATACCGGATTGGACCAAGAAACGGGCGTCACCACGCAGATCAGCCAGGTCGGCGATGATGCCCAACGCAGCCAGGTCGTGTAATTGAGATGCCAATTCCTGTTTACCAAAACGCCCCAGCAACGCCTCGGCGAATTTGTAGGCTGTTCCAGCACCGGGGAGGGAGGAAAGCGGGTGAGCGGTTGGCAGCCTGCGGGGATTGATGAGCGCGCAAGCATTGGGCATGGTTTCCGGTAGCAGGTGATGATCCGTGACCACCACATCAATTTCCTGAGACTGCGCGTAGTCAATCGCTTCGTGCGCAGTGATCCCGGTATCGCAGGTGAGGATCACCTTTACCCCCTGTGCTAGAAAATCTTGCAGGGCTTGCAGTCCGATGCCATGCGTTTCAGGACCGCGAACCGGAATATGGAAAATGACCTCGGCGTCAAGTTCTCGCAATGTGGAAATCAGGATCGCGGTCGATGTCTGACCATCCACGTCAAAATCTCCCCAAACACCGATCATTTCGTTATTCTGAATCGCAGAGTAAATTCTTTGCACACCTTTTTCCATATCTGGTAGCTCGTAAGCCGGGGTGGGAGTGTACCGGGTGTGGTCAATGAATGTGAGTACTTCTGCTGGCGAGGAAAGCCCACGCCTAACCAGCGTTTTCAGCACCAGGTCGGCGTTTGGCAGGATGTTAAGCAGGTTGGGAGAAACCGTTACCGGTTCCAGGAATACCCAATTGCGTTCGAGATGTTTGATGGAAAACATAAGGGGTGAATAGTCTACAAAGTGTCAAAGTCAAGTTCAAAGGCTGAATCGGAATCGATCGAATCTACCTCGTCGCCCAAATCCCCGGCGCTGATGCCGCGGTCGCAGAGTGAACGATAACGACAGTACGCACATTTTTTTACCGCCAGCGTCTTTTCAAACCACTCCTCGTTGTTACCGGTGATCTCGTTAACCAATCCCAGTAAGTAATCCCTATCGTTGCCAAGTTGCTCAGCGGTATACGAGAATGCAACCGGGTCGGTTGGATGAGCTGGGAACCAGTAAATCATTTCAATTTTGTCGCGCTTTCCACTTGATTGGGCAGCGGACGACAAATATGATTGAAGTACAAACGGATACACAATCGATTGCAACCGATCCATCAGGCGCATTGGTGATGGCGGGCGCAGCGAGGTTTTCCAATCATAGATTGTATAACTGCCGTCGTTTTTCCGGATGAACAGATCGTATTTGGCTACCAGGCGATGGTTGGCGAGGGGGATCGATAAAAGCTTTTCGGCGTACTTTTCACCGGATTGGGCATTTAAATTGAGCTCGGTAAACGCGCGCCACCATGCGGTCAATTCATCCGAGTCGATGGAAGATTCGATCACCGCTGGATCGATCCCAGCGAAATATTGCTGCACCAGGCGGTGAAATTGATTTCCTAGCTCCATGCGGGCTTCCTGCAGCAGCACCGGTTCATTCTCGACCGCCGGCCACTCGATACCAAGCACATATTTCAGCAAAAAACGATACCTGCAATCCATGTAATCCTGCAGATTGTGCTGCGAAAAGGAGAAATTTTCAGGCAGGTCCATCTTGTCCTTTCCATTTGGCGTGCAAGGCTGAAAGCGCAAGCGCCATCTTTTGATCTTTGCGCCCAGAGTTCCAGGTGATCACCAGGGATTCCCGCGCGCGGGTGATGCCCACGAAAAGCAGGCGCAAGCGTTCACTCGCGTATTCCAGGCGGGCTTGTTGCGTCGCCCTGCCGGCGGGCGCTTTGACCAGGTCCTCGTTATCTGTAAGCAGCCCTTCCAGGCGAGCGAGCGTCTCAGCGTGCGGATCGAAATTTTCGCGGATGAACCATTTTTCGCTATGATAAGTGTCAAATTCCTGTGCTGCGGGAAAATCATAATTGTTGACCGACATCAAGTAGACCCGGTCCCACTCAAGCCCCTTGGCTTTGTGGTAAGTTGAGATAAAAACCTTGCCTTTGTGGTCATCAGGATTGAATCTCAATTCCTCGTCGCTGAATCCGTTGAATTTACGCAGATTGCCCGAAATCTGCGATAACTCGCTCGCGAACTCAGCGAGACCGGATTCCGGGCGCAGCGAAGCGCTAAACTCAAGCAGGAGGGCAAATTTATGAGTGAGCGCCAGGTCTGCCGGCGAGATGAACAAATCCTGCGCGATTGTCAGCACCAATTGATCGATCGGCAGGCTAACCGCGCGGTGCCAGCGGATAAAGGCCGCGAGTAAACCCTCGAAATTTGCGTGCAACTCCGGGGATATTCCTGACAGGTTCACCGCTTGATCGATGCCTGATCCCGCGCGCGGGTAGAAAAGCTCCTCCAATCGCTCACACTTATGGACAGCGTTTACCAGACTGGAAATCTCATCGGTTTGTTGGGCAGTTAAATCGTCTTTTTTCAGGATCAGTCCACAGGTTTTACTGAATTTTGCGGCGTTCGTGGGGTCGTTCAATGTGATGAGTACATTTTCGATGATCGCAGCTACGCGGCGGGTCGATTCGGTGCTTTTCAAAAGTTCAACCATCGGAATCTCTGCGCCGTGCAGCGCTTCTGCCACCTGCTCACCGTACCAACCGATGGGGCAGAGCACCGCGACCGTTTTATCGCGGTTGTCTGGCAGCCAGCGTTTGATGTTTTCCACCACCAGCCTGGTCTCCTCAGCAGGGGTGGACTTTTGCGCGCGGATATAGACCGCATATGGGTGATCTTTTGGATTGGGTTGAGGGTCACCCGCGGGGGTTGGTTCGATCAGGGGGTGGTCAAGCGAGGAGCGCAAATCGATCACCGGGTGCTCAAATTTTGTCCAATCGATCAGAGCGTTGGCGAAGTTCAGAATCCTCAGGTTGGACCTGCCGGAATGCGGGAGGCTCATCGCGTTAACCCCCTGTTCCTTCAAAAAATCGCGTAAAAATTTTGGGCTGGCGGTGGTGAAGGACTCATAGATCGCCTGGTTGGGATCGCCGACGCGTACCCAGTTGCCATTATCCCCCACCAGCTTGCGCAACATCTTCTCCTGGATGCTGGAAGAATCCTGGGCTTCATCCTCAAGGATGTACGGCCAGCGATACTGTAGACGAGCGAGGTAGTCCGGGTCGCTTTCCAGCACCCGATAAGCCAGGCGGATCAGATCGGAGAAATCCAACGCGTTGCGGTAGCGCAGCCCGCGCTGGTATTGCTGATAAACTTCGAGTCCCATTTCCAGTAAAGGGTCCGAATACCTGTGCTGGGTCATTTTTAATTGAATAATTTCCGGTTCCGCCTGCAGGTCTTTGGCTTTGCGGATGAAATTCTGGTTGATCGCTGTGACAAGTTCCGTCCACCCATTACGCTTGCGGCTGATGTCTGCGACGTCCACATCAGGTTTGAGCAGGTAATCGGCCAGCTCAGGATGCAAGCGGAGGTACCCCTCGCAAACCCGTTCGATCATGCGATCCGATTCGACTTCGTCGATGATCGAGAATTGCGTCGAAAGCCCGGCCATGTCCGGACGTTCGAGGATGATATCGTGCGCCAGACCGTGCAGGGTGCGCACCCGATAACCTACATTTTCCAGCAAGCCGTGGGCTTTCACAAAACCTGCGATGCGGGTGGTGAAATTATCAACCGCGGAATTCACCAGCGTGACAACCAGGATTTCTTGATCAACCTCAAGCCGGCTTTTGAGGATCAACTGAGCCGCGAGATAGGAAAGGGTGTGGGTTTTGCCGCTGCCGGGTACAGCGGATATGCCCATGCGGCCTTTCTCATAGGCGAGTATCTGCGCCTGGTTGGGACGGGGTTTAAACATGCGACCCCTCTTCTTGCTGCACCCGCGCGCGTTGAATGGTCTGCA
>DDXM01000049.1 GCA_002347485.1 Anaerolineaceae bacterium UBA2260 | reverse complement strand
CCTGCCGCAGCCAGATGGCGGAGGCCTTTTTGCGCGCGTACGGCGGCGAGCGCTTCGAGGTGTTCAGCGCCGGTCTGCAGCCTTCCACGATCAACCTGTGGACCTACCGCGTGATGGCCGAGCTGGGTTTCGACCTCGCCGGGCAGTATTCGAAAAGTGTTGACGTGTACAACGGGGTGCACAATTTTGATACCGTCATCACCGTGTGCGCTGAAGCCAACGAGCAATGCCCGGTTTACCTGGGGCGCGCGGGTCAGCGCCTGCACTGGGACTTTGAAGACCCCGCTAAATTTGTGGGCAATGAAGCGGAAACTCTGGCTAAATTCCGCCAGGTGCGCGATGAGATTGCGGCGCATGTGAAGACCTGGCTGGATACTGGCGAATAATCTTCGTTAAAACGATTTTACAATCCACAAACCAATAACAACCGCCAGAACGCCGAGCAAGGTGCTGCCCATTGCGTTGAACAACCCCGTCCACACCGCGCCCCATTTATGCGCTGCTCAGGTGCCGATACAGTAATGTGCGTTTACGCCCAGCACCGCCCCGGTGGAGATCACAAGAAATTTGTCCATGCGTACACCATCCGTAGTTGTTATCTCCACCCGGTAAAAAGTAACCCTGTCCGTGTAAAGATGCAGACAGAAGCTATCGGCCGTTAGCGGCGGTTCGTTTTCTCACCAGCGAGCTTCATCGCTTTCAGTATTTGTAATCCGGAAAGCGCGGGGGGTCAAATGGGGAGGAGCAGTAAACAATGATCAGTAACCAGTGAACAGTAAATAGTAATCTGGAGCTAATCCTGGATGGTAATGCAGCAAGTACTAATCTCCATTCACTAATTACTTACTACCAATCACTTATCACTTGATCCCAAATACAGCTCCCCGCTCTTCATCTGGTACACCACGTCCATCAGCGGCAGCACGCCCAGGTCGTGGGTAGCGATGACCACGCAGTAGCCGTCATCGTGCGCCAGGCTGACCAGAATATCAATGATATTGCGCCCGTTCTCGTCGTCCAGGTTGCCGGTGGGTTCGTCCGCCAGCAGAAGGCGGCTGTCCATCGAGAGGGCGCGCGCAATGCCCACGCGCTGCTGCTCCCCGCCCGAGAGCATGCCCGGGAAGCGGTCGAGCGCTGAATCGGGCAGCGCCACCCGCGCGGCGAGGTCCCGCGCCCGGTCACGCGCTTTCTGCCCTGTGAACCCGCGCAGCTCCATCGGGTAAGAGAATAGCATGTAGCATGTAGGGTGCGGTCCTACCGCACCACTAATTACACAAATTGCCACGAATTTTTTCTTAGTAACTACGCAGCATGTAGGGTGCGGTCCTACCGCACCACTCGACATAATATATATAATTAGGCCATGCCAAATTATCTCCGCTCAAAAGAGGAAGGAGGAATCTATTTTTTCACCGTGGTGACGTTTCATCGGATCCCAATCCTAACAGAAGAAAAGGCAAGGGGTATTTTGCACAATGCCTGGGAAAATACACGACTCCGGTTTCCATTTGAGACAAAAGCGATTTGTCTTCTTCCAGATCATCTGCATTGTATTTTAAAATTGCCGGAGAGGGATGCCAATTATTCGTTGCGTTGGGGTGAAATCAAAAGACTATTTACCAAAGGGTATTTGAACGAAATCGGACCGGGCGAGGAACGCAATGCTTCCAGAATAAAAAGGGGTGAAGCTGCAATCTGGCAAAGACGTTTTTGGGAGCACATGATTGAAACCGAAGATGACCTGGAAACACATTTGGATTACATTCACTACAACCCGGTTAAGCATGGCTACGTTACCCGTGCAGCAGACTGGGCATTTTCGAGTTTCCACCGGTATGTCAGGGAAGGCATTTATGCTCTTGATTGGAACGGCGGTGAGGAAGGCCGCTTGGAGCGCTTGAGTTGGGAATGAATGAAGACGGAATCAATTCAAAAGTGGTGCGGCAGTAGCCGCACCCTACACGTTCCCCCGATAAAACACCGGGGTGCTAAAAACGCGAGGGGGAGCACCGCGAATAAAAATGAATGCGCATGGTTGCGATAACTGTAGAAACAAATAGAAACAATTCGCTTCTCACGGGGGATAGGTATGGGGGATGGTAAAGAGCAGAGAGTATGGAATATATGTTCTATTATAACACGGTTGTCAAGGGGTTTGGGGGAAAATAAGATGGTGGATTCAAAACCCGAACCCACCCTACAGGCTAATCACTAAGCACCAATCAGTACGCACTAATCCCTAAAGTCCCATTCCCGCCAGCGCGCCGGTGCTGAACGCGAAGTGCAGGTTGTACCCTCCGCACGGACCCACCACGTCGAGGGTCTCGCCCGCGAGCAGCAGGTTGGGCACCTTCAACGAGCGCATGGTCAGCGGGTCGACCTCGCTCACGGGCACGCCGCCGGCGCTCACCTGGCAGAACTCGAAGCCGCGCGTGCCGGTGACGGTGAAGGGCAGGGCGGTGAGCAGGGCGAAGAGGTAGGGCAACGCTTTTTGCGGAACCTGGTTGACCCTCACGTCCGGCGCGAACCCAGCCATTTTGATCAGCACGGGCGGCAGCTTCGGCGGCAACACAGCGCCCAGTATCACGGCGAGGGGAGTGGGGGAGTTGTGTTTCTCGCGCAGCAGCGCACGCAGCGCGGCTTCGCTGGCGAAAAGCGGGTTGAGCTCGAGGCGCAGGTTCGCGCCCGGTCGCGCGGAGACGTGGTGGCTGAGGTCCATCACCGCGGGGCCGTTCAATCCCCAGGCGGTGAAGATCAGGTTGCCGGTGGTTTCCGCCAGCAATTGGCTGCCTTCATACAGTTTCACATTGGCGTCCAGGCGCACGCCTTGCAGCGCTTGCCAGGGGGTCATGTCGCAGGTCAACGGTGCGAGGGCGGGCCGCGGCGGGATGACTGTGTGACCGAGGGACGCGAGGATGGGGAAGAGCTGCCCGCGCGAGCCGAGGGTGGGGTAAGCCGCGCCACCCGCCGCGACGAGCAGATTATCGCAAGTATGCGGGCGCTGGGTCTTGAAGCCGACCTCGAACCCTTCGGTTTGATTCACCCCAATATTGCGTATAGATATAACCTTGTGATCGAGCAACAAGCGCACGCCGGCTTCGTCCAGCGCCGCGGCGAAGGCGTCCACCACGGTCTGCGCGGATTCGGAGAGGGGGTAACACCAGCCGTCGTGGGTGGTGTACGTGAGCACGCCCACGCTCTCGAGGAAGGCGATAAGCTCGGCGTAACCGAAGCGGGTAAACACGCTCTCCAGCCAGGCGGGATCGGCGCTTGCGTAGCGGTTGGCGTTGAGTTCACGGTTGGTGAGGTTCGCGCGCCCGGCGCCGGTGACCAGCAGCTTGCGCCCGACGGACGGGTTGCCGTCTATCAGTGTGACCTGCGCGCCGCCGCGCGTGGCGAAAAGCGCAGCCGTCATTCCAGCCGGCCCCGCGCCGATGATGGTGAGTTCTTTGGTCATACCGCTATTGTACAGCAGGAGGCGCGTTCGAGTAGTTATTTGTAATCAGTAATCAGTGAATTAGGATCAGGTTTTGAGATTTGACCATTCTCCACTCTGCGGTTTATGCGCACCCGAGCTGTTTGGGTGAGTGGTGTCCACTCTCAATTCTTGCATTCCTGATTCTGATCACTAATCACTAATACCTAATCATTAAAGAGATGTAATATATCTACTGATTATTAAAAGCATAAAAACGATGTATAATAATGATGTAATGAAAAAAGAAAACCTGTACCGCACCCAGGTGCTGCTGGAGCCCGCGCAATACCGCGAACTGACCGAGCTGGCCGAAGGCGAGGGGATCAGCCTGTCAGCCCTGCTGCGGCGCATTGTGGCGCAGGGGCTCGAGGAGCAGCGCCGGCGCAAACTGGCGAGCGCCGCGGAGAGCCTGATGGAGCTCTACTATTCCGAGGGCGACATCGTGGGCTACTCCGCGCTGGATGGCGAAGACTTTAACGGCGGGGGAGGCGGAGGGTGAACCGCGGCGAGGTGTGGCAGCTCGCGCTGGATGGCTCCGTTGAAGGGGTAGGGGAGACCCGCCTGGTGATCCTCCTCTCCAGCGACGCGCTGGCTGTGCTGCCCTTAAGGGTGGTGGTACCGCTGGTGCAGTGGCGCGACGCGTTCTCCGCCGCGCCGTGGATGGTGCGCGTGCCACCCGTGCTGAACAGTGGTCTCAACGCTGTGATGGCGGCGGATGCGCTGCAGGTGCGTTCCGTCTCCACTGCGCGCCTCAAGCGGCGCCTGGGCAGCCTGCCCGAACGACTTACCACACAGGTGGCCGCGGCGGTGGGCGAGGTCATTGGCTGAGATCCCCGCTGTGCGGCATTGAATTCAAATACCACTTATGCTATAGTAATTTGACCAGCCTCTCCGCTCTCTTGCGCGTAGTGTTCCTGGCGAAGAAAGCGCTTCAGTAGGTTTATCCTGGTTTATTTGCAGGTTGTACGGAAGAACTCATTATTACAAGGAGAAGAGATGAATACAGCGAGTCTACTCGATGCGATCAGGGTAGTGAAGGAAAATGAAAGGTTCGCGTCCGCCAGCTACTGGGACGCGGCGCGGAAGATCCAGAACCCCGCCGGCAGGTTCGTTTTTGAGGAATTGAGTAAATTTGAGGAATATCATTACGAGCGCCTGACCGCGCTGGAAATAGCCCTCGAGGCCGATGGTCAGTTCATCGATTATCAGGGCAAGGAGTTCCCGCTCCCGCCAGTGCTTGAAGTACCTGCTGTAAAAGAAGCGGATCAGAAGGATGTGCTCACCATCATTTCCCAGGCGATCGAACTCGAAGAGAACGCCAAAAAGGCATACACCGAACTGGCAGAGCAGATCGACGACCCGCGCGGAAAACAAATGTTTGAACGCCTGGCGCGTGAGGAGTACAGGCATTATCAACTGCTCATCGAAGCTTATTGGTCGGTGAGCTACCTGGGCGACTGGCGCTGGATGATGTAACAGGAAGGTCTGAAGCAGGACGAGAAATTCGTCTCCGGTCAATAGATAACTTATCAGCAATCAAAAAAGAAGGAAAAATGATTCCCCCCAGTTTATTGGACGCGATCAGGATCGCCAAGGATAACGAAAGAATCGCCTCGGACAGTTACCGCGACGCCGTCCAGGAGATCCAGCATACGGTTGGCAAGCGTATCTTCCTGGAGTTGAGTGATTTCGAACAGTTCCATTATGAAAAACTGTCCGCCCTTGAAACGTCGTTAATGGAAGAGGGAAAGTTCATCAATTATGAGGGGAAGGAATTTCCTCTCCCGCCGATCTTTGAGGTCAAAGCCGCGGTGGAACCCGGCAAGAAGAGCCTCATAACAATCATCTCCCAGGCGATTGGCCTCGAAGAAGTGGCCAAAAAGACCTACGCTGACCTTGCGGAGGAAATTGACGACCCGCAAGGCAAAGAGATGTTCCAAAAACTCTCCGCGGAGGAGTATAATCATTACCGCATTCTCATCGAGGCTTACTGGACGGTGAGCAATTTCGGCGTCTGGAAGTGGGTGCAGCCGTAAAAATATTCCCCGGCAATGTAAGCTTACTGCCGGGGAAGTTTATTCCTTGCACTTCGTAATTATTGTTACCAATAACCAATCAGCCTCGATACGATCTAGGCTGTAAATTTTGCGTTGAAAAGTTTTGGGCAAACGGAATTAAGGATACGCGGTAAAGCTTACTTTGCCCGCGGCGTCCTCTCCCATGACGATGAATTTATAGGTGTAGGCTTTGCGGATGATGAGCGAGAAGACCATCGATTCCACATCGCTGTCCTGGTATATCGCCTCGCCTTTCTCGCCGCTCACCAGGATGTCCAGCTTTCCGGACTCCGCCTCGATGACCACGTCCACGATCGCGCCTTCGCCCAGCGTCATCTCGTGCGCCTTCGTCCCGTTCAGCTCAGTGAAATCCAGCGTAAAGTGCGTGGCGTCGACGGTCTCAGTGCCGGTGAAGCGCGGACCGCAGGCGGTGAGCAGCAGCAGGGCGGCGACCATTACAAACGTAACAACGATTGTTTTCTTCATTAACCATACCAGTATAATAATGAATTTCGGGTTATGTTGAGGTGATTGTATCACCTTTGTTCGGTCGGGGGATTGCTTTCCAACTCAGCCCCTCACGCCGAAATACCCAAAGCGGTTACCACAGATAACACAGGTCACACGGATACAGAAAACTATAAAATTTTGCGGGTTTACGGATTATTTTAGCTTTTCGATTCCTGGCGCCACCGCGGCAATTCATTGGTATGTTTCATCCGCGAATTCGGTGTTTTCTGTGGTTAATCATCCTGGTCAGTCAATTTTGCAGGTCTTTTTTGATCATTGTTATATAATGAAGGTATACCCAGCGTCAATATCACTGCGCGGCTACGGTGGCGGATTAATCCTCGTGGCCTGCAGTGTCAACCCGGCGATCCCGGTTTTCAGCGATCAGAAACGAGGAAGACATGCATCACATCGTTACCCGCGTGGTGGGGGTTGGCAACCGCAATCCCGACGGAACCTCCCGTCAAAGCCTTTTAAAAAAATTCGCACAACCTGGCACGGCGGTGATCCTCAACCACGTTGCATCCAAAGAAGGGGATCCCGATACCATCGAAGTGCTGCTGCCGTATGCCGAGGATAAAAAACCGCGCTGCATCGGCTTCCTCCCGGGGCGGGTGGGCGAAAAGCTCGCGCGCCACCTCGACGCCAACCACACCGTCACTGCGGTCATCCAGGACCTGATCACCGAGGACGACCCCGCCTTGCGGGTGAAGATCTCGTTTTAATTTTCATTGTGAGCGGTTCTCACTATCCGTTAACCATGCACGGGGGTCGGCGTCGATATATTCCACGATGGATTCGTATTCTTTGTCGGTGGTTAAAATGTGTTCGTAATAATTGCGCTGCCAGACGGGGGATGAGGGGGTGTTTCGAAATTCATTGATGCGTTTTGTCACGGCGGATTTGTACGCCCGCACGATTGTGGGAATCGAACGATAAAACGGTTTACCAAATTGTTCTACCGATGGTACATCGACGGTCGCAGGGGCACGGCACGCCCTGCCCCTACGGGTTTATGACCCCTCCACCAGGGCAATCTCCTCGTCCCTCAGGCCGTAGAGCTGGCGGATGGATTTTGGCGCGGACGAGGGCAACTCCCCTGGGTGAGTGAACGGACGACGATTAATTTTATACTGGTTTGTAAAAACAGATTTCAAAACCCTGAGTATGTTACTCGTCTCCAGGTTTCTGCCCTATCCGAGTCCTTCACGCAAACCGGGGCGCATACCTCTCGCTTCGCTCAGGTACGCAGAAACCGTGGCACGCTACGCCTCCTTGCGGTTTGTGCACCCCGGTGTCCTTCCGGGGAAGCTACTTTTGCGAGTGGGGTGCCTTTCGTGCTTTGTGGTTAAAAATCCTCTGTGCTCTCCGTGTTATTTGTGGTTAAAGGCGTTCCATTCCATTCGCGTGTCCTTGCGCTATAATTAGCCAAACTGTAACAAGGGCAAATAAAACATGATCGCCTTCCTCTCCTCTTTTCCCCCTGTGCTCCAGGCGCTTTTCGCCACCATTTTCACCTGGGCGGTTACCGCCGTGGGCTCCGCCTTCGTTTTTGTCAACAAAACCATCTCGCGCAAGCTGCTGGTCACCATGCTCGGTTTCGCCGCCGGTGTGATGATCGCCGCGTCATTCTTCTCGCTGCTGCTGCCTGCCATCGATATGGCTGAAGCCTCCGGCACCCCCGGCTGGCTGCCGGCCGTTGTCGGTTTCCTCGCCGGCGGGGCGTTCCTCTATGGCATCGACAAGCTGCTGCCGCACCTGCACCCCGGGCTGGCGATAGACCAGTCCGAGGGCATCAAGACGCACTGGCAGCGCTCGGTGCTGCTCGTGCTGGCGATCACCCTACACAACTTCCCCGAGGGGCTGGCGGTGGGCGTGGCGTTTGGGGCGGTGGCGGCGGGTGTACCTTCTGCCAGCCTCACTTCGGCGCTGGCTTTGGCGCTGGGGATTGGGCTTCAGAACTTCCCCGAGGGCATGGCGGTCTCCATGCCGCTGCGCGGGGAAGGGATCTCGCGCCGTAAAGCCTTCATGCTCGGGCAAGCTTCCGGCCTCGTGGAGCCCATCGCCGGGGTGCTGGGCGCGCTGGCGGTCATCACCATCCAGAGCATCCTCCCTTACGCCTTGAGTTTCGCGGCGGGCGCGATGATCTACGTGGTCGTTGAGGAGCTCATCCCCGAAAGCCAGCGTGGAGAAAGCACCGATATCGGCACGCTGGGCGCTATGCTCGGCTTCGCTGTGATGACCTTCCTCGATGTGGCGTTAGGTTAGGCGAGCATGAAACAGGAAATCATTGACAAACTGAACGATTACATCACCCGCCAGGTGCTGCGCGACCCCGGCTGCTCGCTTTCGCCCGATGAGCCGCTCCTTTCCAGCGGCGTTATCGATTCCTTCAACCTGGTTGATCTGGCGATCTTCGTTGAAGGTGCTTTCGGCGTACACCTCGACGACATGGAGCTCAACGTAGACCATTTCGATACGCTTAACCAGCTGGCGGACCTGATCGACTCGCGCCTGGGTTGAAACCCAATAATATATACAAAAAATATACGATTTTTTCACATATTTCAGTTATCATCACATTAGAAGATGAGGAGGATCAGGATGAACAAAACACTTCTAATTGTGATTGTCGTGGCGGCTGCGCTCGCCCTTGGCATCGGCGGCGCGTACGCCGTAAGCCTTGCGCTGCCCAGCCCGACAACGCTCAACACAGGTATTGATACAGACACTGCTCCAGACGCAGATGAATACCGCTGGCCTGATTGGATGGGAAGAGAAGGCGGCAGGATGGGTGGGCGCGGAAGGTTCGGCAACTGGTGCGACCCCCAGGGAGTTCCGGATCGGTGCGGCGGCTGGTCGGGTGGCTGGGAAAACCGCATGCCGGGCAGAATGACACCCTTTCAGGGTGTAACGCCCTGGGGAGACGGCGAGGATGTGACCGGTGAGCGCATCAGCATCGATGACGCGCTCGCGCAGGCAGAAGACTACGCCGCGCAGATCGGCGATAACCTGCAGGTCAGCGAGGTGATGGAGTTCTCACGCAACTTCTACGCCATTCTGATCGAAACGGATAGCGGCATGGGCGCGATGGAATTGCTCATCGACCCCTACACCGGCCGCGTAACCCCTGAGATCGGCCCGAACATGATGTGGAACGATAAGTACGGGCACATGCGCCGGCTAACCGATTCTGCTGCCAATTCCCTCAGCCTGGATGAAGCCGCCGCAGCCGCCCAGGAGGCTCTCGATGAGCAGATTCCCGGGGCAGAGCTGGAAACGGACGGCACCGAGTTTTACGGGTATTTCAGTTTTTATTACAGCGTGGATGGCGAAGTCGCCGGCATGTTGTCGGTGAACGGCACAGACGGCCAGGTGTGGCTGCATAACTGGCATGGAGAATTTATTGGTGAAAAGGAGATCGAGTAATGAATAAAACTTTGAAATGGGTTTTGATCGGCCTGGGCATCGCGGTGGTGGTTTTCTTCATCGCCTTGTCCATCTTTGTAATTTTCGGGCGAGTCGCGGGCGGCGTGGATGGTTCCAACTGGGGCAGAATGCCCTTCCGCAGCGGTTACCACATGCCCTTCCGGGGCGTGATGCCGATGATGGGCTTTTTTGGGCTCTCCCGCCTGCTGTTGCTGCTGGTTGTGATCGGCTTTGCCGTGTACGGGCTGGTCAGGCTGGTGGGCGGCAACGGCGCGCACCATGGCGCCGCTCCGATGCAGCAGACCCCGCCGCCGGTTACCGGCATTACGGAGCGAGCTTGCGTTGCCTGCGGCCGGGCGCTGCCCGGCGAGGGCGAGTTCTGCCCGCACTGCGGCGCGAAGCAGTAAACCGGATCGCTGAGATCGCTACAATCCCTTCCCACTGGAGGGGATTGTTTGTTTTGCGTGCATCGGGTTTATAATGGTGCTTTATTGAATCTAACCGGAGGAGAAAATTTCTATGGACATTCGCGATCAGAAACTGGCGCAGCTCATCACGCAGTACTCGGTCAACGTGCAGCCTGGCGACAAGGTCGTCATCCGCTCAGGCGTGCCCGGGGAGCCGCTGGTCAAGGAACTCTACAAGGCGGTGCTGGCGCTTGGGGGTCATCCCTTCCTGTGGTTGGAATACCCTTGGGAGGTTGAACTGCTGCTGAGCAACGGAAGCGAGGAGCAATACACCTTCATCCACAAACCGGTCGAAAACTTCTACGCCCAGTACGACCGCCTGATCCGCGTCATCGCTGAGGACAACACCAAGAACCTTAACAGCATCGACTCCGATGTGTACACCCGCTACACCCAGGCGCGCGGACCGTTGATGAACACTTACATGGACCGCACCGCGCGCGGCGAGCTGCGCTGGGCGCTGACGCTTTACCCCACCAACGCCTACGCCCAGGACGCCGACATGGCGCTCGACGAGTACGCCGATTTCGTCTACAACGCCTGCATGCCCGATCAGAACGACCCGGTGGGGTACTGGCGCGGCGTGTCGGAACGCCAGGAGCGCATCGTCAAATGGCTGAAGGGCAAGAAGAACGTGCACCTGCTCGGCAAGGGCACCGACCTGCGCCTGAGCATAGACGGTCGCGACTTCATCAATTGCGATTGCCGCGTCAACATCCCTGACGGCGAAATCTTCACCGGCCCGGTGGAGGACAGCGTGGAGGGTCACGTCAGTTTCTCCTATCCCACCATCTACCACGGGCGCGAGGTCACCGGCGTGGAACTTGAGTTCAAGAAGGGGCGCGTGGTCAAGGCCTCCGCCAATAAGAACGAGGAGTTTCTGCTCAAGACGCTCGATACCGATGAGGGCGCGCGCGGGGTGGGGGAATTCGCCATTGGCACCAACGAGGGCATCCAGCGCTTCACCCGCCAGATCTTGTTCGATGAGAAGATCGGCGGCTCCTTCCACATGGCGCTCGGCAAGGGC
Organism: Anaerolineaceae bacterium UBA2260; assembly: GCA_002347485.1. Taxonomy (GTDB): domain Bacteria; phylum Chloroflexota; class Anaerolineae; order Anaerolineales; family Anaerolineaceae; genus UBA6107. The sequence goes on along the minus strand of DDXM01000049.1, from coordinate 28,220 downwards.
TATCCCGAATCCGGCAGCGTGGCGCAGTCCGCCATCCACTGGGACATGATCTGCGACCTGCGCGACGGCGGGCAGATTTGGGTGGATGACCAGCTGCTTTATGAGGACGGTAAATTCGTCATCGAGGGCTAAGTGTTGCAAACAACAGCGCGCGGAGACTTTTGACTCCGCGCGCTGTTTCTATTGCGAGCGATCTATATCGCGCCGCCGCTCATCGCCGCGGGCGGAATGGCGTTCATGTCCATGTAGAAGTACTCCCCACAGGTGCCCGTCGAGGTCGGCGAAGCCGCGCTGGTACGTCCGGCCCTCGTCCAGCGCGCGGGTCTCGCTCTAAAGATTACTATAACATAATAAGACAGTTTATATCCAATTAATTAAAGAATGCAGCCTGGTTCCGAGCCTTCGGCACAAAACTTGCACCCTATAACAGGTGAAAAATGTCAAAGGTGAGGTGTGCCATGTTTAAATCCAAGCTAAAATCCCTGTTCAGTCTTGAGCGCAAATGGGTCAAAATCGCGTTGATCGTATTGGGCGGTATCGTCCTGCTGGCGATCCTGGCGCTGCTCGGCTCGATGCTACTGCCGGAAGGCGGGTTGAAGGACGGGTTGCAGTTTAATCGACCACAGGAGGCAGCGCTGGTGAGCGAAGGCGCGGAATTAGCGCCTGCCGCGGAAGAGCCGTTCGAAGCTCCTAAAACCCTCACTGACCCCGAGCAGGTCACTCTCGCCGAGCAGGTGCGCGCCGCCGCAGTCGCGCGTGAAGACGTGATGGCTTTCATCCTCTATGATGTGGCAGTGGACAGCGTGGAATACTCCAGGGATGGCAAGCTCGCTCTGGTGTGGATCTCGCTGGTCGACAAGGAAAGCGGGCTGGTGCAGCCGGGTGAGCCCGGCCTGGTCATCGCCCAGGAAAAGAAAGACCCCACCAAACCGTGGAAACTCACCTTCCAAGCGGACGCGAATTTCGCCGCCGCACTCGAAGCGGTGCCCAACAAACTCCTCTCCGCTGAGATGAAGGAGTTCTACATGCCTTCGATGCAGCAGGTTCAGAAAGCCGGAACGGTCTACACCGGTTACCGCCTGCCATGGCGGCCAGGTCAAACCGTGCGCCTTACAGGCAGCATCGGGCATGTCTACACCTACAAATCATGCCCGTCCTCCTGCCTTTATGCCTTTGATTTCGCCAACGGCACCATGTTCGATGTGGTCGCTGCCAGGGCTGGCACGGTGAAATACGTCGTGTGGAAGTACGAGAACGGCGACCCGAACAACGCCAATTACATCGTGCTGGAGGATACCAGCACCACCCCCACCACTTACCAGGTTTACCTGCACCTGGCGCATGAAAGCATCCCCGCTGAGCTGCGCAAGGTTGGCGCGAAGGTGGTACAGGGGCAGTTCCTCGGCAAGGCGGATGACACCGGGTACAGCACGGGGCATCACCTGCATTTCCATGTGCACACCAACCCCGAATCTTACTGGGGTAAATCGGTCGATATCGTCTTCGACGACGTGACCGTCAATGGCGGCCGCCCGCGCCTGTGCTCCGAAGCGAAAGCCTTCCCGCAGTTTGGCAGCGAGTGCATGCCGCAGGACAGGTACATTTCCAACAATAGCGACGCCGAGCTGCCAACGGGCGGCATCATCAGCCCCGAGCCCGGCGCGAAGATAAAAGCGCCAACCGTCAATATCACCGGCTGGATGAAGGATGACCTGGGTGTTGCAAGTGGGCAGCTCTTCATTAAGACAGGAAGCCAGAAGTGGCAGTCCCTTGGCAAGCCGATCAAGAACATCGAATTTTCCCGTTCGCTTGACCTTTGCGCGGCAGGCATCCCTGAAGGCGAGTTTTCCCTCGCCCTCCAGGTGACTGATAATGCCGGCAACGTTTCCGCGCTGCTGGGTGAGACCAAGCTGGTCAAGAATTACGAATGCCCGGCGCAGCCGCCGGTGTGCGTGCCCGCCAACGACGAGGTGGCGCTGTATTCCGATCCGGAGTTTCAGGGCAGCTGCCAGTTGCTGCAGATGGGTGAATACCTCAACCTGGCAGATCTACCGCAGCTGGGCGCTGACAAGGCGCAGTCCATCCTGGTGGGCGCTAACGTCACCGCGCTGCTCTACCCCGACCCCGATTTCGCCGGGGTTGAAGAGGTCTTCCAGGATGGCGACAACAACCTGGGCAACAATCCCATCGGTTCAGCCAACGCGGCCTCGGTCAAAGTGATCGCGCGTATGCTGCCGCCCGCGCCAGTCACCATCACCCTGCCGGAAGCCATCAGCACTGATACGAATCTCACCATCGCGTGGACGGTCGTGGAGGGCGTGGAGACTAAAGCCACCCTCAGCGGACCGGACAACTTTACGGATGGTTTGGATTGGCAGGTGGGCGGGACCTGGCAGGTGGGCAAACTTGAGCGCGGGAATTACACGCTTACGATTGAAGCGCGCAACACGGTGGGCATTGCCACCACGACACAGGAGTTCAGTGTGAGCCGCAAGAACGCCGCGCCCGAAACTCACATGGAGTACCTGCCGCAGGGCAGTAAGACCACCTCGATCAAGCTGACCTGGGTGGTCGACTCAGGCGCTGCCACCATCGACCACTTTGATCTGCAGTGGCGCGAGGGGCAGGGTGAATGGACGGATTGGGCTGAACCGCTGGAGCGGAACGCCCGCGAGGCGATCTTCTGGGGGGTGCCCGATAAACTGTATGAGTTCCGCATCCGTGCGGTGGATAAGGATGGCGCCGAGGAATCCTTCACCGGCAAGCCGGAAACCTCCACGTTCATTTTGCCGGACTGCGCGGATGACGCCTACGAAGGCGAAGGCAGCGGGGATGACGAACGCGCCAGCGCGCCGGTTGGGCAGTACGGCGTGGCGCAGACGCATAACTGGTGCCAGCTTGGCGACGTCGACTGGGTGGTCTTCCAGGCCGCCGAGGGTGATGCGCTCACCCTGCGCGTTGATCCCATCGGCGCGGCTTCGGGCGCGAACCTCAAGCTCTACGACGCCGGCTCGGATGAGCCGCTGGCGAAGGTAAACTCGGAGAACGCTGACGGCGTGACCGTGCTCAACTGGACCGCCCCGGCGGCTGGCACGTACGCGGTCAGGCTTTCCCCCGCTGACGCGCGCATTGCCGGCGAAGACGCGCAGTACACCTTCACCATCCAGAAGCGCAGCCTGGTGAAAACCTCGTGGTTTCTGGTGCTGGTGGGGCTTATCAGCGCGCTGCTGGGCGGCGGTTTCTTCACTCATCGCCGCATCCAGGCCAAGAAGATGCAAAAAGGCGTGGGGTGGTAAAGAGTTTTGTTTGAACACAACGGGTTTCTTTGCGCTGTGAAACCCGCTGTCTGCATTAAACATGGTCAAGGGCAAAACCCCGGAGTCTGGTTTTGGACTCCGGGTTTTTGCGAACATTACATCCCCCTTTCTTGACTTGCCTTCCCCGGCGTGCTATATTTACTCATCTATACAACCCCACAACAAGGATCACCCCCATGCCAGTTATCACATTGCTGACGGATTTCGGGAACAAGGACGGCTTCGTCGGGACGATGAAGGGCGTCATCTGGGGCATCTGCCCCGGCGCGCAGATCGCCGACATCAGCCACGAGATCTCCCCGCAGGATATCCGTGCGGGTGCGCTGGCGCTGATGCGCGCTGCGCCGTACTTCCCCGCGGGCACGGTGCACATCGCGGTGGTCGACCCCGGTGTGGGCACGCACCGCCAACCGATGGCGGCGCAACTGGGCAGCCACTTCTACGTTGGTCCGGACAACGGTTTGTTCACCCCGCTCATTACCGCCGCCCGCGATGCCGGCGAGCCAACCCGCTTCGTGGCGCTGGATAACCCCGACTACCACCTGCAGAACGTCAGCCGCACTTTCCACGGGCGCGACATCTTCGCCCCAGCTGGCGCGCACCTTGCCGCCGGCGTCCCCCTCGAAGCGCTCGGCACCCCCATCACCGATCCCGTACTGCTGCCTTTTTCGCAACCGGAAAGGACCGCTTTCGGCTTCACAGCGCACATCGCGGGCATCGACGCTTTTGGCAACTGCACCACTGACCTGCCCTGGTCGCAGGTGGCGGGCAGGACCCTGCTGATCAAGGTAAAAGACAGGGTCATCCGCGGGCTTTCCCCCTCTTATGGGCACCACACACCCGGGGAGCTCATCGCGCTGGTCGACAGCGAGAATTACATCGAGGTGGCGGTGGTGAACGGTAGCGCCGCCGCGCTGCTCGGCGCGCAGGTGGGCGACCCTGTGGATGTGCTATTTAACGAGTCGGAATAACCCGCCGCTGAGCGCAACTTGCCAGGCTGGAAGGGGTTTTAGCAATTGGTGATTGACAAAGCATCGCTTTTTTCGTATTGTCATTTATAGGCAATCCGATAAAGAAATTTTCATCCGGAGGAAAATCATGAAAGGCATTTTTAAAGTAACCACCCGCACCATTGTTGCCGCCGGTCTCGGCGCTGCGCTCTTCGCGCTGTTGTTCATGTTCGTCAAGATCCCGTCTCCCGTCCCCGGCACCTACATTCAGACCGCCTACGGCCTGGCCGGTTTCTTCGGTGTGCTGTTTGGCCCCATCGCGGCAGGTTTGATGGCGTTCATCGGGCACGCCATAAGCGACGCGGTGCAGTACGGCAGCCCCTGGTGGAGCTGGGTGATCTCCAGCGGTGTCGCCGGCTTCATCTACGGTTTCGCTTTCCTGCGCACCCGTGTTGAAGAGGGCATCTTTGGCTGGAAGGACATCCTGACCTACAACATCATCCAGATCATCGGCAATGCCATCGCCTGGCTCTTCCTGGCCCCCGTGCTGGATATTGTCATCTACGCTGAACCCGCCAATAAGGTATTCGCGCAGGGCGCGATGGCCTTTGGCTCGAACGCTGTCGTGGCGGGTGTTGTCGGCACCCTGCTGCTGGTGGCTTACGCCGCCACCCGCACTCGCAAGGGCAGCCTCAACAAGAAAAGCTAAGCGTATTCTCGAATGATCCAACCTCATGGATGGCGGTCATAAAACCGCCATCCAGTTGTTGATTAAAGTATAATTACGCGGTCACTCGGCAGTTCAGACAGATCGTGTTCCAGGGAGAAAAGCGCGCACCCAAAGGGTATCCCACGCGCCTGATAATTAGAAGTGGTTAACCAACAGACCCCCATCATCGATTTCGATCATTTCACCTTTCAGTATTACTCTCAGGCTGAACCGACGCTGTACGACATCAATTTAAAAATCTTCCCCGGGGAAAAGATCCTCATTGTCGGCCCCAGCGGCAGTGGCAAGAGCACCCTGGGGCATTGCCTCAACGGCCTCATCCCCTTTTATTACAAAGGCAGCAGCCAAGGCAGTTTGAAGATCAACGGGGTCGAAACCCGCGACCTGGATATCTTCCGCCTCTCCAAGATCCTCGGCACCGTGCTGCAGGATTCAGACGGGCAGTTCGTGGGGCTCACGGTGGGCGAGGACATCGCCTTCGCCATGGAGAACGACTGCGTGCCCTATGCTCAAATGCACGAGCGCGTCGACCGGGTGGCCGAGATGATGGATATTGCCCACGTGAAGGGACTGTCTCCCTACGAGCTTTCCGGTGGGCAGAAGCAGCGCACCTCGCTGGCGGGGGTGCTCATCGATGATGTAGACATTCTTCTTTTCGATGAGCCGCTCGCCAACCTCGACCCCGCCACGGGCAAGACCGCCATCGAGATCATCGACGACATTCACAAGAACCTGGGCAAGACGGTCATCATCATCGAGCACCGGTTGGAAGATGTGCTGCATCGCGAGGTGGACCGCGTGATCGTGATCAACGACGGCCGCATCATTGCCGATATGAACGCGCACGACCTGGTGAGCTCGGATATCCTGCGGCAGAACGGCATCCGTGAACCGCTTTACGTCACTGCGCTCAAGTACGCCGGCGTCGGCGTCACGCCTGAGATGAAACCCGGGCACATCTGGAGCCTGGACACGCGCGGGGTCAACGAAGCCCTGCGCAGCTGGTACCGCTCGGTGGTACCCCCACCCCCAGCGCCTCCCAGGCCGCCCCTGCTGACCATCGACCACCTATCCTTCTCCTACGACGGCGTGCGCCCAACCCTGTCCGACATCAAGTTCGAGATCAGGGAAGGGGAGATGGTTTCAATTGTTGGCAAGAACGGCGCGGGCAAATCGACCCTCGCCAAGTTGATGTGCGGTTTCGAGAAGGAGGATCAGGGCGCGATCCTTTACAAAGGTGAGAACCTGCGCGGCAGGTCAATTAAAGAACGCGCTGAGTTCATCGGCTTCGTGATGCAGAACCCCAACCAGATGATCTCGAAGAACCTTATCTTCGACGAGATCGCGCTGGGGCTGAGGTTGCGCGGGGTGGGGGAGCAGGAGATCAAGGAGCGCGTGGAAAAGGTGCTGCAGGTGTGCGGGCTGGCGCCGTTCATCGAATGGCCGATCTCCGCACTGAGTTACGGGCAGAAAAAGCGCGTCACCATCGCCTCGATCCTGGTGCTCAACCCGCAGGTGCTCATCCTCGACGAGCCCACCGCCGGACAGGATTACCGCCATTACAGCGAGATCATGGAGTTCCTGCGCGAGATCAACCAGGCGGGTATCAGTGTCATCCTTATCACCCATGACATGCACCTGATGCTGGAGCACACGCCGCGTGCCATCGTCCTGTCAGAGGGCAGGCAGATCGCCGATACCCATGCGTCGGTGGTGCTCACCGACCCGGTCACCATCGCAGCCGCCAACCTGAAGGAGACCTCTCTTTACCACCTGGCGCAGCTGGCGGGCATCGAAGACGGCACGCAATTTGTGCAGCACTTTATCGATTACGAAAGGGTTTCTGCGCAGTGAAGACGAAACTCTTTTCATACAATTATGAGAACACGGTCATTCACAACCTGTCCGGATTGATCAAGTTCATTTGCTTCCTACTGCTCACGTTCGCCACCATGTACACCTACGACATCCGCGTCACCCTCGGTATGCTCGTCTTTTCGGTCATCATTTTGCGCATCTCGCGCATCAAGTTCAGCCAGATCAAGGTGATGCTCATTTATGTGCTGATCTTCATCCTCATCAACGCCATCTTCACGTTCTTTTTCGCGCCTGAGCATGGCGTCACGCTCTACGGCACGCGCCACCCGCTGCTCAAGCTGTGGGGCAAGTTTTCTCTGACCCAGGAGCAGCTGCTTTACCAGGTCACGCTGGCGTTCAAATATCTCTCGGTCGTGCCCCTGGGGATCATCTTCCTGCTCACCACCAACCCCAGCGAGTTTGCGTCTTCAGTCAGCGCTGTGGGTGTGCCTTACAAAGCCTCCTTTGCCATCTCGCTCACCCTGCGCTATTTTCCGGATATCCTGCGCGTCTACAACGATATCAGCCAGGCGCAGCAGGCGCGTGGGCTGGAGATGTCGATCAAGGCGAAAATGAAGGAACGCGTCAAAAACTCCCTGATGATCATCATCCCCTTGATCTTCTCCACGCTGGAGCGCATCGAAGTGGTGACCAACGCCATGGACCTGCGCGGCTTCGGCAAGGAGAAGCGCCGCACCTGGTATTGCAAGCAAAAACCGCGCCCGGCTGATTTTTACGCGCTAGGGGTGTCGCTGGTGGTCACCCTCGCGGTGGCGGCGGTGGCGGCGTTCCTCAACCACGGGCGGTATTTTAACCCTTTCATCTAATTAATGGGTGTAACTAATAAATCGCCTTCACCCGCCGGAAACGGCTTAAAAATAATTTATAATAATTTTCTAAGGATGAGAGTAAAAGCGCGCCGGGTTGACGCCGGGTTGGGGGTGCTCTCTCGCTGATCGGGGTGGGCAGGATCGCGTGATCCACACGATGTTGGTTGTCAATCGTTCCCGGTGAGTTCCCGGTCGTAAATTTATCGGTAGCGATACACCCCATTCACCCCGTACCGGCGATGTTCAACCGTGCGGAATCTAAATGGAGGCATCATGCAAAAAACTGTTGTAGCCGCGGCGTTGGGGGAATGCGTGCACGTGGCAGGGGTGATGAATTTTCTGCGCCTGGCGGAAGCCAATGGCTGGCGCACGGTCTTTTTAGGTCCGGCTGTTCCGGTCGAGGAAGTGATCCGCGCCGCCAAACGTGAAAAGGCCGACCTGGTAGGGGTATCTTACCGCCTCACGCCTGAAACCGGCGAACGCCTGCTGGCGGAATTCGCCGAAGACGCTGATGAACTGCGTGAACAGGGCACGCGCTTTTACTTTGCGGGCACCCCGCCGGTGGCGGAGCGCGCCCGTGCGATGGGTTTCTTTACCACCATCTTTGACGGCAGCGAGACTGTGGAAGATGTAATCAACTCGCTCAAGGATAAACCGGCAGCCTCAGGCACACCGGACGCGTATCCCTCCACAACGCTGGAGCGTATCCGCTGGAAAGCGCCTTATCCCATCCTGCGCCATCACTTTGGGCTGCCCACTATGCAGGCGACCGTCGAGGGCATCCGCCAGATTGCCGAGGCGCGTGTGCTGGACGTTATTTCGCTTGGCGTCGACCAGGATGCGCAGGAGAACTTTTTCCACCCGGACCGCCAGAGCGCGCGCAAGTTCGGGGCGGGCGGCGTGCCGGTGCGCTCACCTGAGGATTACCGCGCCCTCTACCAGGCCAGCCGAACGGGCAATTTCCCGTTGTTGCGCACCTACTCCGGCACCGATGATTTCATCCGCCTGGCCGAGGTCTTCATGGGCACCATCCACAACGCATGGTGTGCCATCCCGCTCTTCTGGTTCAATGCCATGGACGGGCGCGGTCCGTGGGATCTGGCCGGTTCGATCCGTGAGCACCAAAAGGTGATGGCGTGGTACGGCGAGCGCGGCGTGCCTGTGGAGTTAAATGAGCCGCACCACTGGGGTATGCGCGACGCCCCCGACGTGGTGTGTGTAGTTTCCGCCTACCTGGCGGCTTACAACGCCAAGGCTTTCGGCGTGAAGGATTACATCGCGCAATTGATGTTCAACAGCCCGCCGGGGTTAAGCGACGCCATGGACCTGGCCAAGATGGACGCCATCCTGCGCATCATCGCCCCGCTGGAAGACAACACCTTCCACATCTGGCGCCAGACGCGCACCGGGCTGCTCAGCTACCCCCTGCAACCCGCGGCTGCCCGCGCGCATCTTTCCGCGAGCATCTACCTGCAGATGGCGGTGCGCCCGCACATCGTGCACATCGTGGGGCATACCGAAGCTGACCACGCCGCCACTGGAGAGGACGTCATTGAAGCAGCGCAGATGGCGCGGCGGTCGATCGAGAACGCGCTGCGCGGCGCGCCGGACATGCTGGCTGACCCGGCGGTGCAACGCCGTATCCATACCATCGTGCAGGACGCGCAGCTCACGCTGGACGCCATCCGCTCACTGGCCGGGGTAAACACCATCGACCCATTGACTGACCCCGATGTGCTGGCGGAGGCGGTGAAGCGCGGCATCCTCGACGCGCCACACTTGCGCAACAACAAGTTTGCGCGCGGCGAGATCCGCACCGCGTTCCTTAACGGCGCGTGCGTCAGCGTGGATGCCAATGGGCGGGAGATCAAGGAAAAAGACAGGCTATACGCCTTGTTAAATCAAAAGGAGAATGGAAAATGACCAAACAGACGAGATTTTTAGTGATCGGCGCTGGTCATGGGGGCAAGGCGATGGCAGCGCACCTGGCGTTGATGGGATTTACCACGAAATTATTTAACCGTTCCATGGACCATATCGCGGCGATCCGCGAGCTGGGCGGCATTGACCTGTTGGGCTATAACGGTGACGCGCGCGAGTTCGGGCGCCTGGCGCAGGTGACGGATAATATTGAAGAAGCGCTGCAGGATACCGACATGATCATGGTGGTGGTCCCCTCCTCGGCGCACGCTGAAGTAGCAAAGAACATGTCGCCGCACTTAAAGGACGGTCAGATCATCGTGCTTCACCCCGGGCGCACCTGCGGAGCGATCGAAGTGGCCAAGGTGTTGCGCGACGAGAATTGCACCGCGGATGTGACGGTGGCGGAAGCGGAAACTTTTATCTACGCCTCCCGCTCCGACGGCCCTGCGCAGGCACACATTTTCCGGATCAAGGAGGCTGTGCCGATCGCCGCGCTGCCCGCCACTCGCACCAAGGAAGTGCTCGACCGCATCCACGAGGCTTATCCGCAATTTATTGATGGCGGCAACGTGCTGCAAACCGGGCTCAACAACATGGGGGCCATTTTCCATCCCGCGCTCACCCTGCTCAATGCCGGCTGGATCGAGACCACACACGGCGATTACCAGTTCTACATCGACGGCGTTTCCCCCTCCGTGGCGCGCGTGCTGGAGGTGCTCGACCGCGAGCGCGTGACAGTTGGCTCCTCGTTGGGGCTGCGCACGCGCAACGCCATGGAGTGGCTCAAGCTGGCCTACGACACCACAGGTTCAGATCTTTATGAAGCCATCCATAACCAGGAGGGTTACTACGGCATCAAAGCGCCCGCCACCCTCAACCACCGTTACATCTTTGAGGACGTGCCGTGCAGCCTGGTGCCGATCGCGTCGCTGGGCGACCGCTTTGGCGTGAGTGTACGCGGCATGGATTCCATCATCCGTCTTGCCTGCATCGTCCATCGCACGGATTACTGGCGGCGCGGGCGCACGGTCGAGAAACTGGGATTAAAAAATTACAGCGTTAGCGAACTCACCGCGTATGTGAACGAAGGCATCCTGGAAGACTGAGTAAAAATATACGAGGGAGCATTTCCACGCGCCTTACTGCATAATAGAGTGAGGTTAGAGAAAACGAGAGGGCGAATAACTTGTCTGCAGCAAAATATGATCTTTCAGGCAAGACAGTGGTGATCACCGGCGCTAACGCTGCATAACCTTTAATCCTGGAGTGGTTCATTATTCGCCCCAACTTTCCGTCGTCCCAATACGGTTAGGCTATAATGACAAATGCGATGTGTAAACCCGGGGAACAATTCAATTACACCACTTCTTCCCGGGACTTTGTCAAAAGCAGTCCGTGACGAGGAGGAAACATGCCCCAATATAAACTCAGCCCGTCCATGCTCACCTTTTTCTGGGACGAGTGCCCGCGTTGTTTTTACCTGCAGGTGGTGCGCGGCATCAACCGTCCATCCACGGCTTTTCCCAAGGTCTTCGGGCGCATTGACTCCCTGATGAAGGGCTTGTTTGCAGGCAAGCCCACCTCTGCCATTGACCCCGCGCTGCCCCCGGGCAGGGTGGCGCTGCAGGGCGGCTGGGTCACCAGCGCGCCGATCGAAATCCCCGGGGTCGCGGCCTCCTGCTACATCAAGGGCGCGTTCGATTCGGTGCTGGCGTTTGAAGACGGCAGTTACGCGGTGATCGATTTCAAAACCTCCACGCCTTCACCGCAGCATATTGGCTTTTACGGCCGCCAGTTGAGCGCCTACGCTTACGCGCTCGAGCACCCCGCACCAGGCGGGCTGCGCCTTTCGCCTATCAGCAAACTCGGGCTCCTCTACCTTGACCCGGTGGATATCGAACACGGCGCCGACCATAAGCGCATCGTCTACGGCGGCGAAGTCACCTGGCAGGAGCTGCCGCTTGATGAAGCGGGATTCCTGTCCTTCATGCGCGGGGTGCTGGAAGTGCTCTCGCTGCCGGAGCCGCCCCCTGCCAACGAGGGTTGCGGGTTCTGCGCCTACCGCGAGGACGTCCGCCGGCACGGGTTGTAAATAGCCACCACGAACAATACAAAATTATTAACCCAGGGGCAATTTTGTGGTTTGTGCACTCCGGTGTTTTTTTCGGGGCCGAATCGCCCCTTATGATGTTAATTGGGGATTGCTTCAGCGCGAAGATCGCGCTTCGCAATGACATACCAGGTTGGGGTCGAGTACTTCTCGGTACGCTCGAGTACGTAAAAATCGCAGCACCGCTCGCTTCCTACTTCAGGGCAGAAACCGGGTTTCAAGGACGAACGAATCCTGGATTACTGGATCCAATCCGGCTCCCGCGATCCAAACCCGGGACGGTGCCAAACCGTCCCTTACAACGGTAATGTCGAAGACGTTGCTTGCGCCTATTTCCTGATTTTCACGTATATCATTCGGAGTTCATTTTTATGGAGGTACGCAATGTTTAATATAAGTGATCTGATCAGCCGCGCGTGGAAGATCCTGTGGAATTACCGCGTGCTGTGGATCTTTGCGCTTCTGCTTGCGCTCAGCGGTGGAGCCGGGGGTGGTGGAGGTGGCGGTGGTTCCGGTAGCGCCAATTTACCGGCAGCGGGTGAAGAATGGTTTAACGGTGACTGGGGGCACTATTTTGATCAGGCCGCTACGCCAGCCTGGTTGGATGAAGCGGTCACCTGGTTTGAGCAGACGGTCACACCCATGTTCGCCACCGAGGAAGGCGCCATTCGTTCGCTCTTCGCCCTCGTGGCGATCCTGATCGGTATTTCCATCCTGGTCGGTCTGCTGCTGGCCCTGGTGCGCTACCCCAGCGAAACAGCCGTGATGCGCCTGGTGGATGAGTACGAGAACAACGGCAAGCGCGTAAAGTTTAAGGAAGCCTGGAAGCTCGGCTGGGACAACCGCGCCTGGAAGCTCTTCCTGGTGGATTTGCTCATTGGCACACCCGCCTTTGCCATCCTCATCGTGCTGATGGGGGCCTTGGGATTGCTGATCTACACATTGGTAGAAACCAGCGGCGTCAGCCTGCCACCTGGGGCGGTGGTGGGAATTATCCTCGTCAGCCTGATCTTCCTGGCATTTGCTCTTTTCATGACGCTGGTATCCCTGCTTCGCCAGTACGTGGCGCGCTTCGTGACGCTTGAAGGCAGCGGTGTGGGTGAAGCCTTCCAGCGCGGCTGGGGCATTTTCAAAACCAAATTCTGGGGGACGGTTGTGCTTGGGTTGGTACAAGTGGGGCTGGGCATCGCATTTGGGTTCGCAGCCATCCTCGCATTCTTCCTGCTCATCCCGGCGTACGCGGTGATGGCGATCCCCGGGACGCTGGTAGCCGCGCTGCCCGGCGGGTTAGCCTATCTGATTGCAGATATCACGCTGCCTGTAGCGGTGGCGGTTGTCATCGGCATGCTGGTGGCCATGCCTTTCTTTTTCATCATCACCCTCTCCCCGCTCAGTTTCATCGGCGGGATGTTCACGGTGTTCACCTCCAATATCTGGACGCTCGCCTTCCGCTCGCTGCAACCGGTTGGCACACCGCCTCCTCTCACCGAGGAGGTTCCTCCCGCGCTGCCTTTTCAGGCTCCCGCTGAAGAGTAAGCCAGGGACAAGGGGTAATATCACTCATGGCAGGGAAGATCGTCCGATCTTCCCTGCTTTTATTCCTGCTTTTCCTGTCATTTTGTAATCAAAAACACAGACCCCGGCAGATTTATTGGGTTACAATACAGGTCGCTGTTAGCATCTCAATCCGTATTTTTATAAATTTTGACTGATGACCTCGACCACCGCTGAATTTACCATCCCATCCCAGTACAAGACGGACCGCCGTTCGCCAACGCGCTGGGTGATCTCGCACGCCCTGCATGAGTGGTGGATCCTGGTCGTGGGGCTGGTGGGGGCGCTGGGCAACGCCGGGCTGATGGCGTTGATCAACGTGAAGATTGGTGAGGCGTTCAATGTGGTCGCTGCCCCGGTCTTTGAACCCCGTGCGCTCCTTAACATCTTCTTCGCCATCATCGCCAGCGGCATCGGGCGAGGCATCCTGCAGTTTGGGCGCAATTTCGGCTTCGAATTTTGCGCGCAGCGCATTGAGCGCAACGTGCGCAGCGAACTGTACGCCAGCCTGCTCAGCAAGAGCATGACATTCCACAACCTGCAGCCGGTGGGCGATACCATGGCACGCGCCACCAACGATGTGCGCGAGGTTAACTTCCTGTTCAGCCCCGGGCTCAACACGGTGGTGGGGTCGCTGGCTTTTCTCATCTTCCCGCTCGTTGCAGCGCCGCGCTACCACGTCTCGCTAATGCTGGTACCCGCGCTCTTCATCGTCCTGTATTTCATCGTGCTGCGCATTTACATGCGCGGGCTCACCCCGGTCACCGAAGAGGTGAGGGAGTCCTTTGGCGCGTTGAACATCCGCCTGGCGGAATCACTGGACGGCATTGAAACCGTCAAGGGGTCTGCCCAGGAAGCCGCTGAGATCAGCCTTTTTAATCGCAATATCACCCGCTATAAGAACGCGCTCATCCTGCAGGGGCGAAAGGAAGCCCGCTTCCTGCCCCTCCTGCTATACGGTATCGCGTTGGCCGCCGGCCTGCTTCACGCGTTGCTGCTTTTCCAGCGCGGTCTCATTGACATCGGTGGGGTGGTGGGTTACTTCGGGCTGTTGCTTATGCTCGACTTCCCGACTTATTCCTCGCTGTGGGCGTACTCGCGCATCTCGCTGGGGTTGGCGGGCGCCAAGCGCATCCTCGAACTAATGAACCGCGAGAACAACCTCGACCAGAACGCCGCCGGTCACGCCGTGCCGCTGCGCGGCGAGGTGGAGTTCCGCGATGTGACCTTCAAATACGAAGGCGGTCAACCGGTGCTCGAGCATGTCAGCTTTAAAGTGCACCCGGGGCAAACTGTTGCAATCGTCGGGCAGACCGGCTCAGGTAAAACTTCGCTGGTGCGCCTCATCAACCGCACGTACGATGTCAGCGGCGGGCAGGTGCTGGTGGATGGTGTGGATGTGCGCGACTGGAACCTGGAGAATTTGCGGCGCAACATTTCCATCATCGAGCAGGATATCTTCCTGTTCTCCCGTTCCATCGCCGATAACATCGCCTTTGGCAAACCAGGCGCTGCGCGCGGCGAAATTGAGGCGGCGGCGAAGGCTGCCCAGGCGCATGAGTTCATCACCTCTTTCACGGATGGCTATGACACGGTCATCGGCGAACGCGGGGTCACCCTTTCTGGTGGTCAGCGCCAGAGGCTGGCGCTGGCGCGCGCGTTCCTCACCGACCCGCGCATCCTCATGCTTGACGATTCCACCAGCGCAATTGACTCCGCCACCGAGGACCACATCCAGCGCGCGATTTACGCCGCCGCGCGCGGACGCACCACCTTTATCATCACGCACCGCCTGTCGCAGATCCGCTGGGCTGACCTCATCCTGGTCATCCGCAACGGGCGGCTGGTCGCCAGCGGCGCGCACGAAGACCTGCTGCGCACCAGCGACGCTTATCGGAGGATTTTCAATGAGGAGTAATGAGTGCCTGGTAATTAGTGCCGAGGAAGAACAGTTATATAAAGTTGCGAAGACCTGCCAACTAATCACTGGTCATTATTCAATAATACTATGGGTTTCTTTAGTTCGTTAGACGCAGAAAAGTATGACCGTACCTACAGCGACCGCGACCTGGCGCGCCGCATCGTGGGCTATTTCAAGCCTCAGCGCAAGCGACTGGTGCTCATCTCGCTGCTCACCCTGTTGGTGGCGGGGGCTGGCGCGCTGCTGCCGGTTATTGTCAGCCGCGGCATTGACCTGCTGGAAGAACTGCCGCAGGTGTTCAGCCTGCTGATGGTGGCAGGCGCGGTGTTGCTGGTGGGCGTCTCGATCTGGTTCTCTAACTATGGTTTGCGCCGCCTCACGTCCACCGCCATCTCTGAGGTGGTGGCGCAGCTTTCCATTGACGCCTATTCGGCTTCGGTGGAGCACGACCTGTCGTTTTACGATGAGTTTTCCTCCGGCAAGATCGTCTCGCGCATCACCTCCGACACGCGCGACTTCGGCGAGCTGGTCACCCTCATTACCGATGTGTTCAGTATGTTCATCGAGGCGCTCATCCTGGCGGTGGTGCTGCTCAATATCCAGTGGCAGCTATCGCTTTACGCCTTCGCCATGATCCCCATCGTCCTCGTGCTGGGCTTCGCCTACCGCACAGTGGCGCGCAAAGTTACCCGCCAGGGGATGCGTGCCATGGCCAATGTCAACTCCACCATCAAGGAGACCGTCAGCGGTATCGCCGTCGCCAAGAACTTCCGCCAGGAAGGCAGTATCTACGCTGAATTCACTGACGCCAACGAGACCTCGTACCGCGTAAACGTGCGGCGAGGACTGGCTCTCTCGGTGGTCTTCCCCATGCTCAACGCGCTGGCGGTGATCGCCACCGCTGTGATGGTGCTGGCGGGAGGGCATAGCGTCATTGAAGGCGCGGTCACCCTCGGCGCCTGGTACCTCTTCATTCTCAGCCTCGACCGTTTCCTCTTCCCGATCATGAACCTCACCTCCTTCTGGACCTCGATCCAGAACGGGCTTTCCGCTTCTGAACGCGTGTTCGCGCTCATTGATTCTCCCACAGTGGTCGTGCAGACTTCCAGCGACCCAGTGCCGCCCTTGAAGGGCGAGATCCTCTTTGAGAACGTTTCCTTTCACTACAAGGAGAGCGAGCAGGTACTCACGCACTTTGACCTGCATATTCAACCAGGCGAGAACCTGGCGATCGTAGGGCACACCGGCGCCGGCAAGACCTCGGTGGCCAAGCTGATCGCGCGCTTCTACGAGTTCCATGGCGGGCGTTTGCTTATCGATGGGCGCGACATCCGCAGCTTCAACCTGGAGGAGTACCGCCGTCAATTGGGCGTGGTCTCACAGGTGCCGTTCCTCTTCTCGGGCACGGTGGCGGAGAACATCCGCTACGCGCGCCGCGACGCGAGTGAGACTGAGATCCTTACCCTGGCGAAACGCATTGGCGGGGGAGAGTGGCTTGACACACTGCCGCAGGGGCTGGAATCGCAGGTGGGTGAACGCGGCGGGCGGCTTTCGATGGGTCAGCGGCAGCTGGTAGCGCTGATGCGCGTGCTGGTGCAGCGCCCGGCCATCTTCATCCTGGATGAAGCCACTGCCAGCATCGACCCGTTTACCGAGTGGCAGATCCAGCAGGCGCTGGACCTGATTCTGCAGCAGTCGACCAGTATTTTGATTGCGCATAGATTATCAACCGTCAAGTCTGCCGACCGCATCATCGTCATGGAGAACGGCGGCATCATCGAAGAGGGGAACCACGCGCAGTTGCTTGTCGCCGGCGGGCACTACGCCACGCTGTACAACACCTACTTCCGCCACCAATCGCTCGAGTATGTTGAACAGGCACGCGACCTGGCGGCGGGTGGGGCTGCTTAAGCTGCGAGACGCAGTCAATTATGTCAGGAAATCCAATAGGTTGTACTGGTTGACCAGGTGAACCGGGGCATCCGGGTATACCTCGAAAAAGGATTTCGGAGGGTGGGAGCGTTGGCCACGCCATTTGAATTCGAAGGTAAGTAGCTTGCCGTTCATTTGCTGAAGTTCAAGCGAGTTCTTATCAGTGAGCGCTTCGCGTATATCAGGTTCGTCACAATTGAGATAAAGCGAAGGCTCGGGACGCACGCGCATTAGCTGCTTCACGAAAGTCGTCTTTCCTACCTGCCGCGCACCGTAAATAATGATCGCTTCGTTCTTGAAGAACCAGCTTTCAACCTCGCTTTGGATTTTTCGAGCTACGAAATCCATACAGCACGCTCCTGAACAATTACGCGTATTTAATACCAAAATAGGCGTTTATTCAAGATAGTCGGAGTTGCCTCCTCATTGGCTTCCTTGCCGTATAATGAATTCATCTGGAGCGAATTGCGATGAAATTACACGTGACGCGCAATTTATGGAGGATCTTTCTGGCTGGCATGATCTCGGTGCTGGCTGTTCTGATTTACCTGCTCCTGACGCGCGCCGAAATCCTGCGCGCTGGCTACCTTAACCCAGCGCCCGGGGTGTACTTCTATGACGATTTCAGCCGGTTTTATTCCGGTTGGGATTCGCAGAATAGTCCGCAAGGCGCGATGGATTACACATCAGGGCGTTATACTTTCCGGGTCGAAGAACCCAACCTTGACCTGTGGGGCACCGCCGGGTTGGATCTTGATAACGTGAGCATCGAGGTGGACGCGGTGCACGTCGCAGGACCGGAGAGCGGCACCATGGGCATCATTTGCCGCTACCTGGATGGAGAAAATTTTTATTTCGGCATCGTCACCGGTCACGGGTATTATGGTATCGGCAGGTACCAAGACGGGGGAATGCGCCTGCTCAGCGGGAACGCGCTTAGGCCAATGGACAGCGTGAAAGCTGGCAGCCAGGTGAACCACCTGCGTTTTGATTGTTCCGGCACAACACTTTCGTTCTATGTGAACGGCTACCTGCTTGAAAGCCTTGAGGATGTAGCCTTCACAAAGGGAGATGTGGGAGTGATCGCCGGCAGCCTGGAAGAGGGTGGCGTGGAGATCGCTTTTGATGATTTTGTGGTCTTTACGCCCTGAGTAAGAAAAAACAAAGAGGCTGACTTTTTAGCCAGCCTCTTTATCAACCGGAAATTTTTATTCTCCAAAGAGTTTCCGTCTGATGCCTGTTAAGACCATGCCCAATCCCAGCATGCCCAATCCACCCCAGGTGAGGTTATGCATCCCGGGTGTTAAGTCAGCGCCGGTCACTGGGATGAGCACATCCTGCGGTTCGACTACCGGTGGCGGCAGGGTGGCTGGGACGGTGGGGATGTCGGTAGGCGGTGGCGGTGGCGGCGGGGTGTTGGTAGCCATGCTGGTTGGCGTGTTGGTGGGTAAGCTGGTGGGTAAGCTGGTGGGTAAGCTGGTGGGTATGTTGGTGGGTAAGCTGGTGGGTATGCTGGTGGGTATGTTGGTGGGTAAGCTGGTGGGTATGCTGGTGGGTATGCTGGTTGGCGTGTTGGTGGGAGGATCGCCCACGCGGTAATTGTCACCCTTTACACCCACTTTCACCTGGTATTCACCGCAGTCATCTATTGCGATGGTATAAGCGGGAAAACAAAAAATACCGTTATCAGGTACATTGATAGTACCCTCAGCGACCACAAGCCCCGGATCGCACGACGCGCCGCCCGGCTTGCCGGTGATGTCCCAAGTGTACTCGCCTGGAGCAAATCCACTACCGTTGATGAAGACATCGTCGCCGCGGTTGAAAAGATTGACATCCTGGCTTCCATCACCGCAATCGTCGCGGGTGGTCCAGATGGCATCAGCGCGCACTACTGTAGGCTGCCCATTGAAAGTGAAGATCAGGCCTGCGATCAGCATTGCTGTGGCAGATATGTAAATGACCCTGTTGATGATGAGTAATAACTTTTTCATGATGGCATTCTCCTTATTAAAAACTATCTAAAGACAAGTTTGTTTTAGGTTTTCTAAAATCGTATTAAAATTAATTGAACCTTCTAACCTGTTGTTAAAAACAAAAACCAGCTAATATTTAGGCCGGTTTCGCAATTCGCTCCCCAGGAGATTGCCTTTTCAGGCGCTGCGACCAAATGATCTTCCCGGATCAATGCATCCTGTTTGACTTGGATATTTCAATTTTCGGTTTGCAATCAATGCCAAGTGTGATGAAGTTTTGTACCGTGCGGTGAAATCTTCTTGCCAACAAATTATATCAGGTAATTGCCAATATTAATCTTAAAATTATTGTCCAATTGGTTGGGATCCCTGATTACCCATTTTGATTTCATTAACCAAAAAGCGGGGGCATGGTTCCCTTGCCCCCGCTTCGCTGCGCGGTGATCTATTTGAACTTGAACAACGCGGAGTGCGTAGTGCCGTCGTTCAATTCGATGGTGAATAACTGGCAGGTACCCGCCCACGCCGGGTCGGTCTGCCAGGTAAACTTATAAAGGTCCTTCAAAACCTTGTACTTCAACGGTGGATCGAGAAGAGTCGCGTACGTGATGATCTTGTTCTTGACCGCGCCAACCGGGCAGGCGATTTCTGTGACGCTCGGCGACCCAGCCGCGAAGATATCCAATCCCTTATCGCCGCCAAGCGTGAACTTAATTGGGATGACCAGCCCGGCGGTCGCCACGTTCAACACATCCGGGTTCTGCACCGGGTACAGGTAACCGCTGAAGTTATAGATGACATCCACGGTGGTTGAATCGATCGTTGAAAGCCCAAGCGAGTTGGTCACCTTGAAATTGATGGTGTAGGTAGCCGGGGCGCTGAGGTCGGTAGCGTCGAAGACCGCCTGCATACCGGGGGTTTCAAAGCTGCCGTCATTGTCGAGGTCCCACGCGTAATAGAGTGGACCTTCTGATTGATACACAGGACGCGGCGGGATCGACACGACGATGGTGTTTCCTTCAACGACGGTGTACGGTCCACCAGCCTCTACGTACAGCAGGTCGAGCCCGATGATGACCGGGTCGTGGTCGGAGTAGCGATAGACATCAGGCGCGTAAAGCGCGTCCTGCGCGGCTAATTTGAAGCTCATATCGTAGTCGATGAGGTCGGGTTCATCCGCATTGACGTGCCAGATGGTGGTGCCGGTTACCTGGCTCATCAACGGTCCACTGACGGCGTAATCGAGGTAGCCGATCTGCCCGTCAAAGACATAGGAATAAGCTTCTTCGCCTTGGAATTCGAATGTCATGTCCACATAATCATCAGCCGTGCCCACGATGTCATCCGCGCCGGCGCGGAAGGCGTCGATCGGGTCTTCCTTGTCGTAGGAGTTGAGGTCGCCGATGATGAGGAAGTCCGGATCACCGCTGCCGGTCGGATCGCTGGCCAGCCAGTCCATTTCAGCCTGCGCGGCTGCCAGGCGTGTGAGGTTGCAGTTGCCTGCGCCATCGCCCAGGTCGGGGTCGTCGACATCGTTGCAATCCGAACCCTTCGACTTGAGGTGATTGACCGCCACCGTGAATAAGCCGTTGTAAGGATTCTTGAAGGTTTGCGCCAACACCGGGCGGTTCTTATCATCAAGGAAGCGTGCGTCCACGCTGGAATCCAGGATGGCGAAATCTCCGACCGGGGTTACAGAAGCGGGGCGGTAGATGATCGCAACCTTGATGGCGTCGCTTCCAATGGGACCGGTGTGAATGTAATTGTACGTGCCGGCGCCCATCGCCGCGTTCAACCCATCCACCAGCGTCTGCACAGCCGCATCGGTGACGTGGTTTTCGATCTCGATCAAACCAGCGATATCCGGTTTCATTGCCGCGATGGCCGCCACGATCTTATTATGCTGGCGGGTAAATTCTTCCATCGTGTCAGCCCCGCGGCATTCCATATCCTCGCTCGGTCCACAGATCCAGCTGCCGGTATCGATGGTCGAGAAGTAGTTGAGCACGTTCATCGACACCACCTTCAGGGTTCCGCCAACGCTCTCAGGCGTTGCAGGTCTCGGGTTGGCAGGGGTGTAATCTGCGCCCTGGGTTGGCTGAACGCGGTACAGGTTGAAGCTGTAATCGATCACACCTGTCACATTGGTCACCAGGTCGCCGCCGCGGAAGAGGTTCTCCATGTTGAATACTGCCCCGTTCGGGTGAATGGCAGGATCCGGGTTCTGAGCCGAGCGCCCGTCGTCCAGCGTGATCTTGTCCAGATTGAAAGCTTCGACCGCATCGAAGTATTCCGTTGAGCCGGGTTCGTACAGCGCGGTAGGAGTCAGGTGGCGCTCGGAGGTAAGCACGATCTCGCCATAGCGGTCGTAGTTGAAGTATTCCGAAATGACCAGGTCCTGCGGGAAGGTGACCAGCATGCCTTCATAAGCCTCAAAGTCGTTCACATCTGAAACGGGAAGGGAAAGAGGTGTCGCGGCAGGTAGAGGATTTCCGCTCGAGCACTTCCAGATGCTGGCAACTGTGATTTCGGTCAACCCGTTGTATTCTGATACGCTCCCCCTCACGCGTACGTGATCACCCACCGCGACATCAGTTGTGCCGCTTGGATAGTAAATGAATACACCCTCCGAGGTTGCCGCATTGCCATCAACGCTGCTGTCAGGTGTTTGAAGATGGAAGCCGTTCAGGTTGCCGTCATCAGACGAGGCATTATTCTGGAAGTCTCCCACCACGATACCTTCAACCGCCACCTCGGTGCCAACCAGGGGGCTGGCAAGCCCGCTGCCCTGCACCGCGGAGATCAGTGTGTTGGGGTCGCCGCAGGCTTCAGGTGGGGGGGTGTAAGCCATGTTGAGCGCGCCGGGGGTGTTATATGCTTCACCCAGCACGATCGTTCCTGTGTATTCGGGGATGCCTGCCAGGTCGAAATCGTTGCGCACCCAGTCGGTGGCCGCGTCAGTGTCAAACCCATCCGGAATGCGCGACGCGCCGCCGGGGGCGAAGGGCAGCCCATCATATGCCACACCCAGGGTGGGTGTGCCGTAGGTCAGGTCACCGGCGCCGCCGTCATTCACCGCTACCGCGTCCACGATTGCATCCCAAGGCGTGACGTCGAGGATGCCGTCATCATTTGAGTCCAGGTCATTGCCCAATGCCCCGGTGAAATTCCGCACCAGCAGTAGGGTGATCGTGCCGTTTTCCAGCGCATTTGCCGCGAGGTTCACCAGGTACAGGCCGTATTGGTCTGTGCTGCCCAGCGCGATAACCTCATCCACCGTGCCAGTAGCAGTTGAAACGTCCCCTTTAATTTCCAGCAAACTGTACGCACTGAAATCGTAGAATGGTGCGCCGAAGATCTCCACGTACTCCACGTCGGTGCCGGTGGTGCTGGCGGAGAACTCATTGATCTTGGGCAGGCACGTGGTCGAGTGCGCGCCAAGACCGCTGAAAGTGTCGTTTGCGTATCCCACCCATTCAATCGCGGGATCGAACGCGTCGCTGCCATCCGTGTCGCCATATAAAACGTTGCACTTGCGCCGCAAGGTGTTGTCGGCGGTGCTGACCAGGTCAACGCCCCACTGTGAACCCGGGTCATTACCAATCTGGCCGATCGCATCAAGGATCGTTGTGCCTTTGCGCAGCACGACAGCGTCGTCACCGTTAAACCAGCCTGAACCATTGGTCTGGTCAGCCTGCGCAAGGATGGTGGCGTTCGCGCTGCTTTGGGCGACCACGTAAACATCACCCGCTGCCACCGTCCCTGTCAGGTTTATCGTCAGCCCGGCGCTGGCGCTGCCATTGAAGAACATCTGGATGTTATAGCTATCCGTGGCAAGATTGATCGCCGCAGCCGTGGGGTTGTAGATCTCCAGCGCTTTATTATTGCTCGACCCCTCGATGTATTCCGAGAAGAAAAGATCGAGTGGGACCGCCGCCGATGCACTGGTGATAGACCCACCGATCAACGATAAGATGAAGCCAAGGCCGACAATAATCCGTATACTTGTTGCCATTACTGCTTTCATATTTCCTCCTCATTCATTTTTTTACAACAAAAACCCCCTGCAATCAGTTGCGGTTGACCACAAACCGTATTGAGGGGTTTGACCGGATAATCCGTATATCCATCTCACTGCGTTATTAAGCAGGTTCATCAGGAATTTTTCCTTATATTAAGTTTAGCGGATTTAAATGTTTAAACAAGTGTAACCAGGAGATTTTTGGGTTGATTTAGAGAATTTTAAGATTGCCAGGGATGGTGATTCTACCTGCAACATTAGTCTTTATTTGATGGAGTATAAGGATGAATACAAAACGCTTTCATCAAACAACCTCATATCCGCTTTTCATTTGGAGGTACCGTGGTCACCTACGTTCATTGCAAGGTGGTAAATCCTCCCGACCGTGTGCGCTGCCAGAGTTGCCAGCGCGACCTGCTGCCGGGCAGAAGCGCTGATGTGGGAGGGACTCGCGCGGTTGAAAGCCATCGGTGCGAAGGGCTGTTGCCTGGTGGGGCATCTGCAGTATTTGCGGCAGTTTGGTTTTGTGAACCCCGCCGCGCTTTCCCCTGCCCGGGGTGCCGTCGGAGGTGTTTTTTGCCCTTTCCTTCGGTGGTGTGATGCCTGAGGGAGAGGTCGCCTTTCACACCGCGTTCGGCGCTGAAAGTTGATCGTTGCGCTGCACACGGCGATAGCGCGTCCACGGGTATAATAGCCCGCATGACCATCACTCTCCCCTTCAAAGCCGTGATCTGGGACATGGACGGCGTGCTCGTCGACACCTTCGACGGGCATTTCCGCGCCTGGTCCCGCCTTTTTGCCGAACTCGGACACCCGTTCACAATCGATGATTTTCGCTCCACCTTTGGCATGAACAACCGCAACATCTTCAAAGCCCTGCTCGACCGCACGCTGGCAGAGGACGAGTTTCACCTGCTCAGCGACCGCAAGGAGGAGTACTTCCGCCAGAGCGTGCGCGGGAGCACACGCCCGCTGCCCGGCGTGGAAGAGTGGCTGCAGCGTTTTGACCGGCTGGGTCTTTCGCAGGCGGTGGGTTCCTCCGCGCCGCAGCAAAATATCGATGTGCACCTGGACGAACTGAACATCCGGCGTTACTTCGCCGCGATCGCCTCCGGCGCGAACCTGCCTGGCAAACCTGACCCGGCTGTCTTCCTGCTGGCAGCGCGCCTGCTGAACGCGGCGCCCGCGGACTGCCTGGTGATCGAGGACTCGGTGCAGGGGGTGGAGGCGGCCAAGCGCGCTGGCATGCGCTGCGTGGCGGTGCTCACCACCAACCCGGCTGAATTGCTCCAGCGTGCCGACCTGGTGGTGCCGGACCTGACCCACCTCACTCTGGAACAGCTAATGGAATTGAAATAGGTAGTTTGCGGCTTTCATTGCGAAGAGGTGCTCTTCCGACGAAGCAATCCCCAGCCTGGTATGTCCTTGCGAAGCGCGATCTACGCGCTTAAGCAATCCCCAATTAACATCATTAATGGGCGATTCGGCTCTGGAAAAACACCGCAGTGCACAAACCGCAAAATCGCCCCTATGAGTACTCCATCACTACTCACCCATCACGATTCACCGTTCTTCCCCAGCCCGCTCTCGGTGATCAGGCGCGGCACAATTGATTCCCACGTCACCGACATGAAGTGCAAGCCGCGCACGCCGGGCAGGCGTTTGACCTTGTCGATCAGCTCGAGCGTCATCTGCACCGACTCTTCCTTCGGGTCGGCGGACGCTTCCATACGTTTAATGTAGGCTTCAGGTACGCGCACCCCGGGGATGGCGTTCATATAATGCGCTGCCTTCACGCTGCGGATCGGCGAGATGCCCACCAGTAGCGCGGTGCGCGCGGTCACCTCGCGGCGCTCGAGGGCTTCCAGGTAATCCACAAAGCGGTCATAATCGAAGACCAGGTTGGTCTGCAGGAACTGCGCGCCGGCGTTGACCTTCTTCTCCTCGCGGATGGCCTGGATCAGCGGGGTGGACGAGTTGGGTGAGCCCGCCGCGCCAAGGAAAGCCTGCGGGGCGCACTTGATCTCGCGGCAGTCGAGGAAGCGACCCTCGTCCCGCATCTGGCGGATGATCCACAGCATCTGGATGGCATCAAGGTCCCAGATGTCCATGCGCCCGTTGGGGGGCGGGCCGGTGCGCGGGTGGTCGCCGGTAAGGCACAGGATATTGCGGATGCCCAGCGCGGTCGCACCCAGCACCTCTCCCTGCAAGCCCATGCGTGTGCGGTCGCGCGCCGCCACCTGCAGCACCGGCTCCACGCCGTTCTGCAGCGCGATCAATGAACAGGCCAGCGATGACATGCGCGGGGTGGCGGAAGGGTTGTCGGTAAAGTTGACCGCGTCCACGTAATCCTTGAGCATCTGCACCTTCTTCACCACGTCCGCGGGGTCGGCGGTGAGGGGCGGCGAGATCTCGACGGTGATGGCGAAGCCGCCGCTCGCCAGCACGCGCTCCAGGCTCGAGACCGGTTCGTGCGGCGGGGCGGGGTGGGGCAGGTCGTCGCCGCTCCACCAGGCGGGCTGGCGCACCTCGCGGAAGAACGCCTCCCACTTGCGCCGGCGCTCCTCGGGGCGGGCGGTTGCCCAGCGCCACACGGCGCTCAATCCGCCGTGCGTTTTCAGGTTGGCGCGCAGGTCAGCGAAAGCTGAGGTGCCGGTCTTATCCCAGTCCAGCGGGGGCAGCACCTCCATCAGGCGGTCGAGGCGTCCCATCTTCTCGGCGCGCGCGTAGATGCGGTACCAGATGCACGGGCGGGTGGGATCGACGTAGCAGTGCTCGGGGGTCGAGCCGCCGCAGGGTCCATTGCGCAGCCCCTTGGGGCATTCCATCGGGCAGATGAAGGCGGTCTCCTGCAGCAGGCAGTTGCCGCACATACGGCAGCCCCAGATGGCGCCTTTGAGTGCGCGCTCGATGCCGGCTTCCAGCTTCTCGGTGGGGGAGGTGTTCTTGAATGGTCGGTAGGCGGCCTGCCAGCGGCGGCCGGGGGTCAATCCGGGCATGATGAAAATGCCTTTCAGAATGTGGAATGGCTTATTATACCCGGGACAGACGGGCGGTCACAGCACTTTGAAGGTCCATTTGGCGGAGACGCCCTGCTTGGCGCCCTCGCGTTTCACCAGCTCCAGGCGGGCAAACTCGGCGAACTTCTTGGCGTCGATGGCGCCGCACACCAGCTGGGCGTGCGCATGCAGATTCATCCCCCGCTGGAGGTCCATCGCACTGAACGTGACGCGCTTTTCGCCGCGCTGACGCGCCGGGGTGACGAAGGTAACCTTGGCATACTTGCGCACGTCGTCCGCAGAAGCGCCTTTCACTTCGACGGGCTTAACCGCCGCGGGACGCTTGAATAGGTTGAGCAGGCGATTGAACATTCTGACGCTCCATTCTCGGAATTGGTGATGCATTAATCATACACAAAATTCACAATTCTGTAATGCAGTTCGACTGTTCGACTTCAAGGCGCGCACTTCCATGCGCGGGTCGGGTTGAAGATTGGCCGTATTTGTGCAACAATAATAATGACTCTGTTGTTCCGGATCAGGCTGGTGAACATGGCTTCTTCCCTTTTCAGTTTGATCACAGGTTTGACGCTGGCGCTCGTGCTCGCGGGGTGCAGTCCCACGCCGCTTTCGCTCAGCCTCGAACCACCGGAACTGGCGGAGACTAAAATTGAGACCCCGCTGCCCGCAGCGTCCTCCGCGCCGGGGAGGAGGAGCACATGTTGGGCATGGTGTATGATGGCTCGACCACCGCTTCTTTCAGCGTGGGCGCCTTCGCGTATGAGAACGACTTCGAGCGCAGCAACATGACGCTCAGCGGGCTGAAGATCGACGGCATCGCCCTCGAGGATGGAGCTTTCGCTTAACGAGATCATTCGCGCTGTGCCGGAAGGAAGCATGCACGATATCTGTGAATCCCCGGACGTCATCAAACTGCGCGAGGAGAGCGAGGCGGGCTACATCACCCTGCGCCGCGTGGACGCGTCCGCGCTGCCAATCACACCCTGAAGGAGGGATCATGCAAGGACTCTTACAGGCTCTCAAGGTCATCGGTTATATAATCCTTGGGTTCGGGGCTTACCAGGTCATCATGCGCTTTATCCGCTGCAACTGGCACTTCCCCGCGCCATCGTTCATCACCGTGTTCCTCAATTCGCGGCTGCGCGCCAGGCTGCAGGACCCTGAGCGCGTGATCAAGCGTAGCGGCATCAAGCCTGGGCAGCGCGTGCTGGAGATCGGCTGCGGAGGCGGGTTCTTCCTGCCGTACGCGGCGCAGGCGGTAGGCGCGGAGGGGCATGTGGTCGGACTGGATATCGATGAAAAAATGCTCGAGAAGAGTCTTTCGCACCTGGCGAAAACGCCCGCGCACATCCGTGAACGGGTCGAGCTGATCCAGCGCAGCGCGTACCACCTGCCCTTCGAGGATGCATCGCTGGACGTGGTGTACCTGGTCGCCGCGCTGATGGAGATCCCCGACCCGCAGCGCTGCCTGCGCGAGGTGCGCCGCGTGCTCAAGCCGCAGGGCGTGCTGGCGGTGAGCGAGTTCATGCCTGACCCTGATTACCCGACCCGCCGCGTCACCATCCGCACGGCCGAAGGCGCGGGTTTCGCCGTGGAGGCAGTGGAGGGTAACGCCTGGGCGTACACCATCCGGTTTAAGAAGGTGTGAACAGGACTTAAATCATCAAACACAGATATACACAGATTACACTGAAAAAGAACTTGTTTTCTGGTTTTGGTTTTTTATCTGTGGTTTCTGTGCTATCTGTGGTGATTGAGTTAAAAAGGTCTATTTCGGAGTATATATGGCCGAGGACGTAAAAACGATCGATTGGCTGCTCGAACCCGCCGACCCGGGGTGCGCTACCTGGCGCTGCGCGACCTGGTGCGCCTGCATCGCGCCGCAGCAGCAGGAACAGCAGTTGCAGATGGCGTAGAACCGNNTCCTTGAAGAAGGCGTGATGCACATGCCCGCGAATGTTTCGCCGACGATCAGGCACAAGTCCAATGGCAGGCAGGGGTTCTCGCGAGCCACGCGGCATGGGCAGTCGAGCGCGGCGATATGGTCCCGATGGTCGAGGATGATACTGCGCGCAAGTT
>DDXM01000050.1:54206-54365 GCA_002347485.1 Anaerolineaceae bacterium UBA2260 | reverse complement strand
GCCGTGCGCAGCGATGAGCACGCGTTTGCCTGACCGGATGGCTGGGGCGATGGTGTCATGCCAGTAGGGCAAAAACCTGGCGACCGTGTCTTTCAAACATTCGGTTAATGGAAGTTCAGCGTCTGTTAGGTCGGCGTAGCGCCGGTCGTTGCCAGGGTA
>DDXM01000050.1:0-54189 GCA_002347485.1 Anaerolineaceae bacterium UBA2260 | reverse complement strand
AACACCTGCTCATCACCGTACTTCTGCGCGGTTTCCGCCTTGTTCAGTCCCTGCAACGCGCCGTAATGCCGTTCATTCAAACGCCACGAATTGATGATCGGGATCCACACCATATTCATTTCAGTCAATGCGATCCACAAGGTACGCACTGCTCGGGTCAAAACCGAGGTGAAGGCGACATCGAACTCGAATCCTTCCTGTTTCATTAACACACCGGCTTGCCTGGCTTCCTCTTCGCCTTTCGTTGTCAGGTCCACATCGGTCCAGCCGGTAAAACGATTTTCAAGATTCCATTGGCTTTCGCCGTGGCGCAGTAATACAACTTTATACATAATGACTCCTTCTCTCATCACAAATGTAGCGCAAGAATGATCTCGCGCTACATTATAAAACAAATTATTGGTGGATTAGCGGACGGCAACCGGGTTTTCTGGATTGGCAGTTGGATCGAAGATATGGCAGTTATCCATATTGAAAATAACCTCGGCGGTCTCCCCGATGATGTACTTTGAGCGCGGGTCAACGCGACCGACAAAGTTATTACCACTGTTGGATACCAGGTAAACCAGGATCTCATTGCCCATCAACTCGACCACATCCACCTTCGCCTTAACATGCTCCCCGTGGATATTGGAGGGAGAGTAATCAGGGTTGTGAATATCATCCGGGCGAATCCCAAAGACCACATCCTTACCGGTGAGATGCACCAATTTCGCGAATTTGTCAGAAGGGATTTTGATCTTGAATTCGCCATTATCGACGAACAGCGTATCGCCTTCTCTGACCAGTTTCATGGTGAAGAAATTCATCGCGGGCGTGCCAATGAAGCCGGCAACGAACAGGTTGGCCGGTCTGTCATAGAGCTCCTGAGGCGTGTCCAACTGCTGCAGAAGGCCTTTGTTCATCACCGCGATGCGATCCGCCATGGTCATTGCCTCGGTCTGGTCATGAGTCACGTACACAAAGGTTGTGCCTAGCTTGTTGTGGATCTTGCTAATCTCGGCGCGGGTTTGCACCCTCAGTTTGGCATCGAGGTTGGACAGCGGTTCGTCGAGGAGGAACACCTTGGGTTCGCGTACGATCGCACGCCCGAGCGCCACGCGCTGACGTTGACCCCCGGAAAGCTCGCGTGGTTTTCGCTTCAACAACCCTTCAATCCCGAGAATCTTGGCGGAATTTTCCACCCGCTGCAGAATTTGATCTTTGGGCAGTTTGCGCAGCTTGAGACCAAAGGCCATATTATCAAACACCGACATGTGAGGATAGAGTGCGTATGACTGGAAGACCATCGCGATATCGCGATCTTTTGGCGGGACATCATTCACCAGCCGGTCGCCGATGTAGATCTTACCTGCGGTGACTTCTTCCAATCCGGCAAGGCAGCGTAACGCCGTCGTCTTACCGCAGCCCGAGGGGCCGACCAGCACCAGGAATTCCTCATCGTGAATATCCAGGTTCATCTCCTGGATCGCCGCAAAATCGCCGAACTTTTTAACAACATGATCAAACGTTACGCTTGCCATTCTTTCCTCCTTCTTGAACGAGTATAGTGACTAAATTATATAACAAAACCCTCAGAAGCAAGAAATAAACCCAGTAGTTTAAGCGTATACTTGTCAAGTAAGGTACCGGAATTAAAGAGGACCATCATGCCGGAAATTCCCGAAATATTCTCCCGCGCCCACGAAATGAACCTTGCTCTGCCAGGTAAAAGGATTAGCGCGATCGAGATTCTTCAACCAAAATGCCTGAATCTATCCCCGGGTGATTTTACCGAAGTCTTGATCGGTGCAGTTATAGACGAAGTGACCTATCATGGCAAATGGATCAAAACGCGCACATCTCAAGGCTGGCTGCTCATCAATCTTGGCATGGGCGGAGAGATCCTCCTTACCAACAGGCAGCAGATGCCTGCCAAGTACCGCCTTGTCTTCGATTTCACAGATGGAACATGCCTGACGATCAACTTCTGGTGGTTCGGTTACGCGTACTTTGCTCCTTTGGATGAACTTGACCAAATCCCAATGCTCGCAAAGTTGGGACCGAACGCCATTGATCTCTCCAGCGAGGAATTTTTCGACCTGGTACGCACACAGAAACAATCGATGCGTGTGAAAGCTTTCCTGCTGGACCAATCCAGGATTGCTGGCATCGGCAACGCGTACATCCACGACATTCTTTTCCTCGCCAGACTTCACCCCATGCGCAAACTGGGGTCATTATCCGATCTCGATATTTCCACGCTCTTTAAGGCGATCCATTCTGGTTTTCGCCCCAGTATCGAAAAAGGCGGCGCTTTCTACGAGCTGGATCTCCATGGTGAAAAAGGAGGTTTTACCATGGAATACATCCTGGTCGGTTACCGCGCCGGTTCACCCTGCCCGAATTGCGGTACCCTGATCGAAAAGATCCGCACTGGCAGCACAAGTTCGTTCATTTGCCCGGATTGCCAACCGCTTGATGAAACTTTTCAGCCACATTAAACGTAAACACGGTGTAGATTTTCCCATTTTCGCCGTATAATGCTGTTTTTATATTTAAGAGGATATTTATGATTCGTACGTCTGTGATCGACAACCTTGATATTCAAACTACCATCTCCAAAAATCGTTTTGCGGGGATTTGGAAGATGATGCAGGGATTTCGCTTGCGATACCTCGGGGCTGTAACCAGCCTCGGTGTTTCAGCAGCGGCTAAAACCTACACTTATCTCCTGCTGCGCTATTTTGTGGACACCTATTTCGTTGCCCAAGAAGCCGGGATTGGGCTGCCATATATCGCTCTGGGGTTCGTGGGACTCGCCTTGATCGAGGGTGGTTTCGCGTTCCTGAGCACCGTGCTTGCCAACCAAACCGCCGAAGGCATCACCCGCCGCTTGCGCAATTACCTGTATGATCATATCCAGCATCTCACCTTCACCTATCACTCGAACACCAAGACCGGTGAGTTGATCGAACGCTCCACCTCGGATGTGGATGCCTTACGGCGGTTCTTTTCCGACCAGGCGATCAGCATCGGGCGCATATTGCTGCTGTTTGTGATCAATTTCATCACGCTATTAAATTTGAACGCCAAACTCGCGCTCATCTCCATCATCGTGATCCCCTTCGTGCTGGCGGTTTCGATTTATTTGTTTAAGAAAGTGACCAAAGCGTACGAATCCTACCAGGAACAGGAAGCGGTTCTCTCCACCACTCTGCAGGAGAACCTCTCTGGTGTGCGCGTGGTGAAGGCTTTTTCGCGACAGTTTTACGAGATCGAGAAATTCGAAAAGGACAACTGGGAAAAATTTGTGCGTGGTAAGAAGCTGCTTTTGATGCACTCCCTGTTCTGGCCGCTTTCTGACATCCTTTGCGGCATCCAGATCCTCGCCGGCTACCTGATCGGCGCGATCATGGCCATCAATGGTGAGATCAGCGTGGGCACTTACATCGCTTATACCGGGTTGGTGGTCTATATCATTTACCCATTGCGCAACCTGGGGCGGGTCATCGTTCAAACCTCAACCGGGTTGGTCTCATACGGCAGAGTAATGGATATCATCAAGGAAGATCGCGAACCCCTCGATCTTGGCGATTACCAGCCTGATGGCAGCCTGAAGGGAAAATTTGAATTCCAGGACGTCACTTTTGAATACGAACCTGGAGACCATACGCTTGAAAATATTAATTTCAAGGTCGAGCCCGGTCAGGTAATTGCCCTGCTCGGGTCCACTGGTTCAGGGAAATCGACACTCATCAACTTGCTGCCCAGGTTCTACGAATATACTTCGGGCAGGATCCTGCTCGATGGGATCGAACTGAACCGCTACCCGCGCAAATACCTGCGCCAACAGATCGGTATCGTCGAACAGGAACCCTTCCTGTTTTCACGCACCATACGGGAAAACATCACCTACGGTGTAGGTCGTGACGTGGAGGATAAAGAGGTTGAGCAGGCTGCCCGCGCCGCCGCCATCCATGATGTGATCCTGAAATTCCAGGACGGTTACCAGACACTCGTGGGCGAGCGCGGCGTAACGCTTTCCGGCGGGCAGAAACAGCGTGTCACCATCGCCCGCACGATCCTAAAGAATCCACGCATTCTGATCCTGGATGATTCGACCTCATCTGTCGATACCGAGACTGAGGTTGAGATTCGCGAAGCCTTGCAGAACCTTATGAAAGACCGCACCACGTTCATCATCGCGCACCGCATTCAAAGTGTGGCTAACGCCGACCTCATCCTGGTGATGGACAAGGGACGCATCATCCAGAGTGGTGTGCACGCGGATCTGATCCAAAAGGAAGGCGTCTACAAACAGATATTCAATATCCAAACACGCATCGAGGATGAACTGGAGAAGGAGTTGGCCAGTGCCTGACAGCTATTTTGAAGAAGAGGAATTCGAGAGCAAATTTAACGGGAAAGTTTTTTCCCGCATTGTGCAATTAACTGCGCCACATAAGAAGTGGGTGATCGGCTTCATGATCACCATCGCTGTAGTCGCAGGCATCGACGCGATCACCACCTACTTGAGCAAATTAATCATCGACAACGGCATAATCGCCGGAAACAAGCAAGCTCTCATCAATATCCTGATCATGTACGCAACGGTGATCCTGGTCCAATCCGGCAGTGTATTCCTGTTCATCTACCTGGCAGGAATCCTTGGAGAGCGCATCCGTTACGACTTGCGCAAGAAGATGTTTAACCACTTGCAAGCGCTTTCCTTGAATTACTACAGTAAGACTCCCGTGGGATGGATCATGGCCCGGGTGACCTCAGACTCTGAAAAAGTGTCTGACCTGGTCACCTGGGGTTTCGTGGATAGCATGTGGGGTTTAATGAGCATTTTGACCTCGATGATTTTCATGTTCATCATCAATTGGAAACTGACGCTCATTGTCATCGCTATATTGCCAATTCTGTTGGTGATCGCCATCCAATTCCAGAGGAGCATCCTGGCCTCCTACCGCGAAGTGCGAAAAACCAACTCCAAGATCGTCGGCGCTTACAACGAGAACATCACAGGGGTACGGGTGATCAAAGCCCTCGGTCGTGAGCGCGAGAATCTGAGCGAATTTTCAGTACTGTCCAATAAAATGTATCATTCGGCCTTTCGCGCCGCATGGGTGAGCGCGCTCTTCTTACCGACTGTGCAATTTATCTCCGCGCTGGCTGTGGCTGCAGTTGTTTGGTTTGGCGGCAACCAGGCGCAGATCGGAGGGATGTCAGCTGGCGGCATCCAGGCGTTCGTGGCTTACATCACGTTCATGATGTGGCCGATCCAGGACATCGCGCGCGTGTTCGCTGAAATGCAGCAGGCAATCGCCTCCGCGGAACGCATGTTCTCGCTTATCGACTCCCAACCGCAGATCACTGACCGCCCGCACGCTATCGACCCTGGAACGATCAAAGGCGACATCATTTTCGACCACGTGACATTCCGGTACGAAGAGGATGAGAAACCCGTTCTGAGCGACTTCAGCCTGCATGTCAAGCGCGGCGAAACGATCGCCCTGGTCGGACCGACCGGTGGCGGTAAATCAACCATCGTCAATCTGCTATGCCGTTTTTACGAGCCCCAGACCGGTCGCATCTACATCGGCGGGCGCGATTACACGAATCTCTCGCTACAAGCAATCCAATCACGCATCGGCGTCGTGCTGCAAACCCCGCACCTCTTCTCCGGCACTATCACCGAGAACCTGCGCTACGGCCGCCTCGACGCAACCGATGACGAAATCGTGGAGGCTACCAAGACCATTGGCGCTTATGATTTCATCATGCGCTTTGAGAAAGGCTTCGAGACACAGGTGGGTGAAGGCGGCAATCTCCTATCGGTCGGGCAAAAACAACTGCTCAGCCTGGCAAGGGCTGTGCTCGCCCAACCGGAAGTCTTCGTGATGGACGAAGCCACAAGTTCGGTGGATACGCTCACCGAAGCCCTCATCCAAAAAGGCATGCAGCACCTGCTCGATACCACGACCAGCTTCGTTATCGCCCACCGTCTGTCCACCATTAAGAAAGCTAACCGTATCCTCGTCATCGAGGATGGCAGAATTGCCGAGATGGGAACGCATGGAGAGTTATTACGGCTGCAGGGAAAATACCATCAACTGTATACCAGGCAGTTCCGCTCTCAACTTGAGGCGGCTTACAACCCCTTCAACCAGCCGGTGACCGCGCAGGAATGAGTGTCAGGAATGAGCAAAGAATAAGGGTAAAATCTATACAAGTATGAAATCCGATCTTTCCACCTTTTATACTCGTTCGCGAGTGGCTCTCAAACGCTTCTTTACCCTGCTTTCCAGGGTGTTGCGCGGGGCGTTTCTTACCTTCAAACTGGCCAGAGGGTCTGAAGCAGCGGCGGGAATTTCGTATTATACGCTCTTTTCCATGTTCCCTCTGGTTTTGAGTTTTGTGGCGGTCGGGTCATTCTTTGTCGATCAGGCAACGGTTGAAAATGAACTGATCAAATTCCTGCCGACGATCATTCCAGTTTCGCAGGATTTTATCATCAGCAACATTCAGCAGGTATTTAAATTGCGCGGTGCGGTATCAGCTCTTTCCGTCCTGGGGTTGATTTGGGCATCGACATCTGTATTTTCGGTCATCATCCGCAACATCAACGCGGCCTGGCCGGCGGCTGCGCCTCACAGTTTTATCCGCATGAGATTGTGGTCACTGGCGATCATCGCTGCCCTGGCGCTGGTGTTGATCCTATCCTCGTTTGCTTTGACATTCAAAAACCTGTTGGGAAGCCTGGGGATAAATCTCGACTATAGCCTCATCAGCAAGTTTCTAGTGTCCTATTTTTACACTCAGGTGATTCCGGTTTTGATCAAGGTTTTTGTACTCTTTGCGTTGTACTACTGGGTTCCGCAGATCAAAGTCAACAAGATGGGAGCGTTAACCGGTGCCGTGGTAGTGACCTTCTTGTGGCAGATCATCACCACAATCTTCAACGCGTACCTTTCGAGCGGGCTCGCCAGGTACGAGATCGTCTATGGATCACTGGGAAAGATGATTGCGCTCCTTGCCTGGATTTATTTCATCAGTTGGATCGTGCTGTTTGGCGCCCATCTCACCTCTTCCATCGATCGCCACGTATAACCTTATTTTTGCGCCCTCTTAAGCAGGTTTTTCCCATCTGTAATCGAGAATTCCGTGTGCGTGATCTTGATCAACCCTTCTCAGAAAACTTGTAGAGCAACCTGCATACCATCTCACGGGTGCTGCCGATCCGGGTTGCTATTTCATCTAGCGTAAGGTTGCGCTCGATCGAGGTCTTCCCCTCTTCATCTGCGGTACCCACCAACAGACGCGCCAACCTGACCGCGATCGGATGAAACGGCATGGATTCGAGGGTCTCACTGACAAATTGGATCCGACTCACAACAAATTTACTAATTTCCGAGGAAAGAATCCGATTGGATTCAAGGAATTTCCTGGAGCCGCACGCTTCTCGCATTACCCACAGGAATTACCTACATTGTTTGTTGGATGAACAGGGTGTCGAGCACCAGCCAGATCATCACTGTGGATTCAGATATTTTCGTACTCACACAGATTCTACATTGGGTGGCCATGCTCGGATGGGGTTTCGTCACAGCGGGCATCCTGGTAAAACCGTGCGAATGCCAGCACGTGCTTAGATTGGTGTCAGGACTTACAGAATTGATCGTTGGTCTTCCTTTGGCTTTTGTTACTGCCCAAGAGCTCGGCAGGTTCTCGCTCTTCGCGCTTGCGCCTATTATTTCGCTTATCCTCGTGGTGATAGTGGAAGAAATGGACGCGTTTCCAGGAAGCAACAGAATAATATCTTCATTTCTATGTGGGTTTGTTGGATCCAAAATGAATGGCGCAGATTGTGCCATTCATTTTTTATAGGTCAGTGACTGTTCATTGATCGGAAGAACGGATTTCTTTTAATTCCCCGGTCACGGTGAATATCGTGCGCTCACAAATATTCGTGACCCGATCCGCGACCCGTTCCAGGTTATGCGCCACCCACAGGATCCAACTGATCCGCTCAATGCTGTTTTCGTCTTTGACGACCAGCTTTAAAAGCGTGTGGTAAACCTCGTTGTACAGTTTATCCACCTCATCATCCTCCAAAGGAATCAATTTTGCTCTATCCAGGTCTTCATTTACAAACGCGTTAATCGCTTCACGCAACATTCTGGCGCATTTTTCAGCCATCACTGGAATCTTGATCAGAGGTACGATCAACTCCTGTTCGCCCATGCGAATATTGATCGTACCGATCCCTTTGGCATAATCACCGATACGTTCCAGTTCACCGGCAATTTCCAGTATCGACGCGAGTAACCTGAGGTCATGCGCCATCGGTTGCTGGGTCGCGATCGTGATCAAAACTTGTTCCTCAATAGCGAAGCGTTTGGTGTTAACCTTCAGATCCTTCTCGATCACCGCTCTTGACGCATTCGCATCCCGTTTTTTGAAAGCGTCCACCGAATCAATAATCTGCTGTTCCACCAGATTGCCCAACAACAACAATTCGTCTTTGAGGAAATTCAATTCAGCTTCAAATGTCGCCCTCATACAAACCTCGCTTTATTGACCTTGATTTTATCCAAATCTTCCGGTGACGTAATCCTCGGTGCGCTTGTCTCTCGGACGTGTAAATATCTTGTTCGTTTCATCAAATTCGATCACTGTTCCAGAGCGGGTACCGTCCGTTAACATCATCATCGCAGTGTAATCTGAAGCTCGCGCTGCCTGTTGCATGTTATGCGTGACGATCACGATCGTGTAGTTCTCTTTCAGGCTCTGCATTAGCTCTTCGATCTTCAAAGTGGCAATCGGGTCTAACGCAGAAGCCGGCTCGTCCATCAGAATCACCTCCGGTTGAATCGCCAGCGCACGTGCCACACACAAGCGTTGCTGCTGCCCACCAGACAGTGACAATGCTGACTGTTTAAGTATATCCTTAACTTCATCCCACAGCGCTGCCTTTTTTAAGGTGCTTTCCACCAGTTCATCCAGGCTGCCTTTGTAACCGTGGATCCTGGCAGCCCAGGCGACATTCTCGTAGATCGACTTGGGAAAGGGGTTGGGTCGCTGGAAGACCATACCAATGCGATAACGTACTTCAACCGGGTCCACATCGCGATCATAAAGGTTCTTCCCTTCAAAGATAATCTCTCCATCGATGTGTGAGCCGGGGATTAATTCATTCATGCGATTAAAGGCACGTAACAGGGTTGATTTTCCGCAACCAGACGGACCAATGATGGCGGTGATCCTTTTAGCAGGGATTTTTAATTCCACATCCGTTACGGCTTTGAAATCACCGTAGTAGATGTTAAGATGCCGGGTTTCAATGATAGTGTCATTCTCAAACATGCAATTCTCCAAGAACTAGAACTTGCGCGAAAGCTTGTTGCGCGCTATGATCGCGGCTGCGTTTAAGCTTAATAATAATACCAGCAAAACCAAAATTGCAGCACCCGCGAGATGCTGCCATTCAGGTTGCGGCCTCGCCGTCCACTGATAGATTTGGATTGGTAGTGTCGTAAATTTAGAAAAAGGCGAAGTTGGATCAAAAGAAATCGCTGTCGATGCACCAACCACGACTAGCGGAGCAGTTTCCCCAATTGCCCTGGAAATAGCCAGAATGGTTCCGGTAAGTATCCCTGGCAGGGCGTTGGGCAGCACGTGTGCCCAGGTGATCTGCCATTTGGTCGCGCCTAATCCGTATCCAGCGTGCCGCAGCGACTGTGGCACGGAGCGGATCGCTTCTTGTGAATTAATGATAATCAGCGGTAAAACAAGCAGCCCAAGCGTTAAACCCGCTGAAAGTACCGTTCGCCCATTGGCGGTTGTGGGGTCGACAAAACCTAATAAAGAACCGCTTGTTAATGGTTCCAAAGTGCGCACAAAGATCGCCAAACCGAGAATGCCGTAGATGATCGATGGCACACCTGCCAGATTATTGATGTTGGTTTGAATTACGCGGTTGACCCAATTTTTACCCGCGTATTCCTCGAGGTAAACAGCAGCCCCCACTCCAATGGGGAACGCAAAAATGATCGTGATGACGATCGTCCACAGGGAACCCAATATCGCCGTTCTGATGCCCGCGGTCAGTGGTTCACTGGATTGGGGTCTCACAACGCGCTCCCAGGTTAACCAGGAAATGAATTTCAGTTGGGCGTTTGGATTTTCCTCCAAGATCGCGGTATACTCTTGCGTCACATCAGTTCTCTTGAATAAGGAATCCCATAAATTCCAGGTTTTGAGCACATCGAATTTTAGCAATCGTTCTTCAACCACTGAAAGAACCTCACTCCAGGAACGGTCAGTAAAAGATTTTTCATTTTCCATTTTATTGAACGCTCCTTTGGATAAATTGGCGCGCAATAATTCAACCAATTGTTCTTTGGATTGTTCCTCGATCGAGATTCCGTCCACTGCCAGGGTTGCCGGGTCAACTTTGCTGTCTATAATGGCATACCCAAAGACACTATTGATGATGTTGATCATCAACAGTGTGAGAGTGATGATTGCAACGATCGTCGCCAGCAAAAACATTAGCTGCCATGTTTTCCCTGAGCGAGTACGCGCTGAGAGATTGTCTGCGAATGAGTTTTTTGGATCAATAGAGTTAAATTTCATTCGTACACCTCACGAAATCGCCTTACAATCCATTGACTGATAATATTCAAGATTAAAGTCGAAAGAAATAACACTAAACCAATGGCAAATATGCTGTCATAATCGATCGAATCGTAACTGAGATCGCCGCTGGAAATGCGCACAATATGACCGGTCATCGTTTCAGCCCCCTTGAAAGGATTGAGGGTCAAGTTCGGTCCTGCCCCGGCAGCGACCGCTACGATCATGGTTTCCCCGATGGCCCGCGAAATACCCAGGATGACCGCCGCGCTGATCCCCGATAACGCGGCGGGTAACACCACCTTGAAAACAACTTCGTTCTTCGTCGCGCCTAAGCCATAAGCTGCTTCCCTCAAGGACCTTGGTACAGCCGTCAGCGCATCCTCACTAACTGATGCTATCAACGGGAGAATGAGAATCCCCATCACCAATCCAGCGGAACTCGTGTTGTAGATGTTCACCACGTCCTTTCCAAAGATATCGCGCAGGATTGGCGTCACAAAAGTGAGGGCAAAATATCCATACACAATTGTGGGAATACCAGCCAAAAGCTCCAGGATCGGTTTTAATGTGTTGCGCATTTTCAGTGTGGCATACTCAGAAAGAAAAATGGCAACCGTCAATCCCAATGGAATCGCGATCAACATCGCGATCGCTGTGGTTAACAATGTCGCGGAAGCCAGCGGGAGGATGCCAAACTCAGCGATATGCGGTTGCCACTGCGTGCCGGTCAGAAACTCGATCAGATCAACCTCTGGACGTTTAAAGAACAACAGGGCTTCCTTGCCTAAGGTGTAGACAATACCCAGCGTAGTAAAAATTGAAAAAAAACCAGCCAGAAACAATGACATCTGTATGATAAATTCTGACCAACGACGCTTTTTCTTTAAACCATCAATTTTTTTTGGAAAGCCATTGTTATTTTCAGTAGAAACTGTTTGTTCGAACATTTTTATCCTTCCAAGGGAATTCCTTCCCCCGGAAAACCGGGGGAAGGATAATGAAGGAGGGAAACGTAAGTTATTACTTCGTTACAGCTGCGGTCCAGGCATCTAAAGCAGCCTGCATCGCATCATCTGAAGCAGGGAAGTAACCCACATCGAGGATCTCGTTGTTGACGTTCGTCAGATAGAAGTAAACGAAGGCCGCCACCTGAGGCTTTTCCTGCAGGATTTTGGCTGTGGTGTACATGAAAAGGGGGCGGGAGATGGGGTAACTGTTATCTTCTGCGGTCTCCGCGGTAGGAGTAATTCCATCTACCGAGAGAACATTCAACGCATCTTTGTTCTCCTGATAGTAGGCGAACCCAAAGAATCCGATCGCGTAAGGCGAACCTTCGACACCCTGCACCAGCACATTGTCATCTTCCGACATCTGCAAATTGCTGGCTGCGAGTATGGCTGCTTCGCCGTTTTCCACACTGTCCTCACCTTCAGCGTCCGGATAAGCGGGGGCCATGATCGCTTCGACGAAGTAATCGAATGTTCCGCTATCGGTGCCGGGGATGAAGCGCAGAATATCTTCATTTGGCCATTCAGCGCGCACATCTGACCACTTCACAGCCGATGAAAAGATCATTGCCAATTCAGCCGAAGTTACATCTGTTACAAAGGTGTTCTCTTTGCTCACGACAACTGCCAGCGCGTCTGTACCAATCCGGATTTCCAATGGCTCTCGGCCAATGGCGTTGCAGGATTCTACTTCACTGGATTTGATAGCTCGTGATGCATTGGCGATATCTATCTCGCCAGTCACGCAAAAGCGTTCAAAACCGCCACCAGAGCCGATGCTGTCGATGGTGATTTCACCGGAAAAACCTTCTTCTTCAAAGCGCTGCTTCATGCGTTCGGACAACGGAAATACGGTTGACGAACCAGCGGTGACGATCGCGCCGCTCACCGCGTCTGGAGCGTACATCGCCAGCATATCTGATGCTCCTTCAGTGGGCGCTTCCACAACTACCGTGCTGGTGGCAGTCGGCACAACCACCGGAGCAGATGTTGGGGTCGCCGCAGGTCCACAGGCAGCCAGCGCGAACGCGAGGACAAAAACTACTGATACAAGCACAAACCATTTCTTGGACATTCTTTTTCTCCTATTAGATTTTTATCTAGTAGGAGGATAACACCCGGAGGTTAAACGCTGTTTAAGGGATTGTTAACGTTGTGTTAAGAATTTCATCTCAATGGCAATGCAATATAGAAAGTGGCTCCCTGCCCTGCCACACTCTCCACCCAAATACGCCCCTTATGCGCTTCCACGATATGCTTGGCAATTGCCAATCCTAAACCGGTGCCACCGCTGGCTCTTGCCTGGTCTGTCTTGTAGAATCGTTCGAAGATGCGCGGGACATCCTTTTTTGCTATACCTTCACCCGTATCCGATACCTTGATAATTATTTCCTGCTCCAACCGCTCTGCTGTCAGAATGATCTTTCCACCTGGTGGCGTGTGCTTGATGGCATTATGGATGAGATTAAGCAGCACCTGTTCCATGCGGTCAGGGTCGGCCATCACAGGTGGTAATCCACCTGGATCCTCGACCATTAGTTCGAGTTTTGAGCGTTCCGCCTGCAAGCGCATCCTTTCAACGGGCTTTACAAGCAGATCCATCACATTGACGCTGGTTTTCCGCATTTCCACGCGCCCGGATTCGATGCGCGATAACTCGAGCAATTCCAATACCATTTGGGTGAGCTTGTCAATTTCCACATCCATCATGTCAAGAAATCTTTCCGCATTTTGCGGGTCAGAAACGATGCATTGCTGAAGTGTTTCAGTGAGGACCTTCATGGTCGTTAGGGGTGTGCGCAATTCATGCGACACATTGCTGACAAATGTCTGGCGCATTTCTTCAAGTTGCCGATGCTTGGTGCGGTCCTGAAGAAGAATTAGCACCAAACCTTCCTGCGCTGATCCGAGAAAGCCAGTCAAACCAAACAAGTGCTTTTCCTGGGCCGGGTTGTCGATGAAAGCGCTCTGGTCACGACCGGAACGCAGCGTTTTCTGCCACAATTCAACCAGCTGGTAGTTTTGTACGCGCTTGATGAAATCTTCCGGTTCGTCCTCCCGATCAACCACCGCAAACATGGATCTGGCGGTTTGATTGATCAAATCGATCCTTCCCTCGCGATTGACGATGATAATACCATCCATCAATCGGTCAACAATCCGTTCAAGCTGCTCCTTTTGGTCATTAATAATGTTCAATTGTTCCTGCATGCGCCTGGACATATGAGCGAATGCCCGTGTCAGGTCATTGATTTCATTATCCAGACCTTCTTCAGGTACATATGAAAAATCACCATCCGCAATCGCTTTGGCAGATTTGGTTAATTTCACCAACGGTTGAGTCGTTTTGTTGGCCGCAAGGAAAGTGGCAATAAAAGCCGCCAATAACGCGGCGATGCCGCCAAAAATTAATGTGCGTTGAATCTCTTTCACACGCGGTTCAACCTCAGATAAAGGTCTGGCGAGGCGAATGATTGCCTCCACCTGATTCCCATTCCGCAGGCCGACCGCGACGTACATCATCTGCATTTTTAGAGTTGAACTATAGCGGATGTTATATCCCTCTTCACCATTTACGACCTGCTGTACTTCAGGTCGGTTAAGGTGGTTGACCATCGAGTCAGGATTTACCTCTGATTCTGCCAGCACCTTCCCATCCACGGCAATGATCGTCACCCTCACAGAAAGATTGTCGGCATACCGAAGCGAGATGCGTTGTAAGCCTCCCTCATGGACCAATATACTCGGGTTTTCTGAAATCTCAGCGGCTAATAATTCTGCATTTGAAACTAAAAATGAACGAGTATCCTCATAATAGGCATTTGTATATCGGTTTGAAAGAAAAATGGATAAGAGTGTGGTCGACAGGACAATGATGACTACAAAAGGAACAATAAATCGCCATTTGATCGAATGTCTGAACATCATTCCTCGAACCTGTATCCAACACCAGGGACGGTCACAAGACGCGTCGGTTTCGCTGGGTCAACTTCGATCTTGCTGCGCAGCCATCGGATATGCACATCCACAGTGCGGCTGCCTCCGATATAATCCCATCCCCAAACCTGGTTCAGGATTGCTTCACGTGATAATGCCCTTCCCCGGTTTTCGACCAGATAAGTTAATAACTCCATTTCCTTAGGCTTTAGGGGAATTACCATATTGTCTATGCGAATCTCGTGCCGCTTCTGGTCAATGACCAGGTTGCCAACAACCAATTCACTGGCATTAGAAGTCTCTTTTATTTCACTTGCGGGAGATTGGGCGCGTTGGAAAACCTTTAACCTGGTTCTTACGCGGGCAATTAATTCACGCATACTAAATGGTTTGACGATGTAATCGTCTGCCCCAATCTCGAAACCGATCACGCGGTCGATTTCTTCTGAGCGCGCAGTCAACATCAGGATGGGAATTTCTGTTTCTGCACGAAGCGCTTTACAAACCTCGAAGCCATCCATTTCTGGGAGCATGACATCCAGGAGGACAAGATCAGGCTTCCACGTGCGCGCGACAAGCAGCCCCTGTAAACCATCACCCGCTGTTTGAACCTCGTATCCGGCATTCCTAAGGTTATAAGCCAGGGTTTCCTGTAGCGCCATTTCATCTTCGACTACCAGTATTTTGGCATTCATATAATGATTTTATCAAATATCTGCCCGAAACTAAAAAATAATGCCGAGAAAGGAACTAATTGTGTTTTCAGTTGTGTCTTCAGTTGTGTTTTCAGTCAAATTTCAGACAAAAATCCTTTATAATTTCCCTATCTTTTCTTTTATTCCCAGAAAGAGGTTGCCATGAGCCAGAGAAATTCCCCCATCAAGAAGGTTGCCATCGCTACAGGCGGCGGCGATGCCCCCGGCCTGAACGCGGTGATTCGCGCAGCTGTGCTCGCAGGATTGCAACGCGGTTGGGAAATGTATGGCATACGGGATGGTTTTAATGGCCTTATGATGCCAGAACAATACCTTGAAGGCGGGATTGTGAAATTGACGCCGGAGCGGGTGCGTGGAATTACGCATCTTGGCGGGACGATCATTGGAACCACCAACCGCGGTAATCCTTTCAATTATCCGGTGAAAAACCCGGATGGAACTTACACTGAAATTGACCGGTCTGATGAATTAATGCGCGCTTTTTATATGCACGAAATCGATGCGCTCATCTCCGTGGGAGGTGACGGCTCCATGGATATTGCCAACCGGCTGGCTGAAAAAGGGCTGCGCGTGGTAGGTGTACCCAAGACCATCGACAATGACCTTGACCAAACGGTGGTCACTTTCGGTTTTGACACCGCGGTCAGCTTCGCGGTCGAGTGCCTGGACAGGCTGCATTCCACTGCTGCCAGCCACCGGCGCATCATCGTGGTTGAGGTGATGGGTCGATACGCTGGTTGGATCGCGCTGGAAGCTGGAGTTGCCGGTTCTGCTGACGTGGTACTAATCCCGGAAATCCCATACAATCTTGATATCGTTGGAAAAAAGATAGATGAGAGGGCAAAAAGTGGTAGCAACTTTTCCATCGTGGTCGTTGCAGAAGGCGCGAAACCCAAAGGCGGCACGGTCACCATCCAGAGTAAAGAGGTGGGCCAGGCAGAAAGGCTGGGCGGTGTGGGCGAAAAGGTCACCGCGGAACTGCAAAAGTTGACCGGTAAGGAAGCCCGCCTGGTCGTATTGGGGCACCTGTTGCGTGGCGGCA
The DNA here is from genome assembly GCA_002347485.1 of Anaerolineaceae bacterium UBA2260. GTDB lineage: Bacteria > Chloroflexota > Anaerolineae > Anaerolineales > Anaerolineaceae > UBA6107. The sequence goes on along the minus strand of DDXM01000050.1, from coordinate 37,858 downwards.
CCCCAACATCGAATGACCGCCTGATCGCGCTGCGTTTTGGCGCGGCGGCTGTGCGCGCCCTGGATGAAGGACAGCATGGCGTGATGGTTGCGCTCGACCCACCCACTGTGAAGTATGTACCACTGGCAGACGCGACGCGCCGGATGAAAAACGTTCCACTTGATTGTGATACCATGCTCACCGCCCGCGACCTGGGGATGAGCTTTGGGGACTAGTTTCAGATTGGGTTTTATAAAAAACCCTGGTGAAAGAATTTAACCAGGGTTTTGTTTGAAAGGATTATCTATATTCCTCACAGTAACTGTCTGTGAAGCACACCTACTTCATTTCGATTTACTCTCCTGTAACGGATACGGCGCAGCGGAATCCCAGGTCATTGCTGCTGTGGAAATCCGGATCAAAAGTGCGGCTCGCGGTTAGTAATTGCGGCCAGGTGCTTGCCCAACCGCCACCTCTCAAAACCCTGGTGCTGCTGCCTTCAAAGCCGACAGGGTTCTCCATTGGGGATTCAGCATAGTAGGTTTCTGAATACCAGTCGTTCACCCACTCCCAAACGTTGCCCGCCATGTCTGCGACGCCAAAGACACTGCTCCCCTCGGGAAAACTTCCCACAGCGCTGGTGTCACCAACACATTTGCTGCCATCCGGGTTGTTGAAGCTGTTAGCAAGCGTACAGGCGGGATCTCCATCACCCCAGGGATAAGCCTTCACCTCTGATCCTCGCGCAGCCTTCTCCCATTCAGCTTCAGTGGGGAGGCGTTTGCCTGCCCAGGTGCAATAAGCAGCAGCGTCCGCCCAGGCGACAAACACAACCGGGTAATCATCAAACTCCGGGTTGGCGAAATAGGATTCCCGCGTTGCTGAGTTAGTCCTGGAGGGATACTTGCAGCCATCCGCCGCGACGCATTCCGCGTACTGCACATTGGTAACTTCGTATTGGTCGATGAAGAAGGCATCAAGGTAGACTGTGTGCAAGGGCAGTGAGTCGGTAACACAGGAGAATCCGCCATTGTGCGCCGGGTCGCAACCCATCTGGAACTCGCCTGCGGGAATGTAGACCATGCCCGCCGGGGCTTCCACTGGTGCCGGTTCTTCCGTGGTGATCGGTTCAGGCGACAGGGTTGGCGCAGAGGTAGGGGCAGTTGCGCAGCCAACCAGTACCACCACCATCAATGCGGCGAGCAATATTTTCTTCATGGCATACTCCTTTTACTCCTTGTTCACATTGTAGCGCAATTTTTCCCGGTTTTAATCAGTGACTTGGCAGGAGGAATAATGGCACAAAAGACCCAACAAATCAGCCGATGAGATCAGAGGAAATCGAGTAAATAACGCGCTTTTCAAGACTTCGAAATTCGCTGCATGTCCAACACGATCCTGGAGGAGAGCGAGTGCTTTTGTTTAAGCTAACCAAAGTCAGGTAAAATAGAAATAACTACTTTGAACCACGAACGTAGTTCGCGTTGCGCTTTTTGACCCTTTTGGTGTGCGACAAGTTTACAGGAGGATAAAATGCCGTTTAATGAAAAATCCCGATTGGATCCCTCGCAGGTCCAAGACCGGCGCGGGCGGGGCAGAGGCACCACGATTGCCATCGGCGGCGGTGGCATCGGGATCATCATCCTGGTCCTCGTTTTATTATTGGGAGGAAACCCCGGCGACCTGACAAATTGGGTTGGAGTCGTACCAGAAGCGCAGGACTTGAACAGCGCTGAGATCGGCGATCTGGCCACCGAATGCCAGACAGGCGCTGACGCAAACACGCGTCAGGATTGCGCTATCGTCGGCTATGTCAACAGCATTCAGGATTTTTGGACTGACGAATTTGCCCGCCAGGGAGTTTCATACACACCTGCCCAAACCGTGCTCTTCTCAGGAGCCACGGAGGCCGCGTGTGGTTATGCCCAAGCGGCGATGGGACCGTTTTATTGCCAGCTTGACCAGAGCGTCTATCTCGATCTCGAGTTCCTCGATGACCTGCTGAATCGCTTTGGCGCCGAGGGCGGTTCATTTGCCGTGGCTTACGTTCTGTCACACGAATATGGTCATCATATCCAGAACCTTTTGGGTTTGCTGGACACTTCAGGAACCAACAGTACCGGACCGCAGAGCATGGCCGTATACACAGAACTGCAGGCGGATTGCCTGGCTGGAATTTGGGTGTATCACGCGGTGGATACCGGTTACCTGGCGCAGATCACCAACGAGGAGATCACCCAAGCTCTGGACGCGGCAGAAGCAATTGGCGATGACAGAATCCAGCGGCAAACCCAGGGGTATGTCTCGCCCGAGTCGTGGACGCATGGCTCTTCAGAGCAACGTCAGGCAGCGCTGGAAGACGGCTTGCTATCCGGAGATGTGAATACCTGCGAAACTCCCGGCTGGACGGATTAGCCGCGAGAACGAATGATTCTGTCAGGGCGTCGTAGTCAGGCGTCGTAGGGTGCGTTGAAAACGCACCAAAATAAATTTAGGTATTCAACTGTAAACCCACACCCAATCTGTTAAAACAAAAGTGGCGAGGGTGGGATTTGAACCCACAACCAATGGCTTATGAGTCCACTGCTCCACCATTGAGCTACCTCGCCAGCGCTGCATATCTTACTATAACCGCCCCTTTTTGTCAACGAAAGCCATTTTAAAGCCGTTTTAACCTAACCAAATCCCAATCCCTTCTCTTTCAACGACACAAACATGCCATGTCCGATCACCAGGTGATCGAGCACCTCGATGTCCATCAACTTGCCCGCCTGCACTGCGCTGCGCGTCAGCGCTGCGTCCTCCGGGCTGGGGCTGGGGTCACCGCTGGGATGATTGTGCACCAGGATGATCGATGCCGCGCTGCGCTGGATCGCCGCCCTGAACAACTCGGCTACCCGCACCATCGAAGAATTGAGCGAGCCGGTGTAGACCTTGTCAATCCACATCTTGCGGTTACGCGTGTCAAGCAGGATCACCCAGAGCTGCTCCTGCACCAGACCTTGCATTTCGTAACGCACCAGTTCTGCAGCGTCCGCCGGTGAGCTGATCGCCCCGCTCACATCGGAAGTTTCAAGATTTAGGCGGCGGCCGAGTTCGATGGCGGCTTTCAATTGCGCGGCTTTCGCCGGTCCGAGCCCACGGATATTGCACACCTCGGCGAAGCTCGCCCGCTGGATGCCGCGCAGCCCGCCCAACTCCTGCAGGATATGCTCACCCAATTCCACCGAGTTCATCCCCTCCACTCCCACCCGCAGCAGGATCGCCAGCAGTTCCGCCTTGGTCAACCCCTCCGGTCCGTTGTGTTCCAGTCGCTCGCGTGGTCTTTCATCGACCGCCAGGTCTTTGATCCTGTAGGTTGCCCTCGATTCGCGCGTCATGCCGGCCTCCTTGTCTCCACGATTAGATAGTTTTATAACATCCCTTCAGTTCACGCAAGTCCCAGCCGACTGGCGCCAGTGCGGAATCATCCATGCTATAATTCCAACATGGAGTGTCCATGAGCATCGATCCCTCGATTCTGAAACAACTTTCAACCTTCGCGATCGGTTTTTCCGCCGCCTTCCTGGCTGCGTTATGGTTGAGCCTCATTTTCTGGACCAACCGCGACATCCGCAAGCGCAGCCGCGACCGCGCCATGCGCATCGTCGCGGTGGTTGTGGTGACGCTTCTTTTCCTCCCGGGATTTCTGTTCTATCTTGTTTTACGCCCTCCCCGCACCCTGGAGGAAGAATACCAGCGCGCTTTGGAAGAGGAAGCCCTGCTGCAATCCATCGAAGGCGCTGCGTTGTGCCCCGGTTGTGAGCGCCACATCCAGCCGGATTGGCTGGTCTGCCCCTCGTGTGGCATATTGCTCAAGAAAAAATGTGAATCCTGCGCGCACCTGATCGAACTTCCCTGGCACGTTTGCCCCTATTGCGCCACCCCGGTTACCGGCATGGATGGCAAAGACGATGCCGCCAGTGCAGAACAATCGAACGATCAAGGCATGACAACAAATTTAGAAGAAGAATTAGAAGCAGACTCTGACGACCAATATATTCAGCGCTTGCTGGATAATGATTTCAAATCTCCGACTTAGATCGGTACCGGATCAATGCAGACACTCGCCAATATTGAACCTGTTGATTATTTAATCATCGGACACATCACACAGGATGTGACCCCTGACGGGTTGATCCCGGGTGGCACCGCTTCCTATTCTTCGCTCACCGCCAAAGCCTTCGATTTGCGGGTTGGCATCGTCACAGCGTGCGCGCCTGAACTCAACCTTTCCCATCTCGACGGAATTGCCATCCACCGGAAGAACAGCGCGTTCACCAGCACTTTCCGCAATGTTTATACCGTGGAAGGCAGGACCCAGTACATACTCCATGTCGCTGATAAGTTGACAATGGATGACGTCCCCCCCGCGTGGCGCACCGCCCCCATCGTTCACCTCGGTCCGCTCGCTGGTGAAATCGGCCCCGACCTCGTAAGCGGTTTTCCCGGCTCGCTGGTCGGCATCACCCCCCAGGGATTTATGCGCGGGTGGAATGAAATGGGCGAGGTGTATTTCAAACCATGGAAGGATGCTGCGAACATGCTGCCAGGCGTGCAGGCGGCTGTGATGAGCATCGAAGATGTCCGCGGCAATGAGGATATTGTTTATTCCTTTGCGGCGATGCTTCCCATTCTCGTGGTCACAGAAGGCGCAGCCGGAGGGCGGATTTACTGGAACGGGGATGTGCGAAATTTCAGAGCGCCGAAAGAGATCGAAGTGGATCCGGTGGGTGCGGGAGATATTTTTGCTGCGTCTTTCTTCATTAAATTTCGACAAACAAGAGATCCATGGGAAGCTGCCCGCCTTGCCACCCTCCTGGCAGCCAATTCGGTCACACGCAAAGGCATACTGGGGGTCCCGTCGCGAGCGGAGGTCATCCAATTTTCCACCCAAGTGATTGAGAGCCAACCGTTATGAGCCGAGTCCTCACCCTCGTCAACCAGAAAGGCGGGGTCGGCAAGACCACCACCGCCATCAATCTAAGCGCCTATCTCGCGCAATTCGGGCGCAAGGTGTTACTGATTGATCTCGACCCCCAGGCAAACGCCACTTCATCATTGGGGATCAACAAATACGAGGTCAAATGCGGCACCTATGAGATCCTGCTCGGCGCTGAGCCGGTATCGCCAAATATACTGCTTAACCCGAAGTTGAAGATCAATTTACTCCCCTCTTCCCCGGCCCTGGCTGGCGCGGAAGTCGAACTGATCGAGCTCGAAGGGCGTGAAACCCGCCTGCGCGATGCGCTCAAACCAGTGGTTGAGCGTTACGATTACATCATTATCGATTGCCCGCCATCGCTCAGCCTGCTCACCGTGAACGGTCTGGCTGCTGCGCGGGATGGCGTGATCATCCCGGTGCAGTGTGAATACCTGGCGCTCGAGGGGATCGGTCAACTCACCCATACCCTGAACCGCGTCCGTTTGAACCTGTTTCCTGAATTGCGCATCCGCGGCGTGGTGCTGACCATGTTCGATGGGCGCACGAATCTTTCGGCGGATGTAGTCAGGGAAGTTCGCAAGTTCTTCCCTAACCAGGTGTATGATACGATCATCCCGCGTTCTGTGCGCCTGGCAGAAGCGCCCTCGTACGGTCTGCCAATCTCCATCTACGCACCAGAATCATCCGCAGCCAGGGCATACGCGTCGCTGGCGCTCGAATTACTCCAACAGGACGGGGAAACGATCACCCCGCTCCCGGAATAGGCGGTAAAAATGGCACAAAAATCAGGTCTTGGCAAGGGATTGGATGCGCTCATCCCCACGGTGATAACCGGTCAAACAGCGCCCGCCGATTCACACATTCCGATCTCAATGATCATTCCCAACCCCCAGCAACCTCGCGAGACGATCGTGGAGGAAAACCTGGCCGAGCTGGCCGCATCGATCCGTGAACACGGCATCCTTCAACCGCTCGTGGTTTCTCATGACCCGGTCACCGGGAACTATGTGTTGATTGCTGGCGAAAGGCGTCTACGCGCCGCCCGCTTGGCTGGGCTGGATAAGGTGCCGGTCATTATACGTACCGTGACAGAACAACAACGCCTGACTGAAGCGCTCATCGAAAACATCCAGCGCGCCGATCTTTCTCCACTGGAATCCGCCAGGGGATTCAGGCGCCTGGTGGACGAATTCAACCTGACGCACGAGGAACTCGCCCTCCAGCTAGGTAAAAGCCGCACCGCGGTAACCAACACAATGCGCCTGCTCAACCTGCCGCAAACCGTGCAGGATGCCCTTGCCGCACAAAAGATCAGTGAAGGTCACGCCCGCGCGCTCTTGAGTCTTCCAACAGAACAGGCGCAATTATCGGCTCTGTCCACCATCCTCACGCACGAACTCAATGTTCGCCAGACCGAGGAACTGGTGCGCAAATTGACAGGCATAAAGCCCCCTGCTCCCCCGGCAAAAGACACCGACCCTTTGATCCAGGAGATCGAAGAACGCTTGCGTGACCGTTTTGGAACCCGTGTGAATATCCATCCCGGGGGCAAGGGCGGCACGATCACTATCCATTATTACTCCGAAGAGGAACTGAACAATCTGATCAACAACCTGTTGGAATAATATGCTACTCCTGTATCACGGTAAGCTACACGGTCGTTCACCTGAGCATACAGCCCTCGCGGTCAACCAGGGCAAGATTGTTGCTGTCGGTTCTGACACCGAGGTCCTTCACCTGGATGCCCCTGATGCGGATCGGATCGACCTCGGCGGCAGGTATGTTTTGCCAGGCATGACCGATTCTCATATCCATCTTGAGTTATACGGCGCATCGTTAAATAAGGTCAATTGCGCCACACCTACCCTTCAGGATTGCCTGGGGCGAGTGAAGGCGAGGTCTGGCGAACTTCCAGCCGGGAAATGGATTTTGGGGCACGGGTGGAATCAGAACCAATGGTCAGGGCGCTTCGGCACCGCTCATGATCTGGATTCCGTAGCGCCTCTTCAACCGGTTTTCCTCACGGATATCTCATTGCACAGTGCATGGGTGAACTCGAGAGCGCTCGACCTGGCTGGGATCAATGCAGCCACCGCTGACCCCGCGGGAGGCGCGATTCAACGCGATGACCGCGGCAACCCTACCGGCATTCTCCTCGAAAACGCCGTTCAACTGGTTGAAAGCATCATCCCACCCATCACCGTTGAAGAGCGTAAACACGACCTGCTCGTTGCGCAGGATAAACTGCTGCGCTTCGGCATCACCTCCGCACATGATTTTGACCGCATCCCTTGCTTTAGTGCGCTCCAACAACTGGATGCTGAAGGTGAATTGATCTTACGCGTTTTTAAAAGCTTGCCTGTAGATCATCTCGCGGAAGCGATAGCGCTCGGTTTGAAAACGGGCTTTGGCAGCCCGCATTTACGCGTCGGCCCGGTGAAAATGTTCGCCGACGGGGCGCTCGGACCGCAAACCGCAGCCATGCTATCGCCTTACGAAGGGAATCAGGACAACTTGGGGAAATTACTTTTAACCGCGGAGGAAATATTCGAAACCGGCATGCGCGCCGCGCGAAGCGGTTTGAGCCTCGCAATTCACGCCATTGGCGACCGGGCTACCCATGAAACTCTAAAGGGATTCGCCCAACTGCGCGAATACGAAAAACAATTTGGTTTTCCGGCGTTGCAGCACCGCGTCGAGCATCTGCAGTTGCTCAGTCCACACGAACTGGCCCAGGCCTCCCATTACGGCATCTGCGCGTCCATGCAGCCGGTGCACCTTTATATGGATAAGCGCACCGCGGACAGGCATTGGGGTAATCGTTCGCGTTACGCCTACGCGATGGCCTCCCTCCGGGCTCACAATACCGCGCTGGTCTTTGGATCCGATGCCCCGGTGGAAAATCCGAATCCTTTCTGGGGGATTCACGCTGCTGTAACGCGCTGCGCCCAGGGTTCCGTCGATTCGTGGTATGCTGAAGAGTGCATTGACCTCGCTGACGCGTTCGCTGCATACACATGGGAACCAGCCCGGCAGGCTGGACTGGCGCAAAAATTGGGAGAACTGAAAACCGGCCAATTGGCCGACCTGGTCGTGCTGGATCAGAATCCATACCAGTTGGATCCCGATGAAATTTATTCGATCAAACCTGTGATGGTGATGGTGGATGGCATTTGGGTTCACCGCACTTACTAAAAAAGGGCAGAATTATCTCAATGGCGCTTTCTCCCGAAATCCTCGTCCCCAGGCTGGGTGAAGTACTGATCAACGACGGTTTGATCACCGCAGCCCAACTAAAACACGCGCTCAATGAACAGAACCGGCTGTCAGCCGCAGGCAATTCGATCCGAGTCGGCGAGATCTTGATCACCCTCGGGTATATTGACCGTGATACCCTCGACCAGGCTATCACCAGACAAATACTCAAATTTCAACAAGCACTCTTAGACTCAAACAAAAACCTTGAAGCCAGGGTAGCAGAACGTACCGCCGAACTTGAGGCGGCCAATCGTAAGCTTTCCGAACTTGACATCCTAAAAACGAATTTCATTTCCAACATTTCTCATGAGTTGCGCACTCCGCTGACTCATATCAAGGGGTACCTTGATCTCATCATGACTGAGGATTGCATCAAAGACAACCCTGAGGTTAGTACCTACCTCGAGGCGGTACAAAGATCCACCGAACGCCTTGAAAACCTGGTCAACGATCTGATCACCTTTTCTCTCGCTGAAACCGGACAATTGTCCATCAAAATTGAAACTTTCGACCTTGTTGAAACCACGAGACTCTCCATTTCACGTTTTATGCTCAGTGCAACAGGAAAGGGAATTTCGATACGACTAAATTCTGCCCATGAGGAAATCCACGTCGCAGCCGATAAGTACAAGATTTCATGGGTTATCAATCAATTGATTAACAACTCCATCAAATTTATGCAAAAACCAGGCACGATCAACATACAGATTGCATCGATGAAAGACTGCGCGATCTTTGAAATTGAAGACTCTGGTCCAGGGTTTAAACGATCAGCGATTGATGAAGCATTTCTTCCCTTCCATCAATTGGATGGTAACGCGAACCGCGCGCAAGGGGGCACAGGTATTGGCTTGACCCTGGCAAGAATGATCATCGAGGCGCACAACGCTGAACTGCGAGTGGAATCCGAACCCTCGATCGGCAGTCGGATTAAATTCGAGTTGCCACTTTCCATATAAAGGATTATTGTATAATCAATTGTTATGAGCACAGGTTATTTCTTCCAGGATCTGGACGTCGAGAAAATCAAAAAGATCTATAAAATCAGTTCCCACTCCTCAGACTGGAAATCTGCGGTTGACCAGGTTCTCAATTATTCCCGACCGTATTTTGTATTTGACAATGTTGCCGTATATTTCAGCCAAAACACCAGCGAACGCCTGGATGTGATTTTTGCCCGTGCAACCGGCCGCGGCCGTTCCAAGGAAGCGGACGTCGCCTGGGGTGAAACGATCGCCAGTCGCGTGGTGGCGGAAAAGAAAGTGCTCATTGAGGAACCTGCGGAGAAAAAGCCATCGGACCGACTCCTGGCTCCATACCTCCTCGGTCTTCCACTCTTCATCTCCAAAGCCCAAACCGGGGCGCTGGTTTTTGTCCGCTTTGGAGGGCCGCCATTCGAGGAAGGCAGCCTGGATTTTGCTCAATTCCTGGCTGACCAGGTTACCGCGATTTTTCGGCGCAAGTCGCTGGACGACCTCGAAGTTGAGCTGGAAAAACAGCGAACTTACACATCCCTGCAAGGAGATTTCATTAACACAATATCGCATGAGATCCGCAATCCCCTTGGATTCATCCGCGGCTATACCACCACCCTTCTACGAGAAGACACGAATTGGGATAAGAAAACCCAGCACGACTTTCTGGAAATAATCGACCGCGAGACGAATAACCTGACCGAATTGATCGATGACCTGCTGGATTCATCACGCCTGCAAAGTGGAAATATGCGCTTTAATTTCCAGCCGCTGCGCCTGGATTCTATCATACGCGACGAGGTAAGCCGCGCTGTGGTCAATAACCCGGGTCTGCTAGTTCGGGTAGAAATCGCTGAAAATTTGCCGCTGATTCGCGGAGATGCCAGGCGGATCGCGCAAGTAATCAACAACCTGATCGACAATTCGCAGAAATACGCGGCAGGAACCAATATCACGATCAAAACTTATTATGCAGACGGTTTCGTGATCATAGAATACAATGATGAGGGGCCCGGTATTGATCAGAAGTATTTACCAATTGTTTTTTCCAGGTTTTTCCGCGTTCCGGATACCTCGATGCATATAAGGGGATCCGGACTGGGTTTATCGATCTGCAAGCAAATCGTGGAAAGTCATGGCGGTTGCATGGATGTCGCTTCTCCGCCCAAAAAAGGATTGACTTTCTTCATCAGGCTACCGTTGGAAAATGAGAAAACGCAGGAATAGTGAAGAAAGGATTGGAATGAATACCAGGATTTTGGTTGTAGATGATGAGCCTCTGTATGTTCACCTATTGAAAGTGAATTTGGAACAGGAAGGGTATCAAATCTCATCAGCTTCGGACGGAGTCGAAGCGCTTGAAGCGATTACCCGGAACATGCCTGACTTGGTCATTCTCGATATAATGATGCCAAAGCTGGATGGCATCACCGTCATGCAGCGTATTCGCCAGTTCTCGAATGTCCCGGTAATCCTGCTCACCGCCCTCGGTGAGGAACAGGACCGCGTAAAAGGTTTGAACATCGGCGCGGATGACTATGTCGTAAAACCCTTCTCCGCCACCGAATTGGTCGCCCGGGTGCGCGCAGTCTTACGACGCAGTCAGGAGCAGTCGGAAGGCACCAATTCCAGGGCTTTCAGTCACGGTGATCTGCAGATCGATATCGCCAAAGCGGAAGTCTGGAAAGGCGATCACCAGGTCTATCTTTCGGCAACGGAATATAAATTGCTGATCCACTTCGCCCGCAACGTGGGTAAAGTATTGAGCGCAGAGGAATTGCTGCAAACAACCTGGGGGCCAGGGTACAAGGAAGAAAAGGAGATCCTATGGGTCAGCATTGCGCGCTTAAGGCAAAAGCTGGAGGACAACCCGCACGAACCTGTGCATATCGTCACACGCACCGGCATGGGGTACCAGATGCCGTCACTGGATGAAACCAAAAATCAAAACGGAAATCAATAGATTATCTCAGCCTATTTCGAGAGACAGGAGCAGTTAACATGGAAACTCAAACATTATCAGAACAGGCGGTCATCCTTGGGAGCCGATTGCGTGAAGAACGCGAAGCCAATGAGATAACCATCGAAAAAGCAGCCGCCCAGATTGGTGTATCGCCAGAGATGATCGAAAGCATCGAAAACGGTGAGACCGCCCCCAGCCTCCCCGAATTGGAGTTGCTGGCGTATCTATACCGTGTACACTTGGACAAGCTATTAGGCGCGACGGACACGGTGGAAACGCCAGTGAGGATTAAAGAGAAAAAGAAAAACGCCTTCATCCTTCTGAGAACCCGTATCATCGCCGCAACGCTCAAGCAAGCCAGGCTCGAGGGAGGTAACTCGCTTGAAGACCTTTCGTCGCAGTTGGACATCCCGCTTAATACGCTTGAGGAGTACGAAGCTGGAACATTGCCCATTCCGCAGCCTGTGCTCAAAGCATTGTGCACTGCCTTGGGAATCGAACTGGATGCCCTGGTCTCTCCCCTCACACCCAAACACAAGCCAGTCGGGGTTGAACCCCCCCAGTCCGCCTTGGACGCTGAACTCAGTGAATTTGTTGCCAATCCCGCCAACCTGCCATACGTTCAACTTGCTAAAAAACTAAGCTCGTTCGACGCTGCCAGGCTGCGAGAGATTGCCGAAAACCTTTTGGAAATCACCTACTAACCATGACCGAAAATATCGAACAAGTCAAACAGAAAGCCATTAGCAGCTACAACCGAAAACGCTTCGATGAGGCTATCCAGGGTTTCGAGCAATGCCTTGTCTACTTCGAGGATGTCAATGACGAGTTAGGTGCGGCTGAAGCGCGGAATAACCTGAGCGTGACTCACCTCGGCATGAAAATGGCGCAGCAAGCTCTCGACGAAGTTTCAGGCACAGACGAGGTTTTCGCCAAACATGGTGACCGTAAACGCCAGGGGATGGCGATTGCAAACACCGCGGCTGCGCTGGAAGACCTGGGACGCCGTGAAGAAGCGCTTTCCCTTTACGAACAGGTTTTGGATATTTTCAAGGAGCTGGGCGAAAAAGAGATGCGTACCAGCATCCTGCGGCGCGTCTCTGACCTCCAGTTGAAAACCAGGAGAGGGTACCAGGCTTTGGCAACCATGGAAGCCTCATACGATCAGGAAGAGCATCCTCCGATTAAGGATTCTCTATTCAAAAAGATTCTCGCCTTCCTGCGAAAAAAAATTACCGGATAGATGCTGCCTTCGCTGCCTCAATTCGCTATCCGCCAGGCGACGAGCGAGGATATCAGCCTGGTCAGCCGGTTTATGGATCAGGCGCTCCTGGTTCATCGAAATTTGGATTGGCAGCCCTTCATTGAGTGGATTCCCCGCGAGCCATTCCTCCTGCGTTTTCAAAATAACAAATTAACCGCATTATTTTCCTGCGCCCCCGATCCCGACGGAGTCGCGTGGATTCACGCTTTCGCCATGGATTACTGGCCTTCAGATATCCAAAAAGCATGGCGCTCGCTGCTCGACCCCTCCATCGACCTATTGAAAGACTTACGCAGCAACTTATACTCGGTCGCTTTGCACGACTGGTACCACCGCCTGTTGCAGGAAACCGGGTTCAGCATCAAGCAACATATCGTCGTTTTGAATTGGGAACAAGCCTTGCCGCCTGCTTTGCCCCTGCCATCCGAGGTTCTTATCAGACCAATGCAACCGGATGATCTCGACCAGGTTGTGGAGGTGGACCACGAGGCTTTTGATAAAACGTGGACCATCTCGCGCACCTCTCTGGGACATGCTTATATGACGGCGTCGCATGCATCGGTGGCTGAAGTTGATGAGAAAATTGTAGGGTACGAACTCTCGACTTCAAATCATTACTCCGCCCACCTCACCAGACTGGCCGTTTTACCCGAATACATGAAACTCAACATCGGTCATTCACTCACGCGGGAAATGCTGGTCTATTTTCACACCCAGGGTATCCGCCGCATTTCTGTAAATACACAGGATGACAACAACGCTTCGATCGGTCTTTACAAAAAGCTGGGGTTTCATTTTTCCGGAGAAAGCTTTCCGGTTTATTGGATGGAACTTCAAGCCTGACCGGTGAAAGCAAATACTGGACATTTTTTGTCTAATATGAGAAAATCAACTTTATCTATGGAGGCATAATGGGAAAAAGAGAAATAGCCAAACAAAGAAGGAAACAACAGGGATCAAATAAAAATCTTACCTCGATCGTGATCGTCGCAGCCCTTGTTGTGATCATCGTCGCAATCGTAATCGCAACACAATTAAAGCCGGTTGGCGAAATAGCCACATCAAATCGCGTGTACAGTGTAGAAACGAATGGCTTTTCACTTGGCAGCCCCGAAGCGCCGGTGAAAGTGGTTGAATTTGCCGATTTCCAGTGTCCGGCATGCGCCAATTATTGGAGCGTGTTGGAACCCACCATCATCGAACAATATGTTGCCACCGGGAAGGTTGAATATACTTTTTCACCATTTTCTTTCCTCGGTCGAGGCCAGGCTTGGGATGAATCCAAAAAAGCCGCCGAAGCGGCCTATTGCGCGAATGACCAGGGAATGTTCTGGGAATACCATGACATGGTCTTTGCCAACCATAATGGCGAAAACCAGGGCGCGTACTCAAAAGAACGCTTGAACGCTTTCGCTGAAGCGCTGGAACTCGACATGAATGAATTCAAATCCTGCTTCACTTCGGGTAAATACACCCAGGCGGTGGAGGATGCCAATACATTCGCATCAAGTCAAGGCGCATCCTACACGCCATCCTTTCTCATCGACGGCAAGATCGTTAACGCCAATGAACTGATGCAGGCTATCGAAGACAGCCTCGCAAAATAAATCTCTCGTTGCAAATTGGACCTCGGTTTTTACCGGGGTCTATTAAATTAAACTGAGAATGAACACGATCAGGGGAGCAATCAGCAATGCGGGCAGGAAATTACCGACACGGATCTTCTTGATCTCCAGGATACTGCTGATCGCCAATCCGGCAAGGATAACACCCCCGGTAGCGCTTAATTCGTTCATCATTTCCGGTGTCGCGAATTTCTGAACTTGTTGCGCCAGTAAAGTGATCGACCCCTGGTAGAGAAAAACTGGTATAGCCGAGAACACTACCCCCACACCCAGGGTGGAAGCGAACGCCATCGCGGTGAAGCCATCCAGTACGGATTTGATTAGCAGGGTGTTGAAATCCCCGCTCAAACCATCCTGGATCGAGCCTAAAATTGCCATCGGTCCAATCACAAACAGAAGAGTAGAGGTGAGAAAACCTTTAATGAATCGGGTTGAACCGGTTGCCCCGCCATTGCCTTTATTGAACTTTGCCTCCAGGCGTATGCCTAGCCAGGTCAGACCATCTTCGATGCGCCACCATTCACCCAACAGAATGCCGATCACAACACTGCCCAATACGATTAGAGCGTTTTGCGTCTCAAGAAAAAGAGATACCGCGTACGCCAGAGTAAATAACCCTAAGCCACTTACGACGGTTTGTTTAAGATTGTCATTTAATTTTGCACCCAGCAGCACACCAAGAAATCCTCCGACAATAATGCAGGCGGTATTGACGAGGGTTCCGATCATTCCGATTTTTCCTTTGCCATCAAAGGTTCTTTAGAGTTCTGTGACTTAAGCAGTTCAAGCTCCATGACGAACAGAAGCGATGATAAACGGTTTAAGTAGCGCAAAACATACTGATTTTGCAGGTCACCCCGGTCAAGCAATTCCGCTACCCGGCGTTCAGCCCGGCGGGTGATGGTGCGAGCCAGCGCAATCGCCGCACTGCCAGTCGACTCACCGGGTACAATGAAACCTTCCGGCGTTTCCACCTGCATGGAGATACGATCAATCAGTTCTTCCAAGCTGGCAAGTGTGTCAGCATTGATTTGGGCGAATTTGCCGGCGTTCTCAGGCGATGCCGCCACCTCAGCCATGAGTTCATAAAGTTTGCGCTGAAGACCTACAATGCGCTGGCCGATATCAGGGTCTCTTTGCAGGCTGCGTGCCAGACCCAGTGCCGCGGAGAGTTCATCCAACGTGCCCAGGGCTTCCATGCGCAGATCATACTTCCCCACCCGACCTTCACCCAGGATGCCGGTCTTCCCATCATCACCAGTCCGTGTGTAGAATTTTTTCATCACTTACCTGCCTGTTCATAATATAAGTAAGGATAAGTTTCCTTTGGGAAAGCTTTACGCAATCCAGGATTCCAGGCAAATTCACCTGGTTGTACCAATAGCCCTAAAACCTCATCCGCGCTGTTAATCTGCTGCAACACCTTGTGATCGGTCGTACGGCTTTCAATGGAAAGGAGCGCAAGTATGACCCTGACCCTGACACTGTAATAAAAGGAAGCATCAATGCCTCCATTTCGATGAAAATCCTTTACCAGTTCCTGCCATTGATTACCCCTCATAGGTAATTCCCGATTCACTTTCTTTTGCCACTGAGTGTATCGTTGATCGATCATGGTCATGATCTGAGAAATGGAGGTCAATTCCGCATATTCACGAATAACGCTTAACTTTCTCAAAGCCAATAACAGGTTACCGGGGCAGAGCGGCAAGTCGATTCCAGACATGCGCCATAATAAGACATCAGCGGACAGGTATTGTGCCAGTTCTTCCGCAGATCTGGCAACAAATCTCCGATCCTCGTCTTCCCCATCGTAGGTCATGTCAGTCACCGGTTGGGGTTTGACTTGATCCATCTGCTTGCGGCGCGCGCGTCGTTGCGAGGAACCATTTGGTAATGGTTGCCAGGCGGTCGCTTGTATCAAATAGCGGCCCCATCGCGACGCCCTGGATCTGCGCAGAAACTCCATAATTGTAGACCGGGTAATACAAAGGCAGCGCTGGTAACTCTTCAGTAAAGATCGCCTGGAAGTTGTAATACAAACGGGCTCTTTCCGCCAGGTCAGTGGTGACTCGCGCCTGTTCGATCGAATCGCTTGCCAGGCGGTTGTTCCACTGGGAGTAATTCTGGCCGTTTTCCGCCTGCCCGAGGTCCCAGAATGGGTAGGGGTCTGGATCCGGCGTCTGGCTCAAGTTGAGATCGATCAAGGCAGCCTCGTAGGCGCGTGGAACCAATTTTTGTTCGATGAAAACATCCGGGGGAACGGCTTCCAATTCGACCGCGACACCGATCTTTTCCCAATCTTCCTTGATCATTTGCGCAAGGCTAAGGTGAAGATCGTCATCTGGATAGGAAAGCACGAAGGATAATTCAACCTCCTCTTTCGCCCGAATCGTGGAGGTCTCTCCACTGATCACATATCCCGCGTTTTTCAAAAGGTCTGCTGCGCCTTGGGGATCGTACACGATCTGTGGAATCTGATCGTTATACGCCCAGGTGCCTGGGAGGATCACGCTGTTGGCCACGATCGCCTGACCGTTGAACAATGTGTTCACCAGCCTGTTGCGGTCAATTCCCATCAACAGCGCTTTACGAACCTCAGCTTCCTGGAAGTAAGGTACGCCGATCTCATCAAGGTTGAGCAGAACGAGGCTGATGCGTGGAAGCCGACCGGTGTATACATTAAGGTCCTGGTTCAGCAACGCGCTTTCCACCATGTTGGCCGGTATTTCGCTGATCCCCTGCACTCTTCCCTCTTGCAAAGCTGCGTAAGCACTTTGATGGTCGGGATAATACATAAATACCAGTTCCCGCAGGTAAGGCTGCTCACCCGCGTATTTCGGGAAAGCCTGCAGCTTGATACCGGTCACGCGAGACTCCTCAATGATCAATTCCTCGAATTGATACGGTCCGCTGCCAATCGGCTGCAGATTGAGGGGAGACTCAGCGATCTCCTCGATCGTCATGCCATCAAACAGGTGTTGTGGCACCACACCGAAGGTGAGGTAATCCATGAATGGAGCGTACGCTTCAGGAAGTTTCAATTGCATATTCTGGTCGTCGAAAATATAAACTTCCACCGACTTCCATAAATTTCTGACATCGTCCTTGATAAACCCTTTTCCGTTACGAATCTGTTCAATCGTGAAAAGAATATCCCGCGTGGTGAGCGGTTCGTCATCGTGCCAGAAAAGATCCGCTTTCAGCGTGATGTTGTATAGCAGACCATCCTGGCTCACTCCGATCGATTCAGCCAGATCCGGCTCGGCAATGCCACGCGCATTAAAGCGCACCAGACCGGAGAAGATCAAGCTATTGACGTCGCGGTCAACGCTGTTCTCATCATCTAGAAGAGGGTTTAACCGCTGCAGGTTGCCGACCAGGGCTTCGGTGTATACCCCACCCTGGGCTGGTTGAGGTGTGGTCACTTCTCCCAAACCGCCGCGTTTTTCCGTGATCAACAATAATCCAACCACAATTCCGGTTAGAAAAAGAATAAGCAACTGCCAGCGATATTTTTTCATAACTTGTATTAAAACGCGGCTACCCTTCTTCAAGGTTAGCCGCCTCGAATCCTTGGGTTCGTTAATTTATAATTTCCGGTTACCCTTCAAGTATAACAGCGGTAACAGTCAAGATGAAGAATAGAACGCTTAGGATAATGGTGACCCAAAAGAGAGTTTTTTCAATTCCCCGGCGCGCAGTAAACATACCACCGCTGTCCGATCCGGTCAAACCGCCCATACCAATTCCTTTATTCTGCAACACCACGCTCACGATCAATGCCACAGAAGTTATAATTAAGGCGATGTCAATATACAGGTTCACAATATTCCTCCTAAAATTTAAGAACACCGAAGATTATACCGTTCAAGGCCGGAAATCGTCAACCTAATGGAAGAAATCGTCTGCAACCTGCACAATCATACCATTTACTCTGATGGCACGGGTGATTACACCCATATCGCTCAAGAAGCGCTCAAGGCGGACGTGGATGTCGTCATCATCACCGACCACAACGTCCGGGTTAAAGGGATGGAACGTTATGTGGAGGAGAATGACCGGCGGGTCTTAATACTCACCGGCGAAGAGGTGCACGATCAAGACCGCATGCCGCAAAAGAATCATATGCTGGTCTTCGGGCTTGAGCGCGAAGTTGCGCAATTCGCGTATGATCCACAAAAACTGATTGACCAGGTCAATCGATCCGGGGGTTTGACCTTCCTCGCCCATCCTTATGAATACGCTCTCCCCTTGTTTAACGAAACCGACATCACCTGGGAATCGTGGGAAGTCGAGGGATTCACCGGGATCGAATTATGGAACGGTTTCAGCGAATTTAAGACTGTGGTAAGGAACATGCGCCAGGCGATCATGTACGCCTTTGTCCCGCAGCGCATCCCGCACCAGCCGCTTCCACAAGCGCTCGCCAAATGGGATGAGTTGCTGACAGGGGGTCGTCAAGTGACGGCTGTCGCAGGTTCAGATTCACATGCATTGAATTATCGGGCAGTTTTTTTTCGAAAAACCATTTTTCCATACCGGTATCATTTTTCCACCCTCAACAACCATCTTCTCGTCCAATCGCCTTTAACCGGTAAGATCTCCCATGATCGGGAGATGATTTACCAGGCTTTGGGTAAGGGTGCTTCATTTATTGGTTATGATCTTCCGGCTTCAACGCGCGGGTTCATTTTCACTGCGGAAAATAACGAGACTACCGCCTCTATGGGTGACGAACTAAATCTCGAATCTGGTGCCACGCTGCGGATAAAACTCCCGCAAAAAGCGTTCTTGCGCTTGATCCACAATGGGATCCCGATTTTTGAGGCGGGCAACATGGATCACCTGGCAAAGACCATTAACAAGTCCGGAGCGTATCGCGTGGAAGCCTATCTTGACTTCCTGGGCAAGAAACGTGGTTGGATATTCAGCAACCCGATCTATGTGCGCAAGGTTCGTCGCTAGTTTTCGTGACCAGCGGAATGAGCCCCCTCGTATGAACCTCGACACACGAATCGTGAGCCTTGGTTATAATAACTAAAATGAATCAATTGGATCGTCTCGAGAAACGGATTCGCGCGCTCTTCGAAACAAGCGCCTCGCTATTGCCGTGGACTAATCCCAATGACAGGATTGTCCATGAACTATCCATTGCGATACAGGAGCTTTTTATTAACACGATCCCCGTGGAACAATTGATGGCGCCTGTCTTCGTCGTCAACCTGCACCCTCAAACAATGAACCTCTGGCGAGAGCAACCCGATTGGCAATCCAGCTTGTCCAATCTGCTCATCACGACCGCCACTGAATTCGGGACACACTTCCACTCCACACCCTCAGTTCTACTGAAAGCTGACCCATCGCTGGCGTTGCACGAAGTCGCCATCTATTTAAAGGAATCCCCTTCTCGACCTCAAACAGAGACGAGCGTCCTGAGCTTATCCGACGGATCAGGCGATGATAATCCCAATCCATCAGCAAAATGCGTCCCGTTACTGATTTTAAAAGGAGACAAGACCATCCAGTTAACCGGCAGTGTCATCAACATCGGACGAAAGACCTCCAATCACATTGTTGTCAATGATCTGCGGGTCTCGCGCAACCACGCCCAAATTCGCAAGGTAAAGGATGACTATGTGATATTTGATGTCGGTTCTTCAGGCGGCACGTTTATCAATGGGAACCGCATCGACCGGCATACTCTGCGATCCGGAGATGTGATTTCGTTGGCTGGCTACACTATAATTTATACGGTCGACCGGGTTTTATCGGAGGAATCGCAAAGAAATATCACCTCACAAATCAAGAGCCTCAACCAAGGAATGGATAACTCATGACCGCCGTTCTGATCCTGGTTTTTCGCGCGCTTTTGTTGATCGTATTGCTCTCCTTTTTTGGCTGGGCAATTTACACACTCTGGTTGGATTTGAAATTCCAGACCCAGAGCCTGGGTTCTCGCAAGATTCCTTACATCTCGGTCCTGCAGGAAAACGAATCCGTGGATAACAAACAGGTCTTCCTCCAGGCTGAATTGCGGATTGGGCGGGACCCGGCTTGCGAGATTCTCGTCGATGATGAAACCGTTTCAAACCAGCACGCCAGGTTATGGTATCGCAATAAACAGTGGTGGATCGAAGACCTCCTCTCAACAAATGGCACGTACTTAAATGATGAACGCATTGATACGCCAACGATCCTCATCAGCGGCGACGAAATTCGCGTCGGAAAAGTGCTGCTGACGATAGAAATACAACAGCAATCATAAAACTCGTTAGGAGACTAAAATGAATGAGAAACCAGTATTAGGGGTGATTGGCGGCTCCGGTTTGTACGATTTTCCCTCTCTCGAAGAAACCAGCCAGGTCAACCCGCTTACTCCTTTCGGCTATCCAAGCGCTCCGCTTGTGGTCGGCAAGCTAAATGGAAAACCGGTCGCCTTTCTCGCCCGCCACGGCGTCGGGCACACCATCTCACCGACAGAGGTAAATTATCGCGCCAATATTTGGGCGATGAAAATGCTCGGCGTGGACCGTATCATCGGGGTGAGCGCCTGCGGTTCACTGCGCGAGGATTTCGCGCCTGGCAATATCGTCATTCCGGATCAGTTATTTGATCATACGCATCACCGGGCACGCTCGTATTTTGGCGAAGGTATTGTCGTTCACATAAGCACTGCTTACCCCTTCTGCCCTACCCTATCAAGGATCCTTTTCCAGGCAGTATCAAGCTGTGATTGCACAGTACACAGCGGTGGCGCGATGATCACCATCGAAGGTCCGCGATTTTCCACCAAGATCGAGTCTAATGTGTATCGCGCCTGGGGCATGTCGCTGATTGGCATGACCACCTCTCCGGAAGCTTTCCTGGCGCGTGAAGCAGAGATTTGTTACGCTGTGATGGCGCACGTCACGGATTACGATGTGTGGCATATTTCTGAAGAGGTTGTCAGTGTGGAGATGGTTGTGAAGACGCTTTTAAAGAACACGGAGATCGCACAACGCAGCATCACCTCGCTGGTTGACAACCTCCCCGCTGAAACCGACTGCAATTGCCGCAATGCACTCGAAAATGCCATCATCACCAACCGTTCCGCGATCAATCCCACGACCGCAGATAAGTTGAACCTGTTACTGGATAAATATCTCAAGTGAATCGACTGTTGTTGGATAACCGGTCGCCGAGAAACCAGATCCAGACCAGACTCTTAATTCTGGCGGTAATTTTTATTTTCTTCGGTAACCTGATCCTTACATTTGCCCCCGCCGTCAGGCTTCACTCCTGGCAAGTAAATTACCGCTGGCAGCACTGGATCGGCTTTGTTGCCTGGCTGCTGGCATACACAACTATGTATACCCAACTGAACAAGCGCTTGCCGGATCGCGACCCGTACCTTCTGCCGATCTTCGCCATCCTCAATGGTTGGGGCTTATTGATGATCTATCGCCTTGACACGGATTACGGATTCAAGCAGACCATTTGGATGGTGATCGCGACGTTGGGCGCGCTTTTTGCGCTGCGTTTGCCAAACCTGCTGACTATCTTGCGACGGTACAAATACGTATGGTTGATCAGTGGAATCCTTCTTACATTGCTCACCTTTTTCATCGGCACTTATCCTGGGGGAAACGGACCCGATCTTTGGCTGAACCTGGGTAGTTTCTATCTGCAGCCATCAGAAGTGCTCAAATTCCTCCTGGTAGTTTTCCTGGCGGCTTATCTCGCAGATACATCCCAGTCCCGTTTACGGTTGATGCAGTTGCTGACGCCCACCTTGGTGCTGATCGGACTTGCCGTGTTGATCCTTGTTGCGCAGCGCGACCTGGGGACAGCATCGTTATTTATTTTCATCTATACATTGGTTGTTTATATCGCGTCTGGTAAGCGCCGTGTCCTCTTGATCAGTTTTCTCCTGGTGATCGCTGCCCTCGCTGCAGGTTACATTGTGTTTGATGTCATCCAGTTGCGCGTCGAAGCCTGGTTGAATCCCTGGCTCGATGCCCGCGACCGCTCTTACCAGATTGTCCAATCGCTCATCGCGGTCGCTAATGGCGGGCTTTTTGGGCGCGGTATCGGGTTGGGCAGTCCCGGTGTCGTCCCGGTCGCCAATTCCGATTTCATCTATCCTGCGATACTCGAAGAATTCGGCACCGCTGGCGGTTTGCTGCTGGTCGGTATATATGCCATTCTGGCTATCCGGGGGTTATACATCGCCTTGCACGCTCCGAACCAGTACCAACGCTTGCTCTCCGCCGGACTGACGGTTTTCATCTCCACGCAGTCCATTTTGATTATGGGGGGAACGATCCGCCTGCTGCCGTTGACAGGGGTTACGCTGCCATTCATTTCCTATGGCGGCACTTCGCTCGTGGTCTCGGTCGCCACAGGTCTGCTGCTGATGATCATCAGTAATCAGGCCGAAGACCAACCCGCGATGATCAACCGAACCACACCTTACGTTTTGGTGGGCGGGGTCATCCTCGCTGGTTTCAGCGCCATCGCGCTGCTTTCTGCCTATTGGGGAGTGATCCGCGCCGATGCCCTCCTGGCGCGCGGGGATAACCCCCGCCGCGCCATCTCTGACCGCTACGTGTACCGCGGCAATATCCTCGATGCCAATAACACCCCTCTCACGGCGAATGTGGGTCCAGCCGGAGAACTCACCCGCGTACTGCGCTATCCCGAACTCAGCGCTGTCATCGGGTACAGCAATCCAAATTTTGGCCAGGCCGGGATCGAGTACAAACTGGATGGCGTTTTGCGCGGTATCACGTACAACACGCCAATCAACGTCACCACAACCCGGCTTCTTTACGGACAGGATCCCGCAGGTTTCGATTTACGCACAAGCCTTGATCTTCCATTGCAGCAATCCGCGAGCGCGCTCCTTGACGATTACATCGGCGCCATCGTTGTGCTTAACGCGGAAAGCGGGGAGATCATCGTCATGGCCACCTCACCCACATTTGACGCCAATCTTCTGGATGAAAAATGGTCACAATGGATAGAAGATACCTCCGCTCCCTTACTCAACCGGGCCACCCAGGGTTTATATCCCCCCGGCACCACAACCAGTGGAGTTTTGCTGGCCCACATTCTCTCGAACTATACCCCTTCCTCGGCAGTTCCAGCGTATACATGGAACACCACCCCGGGAAATGAATTCTTCTGCGCCATCAAGCCGGGTAGGAGTAGCACCTGGGGCGAGCTGATCTCAGGGGGATGTATTAATGCCATCACGACCATAAATAAGTCTTCAACCCTTTCAGATACGCTCGACCTGTATCGCGAGACAGGTCTTTTCCGTGATTTTGAGTTGCCTCTCGAAACAAGCCAGGCAATCGAGGTCGAGGAAGTTTCTTCCTACCGCGCGCTTTTCAGTGGTCAGGCGGGAATCCTGGTATCGCCTCTCCAGGTTGCTGTGATGAATTCAACCTTGTCGAACGGCGGCAAGGTAATCGCCCCTCAAATCGCGATGGCCTACAAAAAGCCTGATCAGGGTTGGACTTTATTTGAAATTGAAGCGGGCCCGGTCCAATTGGACCATTTTGACGCGGTGAAAGCTGCTAGAGAATTAACCCAGGGAAATTTCCAGGGTTGGGAAATATCGTCACTGGCGGAACATGAAAAAGCGTCCATTTCCTGGTACGTTGCCGGCACCCCACCGGCCTGGCACGGCACACCGATCACGCTCGTCGTCACGCTTGAAGACGGATCACCCCTCATTGCCAGAACGATCGGCCGTGAGTTGTTCCTGGAAGCCACCGCGACCATCGTGGAATAGAAAAGCGGCTGGGAGAGTTCTCGCCAGCCGCTGGTTGATTATCAGGCTTTTACGATTCTCAGGAAGTGCCTTTTCCCCACCTGCAGCACACCTTCTGCCACAAACGCGAAAGCCGGATCCTGTACCACGTTCCCTTCGAAGCGAACGCCGTTCTGATCGATCAAGCGTCTCGCCTCGCTCTTGCTTTTCGCCAATCCAGCTGATAAAAGGATATCCACGATCGTGGTTGTAGGTTCAATTTTTATCACAGGGATATCCTCGGGGATCGCGCCTTTCTGGAATGTCTCTACGAAAAGTTGTTCGGCTTTAAGCGCTTCGTCTTCGCCATAGAACGCGGCGGAAATTTCCCGCGCCAGGCGCATTTTGGCATCCCGTGGGTGAAGGTCACCGGATTTGATACCCTTCTCGATCTCGGCGATCTCCGGCGGGGTCAACCGCGTGGTCAACCTGTAGTAGACGCCCATGGCAAAATCAGGGATGCTCATCACCTTGCCGTACATGTCAGCGGCGTCCGTGCTGATGGGCACGTGGTTGCCCAGCGATTTGCTCATCTTCACCACACCGTCAGTGCCAGGGAGAATGCCCAGGATGATGGCAATATTGGGTTGCAAACCCATGAACTCCATGATCTTGCGCGAAGCCGTCATGATATTGAAAAGCTGGTCGGTGCCCCCTATCTGCACATCCGCGTTTAATGTATAGGCATCAAACCCCTGCATTAACGAGTAAAAGGTTTCATGCAGGTAAACGGGGTCACCCTTCTCCCAGCGCAGTTTAAAGTTCTCGCGCGTAAGGAACTGCTGGATGGTGAAATTCGACGCGAGCCGAATCAGATCGCGGAAGCTGATGCCCGCCAACCACTCTGCGTTATAGCGGATGGTGGTCTTCGCCGGGTCAAGAATTCGGAACGCCTGCTCCGCGTAAGTGCGGGCGTTGGCCTCCACCTCATCCGTGGTGAGCTGCGGGCGCAGCACATCCTTGTCCGATGGATCGCCAATCAATGAGGTGTAATTGCCAATGACAAAGGACACATCATGCCCAAGTTCCTGGAATTGGCGCAGCTTGCGCATCGGTACCGTGTGCCCCAGATGCAGATCAGCCTTGGTCGGATCGAAGCCGCAATAAACGCGCAATACCCTACCCTCTTTTTCACAGGTTTGCAGTCGAATCCGCAGTTCGTCCGCCATTTTTTTCTTCAGCGTTTCATCGCCATATTCGGTTCCCTGCATCAGGTATTCGACCTGTTCATTAATGTTCATTGCGACCTCCTTTTTTATAATTTAAGTGATGTGAAATTATACCAGCGTGAGAAGATCTCGGCAGAAATAACCTTTTCGAAATATGTGAATAATATTAAAATAAAGGCTACGCGCAAATGATAAATGCATTTTCCCACATGCTATAATCTATTTCATATAAAAAATGGATAAGCCGGTCCTCGTTCTCAATTCCAACTTCGAGCCCATCAATGTCTGCGGCTATCAGCGCGCCATCGGGCTCATGCTCACGCAAAAAGCCACGCTCATTCTCAATGGTCGCGGTGTCATTCATTCGTCCGTCAATGTTTACCCCCTCCCCTCCATCATCCGCCTCTCCCACATGGTCAACCGACCGCGCTTAAAAGTCGCCCTCAGCCGCCGGGAGATATTCCGGCGCGACCACTACACCTGCCAGTATTGTGGTAAGACATCGATAAATCTCACAGTTGACCATGTCATCCCCCGGCACATGGGCGGCACTCATGAATGGAAAAACCTGGTTACCGCTTGTTACGCGTGCAACCATCTGAAAGGTGGACGAGCTTTATCAGAGACCGGGATGCGCCTGCTGCGGCAGCCAAAAGAACCCCCCACCGCCGCCCGTTATATCTTTGCTCGTTTCTTGCCTGAAAACAACGATTGGATCGAATATCTCGCGGGATGGTAAAAACTAGACAACCATCAAGTCTTTGGCGAGCGCGACTTCACCCTTAAAGGGATTACGCGCAGCGGTCAACAAGTCCTCTTCAACCACCCGGTTATCATAATGGATCAGGACCAGTTTCTTCACGCCAGCGCGCGTGGCAATTTCTCCCGCTTGGCCTGGGGATGTGTGCCCCTTGGCCAACCCCGCGGCCTCCTGCAACAGCACATCAGCACCCTTGGCCAATTGGATTACATTTGGGCAGGGTTCTGTGTCGCAGGAATATGCGACCACCCGACCGTCTGAGAATCTGACCCTAATGCCGATCGTTGGCACCAGATGCAATACCGGCAGTACCGAGAGGTGCATTCCCTGACCAACAATCAGATTTTCCGCACCCTCCTCCGGAATTTCGTTGAACATGACCGGAAACATTCCCTGCCATTCTCCCCAATTGAATAACTCAAGCATCCGCCTGGCCTTATCCAATGTGACCCGTAACCCGTGAATAACCAGTGGGTAGGATCGTTTTTCCAGCCACATGTCCATGATCAATAACGGCAGGCTGCCCACGTGATCGGCGTGAAAATGGGTGAGAACGAGGTCAGTGACCGATAGAATGGATGAACCGGCGGCGAATAATTTCGCCACCGGGTTGTCGCCGCAATCGACCATCACCTTTTTTTCGTTGCTCTCGATTAGCAAGTGAGTGTTATCCTGCCCGGGTTTCGCTACCGCGTTGGCAGAACCCAGGATGGTAATTCGCTGCATGTGCTCCTCCATGTCTTGCCCGCTAGACTGGCGCGTCCTATTCCACCGCCGCTTCCGTTTTATCAACTCGTTTGTGCCTTACCAGGATGATAATAATGGATACCACAAAAATAACGCCCATCAAGGTCTGGTTGCTGTTGATCCCAGCAATCGGCGAGTTAACGATGCGGATGAATTCCAGCATAAACCGCCCAAAAGAATAGATGATCAGGTAAAGGAAAAACACGTCACCTGGTTTCAATTTATCCTTGAACTTCCGCGCCACCCACAGTAGTACGAACATGTTCAACAGGTTCCAGATGGATTCATACAGAAAGGTGGGGTGATATCTTTCCACGGTCTCAAAACCAGGCAGGCGGTGCGCTTCATCGATCTTGATCGCCCATGGTAGGTTTGAAGGCATGCCATACACTTCCTGGTTGAAGAAATTACCCCAGCGACCGATCGCCTGACCAAGCGCGACACCTGGCGCAAGTATATCCAACCAGGTCGAAAAGTTTAATTTCTTCTTGCGCGCGTAGATCCACAATGCCAGCACGCCCGCCATAACAGCGCCCGGGATGCCCAGACCACCCTTTCGGAAGTTGAAGATCTCAAGCGGATGCAGGAAATAGGGATTCTTTCCATCGATGAGTATGGTGGAATCTGGAGTCAACACATGCCAGATGCGCGCGCCAATAATGCCAGCCATCAGCAGCCACGGAAGCATATCCCAGACGATATCTGGGTTGAATCCCCGCCGTTTGGCTTCCCTTGTCCCGACGAAAGCTCCTAATAACGCACCAGCGATGATGATCAGGGCGTAGAAATAGATCTTGATTCCAAAAATCGTAAAACCGTTAACCATTGTTTAGCCTCTTTCCCAGGGTCATTCCTCTAATCTGGATTGTTTATATACGTTTAAGATTCGCTGAACAGCAGTAACATTCGCCAGGATGGCGATGATCCATATCGCGTATATCGGCTTGCCAATAATCAGGAACAGAATGAGCGCAATCATCCGCTCCATGCGCGAAAGGATGCCGACCTTGGCTGTGAAGCGCTGGCCTTCTGCTCGCGCCCGCGTGTAAGAAACCATCACGCTGCCAGCTGCGGCGATGAAAACCAGCAGGCTCGCGAATGCGTTCCCCTGCGCGACATAATAAAACAACAACCCGCCTAATAAAAACAACTCTGAATAGCGGTCAATGACGGAGTCAAAGAAACCGCCAAACCGGGTCGGCTGCCCGCGAAGCCTGGCCATTGCGCCGTCAACCGCGTCGAGCGGCGCTCCTATCAGCAGGATCAACCCTGCGATGCTGAATTTACCCAAACCGGCAAGAACGCCTGCCGCGGCAGATAACAGCATACCAAATAATGTAACGCTGTTGGGGGTCAATCCGAAGTTTAATAAGAAGCCTGCGACAGGGTCAAGAACACGCTTGAAGGTGTCGCGCATGAATTGTTCAAACGACCTTTTTTTCTTGACCACATTGCCACTCGACTGTTCACTCATAGTCTCACCTGCCAATAGAAACGAATTTTACTATTAATTGTCTTCGATCAAGGCGCGATAATCTATTCTTCTTCGGTAACCTCGTCCATGTCGTCATTTTCCAGCAGCACATCCCTTTCCTTTCCGCTGCCGACCGCTGGACCGATGACACCCATTTCCTCCAATTCGTCCATCAAACGGGCCGCCCGTGGAAAGCCAATGCGCAGCCTGCGCTGTAAGAGCGATGTAGAGGCTTTGCCAGCAGCCCGTACCACCTCGATCGCCTGTTCCACCAACACGTCGCTGTCAAGGCTGCCGATCTCCTCGACAAGTTCCTCCCACGGAGGGGGTCTGACATCGATGCTCTGCTGGAGACTCTGCCAGTGTTTTTGGATCTTTTCGATCTCGCTATCGCTAACGATCACACCCTGCAGACGCTGCAAGCCCGACCGCGCCGGATCAAGGAAGAGCATGTCACCCCTGCCGAGCAGGTTTTCCGCGCCATTAGCATCCAGGATCACCCTCGAATCAACGGCTGAAGCCATGGCGAACGAAATGCGCGCCGGGAAGTTGGCTTTGATCAAACCAGTGACCACATCTGTGCTGGGTCGTTGCGTGGCAACTACCATATGGATACCCGTGGCACGCGCCATTTGTGCCAGGCGGATCAGGCTGTGCTCGGTTTGCTCAGGCGCGCTCATCATCAGGTCCGCCAATTCATCAATGATGATCACGATGCGCGGCAGCGGGGGTTTCTTTTTCTGCCGCATGCGCAGATTGTAACCTGCCAGGTTCCTCACTCTTACTTCCGCGAGCAGGCGATAGCGCGCATCCATCTCCATCTGCGCCCAGCGTAGCACCGCCAGCATCCTCTCAAGCTCGGTTTCCACCTTGCCTATCAGATGCGGTAAGCCATTGAATCTCACCAACTCCACCATTTTGGGGTCGAGCATCACCAGGCGCAGGTCTGCGGGCGAGTTATTCATCGCCAGGCAGGTGGTCAGCGAGGTCACGCAAACCGACTTTCCAGAATTCGTCGTGCCAGCGATCAAGAGATGCGGCAGCTTTTCCAGGTCGGTCTTCACCGGTTCACCGGAAACATCCCTTCCCAACGCGATCGAGAGCGGAGCTTTGTCCTTCTTGAACTCGTCAGAATCCAGGATCGGCTTTAACCGCACAAACGCGTTATCGTCGTTCGGCACCTCAATGCCCACATAAGATTTTCCCGGTACGGGTGTTTCAACGCGCAGCCGCTGGGCCGAGAGCGCCAGCGCCAGGTCTCGCGATAGGCTGGATATTTTGGATACTTTGACCTTCTGGCGCGTCATCCTGCCATCCACGCCCATCTTTTCAGTGTAACCCGGCTCCACCGCGTACTGCGTCACGGCTGGCCCCACGCGATAACCGATCACTTTAACTGGCACGCCAAATTCCGCCAGTTTTTGTTCGATGAGCAGTGCGTTTCCCTTGATCAAGCGGTCGTTTGGAGGCACAGGGTTCTCATCCAGCAGCAAGCTCAAGGGTGGCAAACGTCTGTCGCGATCCGGATCTGTAGGGATAAGTTGCTGTTTGATTTCACTGGAAACCGGTGCCTGTTTCGTGACGACCGGAGTCTTGATACCCGGCTGATCTTGCCTGGGGGCTGCCAGACCCTGTGGTTTTTTAGCGGTAAACCCACCGCGCAATTTCAAAATGAAGGCTGACCATCTGCCTTCCATCAACCAGGAGCGCGCTTGGGTGACATATCCCAGGAGCAGAACGAACGCGACCAGGTAGAAAAGGAGCGCGCCCGTTTTGGTAAGAATTTGTGCCAATAATTGCGCTAAACCCCAACCGAAAAGCCCGCCGTCTTTACCCTCCGCTGCGCGATCGATCGAGACACCGCCGAAAGATGAAAGCAATGGAAAAATAAAAATGAATAATCCCTCGATCGCCATCAGTCTGGCGAAAGAAAGCTGGAGGGGATGACCTGCGCCTTGGCGAAAGACCAGTGCGCTCAATAAGCCCAGCATCACTACCGTTAAGAAAGAACCATAACCAAAACTGTGCCTGAGGAATTGGATCCACGAATCCATCAGCGTTCCCCGGCTGAGTCCCAGCAAACCCAACAACGTCAACATCGCCAGGAGTGCGAGAAATGTGCCCAGCAGATCCCAACCGAAACGTTTCAGATTATTGATCACTGAACGGGTGTGGTCAACGAACGCAGGGAGGAGATTAAGCTCTTCCTCCTCAGTCCGTTGCTCCACCCTTTTACGTTTGACTTGTGAATTTGCTCCTTTGCTGACACCAGTTTTTCTCTGCTTGTCAGTGGCGGCGCTCCGTTGTGTTTTCTTCCCGGTGCTCATTCTTGGTTGATCAATCCGAGTCCAAGCCGCCGGCGATCAACATCGATATGTAGAATTTTAACCTGAACGTGTTGACCGGGTAAGAAATACTTTGCGATATCCTTGCCCCGTAACTCGTCGGGGAAGGACGATATATGGATCAATCCTTCGATCCCCTCATCGAGTTTTGCGAAAACGCCAAAGCGCGTGATCGAGGTCAACTCTGCCTGCACAATGTCACCCGGCTTGTAGATGCGCATCATCTTTTCCCACGGGTTCGGATAAAGTCGTTTAATGCTCAAAGCAATCCTTGAATTGGTTTCGTTGATCTGCAAAATCACAACCTTCACCGCGTCACCGATCTTTAGCTTATTTGCCGGCTTATCCACCCTGCCCCACGAGATCTCCGATACGTGCACCAAACCTTCTACACCTCCCAGGTCTACGAACGCGCCAAAATCTGTGATGTTGGTCACAATGCCACAGGCGATGTTTCCCGGTTTCAACGATTCGAACAGTTCCTTGCGTTTTCCCTCCCCTGCCTGGGCAGCGCGCTCAGAGAAGACGATCCTCTCCTGGTCTTCCTCGCATTCAATGATCTTCACGTAGAGGGATTTTCCAATATAATCCGCCAACTCAACCTGTCGTTCCTCTTCTTTCACCTCGCTGGGAAGATTGACCAAATGAGAAACGGGAATGAATCCCTGGATACCATTGTTCTGAACCAGCAGCCCGCCCCGGTTAAACCCTGTCACTTCCATCATAACTACCTGATCTTGTTCAAAAACCCTCCGGACGCAATCCCAATCAATGGCGCTATTGGATCCATGCTCGCAGGGTGAGCAATTCAACCCATTTTCCGCGTGGAAGATTTTGTCCTCATCCGCTAATACAGATTCCCACCAACCTTCATCCGTTTCACGGTCGAACGAAGCCTGCGATTCTGATGTTAAGACCATTAAACCCCTCCTAATCCAATAAACAACAACAATGAAATCAGTCTGATTCCCGGCCTGTAGCTTTCATTTCCATTTGAACCAGGATATCAGCGATTTTTTCTATGGCGACTTTCTGTTTCCGATAAAGGTCTGCCTCAGAAACTGCCAGTTTTAAGGCAATTTCCCGCACTTTTTTCCCTTCCATGAACTTCATATCCAAAATATTATACAACAACCATTCGCCGGTGAATTTCCGTTCCCCGCCTGGTTTCAATTGATCCAATCCATTTCGCAGCACGCTACGCAAGGCATTGATCTCATTTCCATCGTTCTCCACGAGCGCAGTTTTGACCACTTC
Organism: Anaerolineaceae bacterium UBA2260; assembly: GCA_002347485.1. Taxonomy (GTDB): domain Bacteria; phylum Chloroflexota; class Anaerolineae; order Anaerolineales; family Anaerolineaceae; genus UBA6107. The sequence continues at coordinate 6,257 of DDXM01000050.1, read as the reverse complement.
CATGTGCATCAGCGGGCTTTCTGTCAATTTTGGTCCGCCCCAATAATGCGTAAGCGCGCCTTTTACCCAGGTGGTCATTTCCTGTCTTTTCATCCACTCTACATCAGAGAGCAGCGCGCTTTGATCAAATCGACCCGCCGCGCGTAACTGTTGGATCATTTGCTCCTGCGGATCCAGGCGCTCCAAAATTTCAAAAACCTGCTCCAGCATCTCCCGGTCGCGCAGGGCAATCATCGCTCTTTCTTTCAATCGGTCAAGCGCTTCACCGGCTTCAGGTTCCAGCGGCCATTTGTCAGTGATCCCGGAAATTCCCAGGTAGCCATAAACCCGCTCAGACTCTCCGTTGATTCCATTTTTCAATGGAATGATCACATCATCCTCAAAACGGACCATTTCAACATCCGGGGGTGTGTTCATTAGAACCGATTCAATTGCATCAACCTTTTCCGTTTTTATTTGTATCTCGGGTGTTTTTTCAATGATCTCGATGCCATCATCGGCGCTCTTCACCAGGTAAGCGCCCGCTGCGCGGGTCTGATCGGTGATAGCTGCCAGCACCATTTCGATGAATTGCCTGAGGTCGCTCCGTGTGATGATACGTTCTTCAAGGGAACGAATGAATTGGAAATCATTCACATCCTGGTCATACACGACCCATTTTTCAATGTAAGGGTAAAACAGGGTGATGGCGTATTCGCAGATCAACACGGTGACCACCATCACGATCAACGCCAGCGCTTGGAACGAGGTGCCCAATGCCTGATTGGTCCTGTTTACAAGGGTCAACAAACCCAAAGCCAGGCTGGCAGTCACCGGCCCACGCAGCGTCCACTTTATCAACCTGCTTTTCACCACCCGGTCTGGCCAGGGCACACCGAAAAACGAAACTGCGTATGCCATTAAGAAAATACACATTCCCAGGCCGGCGGTGACGATGCTGGAAATGAGCCAGAAGAAAAGCGTATGTTGAGAGGCAAAATCCGAACCGTAAAGCAGGAACGGAAAAGATCCCACCACAGGGCCGAGCGCGCTTAGCGTCAGATACAGCATGCGCCTGTGGCTGGTGCGCGTAAGTGTTCGCTGGACAGAACGGTAGAAATTGATCCAAGCCAGTACAAGGATCAAAATGTAGTACAGAGTGAACAAATAAGTCAACAAGGTAGCCTGGTGATGCGGCGCTGGCAGGTTGCCCGTCACCAGCTCACCCAGGAACCAGGGAGAAAAGACAAGCACGATCATCACAATGGAAACAGCGTATGTCACCCGAATCGCCCACTTGCGCCGCCAGCGAGACGGCAGACCAGTGGTAGCCAGTAACGCATCAGAGAAGTTCAAATAACTCGCGGGCAGCAAGATGATCCCGATCCACTGCACGCGTAACCAAAAATCTATAAAATAGGGTTCTTTGCTGGTGCTGCCGAAGGATTCCGCCGAAAAGACGACTACCAGGCAGAACATGATCAACATGAACACCCTGGCGACCCGGCTGGAGAAGTTAAATGTCAGGCTATACAAAAGAAGCGCGAACGCTGTGATGGCGATACCAGCCGTCAGGATCTGGCTGATCGTTCGTGCAACTGCGATTACTTCCGACATCCAACTCGCCAGTGTCATGGAAATTCCCTCACTTCAACAAGTGCGTAAAAAAGAAAGCCATGTCCTGGTTCGCAAAATATCCATCCGCCAATCCCGTTACGTTAAAGTGTAATTTTCGCATCAATTCGATCATCGGATGATTTTTCGCCGGAACTTCGAATACCAACCTGGTTACGCCAAGCTTTGTCAACCATTCCTTGGCTGCCAATATCAATGCGGTGGCAATGCCCTGCCGCCTGTAGGACAGGTCCACCACGATGTCTTTAATCACAGCCGAGTCAAGGTCTGGCATTTCATCCAGGATCAGGTATCCAACCAGGTCGCCTTCGCTGCGCGCCACGAGAAATAATGAGTGCTGTGTCCAGGAGTCCTTCAGCGAAGTTACCCTGCGCGGGTACTCCAATGTTAACACTCTTGGCAGTCGAACCTCCCTGAGGTCGTACACCACCCGTTCCCTGGTGATCTGATTGTTGAATTGCCACACATGGGTGGTCTCAATACTGTGATCGAACCCTTCCAATACCGCGATATCCGTTGAAACTGCCGGTCTGATCTCAACTTCTGCCATTTTCAGTCTCCTGCTTCGATGGTCACCTGGATGACACAGGCAGGCAACGTGTTGTTCAGATTGTCATTTACCACCAGCCGCAATTCGTAATTACCAGGCTGGAGGTCGCTGGTGTTCCAGGCTCCGCCCAACGGCTCGTTCTTCTTGATGGTGTTACCCGCCGCGATGGTCGTCCAGCGGTCTGCCCCAGAAGGAGAGAATTCATATTTGTAAAATCCCAGATTCTCTACATTAACTGTACCCTTCAGCTCGACGATCCCCGAGATCGCATCCCCATTGCTGGGGTCGGTCCAATCCAGCTGGTCTGGGATGCACCCCCGGCTGAGGTAGGAGACAATCGTAGGGATAAACCCTTCGCCGGTGACCGCTATAGTTGGCGCAGGGGTAGTGGTCGGCGGCTGCTGAGTCATGTCAATTGTCGAGGTCGCCAATTGCTGCACCCCTGGTACAGTTGGGGTAACAAATGTGTTCACCACAAACAGGCTGGTTATCAGTAGTACGCTAAAAACTAAAATCGATAAATTCTGATTAAATTTCCGCTGTGATTGCTCTTTTTCGAGTCCGAAAATGCTCCCCGACCATTCCCGCCAGGCGAGATAGGTTCGTTGTGCCGTGACCAGGATGACAACCCCCGCAACGGCATAGAAGAGAATCTCAAATTCACTCAGGAAGCGCAACAAACTATTCAAGAGATTTCGCCATTAATTTCCAATAAAGATGGTTGCCGTGCTGATACTATCCAGCCAGGTGTTCAAGCACCCCGCGGATGATCGCTGTAAGTTTGGGAACGATGACTTTACCGGCCGCCAACACCTCCTCATGCGTTGTGATGGTGCTGCCATCCAGGTTGGCCTTGTTGCTGATGCCTGACAAACCCATCACGCGCATCTTGCCATGTCGCGCCACAATATTCTCAGGTACGGTGGACATGCCCACTGCGTCCGCGCCGATGCGCTGCAGGAACCGCAGGTCAGCCGGAGATTCGAATGATGGTCCGGCCAGGCAGACATAAACACCCTCTTGCAGGTGAATATTATTATCCTTCGCCACCCGTCGCGCCGTTGCGATGAGCTCACGATCGTAAGCCTGGCTCATATCCGGGAAGCGCTCACCGAACTCCGCCAGGTTGGGACCACGCAACGGATTTAACCCCGCCATGCCGATAATGTTAATATGGTCAACCAGCAGCATCACATCACCCGGTTCGTAATCCGGGTTGATGGCACCGGCTGCGTTCGTAAGAAAAAGGGTCCCAATGCCCAATCTCTGCATCACCCGTACTGGAAGAGTCACCACATCCATCGGATAACCCTCGTAGTAATGCACCCTCCCCTGCATCACCATGGTGTAGACTCCAAACAGGTCGCCTATGACCAATTGACCGGTGTGCCCGTGAATGGTAGATATTGGCCATCCAGGAATTTCTTTATAGGGGAGAACAACTGGCTCTTTTACCATTTCCGCCAGGGATCCAAATCCCGACCCCAGCGTCAGCCCAACCATGGGTTTGACATCAATTTTTTCACGGATGTAATCTGCAGCCGCGTCGATCTCTTTTAACGTGATAAAAGATTCCATGTTCACCTCGATTGCTCGATAGACGAGTATTCTTAAAAGATTATATCAGATTGAATTTGATTGGATACGCAGGCACTCAACCCACGATTACTCTCTCGAAAGCCTTGATCGTGGTATCGATGTCCTCATCCGTAATCCAATAGTGGACAACCAGCCTGAAGCGGCGGCTCGCGACCGCGCCCAATTTTACCCCGAGTTCACCCAGCTTCACCACTAAGTCGCGGGTCGAAAGGGCAATTTCAGGCGCGATCGAGGGAAAGACCATATTGGTTTGCGGCATTCCCATTTCAAAAATGATGCCGGGGATCTTCGCCAGACCTTGTGCGAGACGGGAAGCTTTTTCATGATCTTCATTAAGTCGCAGGCTCATTTTCTCGATCGCGATAATACCAGCCGCCGCCAGGATTCCCGCTTGACGCATTCCACCACCCAGCATCTTCCTCGTACGCAATCCTTGCTTGATAAACTCCCTCGACCCGCACACCACACTGCCCACAGGGGCGCAAAGCCCCTTGCTTAGGCAAAAGGTGACGCTGTCTACCGGGGCGGTGATTTCAGCCGCGCTCACATCCAGCGCAGCCGCTGCGTTGAAAATACGCGCCCCATCCAGGTGCAGGTGCAACCCATGCTTGTGCGCCAGCTCTCCCACAGCCCTCATGTAATCCAACCCCAACACCGTTCCTCCGCAACGATTGTGCGTATTCTCCAGGATTACCATCTTCGTGATCGGATCATGGATGTCATCCGGTCGGATGGCAGCTTCAATGTCGCTTAGTAATAACGACCCATCCGGCTGGTTTGGAAGCGTATTTGGGAAAACCCCTCCCAGCGCGGAAATACCGCCAGCTTCGAAGAGGAAGGTGTGTCCCATGTTCCCCATGATCACTTCATCTCCGCGATGGCAGACATTCATTACAGAAAGCAGGTTGCCCATCGTACCGGATGGCACGAATAAGCCGGCTTCCTTACCCATACTTTGCGCTGCGAGCTCCTGTAAACGATTGATCGTCGGGTCTTCCCCGTAGACGTCATCTCCCACTTCCGCTGTGGCCATTGCCTGGCGCATTTCTTCGGTGGGTTTGGTCACCGTGTCAGAACGCATGTCAATAATTTTCATCGATAACTCCATGTGCAAGGGATAATTCGTCAATCACTTTTTGCAGGTCGAGCGGGAGCGTTGCGCTAAATGTGCTGGGTTCAGTTTCACCGGGCAGAATGATCGAGATTCGCGCTGCGTGTAAAAAATGCCGCTCAATTTCGAGACTGATTTTCTTGTGCCCGTAGATGCGATCACCAGTGATGGGGCAGCCTAAAAATGCCATGTGCAGGCGGATCTGATGCGTGCGCCCGGTCAGCGGGTGCGCTTCAATGAGGGTGTGATGGGGAAATTGGGTCACGGTCTTATATTCGGTCACTGCTGACCGCCCCCGCCCTTCGGACACTACCGCCATTTGTTTGCGGTGCGCCGGATCGCGAGCAATCGCCGCCTCGACCCTGCCGGTGGGTGTAGGAGGTTTGCCATCCACCAGCGCGAGGTAGGTTTTCTCCACTCGCCGCAGTCTAAACTGATCTTGCAGCCAGCGATGCGCCCTCTCATTCTTAGCGATGATGATCAGACCGGAAGTATCTTTATCGAGGCGATGCACAATCCCCGGGCGCAGTTCACCGCCGATTCCCTGCAGGTCGCTAAAACTCCCCAGCGCGGCGTGTACGAGTGTTCCGCTGGAATGCCCCGGGGCGGGATGCACCACCATCCCGGCGGGTTTGTTGACGATCACGAGGTCAGCATTTTCAAAAACGATATCCAGCGGGATCTCTTCAGCCTCCAGCGCCACTGGTTCGGGTTGCGGAATGCGGATGCTCACATGGTTGCCAGCTTCCACCAGGTGGCCGGTTTTGAAAATCGGAACCCCATCCACCAGAACCTCCCCCTCGCGGATCAGCGCCTGCATGCGGGAACGCGAATGTTCAGGCAGTTTTTCCGCCAGGTATTTATCCAACCGGTTTTCTTCGCCAGCTTGGACGAAGAAAAGATATTCCTTACTGTTCAATTGTGTTCCCTTCTACCGGTTGTTCCTGCACGCTAGCCGCCCGTCGCGCCTTGTCGCGCTTCTCCTGCACCCAAACGCCAATCAGCAGAATGATCACGCCAATCGTAATACAGCTATCCGCCACATTGAACACCGGGAAGTTACCCACGGAAATGAAATCGATCACGTGGCCAAACCTGATGCGGTCCACCAGGTTGCCGATCGCCCCGCCCAATTCCAGCATCAATGCCAGCTTGAGAAGCAAATCTTCTTTCAGTAATTTTGGATAGTAGAAAACGATCATCCCCGCCACCACGAAAGCCAGGATGATAAATACTGGATTCATACCCTGCAGCATACCGAATGCCACACCGGTATTGCTCCAGTGAACGATCCGGGCATAAGGGGTCAACCATTCCCACGGAGACCAGAACCCGCCATAGGGGATATTTGATATCACCAGCCACTTGGTGTACTGGTCCAGC
>DDXM01000018.1 GCA_002347485.1 Anaerolineaceae bacterium UBA2260 | reverse complement strand
CAGATGGAGTGATGGACGTGAACCTCTTGATCTCAAAGTGCTCTTCTCTCATTTGAGCAAAGACGACCCTCTGGATGAACACGTCACTCCCGAAACCCACATGGGGCATTTCCACCTCTATGTCGCCGACCTGGAGGAGACACACCACTTCTACCATGACATGCTCGGCTTCGACGATATGGGAGTAGCGCGTAGCTTTCGCATGGGCATGGTCTCGGCGGGTGGCTATCATCATCACGTCGGCTTTAACACCTGGCAAGGAGAGGGCGCACCGCCTCCGCCGCCTGACGCGCTGGGGCTGAAGAACATCTCATTCATCTTCCCCGACCTCGCGGCGCGGGATCAATTCCTGGCGCGCCTCGAGGAAATTGAACTGCCCTATAATCAGACAGAAGAAGGCATCCTTGTTTCAGATCCGGCCCAAAACAACATTTTGTTCATGGTTTCATAATGAGCACCGGCCGGGTAAACGAGTTCGTCCGCACCTGATTTCAAACTGATGGCGAGTGCCACTCAGTTTGAAATCAGGCTGACAAATGAGAGGGGAAAAGCACACGCGGTGCTGTTTTTGTGCGCAAATTTGATTGAATGCAGTCCAGCGCGCAGGTCGCCGGGTTGGGGCGATTGTACAGGAACTTTCAAGCAGCTGGTGCGGATGTGCCTGCAATTTTTGGGGGAAACACCGGACCACGCTCGCGGGGAATCTCAAAGCCTGCATACCCCCTCCCAGAGCTGATTATTCTGCAGCGAGATGTTCCACAGGCGGTCTGGAATGGAGAAAATCTCCTCGTATTCCAACCCAAAACTTTGGTGGTTGTGGATCAGCGGTTCGTCATCCGCCAAGTCCAGTGGGTGACGAACCCCATGACCTGGCAGGAAGGCTGGAAATTGCTCGAAGCAACCCGTGCTCTGGGCTGATATCGTTAAGCTCCTTTGTCCAGGTCCCTTCGATTTATGAACTACGTGGCAGCAGCCTTCGTGACTGAACCTGAACGCGCCTTATCAGCCGTATTAGTCAGAGATGTTCGTGAGAACTGACCCTGTTCCCGATTCATAATTTAACCAAAATATCCTGACGGCGTGGGACAAATTCATAATCCCAGACGGGTAAACTGTTCATGCGGGGCATTGATGGAGATTAGAAAACCACGCAGGCTGGCTTTCAGTCGCTCTACCACGTCCGGTCGTTCGGTGTACAGGTCGTGCTGTTGCTGAGGGTCGTCCTTTATATTGTAAAGTGCGTTGGGCATCGGCCCACGCGTGACATGAGCGGTGAAACGCTTGCCATCAAAATCGTCACTGACACCCACATCACCGAACTGGGGCGGCAGGCTGGAGTACCAGTAGAGCGGTTCGTTTTTTTCGTTGGAAGGCCACAGGTAGAGAGTCCATTCGCCGTCGGTAACGTTCATGGATTCGCCGTAACGCCCATAAACCGCCGTCTCGCGGATGGGTGCTTCTTCACAGGCGTGGAGAACGTAAGGCAGCAGACTCTGTCCTTGTGTCCCGGCAGGAAGCGGGATTTTGAATCCATCCAGGACGGTGGCGAACAAGTCCACGGGTTGAACCAGGTGGGGCACACGGCGTCCCGCCTGAGCCTGGGGATGGTAAATAATGAGCGGGATTTGGGCGAGTTCCTGGTACATATTTGAGTCCCCCAAATCACTCCAAGGCTTGCCAATCATGCCATGTTCTCCGAAAAGATGGCCGTGATCGGTGACGAGGATGATCATGGTGTCATCCATCAAACCGAAGTGTTCAAGACTGTCCAGAAAATATCCCAACCAGCGGTCCACCATCGTGACTTCACCTGCATACAGGGCGCGTATTTCCTTGAGTTCTTCTTCGCTGTAGAGGTCCGATTTGCCGTAAGTGGGCCAGATGAAACGCTGTCCGTTGTAACCAGCGTTATACATCTCGCTGTAAGGAAAAGGCGGGTCAAAGGGTTCATGCGGGTCGAAAACTTCCAACATGAGGAAAAAATCTTTTTGGCTGCGATTGCGCTCCACCCATTCAGAGGCTTTACGGAAAACCTGCGGCGCAAAGTAGTCTTCTTCCACGCGGAAGTGGGCGGTATTGCGTTTATAGCGGGCAAAGGAGCCGGGGCGCAGGGCGTGACGCGCCATGCGTTCCGGATCGCCGGGATATTCGACAGGGATATCAGGGTCGGTAATCCACAGATCATTTTCCTGCCCGCGAATAAACTCCGCGCCGGAGAAGTTGAAGAAGTAATTGCCAGAGCCGCGCTCCCACATGTGATAATGGTCGCTGATGACCATGCTGGTATGCCCGTTTTGGGTGACAATCCTGGCGATGTCGGGGTCAGAGGGTTCGAGGGGCCCCCAGCCGCGCCAGGGGAACTCGAAGCGTCCTGTCCACATATCACGGCGGGCGGGCATGCACGGGTATGAGCCGAGGTAGGCATTCTCGAAGACGACACTTTTCTCTGCCAGCGCGTCGATGTTGGGAGTTTTGATCCAGTCGTTGCCGTAACAGCCCAAATGGTCACGACGCAGGGTGTCTATAAGGATAAAGATGGTATTCATGGGTTGTCCTTTTGATGCTGGATTTTAATAATCTCCGCCGCCGGGCGGTGCTGACGGAGCAAGTCCGCCATGATGCGCATGGGTTTGTCCACGTGGGTAAAGAAGGCTTTGAATCCTGCGCACAAGTGATTGAGTCCCGCCTGGCCGTCAGCCGTGCGGTCGGTGTGGTCTTTGGGGCAGCCGCCGTTGCAGGCAAACAGTACGGGACATTCACGGCAATAGCTCGGTAGAGAGGTTCTTTTATTCAGGCCGAAGTTTCTTTGCTGCCCGCTCGCCACGAGTTCGGCCATGGGTGTTTCGAGAATGTTGCCCAGGCGGTGACGCGGCTCGACGAAGTGGTCGCAGGAATACAGGTCGCCATTATGTTCCATCGCCAGCGCCAGCCCGCAGGTCTCCTGGAAAACACACAGGCCGCCAGGCGCACCCAGCCAGCGTCCCAGGGCGGTATCGAACATCTGCACGAAGACCCTGCCCACGTCGCGGCGTACCCACTCATCGAAGATGGTGATGAGAAAATTGCCGTATTGTTCTCCGTTAATGGAGCGCGGCGAAAAGCCCGCCCCGTTTTCACGCTCAACGATGGGAATAAATTGAATGAACTGCGCGCGGATCTCGTCACGCAGGAAGCGGTACACTCGCAGGGGTTGATCGACATTCGCAGTGCTGACGCAGGTCAAGATGTTGAAATCCACCCTGTGCTTTTTGAGCAGCTCGATCGCGTGGAGGACATGGTCGAAGGTGGGCGACCCGCCTTTGTCGCGGCGATACGAATCATGCGCTTCACGCGGACCGTCGAGGCTGATCCCGATCAGGAAGCGATTCTCAGCGAAGAACCGGCACCACGCATCGTCCAAGAGTGTGCCGTTGGTTTGCAGGGCGTTTTCAATTCTCGTGCCGGGGCGGGAGTACTTCTTCTGGTAAGCCACCGCCCTGCGGAAAAAATCCAGCCCCATCAAGGTCGGTTCGCCACCCTGCCAGGCGAAGTTCACTTCGGGCATGCGTTGGCTCTGGATGTACTGGCGGGTGTAACTCTCCAACGTTTCATCCGACATGCGGAAGGATGCGCCAGGATACAAATCCTCCTTGCGGAGATAAAAACAGTAGTCGCAGGCAAGATTGCAAATCGCGCCACGCGGTTTGGTCATCACATGAAAGGCAGGGGGTGCAGCAGCAGGGCTCATTTTATTCGTCAGCCTGTGCGTTCATGTTCCGCTGAGGGATTATCACTGGTGCGTAAGTACCAATAGAGCAATCGCTGCCGTAAATCATCTTGAATCTCGCGCAAGGCTGGATCATCCATCCGATTTTTCAATTCAAATGGATCGTTTTTTAGATCATACAGTTCTTCTTTTCCGGTGCTACGGATGACCAGCTTCCATTCACGCGTGCGGATCATGGCAGCGCGCGCAACTGTGGCGGGTTTTTCCAGTTGAAGTCTGAGTTTTTCGTAGTAATGACCCATCAGGGGGTCATTGGCGGATTTTACCCCTGTTTCAAAGGCTTGTGGTTCGCGTGGATCGTAACCTCCCACTGCGTACACCGCATCCCTTGACTCTGCTCCCTCGATCACGGATGAAAGCGGCTTTCCAAAATGCGTATATACCGATTGAATCTCCGCCTGTTCTAGCAGGGTGGGGAAAATGTCCAGCGATTGGGTAAACTCCTCTACCCGCCGTCCGGCATGTTCATTGTTGGGAAACTTGACGATCAGCGGAGTGTGTAACAACACATCCTGGAAACCCGTCGGCCACTTTTCTGGCAGTCCGTAATCCCCGGCATAATCACCATGGTCGCTTAGGAAAATGATAACTGAATCATTGTACCAGTCCCGCTCCTTGAGCGTGCTCAGTATCTTTCCAATCTGTTCGTCCAGCTTTGCGATCATGCCGGCGTAAACAGCGCGAATCTCACGCCAATCTTCTTGGGATAGTTGAGCCATGCCATATCGGTCATATAGCTCGCGCATGAAATCGGCTTTGTCGTCAGGCTGAGCAGGTATGGGATCAGCCACGGCGGCGCGATTCACCTGCGAAAAGTAAGGTTCGTCCACCTGGTAAGGGGTGTGGGGGAGTGTGGCAGCCAGGTAGAGGCAAAATGGCTGAGGAGCCGCAGTGCTCAGCCAACGGGCAGCCTCATCGAAGATAAGGGGATCCATCCTAGCGACCACCGAATCCGGGTCTGCTTTTCCAAAGTAGAACGAATGGTACAAGCGATGATGAGGCGGGAATGGGTTGTGAAAAGAGGGCATCAACTCCTCAAACTCCTTAAAGCGGGGGTCGCCGATGAGCGAATCGTATGTTATTCCGTCTTTTCCCAGGTTCGAGGCCACCAAATTGAGAAATTTTAACCTTTTGCCAATGGGCTGTTTCCTTACTCCTTTGCGAACGATTTCCAGGGAAATCATTCGCGGATTNNACGGGATTGACGGCATAATTTTGCGTAAAGGTCACTCCATCCGCTGCCAGGGAATTAAGGTGGGGCGTGCTGACGAGCGAGTCATTCAGCATGTCAGCGCGCATATCGTCAGCGATCATGACGACAATGTTGGGGTGGCGTGGTTCTTGCCTCTTCGAAAGATTCGGCGGCAAACAAACCTCCTATTTGCCAAGTTCTAGTCTGCGGGCTGCCAGCTGATTTTCCAGGGCGGCCCGGTCGCGGTGATAATAAGGGTAGAAAACAAACCAGGAAAGCGCGCTCAGGACGAGGGAAACAGTCACTGCCCAGAAAAACAGATTGGTGAGCGTAATCTGCTGGCTGGCAATGCCCACCAGCGCGGCAACCAGTGCCTGCATCAAGCCGTTCGCCAGACGATTAATCGCGTAGGCGGTGCTGCGCTGTTCGGGCAGGTTAACGGCGGCGATCATGGGAGCGATGGCTCCTGGAAAAGCCATGTCCAGAAATAAGCCAAACAACAGGGCAAAGGCTATAAAGGTCCCCATGCCACCGGCCGCTTGCTGAAAGAACAAGTAACCCATCAAAGCCATTATCGCGCGTGAGCCTTGAACCACGAACAGCCGTCCATAACGGGAAAATCTGCGCTCCGCCCAGTCGCCGAGCAGTCCGCCAATCAGGGTGCTCACCGCGGAGCCGATGACAAGACAGCTCAAAATGGTGGTCGCTTGACCTGGGCGGAAATTTCGTTCATCCACCAGCCAGGTGACGGTAAACGTCAAGACCGTGATCTGCACTGGTACGCCAAAAATTTTTTCCAGGATGAGCAGAACATTGGTCGGAACGCGGAAAATCCCTGCCAGATTTTTCCAGCTGAAATTAAAGCGTTTGTCGGATAATTCTGCCACACCGCTAAGCGTACTTTCAGCCGCTCCGCGTGGAGGTTCTGTGAGGAAAATGGCAAAGAGTAAACCGCTCAACATGCTCAATGCGCCGAAAGTGACAAAGCCGATACGCCAGCCGGTTTCGGGAATCTCCGCCAGCCGCCCGAAAAACAGGATGCTGATGATAACCGCCAGCGAGGAAATCATCCTTAGAATGCCGAAGACCTTGCCGCGGTTCTTTTGCGGAAATAAATCGGTGAGCATTGAGTTCATCGGCGCGCCAAGCGCTACCAGACCGATGGCGGCGACCATGCGCATGGCAAGCAGCATTTCATAACTGGCCGAGAATCCAATTAAGAGCGTCCACAAACCCCACAGCCCCGTGCCGATGGTCAGAATTCGCTTGCGGCTGAAACGGTCCGCCAACATTCCCCAGATGGGACCAAAGATCATCTCCACCACCTTGCCCAGGCTGGTGATCGTACCGAGGTGGGCGGTGGTCATGTTCAACGAGGCGCGTATGGCCGGAAACATGGATGACATAGCCTGATCTTCGCCGGCGTCCACAATGCCGGCGAAGGCCAATAACACGACGTTTCGCCAGCGCCCCTTAACAGGCGCGGCTTCGGTTGCTAATGGGGTAGATGTCATGGCAGCTCCTATTCCTGGATAAAAATGGATTCGTTTAATTTTCCAATTGCTGAATAAACCGTGCGACACGTTCGTAAACGATATCGCGCTCCACATCCAGTGTAATGACGTGCCCGCTTTTTTCAAGCCAGAGCGTTTCCTTTTGCGGTGTGACCATATGTTCGCTCAACCTATCCAACGCATCGGGTTCAATCACCTTATCACTGCGGGATTGAATGAGCAGGACAGGCACATTGATCTTTGCCAGTCCTTCCTGCATGAGTTTCGCCAGATCAGCCGCCTCGGCGACTGCATGCGTCACATAATAACGGTACGATGTTTCGGCGGCGTTGCCCACCGCTCCGGGCTTTTTGACTTTCGGGATAAACAGGCTGATCGGACGCATAAAGCGGATGCGCCAATCGGTGGCCAAATCATAGGGCGTAGATAATGCCGCCGCTCCCCGGACCTGATAACGGCTCGCCGCAATCAGGGTGAGCACACCGCCCATGGAGAGCCCCGCCACATAGATGTGGTCGCTGATGCCCTGCAGTAAATTCAGGCCGTCTTCCACAGATGCGACCCAGTCGCGCCAGGCGGGACGGCGCAAATCATCCACATGTGTTCCGTGCCCCGAAAGCCGGATTCCCAGCGTGGAATACCCCAGTGTTTCGTTCAGGTATTTTCCCAGCCCGCGCATGCCGGCGGGGGAGCCGGTGAAGCCGTGGATCAACAACACCCCCGTGCGGTTGCCGGGAAATATAAATGGCTCCGCGCCTTTCATGGTAAGCGATTGGCCCATGATTATTTCTCCTCTTTTAAGGGTTGAAAACCGCCCCCTAACACTTCCTGTGCAGGTAAGACCGCTACAAATGCTTCCGGATCTTGCGAGCGGACAATAAATTTCAAGTGAGCCACTTCCGTTTCTGCAAGCGCTATCAGCAGGTCCGCGCGCTCCTGATGCGAGTAAATTCCTTCCCCTGGCACAGAGTGCCGCCGCGCTTCATCTCCTTGATAATTTTATCAGAGATGGCTTGAGGGTCCTGGGTGACGATCGCCCAGTTAGTCGTGTTGTCTAACCTCATGCGCCATGTGTTGGAACGTTGAATCTCGGCGCGGTAATAATGCAACATGGCTGTCGCGAATTCTGACGGGCGCAGGTGGTAAACACGGGAAGACCAGATGGATTCGTCTACGCCGGATAAAGATGTTTCTTCAGTCATTACAGCTCTTATCCTTTCAAGGCGCCCAGGGTCAAGCCTTTGATAATGAAACGTTGAGCGAAGGCGACCAGCAGCAGGGCAGGGATCATGGCGAAGAACGCTCCCGCCGCCATTTCGCCGTAACGGATGCTGTATTCCTGCACAAAACTGGAGATGCCGACAGGAATGGTCATGCCACGCGGGGTGCTGGTCAGCGAGAGGGAAAAAAGGAAGTCGCGCCATGAGAAAATAAATGCCAGCGCGCCGGCAGCGGCGATGCCCGGCTGGATCATTGGAAGTAGCACCCGGGTCAGGGATTGGAAGTGGGTTGCCCCGTCCACCATAGCGGCTTCTTCCAGCTCCTTTGGAATTTCCGCGAAGAAGTCCAGCAATATCCAGGTGGCGGTGGGCAGGTTCAAAATGATATGTCCCATGATAACCGCCAGGACGGTATCGTAGATATTGAGCGAACGGGCGATCAAATAGAATGGTCCCAAAAATGTGACCGGCGGAAGCATGTGGATGAATAGTATCGTTCCCAGCAGCAAGCCGCTCCACAAAGGGCGCCAGCGAAACCGGCTGAGACTGTATGCCGCCAAACTGGCAATGACCAGCACGATTACCATCGTGCCTGCGGCGACGACAAGGCTGTTGAACGTAAGCCGGACGAAGTTGCTCTGGCTGGGGTCGAAGAGCCGCTGGTAGTTGACCAGCGTGGGCGTAAAGGTCAGGCTCCCGGAAATGATATCGCGGAAATATTTGAAGGAGGTCGCCAGCGTAAACAGGATCGGCACCAGTGTGAAAGCCACCACTGACATCAAGTAACCGTGTCGAAAAATAGGTTCGATTGAAAATTTCTTCATGACGATTCTCCTGCTATCCCTGGGCGCGCCGCCCGATGCGGCGGTAGAAGATTACAAAGAGGGAGATAATGAGCGCCAGCCCGAGTGCAAGGAACGAGGCGTAGCCCAGACGGAACTGCTTGGAGAACACATCGTATATATACAAACTTACGACCTCGGTGGCAGTGCCTGGTCCTCCACCGGTAAGCAGGAAAATCTCATCAAAAACCTTGAACGCGAAAATGGTTCGAAGCATCACTGCTGTTACCAGCGTGGGGCGCAGCAGGGGCAGGGTGATATATCTCAGGATTTGCGATTCAGATGCGCCGTCCACGCGGCCGGCTTCGTTGATCTCCTGCGGCATTGATTCCAGCCCCGCCAGAATGATGAGGAACATAAAACTGGTCCAGTGCCATAGATCAACCAGGATGATGGACGGCATTGCCAGGTTGGGGTCCGCCGTCCAGGTGGGGCCGGATATTCCGATCAAAGCCAATGCCTGATTGATAAAACCATAGTTGTAATCGTACATTAACCGCCACATGGTGCCGATGGCGATGGGCGGAACCAGCATGGGAATGAGCATGACCGTACGATAGAAACCCACCAGATGTTTGCTGCGGCTGACCAGAAGAGAGATGATCAGGGCAAGAAAAGTCTCGATGATGACGACAGCGATGACAAAGACGAGGGTATTCTTCAACGCCACTGGTACGACCGGATCCTGCATCGCCGTTTCAAGATGTTTCAAACCGACAAATTCCCAGACTGTTTCCCCTTTGACAATGTCCACCTCTGAGACGCTCATGCGGATCAGTTGAATGCTGGGGTATGCCACCAGCAGGAGTAGGGTGATGATCAGCGGAGCGATCGTCCAATACTGGAAAGTGCGGTCTATGAAGTCGCCCAGGCGGTTAACGCGAACCGCCTGAGAGGATGCGGGAGAAAGATTGGAAGGTTTTGTGGTAAATCGCATGGATTATCCAGAATGGATGATAAGGGGAGGTAAACGAACCATTTACCTCCCCTGAAAAAGGCTTATTCAGCCAACGGTTTGACCTTATACCCGGCGTCGGTCAAGATCTTATGAATCTCTCTGGCGCCTTCCAAAAGCGCCTGTTCGGGCGTGATTTCAGAAATCAACGCCTGACTCAGGCGGCGATCCAAAACTTCGATGATTTGAGGGGTTTCCGTAATGCGCGGCTGAGCATGGATAAACCGTGTGGAGTCAGCCATAGCCTTCATCCACCAACCCAGCTTGGGGTCGTTTGCCATCTCCTCGTAAACATCCTGGCGCACAGGAATGGCACCGGATTGGGCATAGAACAATTGAGCATCCTTGGTCAAAGCCCAGTTCAGAAAGGCAAGCGCGGCCTGTTTGCGCTCATCCGGCAGGTTGTGGGGAATGCCCATCACCCAGATGCCAGACATGGTGGCGTTCGAACCAAGTGTTGCGCCAGGAACAGGCGCAGCCGCCACGTTTCCCACCACGATGGACTTTTCGGGATTGTCAAAGTCAGGAGCGGCGGCGCCTACCAAAACCATCTGGGCAACCTTCCCACTCGCCATTAGCGCGATCATTTCAGCCTGACCGTTATCTGCGTAATTGGCGGGACCATACTCGCGGCCCAGTTTGAGCCAGGTGTTCAGGGCTGCCATGCCTTCGGGGCTGTTGAGGGTCACTTCCCACTCACCGGTCTGCGGGTCCAGTTTGATCACATTGCCGCCGTAGCTGGCAAGGAATGCCTGGAATTCCCAGTTGGGTGGGTTGGCACGCACAACATATCCAGACATGTCTCCTGTCTTCAGTTTCTGAGCAGCGGCTTCCACCTCTTGCCAGGTTTGCGGGACGGCTAAACCGTTCGCCTCGAAGATGTCCTTTCGGTAGAAGTAGAGCATGATGTTTCCATTGATGGGCAGACCATACAGTTCGCCGTTCTCCGAGGAGTAACCCAACTCGGAGTCCCAGCGCGTTGCCCATTCATATTCGATGATCTGCGGGTCGAGTACAAAGTTCGGGTCAATTTCCTTGATGGGCGTCACCAATCCGTCGGCATAAAACTGCATGTACCACTGCTCGTTCAAGGTCAGGATGTCAAATTCGCTTTCGGAGGCTTGCACGGCATTGCGCGATTTTTCCAACATGCCGTTGAACGGAGTGCGGTTCAAAGTGACCTGATTGCCGGTCTCTTCCACGTACTTGTTGACCAATGCTTCGAACCCGGCCAGCCAGGGTGATTCATTGATCAAGATCGTGATGGGGGGGAGGGGCTTGGATTCTTCGGTTGCGGTTGGGACTGGCGCAGACGTTTCTGCAGCAGGCGGTTGTGTCACTGCAGAAGTGGGAGCTGGCGGTTCCGTGGTTGCGGCTGGTCCGCAAGCAGCCAGA
The DNA here is from genome assembly GCA_002347485.1 of Anaerolineaceae bacterium UBA2260. Taxonomy (GTDB): domain Bacteria; phylum Chloroflexota; class Anaerolineae; order Anaerolineales; family Anaerolineaceae; genus UBA6107. The sequence continues at coordinate 2,453 of DDXM01000018.1, read as the reverse complement.
AGGAACGAGGATAACACCAGCAGGCTCATTGCCATGAAAAGGCTGCGTTTAGTCATTTTCAAAGAATGCAGGTTCATTTTTTTCTCCTTCTGTTAAATGGCTACGATTGAACGGTTGGAAATCTCTTCACAAGTGACTCGAAATGCCTCCTTTACAAATCATGGTTTATCTATTGTTCACTGGCGCGGTGGAATTTCTGATAACGAGAGTGGTATCCAACATCATTTGCATTGGAATCACATCATCCTTTTTGCGAATCAAGGACAATAATGTCTCTGCGGCGATGCATCCTTTTTGGTAGGTGTCTTGCCGGATCGTAGTCAGCGGCGGGCTGGAAAAGCGCGCCAGACTGATATCGTCAAATCCGATGACGGAAACGTCCTCAGGCACGCGATACCCTGATTCTTTCAAAGCCTGCATTGCGCCAAACGCCATCATGTCGTCGCCGCAGATCAGGGCAGTGGGGGGATGCGAAAGATTCATCGCTTGAACTGCCAGGGCATATCCCGATTCAGATGTAAAATCACCTTCCAGGACATATTGATCCGCCTGTTCCAGGTTATATTTCATTAAGGAAGTACGATACCCCTGTTCGCGCAAACGTACAGATACCAGGTCCTTGGGTCCTGTAAGAAGCGCAATACGACGATGACCAAGAGAGATTAAATGGTCCATGGATTGTTCTACACCGCCTACAAAATCTGCATCAACCCAGCGGCTCGAATCATCGTTCTCAGCAATACGACAGGTGCCGATGAAAGGAACACCACTTGCGGCCAATCCTTCCAGGTTGGGATCGCCAAGTGGAATGCTCATCAAAATAATGCCGTCCACCTGCCGTTGCCTGTATAAATTAACGTACGGAGATTTCCGATGTGCGACCTGGAGGAGCAAATTCACATTGTTTGCGCTTAGAACTTCTGCGATGCCTCGCAATACTTCTGTGAAAAATGAGTGGGAAAAAATGTATCCTGCTGAGTGCGGAATGATCACGCCTACCGTATTCGTTTTTCCGTTGGCGAGGTTGCGCGCAGCGGTGTTCGGTTGATACCCCAGCTCCAAGATTGCCTGCATAACTTTCTGGCGTGTTTGCGGAGAAACTTCCGCCACATTGTTTACCACCCTCGAAACCGTCTTGATGGAAACATTTGAGAGTTTTGCGACATCCTTGATGGTTGCCATTGGCACTTCCTGCATATTGAAGGTACAATACGTAACAATAACATTAATGACAGCGTTGTCATTATATTAATGTTTTTTTAACTCTGTGTCAAGATGGTTGCAGCGGATTAATCATGACTGATGACATTCCCACTACTCTTCTCGAAATCTATGAATCCCACCTGCCGGGTTTTAATCCACTGGTTGATTCTGTTCACTGGTGTGTAGCGCTTTTGAATTTTGATCCTGACCAAACCCCACAGCATCTCTCTGAATTTCAACGCCATAATGAAAGCGAAGAGGTATTCGTTTTATTGAGCGGCCGTTGTATTCTTTTTCTTGGAGATGGCGAAAACTCCGTCAGGCATATCTTTGCACAAGATCTGGAGCCTTTCAAACTGTATTGCGTCCAACGCAGGACCTGGCATACACATGTGCTCAGCGTCGACGCAAAATTGCTGATCGTGGAAAATCAAAATACATCACGTGATAATTCGCCACGCACAAATATCAGCCCTGATCAGCATGCGGAGGTTCTGCGCCAGATACATCTTTTCTGGGGGGATGAGGTCGGTGGTGATGAATGAATTCCTTCATTTGACTGACAATGCCTTCTGTCCTGCGATGCGAACCATCGTCATTACGCATAACCCAATCAGCAGGTTCATCGCATCCTTGTGGATCAGCGGGTCGTCATCCGCCAAGTCCAGTGGGTGACGAACCCCATGACCTGGCTGCAGGAAGGCTGGGAATTGCTCGAAGCAACCCGTGCTCTGGGCTGATATCGTTAAGCTCCTTCGTCCAGGTCCCTTCGATTTATGATCTACGTGGCAGCAGCCTTCGTGACTGAACCTGAATGNNGTGAAAGCAAGAGTAACAGAAAGCGAGAGAAAACCAAGAGTAACCAAGAGTAACCTTGACAATGGTGGGGCAAGGTTCTAAAATTCGGCTAAATTTTGGTCTTTTTGGATATTTGCCAATGAATCTTACCCGCCGACAGGAAACTTTTATTTACAAGCTACTTGACCTCTACCGGGAACTGGATGGGCCGATCCATTACTCGTTGCTTGCCGATAGGGTCGGTGTCAGCCCCTTCACTGCTTACGATATGCTGCGCCTGCTGGAAGAAAAGGGGTTGGTGGCCTCAGAGTATCACGTGGCAAACAACAAGCCGATCCCCGGCCGCTCGGAGGTGCTCTTCTGGCCCACAGAACGCGCCCAGGACCTGTGGTCGGAATTAACTGGCGATCCTGAAAACGTGGAATGGGAGGCGGTGAACGAACGATTGCTGG
>DDXM01000052.1 GCA_002347485.1 Anaerolineaceae bacterium UBA2260 | reverse complement strand
GTGTGGGCGATGCACAACATCATCGAATGGGGCAAGGCGCTTTACTGGGGCACATCTGAATGGTCCGCCGCCGAAATTGTCTCCGCGATCGAGTTCGCGGACAAACACCACCTGCATAAACCGGTGGTGGAGCAGCCACAGTACAACATTTTCTGGCGCGATCGGATGGAAAAGGAATATGCCCGTCTCTTTAAGGATTACGGCTACGGCACAACCACCTTCAGCCCGCTGGGCGCAGGTCTGCTGACGGGCAAGTACCAGAACGGCATTCCAGCCGATTCGCGCGGCGCGTTGAAAGGGTACGAATGGCTGCGCAGCAAGTTCACTGACCAGCAGGTGCTTAAGAAAGTGCAGGAATTGGGCAAACTGGCCCAGGAATTGGGCATCTCGCTGCCCCACCTCGCTCTTAATTGGGTGATCCGCAATCCCAACGTGAGCAGCGCCATCACCGGTGCCAGCCGCGTGGAACAGGTGCGCGACAATATGAAAGCGCTGGATGTGCTCGACAAAGTGACGCCCGATGTGATGACGCGCATCGACGAGATCATGCGCGACACCCAGAAGGACTTGAATAACTAACCGGTTGCGTTGGCAAAAAAGCGCTATGGATCCATTACCATAGCGCTTTTTGAATGAAATGTAGTGAATTTGTAAGCGATTTTCCAAACCCGGTGATGCGGATCATAAAATGATCTACAATTGAATCCATCATGACGCTGCTCCAATATCTCATCGCCGCCCTGGCTGCCTTCGCCGCCGGGGCTGTCAACGCGCTCGCCGGTGGTGGCACGCTGATCACCTTTCCGACGCTGACCGCGCTGGGGCTGCCGGCAGTGGCGGCCAACATCACCAGCACAGTCTCACTCTTCCCCGGTTATTTTGGCGCCACCTGGGCGCAGCGCAAGGATCTGCAAGGGCAAAAGAAACGCTTGGTATACATACTACCTGCGGCTCTCGCTGGCGGGTTGGTGGGCGGCGTTTTCCTCCTGCTGAGCGGAGAGAAACTCTTCAGGCAACTGGTGCCATTCCTGATCCTGCTTGCATCGCTGCTGCTGGCGCTCGCCGAACCGCTGCGCAAGCGTCTGGCGCGCAACCGCCCGCCTGAGCGCAGGCTCAACCACGCTCATTACCTGTTGGCAATCCCCGCGATCGGGCTGGCTGCCATCTACGGCGGCTACTTCGGAGCGGGGTTGAGCGTCATTGTGCTGGCGTTCCTCGCTTTGATCTTTGAGGATTCGCTCACCCGATTGAATGCCCTCAAACAGGCAGTCGCTTTTGCCACCAATAGCGCGGCAGCGGTTTTCTTCCTCTTCTCCGGTCAGGTCAGCTGGGGAGTGGCAGCGGTCATGGCAGTCAGCGCATTGCTGGGAGGAATGACTGGCGGTAAACTGGCCGGCAGGGTGAACCCGACCACGCTGCGCTGGATCGTGGTCAGTATCGGGCTGGTTGTATCCGTTATCTTCTTTATTCAAACATTCTAATATCAGAGAGCCTGCCGTGTTCCAGACAAAACCACGCTACATCCTCATCCTCGCCTGCAGTATATTCCTTGTCTTTGGCATGTTCAATGCCGCCATAGGTCCGGTTCTGGGTGAACTGGCGGAACAGACTGGGTCAACTCTCGCTGCGGTCGGCGCGGTGATCACCTTCCTCTTCCTGGGATCCCTCGTCACGCAATTGGCGGCTGGTCCGCTCACCGACCGTTATGGTCAAAAGCCCCTGCTGGTTACCTCGCTGTTGCTGGTGGCGGTGTGTCTGCCCGCATTCATCAACGCGCGCTCGCTGCCCCTGATGTTGACCCTGGTATTTCTCACGGGCATGGGCCAGGGCGGGCTGGACCTGAGTGCCAACCTGATCGTTTCTTCGGCATATCCAAAGAACAACACCTCCGTGCTCAACCTGCTGCACTTTTTCTTCGGTCTCGGCGCGATCGTGGGACCGGCGGTGGTGAGCCTGACCCTGGTCACATTGGGTTCTGGATTGATTGTGCACTGGCTGGCTGCAGCGGTTTTTCTCGCCCTCGGGATCGTGGTGTTCACATTGCGCGAAACCCGCCCCGACCGCAGACCACAAACAGAACACCCTGAGGGAACTTCCAGCAGTGTAAAAAGGCTCTATCTTTCCCCCATCCTCTGGCTTGTTTGCGTTTTAATCCTCGTGTACGTGGGCGTCGAGTACGGGTCGGGCAGTTGGGTGACCAGTTACATGGGGGTCACTACGGGCATGGCGAAAGAGACCGGCGCGCTGATCACCTCCGCGTACTGGGCGGCGCTAACAGTTGGACGGCTCGGCGGGGCGGCGCTTGGCAGCCGTATCAGCCGCCTGAGGCTTTTACTGATCGCGATCATCGGCAGCCTGGTCGGCGCAGTCCTCCTCACGCTGGGAAGGGGCACGGTTGGCCTTTCAACGAGCGCTTTCATCCTGATGGGATTCTCATACGGTACGATTTATCCCACTTCAGTGGGGGTGATGGTCGCCGCTTTTCCGAGAGACCAGGGCAAGGCGGTCGGCATGCTCACCGCGCTGGGCAGCATTGGGGGGTTGTCATTGCCCTGGCTGGCCGGCGTCCTGCTGGAAAATGGTTCCCCGCTGGCTTTCACGCTGTTCATGGTGGCCGGCGCAGTGATCATGCTGGTGATATTGCTTTTCTTGGGAAAATTGTTTAACAAGGACTACGCCGCATGAACCGATCCCATGAGCTCAATGAGAAAGCAAAAAGTTACCTGCAGTTCCTCAGCGCAGACCTCGAAACCAGGCGTATGGGCAGCTCAGGGAACCACGCCGCCACCGATTTTTGCGCGCGAGTCATCGCGGCCGCCGGTTATGAAGTTTCAACCCCGGGTTTCAAATGCCTGGATTGGTCGACCAAAGGTGCGACCTGCCGCGCCGGGGCGAAGAACTTCACGGTTCAATCCAGCCCCTACTCCATGGCTGCCGGGTGAGCGCGCCTCTGCGCGTCGCGGTCAACATGGAGGATTTTTTCTTTCTTGATTGTACCGGCGAGGTTCTCATGTTGAAAGATGAACTGACCCGCGAGCAGTTGATACCCAAGGGATACCCTTTTTACAATCTCGTACCGCACCAGCAATTTATCTCCCTGCTGGAGCAAAAAGCCCCCGCCGCCGTCATCGCCGCCACCAAGCGCAACCCTGAACTCGCAGGCGGGGCGTACCCCTCCCTTCCCGCTGTTTGAAGATGGCAATTTTGATATCCCCTCCGTGTACACCATCGACCGGGTCGGCGCACGGCTGGCGCAGTTGGATGGTCAGACCGTTCACCTCATCAGCCACGCGGAGCGTATCCCCTCCACGGGTGTCAATGTGCTTGGCAGGTTGAACCCGTTCGCGATGGAAAAGATCGTCATCTGCGTGCACGTGGATAACAAGGTCAATACCCCTGGCGCGCTGGATAACGCCGCCGGTGTGACAACCCTGCTTTTGCTTGCTGATCTGCTGAAAGTGTTCACCGGGCCTTACGCGATCGAACCGACTGTATGGAATAGGAATTTCTCCAGGAACCTGGTCTACTAACGCTCGCGCACTTTGATTATTTTTCAGAATGGTGCCCGTCCTCAAGGCGGCGCACAATCAGTCGAACCCCCTCCACCTTATCGACAATTACCCGATCCCCCTGTTTGAGCGGTTTCTCCCCGGACGCGAGGAACGCGGTCCATTGCTCCCCGGCTACCTGCACGATCCCCTGAGGGTTCAATCGCTGGATGACATAGCCTTCTTTCCCTGCGAGCGACTCCCTGCCGGTGATAATTGGTTTTCTCAGCGCGCGCATGGCGATCATCACCACCGCGAAAAAGGTCAGGCCGATGAAAACCCCCATCCCGACTACCAAGCCGACGGAAACGCGGGGGAAGCCTGGCACGCTGACTGAATTGAACAGGATTAACGCACCGGTAATAAATGAGGCCACGCCCGCAACTGTCAATGCGCCGTGCGTGGGGGCTTTGATATCCAGGATAAAAAGGATGAACGCGATGATAAGGAATACGATGCCGAACCAGTTGACGGGCAGGATTCCCAGCCCATAGATCGACAACGCCAGCAAAATAACGCCGATTATGCCGGCCACCCAACCGCCAGGGCTGGACATCTCGATGAGGATGGCCTGCACTCCGATGGAAAGCAGGATGAAAACGATGTTTGGATTGGTCAACATGCCCAGGATCTCTTCAACCAGTGTGGGCGCTACCGGTACCAGCGCCGCTTTGCTGGAGTGGATAACGACATCCTGACCATTCACCTGGACGGTCAATCCATCCACTTGTTCCAACAAATCGTCCATATCTCGCGCAATGATATCGATCAACCCCGCCTGCAACGCCTCTGAAGAGCTGGCCGCCACAGCCGAATCGATAGCTTCCTCCACAAGGCGGATGGCTTCCGCCCCGCGTCGTTCTGCCAATGACCGGGCGCTGGCTTTGAGGATTTCCTTGGTTTTCGCCTCCGAGGTGGACTCGATATCCTCGCCCTGCAGTCCCACCGGGCTGGCTGCGCCAATCGAAGATTCTGGCGACATAGCGCCGATCTGCCCCGCGAGCACGAGCAGTGTGCCGGCTGAAGCCGCCATCGCGCCGCGCGGTGACACGTAAACCACTACTGGCACTGGGCTGGCCAATATCTGCTGGATCAGACTGTTCATCAGATCCACGCTGCCACCGGGAGTGTTGAGTTCGATCACCAACAACTCCGCGTCGGTTTTCTCCGCCTGGTTGATCCCGCGCTGAAGCAGGCCGCTCCACACTGGTGTCAGCGGACCTTCGAGCGTGACCACCACCGCGGTTGGCGCAGCGCTTTGGGCTTCAACCGGATGGGCGAAACCTGTGAGCAAGAAGGCAGTTGCGAGGAAAAGATTCAATAGGGAGAGCGTATGTTTGCGCATTTTTCACCGTTCCTATCTGGATTATAGCATGCTGAAGATGTGCCTTCGTGCTCTGACGTGAATCTGATGAAATGCTGATATTTTATTAATATTCATTTGCTATCCTGAAGGGGTAATAAATGGAATTATTGAAACAAGGAGAAGAACAATGGGAAAGATTATTGGAATTGACCTGGGCACAACCAACTCGGTTGTCGCGGTGATGCAGGGTGGCGACCCGGTGGTGATTACCACTGCTGAAGGTTCGCGCCTTTGCCCCTCCGTGGTTGCCTTTAACAAGAATGGTGAGCGGCTGGTCGGTCAAACCGCCAAACGACAGGCAGTCATCAACCCTGAAAACACGGTTTCATCGATTAAACGCTTCATGGGACGCCATTACGACGAGGTGGAGACTGAGCGGAAAATGGTACCTTACCAGATCATCGCCGGTCCTTTGAAAGACGCGCGCGTGCGCATCCCGGTGACCGACCGCGATTACTCCCCGCAGGAAATCTCCGCCATGATCCTGGCCAAGTTGAAAACAGACGCCGAAGCTTTCCTCGGCGAGAAGGTCACCCAGGCGGTCATCACCGTACCCGCGTATTTTAATGACAGCCAGCGCCAGGCGACCAAGGACGCCGGTAAGATCGCAGGATTGGAAGTGATGCGCATTATCAATGAACCAACAGCTTCAGCGCTCGCTTATGGACTGGAAAAGAAGAAGAACGAAAAGATCCTGGTCTTCGACCTCGGCGGCGGCACCTTCGATGTGTCAGTGCTTGAGGTTGGCGAAGGCGTTTTCGAAGTCAAATCCACCAGCGGCGATACCCACCTGGGCGGCGATGACTGGGACGAGGTCATCGTCAATTGGGCTGCTGACCAGTTCAAGGTGGACCAGGGCATCGACCTGCGCAACGACCGCCAGGCTTTGCAGCGCCTGCGCGAAGCAGCTGAGAAAGCCAAGATCGAGCTCTCCACTGTAATGGAAACTGAGATCAACCTGCCATATATCACCGCGGACGCCAACGGACCCAAACACCTGGTGACCAAACTCAGCCGCGCCAAATTTGAGCAGATGACCGCCCACCTGCTGGAACGCTGCCGCAAACCATTCGAAAGCGCGCTCAAGGATGCCGGGTTGAAAGCCACGGATATCGATGAGCTGGTGCTGGTCGGCGGGTCCACCCGCATGCCGCAGGTGATTGACCTGGTGCGCAGCCTGATCAACAAGGAACCCAACAAGGGCGTCAATCCTGACGAAGTGGTCGCGATAGGTGCTGCTATCCAGGGCGGTGTGCTGGGCGGCGAGGTAAAGGACATCCTGCTGCTCGACGTGACCCCGCTTTCACTGGGTGTGGAGACCATGGGCTCAGTAATGACCCCCGTCATTGAGCGCAACACGACCATCCCCATCCGCAAGTCGCAGATCTTCTCAACCGCGGAAGACGGCCAGACCGCTGTGGATATACACGTGCTGCAAGGCGAACGCCCCATGGCTGCGGACAACATGACCCTCGGGCGCTTCCGCCTGGAGGGCATCCCCACCGCGCCGCGCGGTATCCCTCAGATCGAAGTGACCTTCGATATCGATGCCAATGGTATCCTCAACGTGACCGCCAAAGATAAAGCCACCAGCCGCGAGCAAAAGGTGACCATCACAGCCTCCACCAACCTGCAGAAATCGGACATCGACCGCATGGTCGAAGAAGCGAAACTGCACAAGGCTGAAGACGACCGGCGTAAGGAACTGGCTGAAGCCCGCAACCTGGCGGACAACGCCGCTTACCAGGTTGAAAAAGCCGTCAAGGAAGCCGGCGATAAGATTCCAGCCAGTGAAAAGGGTGACATAGAAGCAAAGATACAGGATCTGCGCCAGGCGATGAACAGCGATGATATTTCACGCATCAAGAGCCTGACCGAAACCCTGCAACAGGATTACGCCCGCGTAATGCAGGCGCAAGCCGCCAATGAGCAGGGAGGTGCTGACCAGCAGCCACCATCCCCCGACGGGGATGTGGTGGACGGTGAGTTCACCGAGCAGAGTTAGACGTAAGCCATATCGAATATAGAGGCGACCGGTTGTCGTCTTGAAACAAAAAATATTCTCGTCGGGGAGGTCCATGAACCTCCCCGACATTTTTAATGGTTTTCGTCGACAATCCAATCATCATTGAAAAGCAAACCACCATCAGGGTCAATGTGCTCGCCTGGTTGCAACAGGACGATCACCTCTTCGTCGTCAAAATGCACGACAGCCGAAAATGCGATGATTATTACCGTCCCGTCGGCGGCAGCGTGGAATTTGGCGAAACGACCCGCGAAGCCCTGCTGCGCGAGGTGCATGAGGAGCTCAATACCCGCATCCGCATCACGGGCGAGCCGCTTATTGTGGAAAATCTTTTCACATGCGACGGGGAGCAGGGACACGAGATCGATTATGTCTATCCGGCACAATTTATCGACCCCGTGTTTCATCTGCCCCAGGTCTACCCGCTGATCGAAGCAAGCGGAGAGCGCTATGAGGCTATGTGGATCGCGCTCCCGAAATTCCTGGATGGCCGGCTGCGCCTGGTACCCGAAGCTCTATTGGAATGGTACCGGTCATAAAAGTAACCCAGCCCTACTCTCCGGTGTAGACCAACCGGTACACCCGCCCACCTTTATCATCCGAAATAAATAGAGCACCATCCGCCCCGACGATCACATCCGCGGGTCGGCCCCAGGTGCCCGCACTGCCGCAGGTTTGCCCCTCGGCGCGCCAGCCGTCCACGAACACTTCGCTGCCGATGGGTGTCTCCCCATCCAATATCACTCGCTCGACCTTGCAATCGCGGATGCCACTATTGCTGGTGTTCCACGAGCCGTGATAAGCAACGTAGAGGCTGTTGTGATACTCCTCGGGAAACGCCAACCGTTCAATAGCTAGCGTCATGCCCAGCGGTGCACTGTGCGCCAGGTCGGTGAACAAGGCTGGAACCACGTTCTGGAGTGAGCAATCGAACCCGTCGGGTAATGGGAGACCACTCTGGTCATCGATCACCTCAGCCTGCAAGGTCAGGTTGATGCCGCTCACCGCGGTGTAGCAGTACGGCCAGCCATGCGACATACCACCCTGCACAGGGATGATGATCTCCTCAGGCGGCAGGGAATCGGAAGAGCCCTGGGCGTCCATCAGGTTGTCCCGCCCATTGTGGTTTGCCCACAGCGCACCGGAGGACGTCCACAGGAAGTCGACGCTGTTGCGCAGCCCCCACGCCCACACCGCCTGTTTACGCGGGTCCGGGTCCGAAGCGAACGGATTATCCGCGGGGATGTTGCCATCCGGGTTGAAGCGCAGGATTGCCGCGCGGCGGGGATCATCTTCGGCGCAAACATTGCAGCTGGAACCGGCGCTTACATAGAGCAAACCGTCAGGTCCAAAATGCAGCGTGCGGGAGGAATGCCCGCCCGCGCCGGGGATATTCTCGGTCACCAGCTCCCAGGTTTCCATCAGCCCGTCGCCATCGTCATCGCGCAAGCGCGAGACCCGACCGGCCTCAGCCACGTACAACCAGCCATCATGCCACTCGATACCGTGAGGGCGGTTCATCCTTCCGGCGATGATCTCGATGCCATCGGCCAACCCATCATCGTTACGGTCCGGCAGGCGGGCGATCTCACCGCTGCCGTATAGCGAAACATAGAGCTCGCCATCCGGTCCGGCTGTCATGAAACGAGGCGTCCCGGGGAGGTTATCGGCGAAGATACGGATTGCGAATCCACCCGGCACGTTCAAACGCTCAGCCGCTTCATCCGGTGGGGGAAGCACCGGTGTTAATTGAGGAACTTCTGTTACAGCACTCTCTGTTGGTTCAACAGTGATTTCCGCGGTCGGGGTCTTCACCACCGCAGAAGTAGTTGGTGTGGTAGTTGTCATCGGTAATGGTTCGGGGGGGGTGGGCGTGGGAGTTCTCCTTCCATCCAGAAGCAGGATGAGGACCAGTCCAGCGAGAACAAAAATGCCGATGCCCAATAGTAATTTTTTATTCATCGTCCTCCAATCTAAATTGGACTAATATTGTATTAATTGAATTGTACAAAATTCCATGAAACAGGTCAAGTGCGCTTCTTGATCAAATCATCGGTTGTCAAGGCATCGGTATAAAGAATACAATATGTCATGTTAGAATTATTTTTTAGATCTATTAGTATCGAGACATCCATATAATATCCTTACTGGTAAACCAACATGCAAAATTCCGACGCCATCTTCACCCCCAACCTGCCCGTGCGCGGCGCTGAACGGCTGCTCACCGCGATCATGCGAGCCGCAACGAAACAGTACCTTTCCCTAAAAACCACCCGCCTCGCCGCGGTTCCGCCACCCAAAGACGGGCATGCCTACACCCTATACGCGCATGTGCCGTTCTGCGAAAGCCTCTGCCCCTATTGTTCTTTCAATCGTTTCGTTTTTAACAAGGAGAAAGCCACATCATACTTCGCTTCTCTGCGCGATGAAATGCGCATCGTGTCTGGGCTGGGGTACCGCTTCTCCTCGCTGTACTTCGGCGGTGGCACTCCCACGATCATGCCAGAGGAACTGGCTGCCACCATCGACCTGGCGCACGAACTCTTCGACATTGGAGAGGTTTCTTGCGAAACCAATCCCAATCACCTCAACCCGCAGATGGTCGCGTTGCTCAAGGACCGGGTGCAGCGCCTCTCGGTTGGCGTGCAAAGCTTTGACGACGGCTTGCTCCAGCAGATGAACCGCTTTCAGAAATTCGGTTCCGGCGCTACCATCCTCGAAAGCATCCGCTACGCCGCGCCATTTTTCAAATCGCTTAACGTGGATATGATCTTCAACTTCCCCAGCCAGACGCCCGAGATCCTGCGCAACGATCTCCGCAGTGTCATTGAATCCGGCGCGCAACAGGTAACTTTTTACCCGCTGATGACCTCCCCATCCGTCAGCCAGTCGATGAAGAACAGCGTGGGTGAACTCAAACCTCACCGCGAGGCGGATTATTACCACGTCATCAGCGAAGGTCTCGCCAATGACTTCATTCCCCTCTCCGCCTGGACCTTCGCGCGCGGCGGGACACACCTGATTGACGAGTACATCGTGGATACTGAGGAATATGTCGGGGTGGGATCCGGCGTGTTCTCGTACCTGGATGGTAAGCTGTACGCCAGCACGTTTTCGCTGAAGGAGTACGGGGAACGTGTGGCTGCCGGCGAGATGGCTATTACCGGCGTGCAGCCCTTCAGCCGGCATCAGCAGATGCGTTACCGCATGATGATGGATATGTTCGGACTGCGCTTTGACCGCACTGCATTCAAAAAGCGCTTCGGCGTCCCCGCGGGGGTTGGGCTGTGGCTTGAGATGGCTTTCTTCAAACTGATCGGCGCGTTTAAGAAAAGCGATCGCGCCATCCCCTCACCGGTGGGACGTTACCTTTCACTGGTGATCATGCGCGAGTTCTTTACCGGCGTCAATCACCTGCGCGACATCGCGCGCGCGTCATTATCCGCAGAGGATCGCGGTGAAACCAGCCCTTGCGGTCCGGCAATCCCCCCGCCAGGTCAACGATGAAATTGTTACGCGCCGTGGGTTTATTTCTGCTGCTTCTGGTCCTTGCGACTGCGGCTGTTTTGCTGATCAACCGCACCAACGGGAAGATTATTTCCTCTGGCGAGACAAGGCGTTACCTGCTGCATGTGCCCAAGGATCTCGATCAGTCGCAGCCAGTACCGCTGGTGATCACCATTCACGGTTTTGCCCAATGGCCTGCCAACCAGATGAATGTGAGCCAGTGGAACCCGATCGCGGATCGGGAGGAGTTCATCGTGGTCTATCCTTCCGGCACAGGTTTTCCCAAGCGCTGGCTGGCTTTTCCTCAACAGAGTTTTGATACATCAAAAGATGTGATTTTCATCTCCAACTTGATCGATTCCCTCTCTACGCAATACAACATCGATCCGGCGCGCATTTATGTCAATGGGTTGTCCAACGGCGGCGGCATGACCTTCCTGCTGGGCTGCGAACTCGCCGATCGCATCGCCGCTACCGGCACGGTTGCCGGGGCGTTCATCCTGCCAATGGAGTCGTGCAACGCTTCGCGCCCGATGCCGTTAATAGCTTTTCATGGCACAGCGGATCCGATCGTGCCCTTCGCTGGCGGACCCTCGAGTGGGTTTGACCTACCGTTCCCGAATATTCCCCAATGGATGAGCGCGCGGGCTGAGTTAAACGGTTGCGGCGCGACACCGGAAGTCCTTCCTGCAATCGGTATGGTCAGCGGGGTGCGTTACACCGTCTGCGAAGATGATGCCGAAGTGGTCTTTTACACCATCGAAGGCGGTGGTCATACCTGGCCGGGCGGCAATCCCCTGCCAAAATCGATCGCGGGGTATACCAGTATGGATATCTCCGCCAGCGAAACGATGTGGAAATTCTTCGAAAAATACACGCTGCCTTAATCACCGCCTTCTCTACTACTTTTCTAGCTAACCCCAAGCAGTGAACAGTCACCGCCGTGGGAAGCTATGATCCAGGATGTTATAATCGCAACATGCTAACGAAACGCAGGAAGTTCTGGCTGATCATTACCGGGTGCGTGGTCCTGCTGACGGTCATCCTATCGTTGCCGCCGGTGTGGTCGCGCGTCACCTATTACTCGCGCGAGGCTTACGCCAGTGTCAAATACTGGCTGAACCCACCCGCTGAAGCGGTGTTCGTCCCCTCTGGAGGTGAGACAGACCCGGATGTGGCAACCGCGGTGGCAGCCACGCTTACCGCCATTGCACCCACTTCAGCGCAGTTGGATCAACCGACGCTCACTCCCACCGTCTCCACCCCGCAGGCTGCGACCTCGCCCACCCCCACGCTTACAGCGCTTCCCTCCTCCACTTATCTGCCAGGGGTGATCAGCGAACCGCAGTTGTGGAACAACTGTGGACCCGCCACGCTGTCCATGAATTTATCCTTCTATAATTGGGGGCTCACGCAAAACGAGGCAGCTGACGTGCTCAAACCCAATCCACGCGACAAGAACGTGATGCCATACGAGATGATCGAATTCGTCAACGAGCGCACCGCCCAGCGCGCGCTGTGGCGTTACGGCGGCGATCTGCGCACCCTCAAGACCCTGATCAACGCCGGCTTCCCGGTGATGGTGGAAAACGGCTTTGAGCCAGCCAACCTGAAAAAGGAAGGCTGGATGGGACATTACTTGCTGTTGGTCGGATACGACGACGCGCGCCAGATCTTCACCACGCAGGATTCTTACCTGCTTAGCCACCCACCCGGCGGTAGCGACCCGATCCCCGAAGAATCCCTCGAAAACTTCCGCGGCTTCGATGTGCCATACAGTGAACTCGAAGACAAGTGGCGGGCATTCAATTACATCTTTATAGTGGTGTATCCTCCCGATAAAGAGAACGATGTGCTCAACCTTCTGGGTCCGCTTGCCAGCGACGCGTCAGCCAATCGCATCGCTTACAACCGCGCGGTAAACGAGGCAACCAAACTACCGGATATTCGCGACCGTTACTTTGCCTGGTTCAACGCCGGCACCAGCGCGGTCTACCTGAACGACTACGCCACCGCCGCCGCGCATTACGATACGGCTTTCAATCTCTACCCGGAGATCCCCGAGGTAGACCGCCCCTGGCGCATCATGTGGTACCAGACCGGCCCGTATTTCGCCTATTATTACTCCGGTCGTTACGCGGACGTGATCGAGCTGGCTGACCAGACCCTCAAGGTGATGTCGGAACCGATCTTAGAGGAAACCTACTACTGGCGCGCGCTGGCGTATTACGCGCTGGGTGACACCGATCAAGCCATCGCTGATCTGCGCGAGAGCGCCAAAGTTCACCCCGGCTTCGCGCCGGCGACAGCCATGCTATACCAACTTGGCGAGACTCCCTGAAAACCGCTATACTTATAGTAACGGACAATCCATGGTAAAGATCCTGCATTTTGCCGACGCCCATATTGACATTGCCACCTACGGAAAACACGACCCCGAAAGCGGTCTGCCCATCCGCGTGCTCGACTTTTTAAAAGCGCTGGACACGATCGTCGATACCGCCATCAGTGAGAAGGTGGACCTTGTCCTCTTCGCCGGCGACGCCTACAAGGACCGCACGCCATCCCCCACCTTTCAACGCGAGTGGGACAGGCGCATCATCCGATTGCCAATGGCGGGCATCCCCGTGTTGCTGCTGGTGGGCAACCACGATATCAGCCCGGCCTCTGGCCGCGCCCACACATTACAGGAGTTCGATACCCTGCAGGTGCCCAACGTGCGCGTGCTGCACAAGCCGGAACTATTAAAACCAGTAGACCTTTGGGGATTACCCCTGCAGGTACTATCCCTGCCCTGGGTGTTTCGCTCCACGCTGATGGCAACGCTGCAACTCTCAGTCGATGAAAACGACACGGTCAACGAAGAGATCGAAAAGCGCGTCACCTTGCTGCTCGAAAACCGCATGCAGGAACTCGACCCGCAACTGCCGACCATTTTCACAGCGCACGGTTCGGTGCAGGGGGCAGTGTATGGCAACGAGCGCACTGTGATGCTCGGCAAGGACCTGGTGCTGCCCGGCTCGCTGGTCAAGGATTCGCGGCTTGATTATGTCGCCCTTGGACATATCCACAAACACCAGGACCTCAACCCCGGCGCGCACCCTCCCGTCATCTACCCCGGTTCCATCGAACGTGTGGATTTCGGCGAAGCAGCCGACGAAAAAGGGTTCGTGGTAGCGGAGGTCGAGAGGGGTAAAACCTCGTGGCGGTTCGTGAAGATCGCGGGACGGACCTTCTTCGACCGCCTGGTGAGGATCAAAACGCGTGATGGCATGATGGAAAAGGTCCTTGCCGCACTGCCGATCGAAGACCGTATTGCTGATGCCATCATCAAACTCACCATCGAATATCCGCGCGAACTGGAAATATTCCTTGATGAAGGCTTGCTGCGCGAGAAGTGCGCGAACGCCCTGGAATTTCACCTCATCCGCCGACCGCAAGAAGAGGCGCGCCTGCGCCTGCCGCCTGACCAATCCATTGCCAGTCTCAGTCCGATGGAATTACTGTCCAGATATTGGAGTTCCATTCACAGCGAGCCGCGGCAGCTCGACCACCTCCAATCCACCGCCCAGTCCATTATTCAGGCCGTCTCCGGGAGCGGCTCCGCGATCTACCCGGATGTGAGTCTATAATGTCCAATACTTTCGTCGAGATCCTCGTTGTCTTTATCCTCATCCTTCTCAACGGGTTCTTTTCCATGTCCGAGATCGCCATCGTCTCCGCGCGCAAGGTGCGCCTGGAGCAACGCGCTGAGGAAGGCGATAAGGGAGCCTGGCAGGCGTTGGAACTGGCTGGGTCCACGGGCAAATTTCTCTCCGCGGTGCAAATCGGCATCACCCTGATCGCCATGCTCACTGGTGCGTTCGGCGGCGCAACGCTGGCGGAACGCCTGGCGGATGTCCTCACCGGCGTACCCTGGCTGGCATCCGTCGCATCCACCCTGGCGCTGGTGATCGTGGTGCTGGTAACTACCTATTTTTCGCTGGTCATCGGCGAGCTCATTCCCAAGCGCATCGCCCTCAACAACCCGGAAAAGATCGCTTCCAGCGTATCCGGGGTCATGCGCTTCATTTCGCGTATCACCGCTCCGCTGACCGGTTTGCTCTCAGCCTCCACCGAGCTGGGCGTGCGCCTGCTGGGCATGAAACCATCCGACGAACCACCCATAACAGAAGAGGAGATCCGCGTGCTCATCGACCAGGGCACCGAAGTGGGTGTGTTCGGCGAAGCTGAACAGGACATGGTGGAGGGGGTTTTCAGGTTGAACGAGCGCTCGATTAACGCCATTATGACCCCCCGCACCGAGATTGCCTGGCTGGACGCCGAAGACAAGATCGACGAAATCATCAAGCGGGTCTTGGAAAGCCCTTATTCGCGTTTTCCGGTGTCACGCGGATCGCTCGACAATGTGCTCGGCATTCTGAAGGCTAAAACGCTGCTCGAAAAAGCCCTCACCGGTGAACCGTTCAACATCGTTGATCTGCTCGAAAAACCGCTCTTCATCCCTGAGAATACTCCCGCCGTGCGGGTATTGGAGATGGAGAAAGAATTGGGCGTCCACGAAGCGCTGGTCATAGACGAATACGGCGGCGTGATGGGTTTTGTGACCCTTTTCGACGTGCTCGAGGCGATCATCGGCGAATTGCCGAGCAAGGGTGAGGTGGATGAACCTGAGATCGTTCAGCGCGAGGACGGCTCTTACCTGCTGGATGGCTTGCTGCCCATCGATGAATTCAAAGACCTTCTCGACATTGATTCCCTCCCCGAGGAGGATAAGGTAGGTTACCAGACAGTTGGCGGTTTTGTAATGAACCAGATCGGATCCATCCCCTCGCCTGGTCAGTGCTTTAAATTGGAGGATCTGCGCGTGGAGGTGCTGGATATGGACGGTCACCGCGTGGACAAGGTGCTGGTCACGCGTCAAGCCGGCGCTGCCACGGGAACTGAAGAGGAAGAGAGCGAACTGGAATGATCCTCCACCGTATGCAGATCAGCGGTTTTTTATCCTACAAAGATCGAGCGGATATCGATTTTTCAGGATTCAACCTGGCCTGTATTTCGGGCGCCAACGGCGCCGGGAAATCCTCCCTGCTCGAAGCCATCACCTGGGCGCTGTTTGGCGAAGCGCGCCGCCGCGATGACGCTGTCATTAACCTGCAGGCGAACACCGCCGAAGTCACTCTGGATTTTTATTACGAGGGAACCCTCTACCAGGTGCAGCGCAGCAAACCGCGCGACAAGTCCACCGTTCTCGAATTTCGCGCCATGTCGCCGGATGGCTGGCGAGTGCTGACCGAATCCACCATGCGCGGCACAGAAGAACTTATCCGCCGCACCCTGCACCTTGATTACGAAACCTTCATCAACGCTTCCTTCTTCCTGCAGGGTAAAGCTGACCTATTCGCCCAGCAGCGTCCAGGGGATCGTAAACGCATCCTTTCCGGTATT
The DNA here is from genome assembly GCA_002347485.1 of Anaerolineaceae bacterium UBA2260. Lineage (GTDB taxonomy): Bacteria > Chloroflexota > Anaerolineae > Anaerolineales > Anaerolineaceae > UBA6107. Next base: position 27,594 of record DDXM01000052.1, on the reverse strand, counting down.
CTGGGATTGGAAGTTTGGGAAAGCTACCGCGAAGAAGCAGCCCGCCGGCGCAAGCTGCTGGAGGTGGAGCTGGCGCAGGTGAACGCCTTGCTGGCTGAGATCGAGACCGAACTGGCGCAGGAAAACATCCGCAAAGCCAGGCTCGCCCTGCTGAAAAAAGAGGTGGGTGAAAAGAAAGCTCTTTTTGAAGCCCGCAAGACCCTGCTCGATCAGCAGCGGCTCATCATGGAGCGCATCAATAACGAACGCAAGCAGGTTGAAAAACAGCGTGCGGAAGTACAGCGTGTGCAGGCTGAGCTGGACCAGGAAACCGAAAACCTGGCGCAGCGCCTTCAGGAGCAGGAGGAATACCGGTTAACCCTGGCGCAGGAGGAAGAGATCAACCGCGAGGTAACCGCCTGGGAGACCGCGCGCGCCCAACTGGCTGAGTGGGATAAGCTCGCGGCGAATTTTCACCAGTACCAGGTGCAACGCCAGGCGCCCCAACTGGTGATTGAGCGCGAACGTTCGCGGTTGTTGACCGAACTGGAAAACCTACGCAAGAAAGAAGCGGAGATCAAGACGCAGGAAGATGCCATCATCGTTCTGCAACAGCGCGTGCAGGAACTAACCGCGCGCGTCGCTTCAGCGACCGAGAAGGTGGCTGCGCGGCCAGGCATTGAATCCGAGATCCGCAACCTGCGTGAAGAAAAAACCCGCCTGATCACCGAGAATAGCCAGCTTGCCCTGGAAACGAAAGAGATAAGGGCGCATATGGACCAGTTGGAGCAGCTCAGCGGCGCGGTGTGCCCGACATGCGAAAAGACCCTCACCGATGAAGAGCGCATGAGATTGCTGGAGGATCTGCAAGCCCGTGGTACTGAAAAGGGTAATCGATTCCGCGCTAATAAAAAACGGATCGAGGAATGTGACACCCGCTTGAATGAATTGGAATCCGCGCTCATCAACTTGCAGCAGGTCGAAAATAGCCTGAAAACCGACCAACGCGATCTCGATTCCAGGAGCGAAGCGTTGCGCCAGGCGCAAACCGCTGTGGCTGCCTGGCAGGAAAAGGACGCGCCGCGTTTATGGGAGTTGATCGAACTATTGGGCGCTGAATCGTTCGCCCCCGATGCCCGGCAGGAACTCGCTGCCATTGACGCCCGCCTGAAGGAGTTGGGGTACGATGCCGCGGCGCATGAGAACCTGCGCCAGACTGAGTTGGAAGGACGCGCCAGCCAGGAGAAGTTGCGCCGGATCGACAGCGCCAGGGCTTCCCTGGGGCCGCTGGAGCGCGAGATCGGCGCGCTGGAGAAAACGATTAAAAAGATCACCGCCCGCCTGGATACCATGAAGGACGAATTAAAACAGGCGGAGGAAACACTGGCGCTGGAAACCGCCACCCTCCCAGATACCTTCACCCTGGAACAGGATTATTACAGCGCGCAGGAACAGTTGAACCAGGCGCTCAACGAACTGGGTTACGCGCGCAATGAAGTAGAAGTGCTCGACCGCCAGCGCGAACAGAAAGCGCGCCGGCTGGAGGAAAAGGAAGCACTGAACGAAAAGATCTCCGATCACAAGACGCTCGAACGCGCCTTTGGCAAGGACGGCATCCCCGCCCTGCTCATCGAACAGGCGCTTCCGGACATCCAGGCGCATGCCAACGAGATCCTTGACCGCCTGAGCTCGGGCAGCATGTCGCTCACCTTCGAGACGCAGCGCGAGTTTAAGGATAAAAAACGCGACGACCGCCGCGAAACGCTCGACATTCTCATCCGCGATTCCTCTGGCGAACGCGCCTATGAAATGTTCTCCGGCGGTGAAGCCTTCCGTATAAACTTCGCCATCCGCCTGGCGTTGAGCCGGGTGCTGGCTCACCGCGCCGGCGCGCGCCTGCAGACCCTGGTGATTGATGAGGGCTTCGGCAGCCAGGACGCCGACGGGCGTCAGCGCCTGGTGGAAGCCATCAACCTGGTCAGCGCGGAATTTGAGAAGATACTGGTGATCACCCATCTCGAAGAATTGAAGGACGCCTTCCCGGCGCGCATCGAGGTCGTTAAAGCCCACAGCGGCTCGCAGGTGCAGGTGATGGTGGCATGAATATGATCCACGCGCGGGTCGGCTTGCAGCAGCGTATTTTACCCGAGTACCGGGTGGCCTTCTTCGACCGTTTGGCGACCGCCTGCCTGCAAGGGCTGAGTCTCTTCGCTGGCGAGCCGCGCGCTGAAGAAGCGGTGGAAACCGCCAAGGGTCTCACCATTGCCCACCACGTGCATGCGCGTAATCTTCACCTGGGCAGCGGCAACGCCTACGCCTACTGGCAGCTCGGGATTCTGCCATGGTTGTACCGTTGGCAGCCGCGCGCGCTGATCATGGAAATCAATCCGCGCAACCTCTCCAATCCCACCGCCGCCCGCTGGATGCACCTGCGCGGACTCCCGGTCATTGGCTGGGGATTGGGCATTCCGCGCGTGGGAACTCTCTCTACCCATTTGCATCGCAACCTGCTGCGCCACATGCAGGCTGTCATCGCCTATTCCGAAACCGGGGCGGAGCAGTATATCCGGGCGGGTATGAACCCTGCGCGCGTGTTCGTCGCCGCCAACGCGGTCACTCCCCGTCCCTCCACCCCTCCGATCGAGCGCCCCGCGTTTTACACAGACAACACGCCTCAGCTCTTATTCGTCGGCCGCCTGCAACCGCGCAAGCGCGTGGATACCCTCTTGCGCGCGCTCGCCGCGCTGCCAGCGCAAAATAAACCGCAGCTGACCATCGTAGGTGACGGGCCTGACCGTTTCCGGCTGGAACAACTCGCCTGGGAGATCTACCCGCGCACCACCTTTACTGGCGCCAAGCACGGCGCAGAGCTTGATCCTTATTTCGCAGCGGCTGACCTGTTCATTCTGCCGGGCACCGGCGGTTTGGCGGTGCAGCAGGCAATGGCGCACAGCCTGCCGGTCATCGTCGGGCAGGCGGATGGCACCCAGGGCGAGCTGGTGCGGCGCGAGAATGGCTGGGTGCTGGCAGATGAAAGTCAGCACACCCTGACCCATACCATCCAGCAGGCGCTGTCTGACCTGCCCGCGCTGCGCCGCAAGGGGCTGGCTTCCTACCGAGTCGTCGCGGAAGAGGTCAATATTGAAGCCATGGTGGAAACCTTCGCCCGGGCAGTGGAAAGTGTTCTTTAACCACGCAGAGGTCGAAAGATGAAACTGCTATTGATCGCCGACGGGCGCAGTCCCATCACCAGGCGCTGGATCAAAATGCTCCAACCCCTGGGGTATGCCATTTACCTGGCCAGCACATATTCTTGCTCTCCAATCGAGGGAGTGCGCGAGATCATCGAAATGCCATTGGCGTTCGCCGGTATGGCGGGCAGCCAGGCAGGCGGCGCTGCGAAGAAGACCACCAGGCGCACGCGCATGATCGCTCATCTGCGCTCCGTGGCATCTGACCTGCGCCACTGGTTGGGTCCATGGACGGTTGAACGCAAGGAGAAAGAATACCTGGAACTGCTCGCGCGGATCAAACCCGACCTCGTGCACGCGCTGCGCATCCCTTACGAGGGCATGCTCGCGGGTCTCACCCCCTCCGGCATTCCGGTCATTCTTTCCACCTGGGGCAATGACCTGACCTACCACGCCGAAACCACCAACGCGATGGCAGCCAGCACGCGCCGCGCGTTGCTGCGCGCCAACGGGTTGATGTCTGACACACAGCGGGACATCAGGCTGGCGCGCTCCTGGTCATTCAACCCGGCTAAGCCTTCGCTGGCGGTGCCCGGCAATGGCGGCATTGACCTGGGCGAGATCGAACAGGCTACGCGCGGGATAGGCCTGGCGGTGCCCTGGCAGGTGATCAACCCGCGCGGCTTCCGCTCGGGTTCGGTGCGCAACGACACCTTTTTCAAATCCATCCCGCAGGTGCTCAAGCGCCATCCCAATACCCAGTTTATCTGCACCTGGATGGCAGGGCAGCCGGAAGCGCTGCGCTGGATCGAGGATCTGCATATTTTCGATAACGTCACTCTATTGCCGATGCTCTCGCAGCAGGAATTGTGGCGCGAGTTCGCCCGCTCGATGGTGACCGTGTCGGTCAGCGTGCACGATGGCACACCCAATTCGCTGCTGGAAGCCATGGCGGTTGGCTGCCTGCCGGTTTGCGGCGATATCGAGTCGATCCGCGAATGGATCACCAACGGTGAGAATGGTCTGCTGGTCGACCCGGCCGACCCATCTGCGCTCGCCGCGGCGGTGCTGCGCGGTATCGAGGATGAAGGCCTGCGCCGCGCGGCCGCCAACCGCAATCTCGAGATCGTCCTTGCCCGCGCAGAGGTCTCCGCGGTGCGCCGGCAAGTGGCGGAGTTTTACGCCAGGATCATCGAAACAGGCGATTAAGAGATAACAAAACCGGGTTTCCTTGCGGAATACCCGGTAACTTTCTTTACAAAACTCTCAACCGTTCATCAAGACATCATTAACTAGCGAGATGCCCCTCTTTCTGATAGCGCAGGAAGAGCTGCCCCCACGCGGTAGTCTCGCACCAGGCCTTGAAAACATGTTTTTCCTTTAGCGGCCAGTGTACATAATCGTGATACACCTCTGAGAATCCGATGGGGATCGCCACCAGCGGCGTGCGCGTCACCAGCTTCTGCAGGAACTTGGTTGGTCCATACCAGGTAAGCCAGCCCATGAACTGGTGCAGGTTGTGCCCCACCTTGAAGTGCCAGTTCTCATTGCTCACGTCGTCCCCCACCAGCTCGATCTCGCGCGGATCGCCCACGCCCAGCCCCTGGGAATGCCCCAGGTTGATGTAATTGATGCTCAACGGGTCGAAGCCCATCAATTTGGCTGCCACCGCGTCGATCGCCACCTGGTCTTCAGAAGCCAGGATAACATTCTTCACCTCNNAGACCGCTGTGGATCTCCTTCTGGATGGCGAGCAGGTCGATGATGGTCTCGTGAATGTAAGAATGCGTGTAGTGGCGGTGCTTGGTGAGCAGCCCGCCGAACGCGTTCTTGATCGCCCCGGTGGTGGTAGTGTAGATATGGCACTTGGCGGTGGGCAGGTGAACAATATTCTTGCCCATGAAGTAATCCGGGATGTAGATGCCCTCGGGGTAGATGTGGTTGAGCGCGTTCATCTTCGCTTTAGGCATGTACTCTACCCAGTTCATGTCCTCTTCTTTAAAGTTGTACAAAACCGGGATGTCATATGCCTTAAAGATGGGCACATAGCCGTTCAGGTCCTCTCCTTTGAAAGCGTTGGTCACGACGGTCTGGTTCTGCACGCAGGAAATATCATTGAAACCGTTGTTTCGTAGAGCCAGGATCGTGCCCTCCAGCTGCCAGGGGGTGGTGTTAGCGCTGGGCATGGGAAAATGCCAGGAGATATTATCCTTCAGGATGGTGGTGGTGGAAGGATCGAGCGCTTTACCGCCGCCTGCCAGTTCAAAAAGCCGCTGATAGTCCTGCAGGACAGTCTCCGGGGTGGTTCGCAATACAGCTACTTTAGCTTTCGTCATAAAACCTCAATTCATCATGCTCATTTTCAATCCCATTATACCAATCAGATGCGCCTACTTTGGACAATCGTCTATAATTCGATTGAGGGCTGATGAGTAAAACTGATCCAATCTACAGTGGGGAGAAGCGCAAGAAAATCCTTCCGCTTCTGTTCCTGCTCTTGTTCATCCTGACCGCGTGCAACTTTCCGATCAAGGATTTGGGGTATGTTCTGCGCTCTTACCCCACGCTCGATCCGGCGATCTTCGAATCCCGCCGCACGCCAACTTCACCGATCATCGAAAACACACCCGCCGCCCCTGGCACACCCGTGCCGCGTCCGCAAGTGAATGAGCAGTTTTATCATGTTTATGCCGCTCAGTCTGGCGACACGCTTAACGTGGTCGCCAGCCACTTCGGCGTGACCTCCGCAGAGATCACTTCTCCCAATCTCCTCCCGGAAAGCGGCATCATCCCACCTGGGCAGTACCTGGTCATCCCAATTAACGATGCCAATCGTGAGCAACGCGCCATGATCCTGCCGGACAGCGCGGTGATCAATTCGCCCTGCGCCCTAGAGTTAAATATTACGGAATTTGTGAACAACGCCGGCGGTTACCTGAGTTCCTTCAGCCAGCTGGTGGCAGGCGAGCGTATCAGCGGAGCGGCAGTGGTGCAGCGCGTGGCGGAAAATCAGTCGGTCAATCCGCTTCTGCTATTGGCATTCATTGAATATCGCTCCGGCCTGGTTTACGGTCACTACCCGCCAGTCGACATCTACCATCCATTGGGACTGAACAACGAGCGCTTCAAGGGACTTTATCAGGAGCTATCGCTGGCGGCGCGTATGATCAACGCGGGGTATTACGGCTGGCGCTATGGCACCTTGAACGATATGATCTTCATCGATGAAACAGGCGCGCGCGTTCCCGCCAACCTCAACGCCGGGTCAGTCGGCGTTATACACCTCTTCGCTCGTCTCTACCCCTCGTTCGAATGGGAAGCGCGCCTGCTTGGCGCAGATGGATTTCTCCAGCGTTACCAGGCGATGTTCGGAGATCCCATGATCTGCGCCTCGCGCGTGGAGCCGCTGCTCACGGATCAAGTGGTCGCCCCGGAACTGCAGCTGCCGTTCGCGGAAGGCGAGGTATGGGTGTTCACCGCCGGGCCGCATTACAGTTGGGTGGAAGGCACTCCGCTAGGCGCACTCGATTTCGCGCCGAACATCAAGGACGCTGGTTGTTTCGTTTCACCGAAGTACGCGGTCGCGGTCGCATCGGGCACCGTCACCCGCTCGGATAACGGCGTGGTGATGCAAACGCTGGAGGATGAGAACGGCCTGCCCACCGGTTGGGAAGTGCTTTACATGCACATTGCCGCCGAAGACCGGGTGGCGCAGGGCACCCGGCTGGAAGCCAACGACCCGGTCGGTCATCCCTCCTGCGAGGGCGGCAACGCCACCGGTTCGCACGTGCACATCGCGCGCAAGTACAAGGGGGAATGGATCGGCAGCGCGGAGTTGTTTCCCTTCATCCTCAGCGGCTGGCAGGTGATCCCCGGCAGGACCATCTACACCGGCACCCTGGTCAAAGAAGAACGCGTTGTGTTTGCCCGCCAGGGCGGCGATAGCGACTCACTAATCACTCGGTAAAAACGGATGGCAGAAATTTCGCCATCCGTTATGTGAAACACAATTCTGTTGCTTATTCGCCACGCTTGCCGAGCTGGTGATCCAACTGGTACAACCCGCCCACGCTACTGGAGACCTTCTCTACCATTGCCAGGATGGTTGAAGCATTCTTTTCCTCTTCCACTTGTTCCATCAGGTACCAGTGCAGCAGCGCCTGGCTGGGAACATCCTTGGCTTCGAGCGCTTTCTCGTAAATAGCACTTAGCAAGGCGGTCACTTTCTGTTCGTGCTCATACACTTTAGCGAAAACATCCTTCAGCGAAGTGAATTCCACCGGCGGTTTGTCGATGGCAAGCAGGTTAACCTTCTCCCCTCGGTCGAGCAGGTAATCATAAAACTTCATCGCGTGTTCCTGCTCCTCCTTAGCCTGGAAGCGCAACCAGGCAGCAGCGCCCGGCAGGTTCTCAGATTCAGCCCAGGCGGACATCGACAGGTAAAAATAGGCGGAATACAATTCGTGCTTGATCTGCTCATTCATCGCATCAAATACTTTTTTATCCATAACTCACCTCTCCTAGTGTTATTTGGTTATTTATCCAACAAATTAAGCATATCAAAGGAATATATGAAAAGCATTAATATCACCTTTTTACGAATCAGGTGATGCAATCCCGAATCTCTGCGATAATTATGGCATGAATGATGAACAAGACAGGTTGAGGGGAATCGCTGTCGGCGCGGCGGTGGGCGACGCGCTGGGTATGCCATTGGAATTTCATCCAGCGCGCCCGGTTTACGATCTGCAGACCGAAATGACCGCGGGTCCCCTGCCAGCGGGCAGTTTCACCGATGATAGCGAAATGGCGCTGGCGCTGGCGGAATCGCTGCTGGCGCATGATCCCCTCGATCCCGAAGACCTGGCGCAGCGCTTCAGCGCCTGGTACCGCAGCGGCCCGTCGGATATCGGCATCCACACCCGCCGGGTGCTGAGCATGGTCGCTGGCGGCTCTCCCTGGCAAGTGGCGACGCGCATAGCGCAGGAGGAAAATCCCGAAAATGCCAGCAACGGTTCGCTGATGCGCGCCTGGCCAGTGGCAGTGGCGCGCTGGCAGAAGCCAAAACAGCTTATTGAAGAATCCCGCCTGCAATCGCTAGTCACGCATGTCCACCCGGACTGTGTTGGCGCATGCACTTTGCTAAACGTTATCCTTTTCGAACTGGTGCACCGCCCCATGGATACCCCGCCGAATGCCGCGCTTCGCGCTGCCGTCACGATCGCGGCTGAACAGGCAGATCTCGCCGAGGAATTCAGCCTTTTGGTCCAACTGGCGGCCATGCGCAGCCGTGATACTCTCGCTAACACCAGCTGGGTGCGTCACACCGTGGAATGCGCGTTGTGGGCGGTGCTGACCACGCGCTCGTTCGAAGAAGCGCTGGTGCAAGCGGTCAATCTGGGCAATGACGCGGATACCACCGGCAGCGTCGCGGGTGCGATCGCCGGTGCGCTTTACGGATTTGAGGCGATCCCACGACGCTGGAAGGACGCCTTGCGTGGGGAATATCCGCTCGGTTCCGGACGGATGTGGACATCGGATTCGTTCATCCACCTGGCCGACCAACTGGCGGGTCATTCCACCAACAATTGACCACGTCCTGTATATAACTTTGACGCCGCAATAGACCTTTGCTATACTTATTTTGACCCGCGCCTTTTCGCGCTGGCAACATTCAAATCCACCAGGAGGCAACTCAAATATGGCTTCAGATCAGTCGTTTAAGTTAACCTACGCGACCATGTTCGATCCGCCCGAAATGCTGCACGAGCAGTATGACGCGGCACTTGCCAGTATCAAAGCTGACTTGGGCAAGGATTACCCGATGTTGATCAACGGCAAGGACGTTTATGCCGAAGAAAAATTTGAAAACCGCTTCCCCGCCAACACGGATGTCCTGTTGGGAACTTTCCAGAAAGGCAACGCTGAACACGCCAAAGCCGCCCTCTCCGCTGCCCGTAAGGCAGCCCGTGGCTGGGCGCACACCCCGTGGCAAGAGCGCGTCGCCTTGCTGCGCAAAGCCGCCGAGATCATGGACCGTCGCACTTTCGAGATGGGCGTCGTCCTCTCCCTTGAAGTCGGCAAGAATCGCATGGAAGGACTGGGTGATGTAGCAGAAACCGCCGACCTCATCCGCTATTCCTGCGACCGCATGGAAGCCAACAACGGTTTCATCAGTCCGATGGGCAGCGACCCGCTCACTGGTTATGTCAGCCGCAACACCTCCGTGCTCAAACCTTACGGCGTGTGGCTGGTGATCAGCCCGTTCAACTTCCCGGGTGCCCTTTCCGGCGGACCTTCCGGCGCTGCGCTGGTCACTGGCAACACCCTGGTGATAAAACCCGCCACCGATACCCCGTGGACCTCCCGCCTGATCGCCGAGTGCTTCCAGGAAGCGGGCATCCCCGATGGCGTCTTCAACTACGTCACCGGCCCCGGCTCCACGCTCGGACAGGCGCTCATCGAAAGCCCTGAGGTGGACGGCATTACCTTCACCGGCTCATTTGACGTGGGTATGAAGATCTTCCGCGATTTCGCCCAGGGCCGCTGGGTTCGCCCCACTATCCTGGAATTGGGCGGTAAGAACCCCTCCATCGTCACGAAAAACGCCGACCTCGAAGCCGCCACGGTGGGAATCGTCCGCTCAGCCTTCGGTCTGCAAGGGCAGAAATGCTCCGCCAATTCGCGTATCCTCATTGAAGCTCCGGTTTATGACAAACTGGTCGCCCGCATGGTGGCACTTACCGAAAAATTGACCATCGGCGACCCGACCGACCGCTCCACCTATCTCGGTCCTGTGATCAACAAGGGTAGCTACCACGACTACCAGTACTTTGTGGGTGAACTCAAGGCAGCCGGGAAGATCCTCACCGGCGGCAAGGTGCTCACCGAGGGTGCGTACGCCAAGGGTTACTTCTGCGCCCCCACCCTTGCCGAATTGCCCTACGATCATCGCCTGTGGAAGCACGAGATGTTCGTGCCCATCAGCACGGTCGGAAAATTCGAGAAACTGGAAGAGGCGATGAAGATCGCCAATGACGTGGATTACGGTCTCACCGCCGGGTTCTACGGCACGGAAGAGGAAGCCGCCTGGTTCTTTGAGAATATCGAAGCCGGCGTGACTTACGCCAACCGCCCGATGGGCTCCACTACCGGAGCCTGGCCTGGCTACCAGCCGTTCGGCGGGTGGAAAGGTTCCGGCTCCAGCGGCAAGAACTCGGGCGGGCTGCACTACCTGCAGCTTTACATGCACGAGCAGATCCAGAACATCTTGCGCAAAGCCTGATGCCAGCCGGAAAGAGCACCATGTCAAAAGTTTGCACGTTAACTGAAGCGATCGCGGAGCATGTCCACGATGGAGATTTGGTGTTTTGCGCCGGGTTTACCCATCTCATCCCCTTCGCCGCCGGTCACGAGATCATCCGCCAGGGTAAGAGGGATCTTACCCTGGCGCGAGCCACCCCCGACCTGATCTATGACCAGATGGTCGCAGCCGGCTGCGCGAAGAAACTGATCTTCTCCTATATCGGTAACCCCGGCGTCGGCTCGCTGCGCATCGTGCGCGAAGAACTGGAAGCCGGGCGCCTTGAATGGGAAGAATACTCGCATTTCGGCATGATCTCCCGCCTGCAGGCTGGAGCCGCCGGTCTACCCTTCATGCCCATGAACCAAACCGCGGCAACTGACCTCGAACATAGTAACCCGAACATCCGCCGGGTGAAAGACCCTTACTCGGGGCACGATGTCATCACCGTGCCGGCGCTTAACCCGGATGTGGGAATCATTCATGTGCAACGCGCCGACAAGAACGGCAACGCGCAGGTGTGGGGCATCCTGGGTGAACAGAAGGAAGCGGCTTTCGCGTCGCGCAAGGTCATCATCACTGCCGAGGAGATCGTGGATGAGGAAATCATCCGCTCCGACCCCAACCGCACGCTTATACCCGGCTTGATCGTCTCTGCCGTTTGTCACGTGCCGCACTGTGCCCACCCCTCTTACACCCAGGGATATTACGACCGCGACAATGTCTTTTATTTAAACTGGGACAAGATCAGCGAGGACCGCGCCAGCGTGAAGGCGTGGTTGGACGAATGGGTATTCGGCGTGAAGGACGCGGAGGAATACTGGCAGAAACTCGGCGTGGAAACCCACGCCCGCCTGGCGGTTAAACCGCGCTTCGCCGCCCCCGTCAATTATGGTGATTATTAAATCGTTGTCCACGAATGACACGAATTATCACAAATTAAATTTGTGACCTGTGATTAGTGAATGGTCATTAGTGGACAAATTTTTAAGAATAAAGGAATCTATATGCCGGAATTGAGCTATACCGCCTCGGAACTGATGTGCATCAACGCTGCCCGCCTGCTGCGTGACGGCGATGTGGTCTTCGTGGGAGTAGGCTTGCCCAACCTGGCCTGCAACCTGGCGCGCCGCACGCACGCTCCCAACCTGCAATTGATCTACGAAGCCGGCGTCATCGGCGCCCGCCCGGCGCGTCTGCCGCTCTCGATTGGCGACCCCACACTGGTCAGCGGCGCGGTATCCGTATGCGGCATGTTCGATATCTTCTCCCAGTACCTGCAGCGCGGCAACATCGATGTGGGTTTTTTGGGCGGCGCGCAGATCGACCGCTTCGGCAACATCAACGCTACTGTGATCGGTGATTACCAGAAACCCAAGGTGCGCCTGCCCGGTTCCGGCGGGTCGCAGGAGATTGCTGGTTGGGCTAACCGCTGTTACATCATGACCCCGCACCAGAAACGGCGCTTCCCTGAGAAAGTCGATTTTGCCACCTCGGCTGGTTTTTTGGGCGGACGGGCGCAACGTGAAGCCACAGGCGCACGCGGTGGCGGCCCGGTGCTGGTCGTCACCAACCTGGGTACGCTTGAACCGGATGAAAGCGGTGAACTGATTCTCACCGCCTTGCACCCGGGTTGCACAGTGGAACAGGTACAGGAAAACACCGGTTGGGCTATCCGCACGGCGCCCGTCATTCGCGCCACTGAACCTCCACTCGAGTCTGAACTGAAGTTGTTGCGCGAAGAATTGGACCCGGGCGGGATCTACTTGAAAGGATCGTAGTTAAAATGGCTTCCCAGCAAAATATCGAGGTGCTCACCACCGTCCCATTTCCTGAGACAGTGATGCAGCAGTTGCGGGGTCTCTCGCCACGCATCCGCTTTACATTCAATCCAGCCACCAAGAACGAAGAGATTTCCAATGATGTGTGGCATCGTACTGAAGTCCTCTACACTGATATCCTGTTGCCAGATCTCGCTCAAGTGCCCAATTTAAAGTGGGTGCAATTCCACTACGCGGGCATTGATTTCATCCACGGCTCTGATCTGCTCAACCGCCAGGAATTGAAAATCACCTCTATGAGCGGCGCGTCCGCCATCCAGGAGGGTGAGTACATCCTCATGATGCTGCTGGCGCTGGGTCACCATATGAAAGACCTGGCAGCCAACCAGCAAAAAGCTGAATGGCCGGGTGACCGCTGGAACCGCTTTTCACCCGTCGAGTTGACCGGATCGACCGTAGGACTTGTAGGGTACGGCAGTATTGGCCGCGAGGTCGCCCGGCTGCTGCGTCCATTCGATGTGAAGGTGCTGGCGGCAAAACGCGACGTAATGCACCCCGAGGATCACGGCTACACCGTCGCAGGACACGGCGATCCGGGCGGCGATCTTTTTGACCGCCTCTACCCCATCGAAGCGCTCAACTCGATGCTGAAGGAATGCGATTACGTGGTTGTGACCCTTCCACTCACCCCCTCAACCAACGGCTTGATCGGGGAGGAAGAACTGAAAGGTATGAAACCGGGCGCCTTCCTGGTGCACGTCTCGCGCGGCGGGGTGGTGAATGAAAAAGCCTTGCTGCAAGCCTTAACTGACAAGCACCTCGCAGGCGCAGCGGTGGACGTTTTCTCGCAGGAGCCTCTCCCGCCGGACCACCCACTGTGGAAAGCTCCCAACCTGATCCTCACACCGCATGTGTCCGGCTTCAGCCCCAGGTACAAAGAGCGCGCCGGAATCATGTTCGCCGAAAACCTCAAGCGTTACCTGCGTGCTGAACCGCTCTTAAACGAATATCAACCCGAACGTCACTACTAGAGGGGTAGCGGGTTATATCAGATTGATGGCAGTAGAAATCTATCGTTTCCACAGGGAGGAGAATTGATCGTGACCGTAAAAGGACCTGTCCAGGCAGTTCTTTTCGACCTTGGCTACACCCTGATCAATTTCGAGGGTGATTACAAACGGGTCATGGCAGAAGCCTATCTCGTGCTGGCGCAGTCGTTGCGAACCGCTGGTTACCAAGTCGACGCCAACGATTTCGCCATGCGGTTCGACCGGATCATCAACGAGTATTACCGCTCGCGCGATGAAGACATGACCGAACGTCCAATCGAGCAGTACCTGGCGCAGGTATTGACCACTTACGAGATCTACGATCCGCTTAATAGCCTGGTGCAAAACGCGTTGGAAAACATGTACCGTGCGACCGAGAATCACTGGCAACTCGAGAGTGATGCATTGCCTACGTTGCAAGTGCTGAAAGATGCCGGTTTCCGACTGGGGATAATCACCAACGCAGCCAACGCGGATAACGCCAACCGCTTGATCGACATGTTCAAATTGCGTCCGTATTTCGATGTGATCCTGATCTCCGCGGTGGAAAAGATCCGTAAGCCGGATACGCGCATTTATTCCCGCGCGTTGACCAGGCTGGAAGTGCCTTCCGCGAACGCGGTGATGGTGGGCGATACACTCACTGCGGACATTCTGGGGGCGCAGAACGCCGGCTTGCGCGCCGTGTGGATTAAACGCCGCGCTGAGCGCTCGGAAAACCAACTTTCCAGCGACATCACGCCAGATGCCGTGATCGAATCGCTCGCAGAACTGCCAGACACCCTATCGGGGCTGCAGGTTTAACCTTCACCTTCCTACGCGATCCAGTCATTCTCAAACCACCCTGTCTGTTCCTGCGAATCCGCACTCAATTCGTGTGCCAGCTTGTGCTACAATTCTGCAAAGGAATCCTTGATTATGGAAAGAACCGTACCCAAAAGCGCGAGCGATGAGATCGATCTTTATTTACGGACGATCTACTCCCTGTTGAGGTCATCAACCGAGGTGCAGATCCGCACCCTCGAGGAAGTGCACGCCGGTATGAACTCCTCGCTGCATCCTGACGCGCGCAAGGTCATGCCCGACACTTCCGCCTTCATCTACACCAGCCTGCGCCTGCCGGAATGCATTACGGAGGTGCGCTCGGTCGTGCTTGGGCAGAGCGGGCAGGTTTTCGCCCGCCAGGGTTACCCGGATGTGGAATCCTGGCAGCAGGTGACCGCACGGGCCCGCCGCCGCACCACCTACTACGATGGAAAGAGCACGTTGGCGGTTTACATCGCCAGCCGCTCAGACATCGAGGATATCGTCCCCAACCTGACCGCTTTCCAGATCGAGTGGAACAAGATGCACAACCTGCTGCGCGACTGGCAGTCGCCCTCCTGGGATGCGATCGGCGATCCGGACAGCCCGGCATTCCAGGAACTACGGGATCACCTGGGCATCAGTGGTGAGGATCTGCTGCGCCTGCACGCGGTGTGGGGAAGCACTTTTGCTGTCATCCTGAAAAAGATCGCCGCGCGGCGCTGCAATTTCGGCATCCGCCTCTTGAGCGGATCTCTGAGCGAGTACTGGCGCGCCACCCGCATGTGGTGGCAGAACATCGAGCGCCACGTCCCGCAGGTGATGGACCGCCCGGTGTACTTCATTTCCAGCAACACGCACAGCATTCCCAACTTACTCACTGGCTATGCGCTGGAAAAAAAAGGCAGCCTGCTTAAGTATCTCGAGAGCAGCGGCAATCATGAACTGCTGCGTGAGTGGCAGGACTTGCAGGAATGCGATCAATGCGCCTCGCATGAAAACTTCTTTTACTACGCGCTCAAGAAATTCCAGCAGACACCTGAAGGCGCAACTTCATTGGTCGAAATGGCGCGCGAAGAAGCCGCGCACGGCATCACGCGCGTGCCCGCCGCGCACGCT
The DNA here is from genome assembly GCA_002347485.1 of Anaerolineaceae bacterium UBA2260. Taxonomy (GTDB): domain Bacteria; phylum Chloroflexota; class Anaerolineae; order Anaerolineales; family Anaerolineaceae; genus UBA6107. The sequence goes on along the minus strand of DDXM01000052.1, from coordinate 12,368 downwards.
TTTGATATTGAAGCCCAGGTGGTGGAGCTTTCGTGCCTCGATCCAAAACGCTTCGACCCGCGCCTGCTGCCTGGAAACGATGTCGATTTCCTGAGATCCTCCAATGCGTATATCGTCAACATCGACTATCCGTTAGGACTGGGCGCGTATAACGTGCTCTCAAAAATCGCGGAGCATATCCCGGAGATCCTCGGCGTCTACATCATGGGCAAAGCCGCCACGCTAAACGGGGTTATTGGTGACGTGATGATCCCCAGCGTGGTACAGGACGAACATTCACAAAATACCTACCTCTTCCAGAACTGCTTCACCGCGCCGGATGTGATGCCTTGGCTCATTTTCGGCACCGTGCTGGATAACCAGAAAGCGCTGACCGTACCCGGCACCTTCCTGCAGAACGCCAACCTGATGGACGTGATGTACCGCGAGGGATACACCGATATCGAAATGGAAGCCGGCCCATACCTCTCAGCGATTTACGAAATGAGCCGTCCCAAACGCCACCCGGTCAACGAAATTGTCAACCTGCAGGGCGCCAGTTTTGACATCGGCATTCTGCATTACGCCTCCGACACACCGCTCGGCAAGGGGCGCAACCTGGGCGCGGGGGCGCTCTCTTATCGGGGGATGGATTCCACTTACGCCGCCTCGCTCGCCATCCTCAGGCGCATCTTGGCGCTCGAAAAACGCCGCCTAACATAATTCCACTCCGCATCCACCAGTCGCATCCGCAGGCTTGGCATGCCTTTGCGGTATAATCGAAGCACGGAGGTTGCATGGAAATTACCTGGTACGGACATTCCTGTTTTCGATTAACAGAACGCAGCATGGCAACGGTGGTCACTGACCCTTACGACAGCAAGCAGGTCGGTTACGAGCCGTTAAAACTCAAGGCAGACATCATCACCATTAGTCACAACACAGCCGGGCATAACTTCACCAGCGCGGTAAAAGGCAGCTCGCACGTGATCGATGGACCTGGGGAGTACGAGATCGGCGGTGTGTTCATCACCGGCATCCATACCAATGGGCACACGAAGAAGACGGAAGACGAACCGCGCAACACGATGTACCTGATCGACTATAACGGGGTCAATGTCCTGCACATGGGTGATGTCAACCGCGTGCCCACTCAGACCGAAGTGGAAACGCTCGGACCGGTGCACGTAGCGCTTGTGCCGGTGGGAGCCGGGGGCAGCCTCACAGCTATCGAAGCCACCGAGGTTATCAGCCTGCTGGAACCCAATATTGTCATTCCCATGCACTACGCCACCGCACATTCCACCAATACCTCGGTCAAACTCGAGCCGCTCTCCCGCTTCCTCAAGGAAATGGGGTTGGGCAGCCTGGAAAGCGTGCCATCATTGAAGATCCCCAATGCCAATTCGCTGCCCGATGAGACCCGGGTGGTGGTGCTGGAATATCAGAGGAACAACCAGTAGATTGATGGACGAAAACGCGCCGCTTAAATTGATCCTCACCTGGGATATTACCCCGGAGCACGAACAGGAGTATTTCGAGTTCGTCATCCGTGAATACATCCCCGGCATCCAGCGACTTGGCTGCGAGTTATCCGACGCCTGGGCGACGGTTTTCGGCGTGAAACCGCAGATCAATCTGAGCCTGGTGCTGCCCAACGCGACCAAAGCCCGCGAGCTCATGCTCTCTGAGGAGTGGGCAGCCCTCACCAACCGGCTCCAGGATTTTATTCAAAATTACACACTGAAAGTGGTCTACGCCAAAACCAATTTTCAACTCTGAATCCTGCAATGAAAGAGGATTTTTCCACTCTCCTTCTCGAATGGTACGAGCAAAATGCCCGCAGCCTCCCCTGGCGCGGGCATTCTGATCCTTACGCCATCTGGGTATCCGAGATCATGCTGCAGCAGACGCGCGTCGACACAGTCATCCCCTACTTCCTGGGGTGGATGGAGCGCTTCCCTACCATAGAAACCCTTGCCGCCGCGCAAGAAGACAGCGTATTGAAAGCCTGGGAAGGTCTGGGTTATTACTCACGCGCGCGCGCAATGCACAAGACAGCCCGCCGGCTGGTACAGGATCGTGACGGGCAGTTGCCTCGCGATTATAAAGCGCTTATGGGTTTATCCGGTATAGGTCCTTACACCGCGGCTGCCATCGCCTCCATCGCGTTCGGGCTGGATCATGCCGTGCTGGATGGCAACGTGAAACGCGTACTCGCACGTCTGCTGGCGTATGATGGTGCAGTGAATACCCCCGCCGCGGAAAAGGAACTGCAGGAGATCGCTCAAAACCTGCTGCCCGCAGGCAGGGCGGGAGATTTCAACCAGGCGGTGATGGAGCTGGGCGCGCTCATCTGCCTGCCGCGCAACCCCAAGTGCAGTGATTGCCCGGTTTCAACGCTGTGCGCGGCTTTCAGGGAAAGCCGCCAGGCAGAATTGCCCGTGATGAAGGAAAAGTCCGCCGTGCCCCACATCACCGTCACCGCCGGGATCTTGCGCCAGGACGGCAAAGTACTCATCTCCCGCCGCCCGGCGAGCGGTCTGCTGGGCGGTATGTGGGAGTTCCCCGGTGGCAAGGTGGAAGCAGGGGAGACCCACGCCCAGGCGCTTGAACGGGAATTGCAGGAGGAACTGGGCATCACGATTATCGCAGGTGACTTGCTGGGGAAGTATAATCACGCCTACACGCATTTCAAAGTGACACTTTATGCATATCACACGCTACTCACCGCTGGTGAAATACGGCTATTGCAGGCGAGCGAAACCCGCTGGGTGAATGTGAACGACCTTGAGGCTTACCCCATGGGTAAGATCGACCGTATGATCTCGCGCGACCTGTTGAAAGCGGGCAAAACCAATGGATGAGTACGCGATCCGCCGGGAGAGGATGGTCACCGACCAGATCCTGCGGCGCGGCGTCACCGACCCCGCTGTGCTGCAGGCGATGCGCGCGGTGCCCAGGCATGCTTTCATCCCCCAGGAACTGCGCGAGAGCGCTTACGGTGACTACCCCCTGCCCATCGGCAGCGGTCAGACCATCTCGCAGCCGTTTATCGTGGCGTACATGACCAGCCTGCTTGACCTTAATGGTGACGAAAAGGTGCTTGAGGTAGGCGCTGGCTCAGGCTACCAGGCGGCGGTGCTTTCGTTGTTAACACGCGAGGTACACACGACCGAACTGATCCCGCAGCTCGCCGCCCGCGCAGCGGAGACCCTGCGCAACCTCGGCTATGATAACGTTATTGTCCACCAGAGCGACGGCTCGCTTGGCTGGCCACCCTGCGCCCCATACAATGCCATCCTGGTCACCGCCAGCGCACCGAAACTTCCCGCGCCACTGCTGGACCAACTTACCCCTGATGGCAGGTTGGTGCTGCCAGTCGGTGGCAGAGGCGCCCAATGGCTGGAACTCTGGCGCCAGGAAAACGGCGTGTGGCAGCCTGAGCAGTTAATGCCGGTGGCATTTGTGCCGCTGCGCGGCGCGCACGGTTGGAAGACCTGGGAAGACTAAAAATCCCCGCGATTGCGGGGATTTTGAATTAGCAGTGATCAGCTTTTGAGAATGTTCACCAGCACCATCGGCCGGCGGCGCGTTTCACTGAACAGGAAGTTCGACACAGCCTGTTCCACGTCCCGCTGCATGTGACCATTCGCATGCGACACGGTATCCGCCACCTTGCGGCGCAGGCTGGCCATCAGTTCGCCGCCTTCCTGGTTGGCGATGAAACCGCGGGTGATGAACTCAGGGTCGCGGCGCGGTTGACCGGTGTTCTTGTCAATATCGAGATTGACGATCATGAGCCCTTCTTCAGAGAGGACTTCGCGGTCGCGCATCACATCCGGGTTCACGTCTCCTACACCCGAGCCATCCACATATACATAGGAAGCCGGGACCTTTTCGGCCAGGCGCATCCTGCCATGATTAAATTCAACGCTTTGACCGTTAAGGATGACAGCGATGTTCTCCTTCGGAATTCCGATCTCCTCCGCCAGGCGGGCATGCTGCTTGAGCTGGCGCAGTTCGCCGTGAATGGGAATGAAGAACTGCGGCTGTGTGAGATGCATCAACAGCTTCATTTCCTCCTGGCTGGCATGCCCAGAAACATGCACCGGCGCGATCGATTCGTAGATCACGTTCGCCCCGCGCTCGAAGAGACGATTAATGGTGCGATACACGTTTTCCTCGTTGCCCGGAATCGGGTGCGAGGAAAGTACAATGGTATCGCCTTCCTTCACGTCTAAGGAACGGTGCGAACCCATGGAAAGCCGCCCCAGGATCGAGGTCGGCTCACCCTGTGAACCGGTAACCATGATGACCACTTCGCTGTCTTTCATGTGCAGGGCTTCGTCCAGGCTGACGACGAGATCATCAGGCAGGTTGAGGTAACCCAGCTTGCGCGAGATCTTCATATTGTCGGTCATGCTCACGCCGGCAAACGCCAGCTTGCGCTGGTGCTGGAGCGCGGCGTTGCCTACCTGCTGCATGCGCGAGATGAGCGACGCGAAGCTGGCGACGATGATGCGCCCTTTGGCTTCGCGGAAGACTTTGTCAAAAGCGTCGTCCACCACCCGCTCGGAGGGGGTCCAGCCCTTCCGCTCCGCGTTGGTCGAATCGGCGAGCAGCACCAAAACGCCGCGCCGCTGGAATTCAGCCAGCTTGGCATAATCAGTAGGCCAGTTGTCGACGGGGGTGTGATCGAACTTGTAATCGCCCGTGTGAACCACCAACCCGGCGGGGGTATCAATGCCCAATCCCACACCATCGGGTATGGAGTGACACACATGGAAGAAATCCACGGTGAAAGGACCGATCTTGCGCGTGTCTCCGGCTTTAACGGTTTCCAGTTTTACTTTTGAAGCCAACCCGTTGCGCGCCAGTTTCACTTCCATCAGACCGCGGGTCAGTGGAGTGGCGTAGATGGGCGCGTTGATCTCCTCAATCACGTGGCGGATGGCGCCAGTATGATCCTCATGACCATGCGTGATGACGATCCCCTTAACCTTGTCGCGGCGCTGGATCAGGTACGTGATGTCCGGGATGATGTAATCGATCCCGAGCATGTCATTTTCCGGGAACATTAACCCGGTATCTACCACGAGGATCTGATCGGCGTACTCGTACACCATCATGTTCGCGCCAACCTCCCCCAGGCCACCCAGCGGGATGATCTTTAAGGATTCCCTGGTCGTATTCATATTCTTACTTTGTGTTTTCATTTACTAATAACCTTTCATATTTCCATGTTGCATTTGTGATTAAACCGCATCGAAAGGTCTCCCCTAAGGATTGCGGATAAATTCATTAAAAACAAATCCCGGCTGTGTTAGATTGCCCGGGTTTGTGAGGGTCCTTAATTTTGTCAGTACACAACAACCCTGATCGCTCAGAGTAAATATTCAATACTCGTACAAAATACTGCGTCAACCTGCTTCAAACCTGTGACTTGATAATGAACAATTACAACAACCTTATTATTATACCCTATTTTTGTCCAAATTCCCGCCAAAGAAAATCGGATCTGCAAAGGTCAAAAACCACCCTGATAATGAAATTACACAAATGACCTGACTGTTATTGTATCAGATCGGTTGTTTTCCGTAAAGCCGTTCGCGAATCTGCAGCACCTGGCGCCGCAGCCGGTCATCTCGTTCGATCATATCCGCCACTTTCTCGCAGGCGTACATCACCGTGGTGTGATCGCGCCCGCCCATTGCCTCACCGATCTGGGGCAGTGAAACATTGGCTTCCTGCCGCAGCAGGTACATCACCACCTGGCGGGGCAGCGCGGCGGCCCGGCTGCGATCGCGCCCCAGTAGTTTTTCCGGCGTGATGCCAAAGGAAGTGGCCACCACATCCACTACATGCGCCGGTTCGAAGGTGTTGCGCTGCGGCAGCAGGTCGGTCAGCGCGATGGAGACCAGCTCCTCAGTGAGCGGCTTGCCGCGCAGATCGGCGTAAGCCACCACGCGGGTTAGGGCGCCTTCCAGTTCGCGGATATTGGATTGGAACTGGCGGGCGATCATTTCGAGGATCGGCGCTGGCACCTTGTGCCGGGAGCGTTCAGCCCTGGCACGCAGGATTGCGATACGCGTCTCAAGGTCCGGAGGCTGGATATCCGCGGTGAGCCCCCACTCGAAGCGCGAACGCAGACGCTCCTCGAGCGTGTTCATAGCCTTGGGCGGTCGGTCTGAGGACATGACGATCTGTTTATCCTGACCATGCAGGGTGTTGAACGTGTGGAAGAATTCCTCCTGCGTCGATTCCTTGCCGGCGATGAATTGAATATCATCCACCAGCAGGACGTCGATGCGGCGATAGCGATCGCGAAACGCCTGGGTGGTGTGCGTGCGGATGGCATTGATGAGATCATTGGTGAACTCTTCCGAAGACACGTACAACACCTGCTGACCATGCTCGCGGGCGTAATTACCAATGGCATGCAACAGGTGCGTTTTACCCAAGCCAACTCCGCCGTAGAGAAAAAGCGGGTTGTAGGCCTGCGCCGGGTTTTCGGCCACCGCCAGGCAGGCCGCGTGCGCCAGTCGATTGGAGGAGCCCACCACAAAATTATCAAAACTGTAGCGGTGATTCACAACCGGAAGCATTGGCTCCGGTTCCGGGCGCGTCTCCAGCGGCAGCAGCTCCATGCCTGTCTCGCCTTGGAGTTGGTTCTGGTAATCCTTATGCCAGACGATGAATTCCACAACTTGCGGCGCTTCCATCAAACCAGTGAGGATCCTCGTCACGGTGCTGGTGAGCCTGGATTTCAACCAGTCGCAGGCGTAGGCGTTGGGCACTCCAATCGTGAACTGACCATCCGTGTAAGCGACCAGTTCAGCTGGCTTAACCCAGGTATCGAAGGATGCCAGGGACATGTCCATTTGGAGTTGGCCTACGGCCGCCGACCAGGCGTTTTGATAATCCATCTAACTGCACCTCAATCGATGTAATTTTGTACAGGTGTAACTTTAATCAGCCATTCCAGCAGTGCTGGAGCGGAGAGTGAAAATATTGTTTTATTTTGATATTTCTATGGCTTACAGGAAGCTGTCAGTACGCTTCGTCCAACTATGTAAAAACATTCTAACAGAAAGGAGGGTGGGTAACAAGTCGAATACCCTACGTAAGCTTAAAATTTTTAGTTTCTTTAAGATTTGTGACCTTAAAGAAACCAAGGGATATCGAACAGACCGCTCATCATTTCCGATTATTTTTATCCCAACCAGTGCAACTCCGGGCTGGTCGCAACCCCCATATATGGGGTTTTAGGTATCTTTAACACCGGAAACGCTTTATCTGGCGTGCTTATATAAAAGATCAAGGCACCCTTTTTTAAGTTTTCATAAGCCCGTTTTTTCAAAATCTGGTATTACATTTTTTTAATACTTGAACTTGACTTTGTTAGCCAACCGCTTTTTGAGGGATGTCTAAGCATCCGGTTCACTCAGGATCATCCTCGACGCGCGCCGGGCGATCTCAACCGCGAAATTCGTCCCCCGGTCCCACGGATACACCTGGGACATGCTGGCGAAGTACAACCCCTGCACCGGCGTCTCGATCTCCGGGATGTTTTTTGAATGGTTGACCAGTGGAACAGGCTGGGCATATGATGTGCGGGTCATCCAGCTCTTTTTAACCCAATCCGGCGAGAAGTTGGGATTGATGCGCTTGAAGCTCGGCAGAAAACGTTCGAGCAGTTCCTCTTTGGATAGTTGAAAATATTCATGGGAGGGCTCTAAATAATCACCGCAATAGACCAGGTGATCGCCGCCAAAGCGTTCCGGCGGGAGGAAGTTAGTATGCTCCACCAGCGCCAGGAAAGGGAACCCCGCTGTCTTTGGCAGGTTGTACCAGTAATACCCCTCGCGGGACAACTGCTGTTTCAGCGCGATGACCATCACAACCGCTCCCATGCTTTTAAGATCGAGCAGCCCCTTGAGGTATTCCGGTGGAAGCTGCGGCGCCATCCTGGCTAACTGTGCCGGCGAGATGGTGACGAGCACGCGGTCAAACGTCTCGCTGCCGCTTTCGTGTCTCAGCGCCAGGCTGCCATCTGTCTGCTTTTCAATCAAATTCACGCGGGTGTTGTACGTGAAGTTCACTCCCAACGCGCTCACCTTCGCGGCGAACTCATCCACGAACGCCTGGAAACCGCCCTGGTAGGTGGCCAATTTGGTTGTGCGGGCGTGCAGACGCGCCCACATCCAGGCCATGTTCACCTGCCCGGCGTACTTCTCGCTGAACTTGCCGATCACCATTGGTTCCCACATCTCACGGTAGACCTTTGCGCCTGCATATTTGCGCATCCACTCCGCCACCGTGGTTTTTTCCATCGGCTGCCAATTCGTGGTCATTTTTAGATATAACCCCACCAGTCCAAAACGCACCTTATTGATGCCATAGCCCAGGCCGGGGTAAAGGATGGCGCTCGGAATCGAATCAAAGGGGTAGAATTTTTCCCTGTAAAACATCACGGTCTTGGGGCTCAGCACCAGCACCTTGTCCTGCACGCCGAGTTCGCGAAACAAGCGAAACATGTGTTGATCGGAGGTGAACCAATGATGATAGAACTTTTCCACCGACCAATCCCAGCCTGGCTCTTTGAACCCAGCCGCCAACCCACCGGGAGTGGCATCAGCTTCAAAAACCGTCACTTCGTGCCCCGCTTTACGCAGGTCATATGCCGCTGCCATCCCGCCAAAGCCCGCCCCGATTATCGCGATTTTCATGAACCGCTCTCCTGTGTTGTCACGCCGGGATCAACGGGCGTGGTTTCCTTGCGCATGGTATCGCTCCATTTGATACCCTCGCGCGTCATGTAGTAAGCGCCCACCAGTGTCACCGGCAGCCACAAGGCTATGTGAAGCACCACACCGTAGCCCAGCGCTTCCGGCCCTGAAACACCGAACGCCACCAGCACTGCCTTGGTGACCGCCTCCCAGGTGCCGATATAACCCGGCGCGGAGGGTATGGTCGTCGCCAGGTTGGCAATGCCATTCAGCAGCATCAGCGCGAAGAAGCTGACCGTAAACGTGAAGGCATGCATCACGAACCAGTACTTCACAGTTTCCAGCAGCCAGATAATAACAGATGTGAAGAACACCATCAGGATATTAAAGGGTGACCGTAGAGAAGCCAGTCCGTCCAGGAATTTCAACATGATGTCGCGCGTCTTCTCGCGGATGCGCGCCGGCAGCAGATGATCGATCATCCAGCTCCCCACACCTGCTGTGATTTTAGGGAACATGGCCGCCAGCAGGAAGACGAGCAGGGCAGCCGCGAAGACTCCCGCACCGATGAGCGCCAGGTTCTGGATGTTACCGACGAACCCGGATTCAAAATGCGCAACCTTCGCCAGCGCGGGCAGGTTCAGGAACACAAACCCCAACATTACCACGCCATCAAAGATGCGCTCCACGATGACGGTCGCCAGCGAGGCTGAAATCGGCACACCCTCCCTGCGCTTGAGCACCACCGCGCGCAACACCTCGCCGGCGCGCGCCGGGTAGATGTTGTTGCCCATGTAGCCGATGCAGGTGATGGGGAACATGACCCTGGTGGGGATCTTCTTAACCGGTCGCAGCAGGTAATGCCAGCGCCAGGCGCGCACCCACAACCCGACAAAGAAAACCGCCACACCGGGGAGGATCCACCAGTAGTTGGCGTTTTTCACCGCCTGCCAAAATTCTCCCAGGTTGAGCCCCTCGAGCGCGAAATACAGGAAAACCGCGCTGATGAACACACCCAGCCAGAACTGCCACCGTTTCATAAAAATGATTCTACCATGAAGGCTTGCCGCCGATTCTGTATAATAGACACATGTACGAAGAACCCCGCTTATATGACCTTATTTATGCCATTGTGCGCCAGGTGCCGCGCGGAAAAGTCGCCACTTATGGTCAGATCGCCCGTATTGCCGGGCGCTGCTCCGCGCAGATGGTAGGCTTCGCGCTGGCCTCACTGGCATCCTACCGCGAACGCGAGAACTTCGAGGAAGTTCCCTGGCAGCGCATCATCAACGCGAAGGGAAAGATCAGTCCGCATGGCTTCGGTATGGGTGGCTTCATCCAGCGCCAGTTGCTCGAGGAGGAGGACATCCAATTCGACAGTAATGGTGTTATCGACCTCGATCGTTTCGGTTGGGATGGTGTGTTAACCACGCCCGTACGCGACCGTAAAGATCTCATTTAGCCGCGCGGACCGATATCCAGTTAATCCAATCCCACGAAGGTACTGCAGGGGGTGTATTCACCATCCACAACAATCACCCATTCGTTCATACTTAAGAACGGTTTATACTGGCTCCACTTTTCTTGATTTTCGTGCAGCAGGTTATAAGCCCGTGACTGGCTTAGATTGAACTCCTGCCAGGGCAGCGATGCCGGGTCGTTGGTCACCTTTACCCGGCAGGCCAGGGCTTTGCCGATTTTCTCGCGCACAACCTCAGGGGTTTCGGGGTCGGTATAACTCGCCACCAACTGCGGAACGGCATCGGTTGAAAGCGCGTTGAGATACTCAACATCCAGCTCCTCTCCGGCTACTGCCCGCTGCACGTTGCGGTTGACGATGAAACCGTCCACATTGAGCAGCGCCAGGCTGGCGCCGAACCCGACCACAGCAATCAACATCGCAAAAGCAACGTGACCACGGCGGCGCAAAAGTTCCAGCACAACCACCGCCAGGATTAACGCGGCCAGCCAGTAGATGAACACATGGGAGTAGGTGCGCAATTGCGAAAAGCCGTACGCGTTTTCATATAACATCAGGCGTTGCAGCGATGAAGCCAGGATCACCAGCACATTCGCCATCAGCAGCACGGAAAGAACCGAGAACCCGATCTTGGCAAAACGCGAAGAGGTGCGTGTGATGGTGCTCAGCACCAGGTACATGCCCAGGCTCAGCACAGCCACCGCCACCAGCTCCCCGAACCCCTTTCGCGCGTACTCTGCGTAGGTGTAGCCGGTTTCGCTGATGTTGTCGGTGCCGCCGAACAGATAACGCACCTGGATAACGACGAAGATAATGAACAGCAGGTTGACCGCTGCCAGCACAATACCGCTTTCCGTCCAGCCGAGGAAAGGCTTCATCCAGGGTATGTTGGGGGCGGGTTTTTGCGCTTCTTTTGCCGGGTGGATCGCTTTCAGATAGACCCCCACCAGTACCCCCGTGAAGAACAGGATGTAGAAGAGCCTGAACAGGTACTCGGGGATCTTTTCCAGGTCGAACAGGTTTTTCAACCAGTCCGCGAAAACCTGATCAGCAGAGGAGAGCAGCACCGCAAACACCGCCACGATGGGTAGCGCGATGAGGATTCCGCGCACGATCGGCCACGCCTTGCTCCAACCGCTCCTGACGCGTACCTCTTCATCTGTTGACCCAGCCCGCTTGCGGGTGGCCAGCAGCGCCGCGCCGGTAAACCCGTTGCCGACCACTTTGGCGATCTCCACCACGTAATCGCGCACGCGATACCATGGCCAGAAACCGTCCAGGAATGTGGCAGTGAGCAGCAGCATTCCCGCGAAGGTCAACAACACACTGAGCATGCGGGTCATGGTCTCGCCGCGCAGTGCCATCACCAAGGCGAACCCCGCGATGACAAAAGTGAGCAGGATGCTGCGCCAGTGGGGCTTCTTCCCCTCGCGCCAGGCGAGGAGGTAGCCCGTACCGAGCAGCACAACAATCCAGATGAAGAACGACAGGCTTGCGGTCCTGTTCCAGAACAGGAAGTCGAACAACCAGGCAGCCACGAGGGCTGCCAACCAGAACCATCTTTGATATTTAGGCATTTTTCCTCTAGTAGTTCATCGCCAATGCCAGCACCATGGAAATGATGACAATGATGCCGATCACGGCGAGGATGACCTGCTGCAGGCGGGTTTTCTTTTGCTGGGCTAATTTCCGCGGTTTCTTAACCTCAGGCGCCTGCTTTTTTGGTTTTGACATGTCTACCTCGCGTATGTGGATGAGTCTAGAAGCTGCAACCTATCATTAACTATCAATCCCCTCACAAATCCTATCATTTCCGGCGCGAACGGGGAAATATTAATTAACCACGGATAAGAGGGGAAAAGTATATGAACTATGCTTTATCAGCCGCGGGTGCGACAGAGCTTTCTTTGGCTGGCGCGGACTCGCTGGCTGACTCTTTTTTATCGGTCGCCTTGGATTCTTCGTGCCTGCCAGTCGCGTGGGGTGTTGCGCCGGAAGGTGAACGGTGGTCCGTGGCGTAGAATCCGGACCCCTTAAACACGATGCCTACCGGGGTATATACCTTTTTCAGACTCTTCTTACCGCATTCCGGGCACTTGACAAGTGGCGCGTCGGTAAATTTTTGAGTCTGATCAAATTTAATTCCACAATTGTCGCACCGATATGTATATACCGGC
>DDXM01000014.1 GCA_002347485.1 Anaerolineaceae bacterium UBA2260 | reverse complement strand
CCGTACTCGATGCCGTTGTGCACCATCTTGGTGAAGTGCCCTGCGCCGGCCGGACCCACCCTGCCCCAACCCTGGTCAGGCGCGGGCGCCAGTGTTTCAAAGACCGGGCGCAGGCTTTCGACCACGTCCTCATCGCCGCCGATCATCAGCGAGTAACCCTCAGTAAGCCCCCAGATGCCGCCGCTGGTGCCGCAGTCCACAAAACCAAGCCCGTGTGCTTTCAGTTCGGCCGCCCGCCTGACCGAATCCTTGTAATAGGAGTTGCCGCCGTCGATAATAATGTCGCCCTTTGCCAGCAACGGGATGAGAGACTGAATGACTGATTCGGTCACCTCGCCAGCGGGCACCATCACCCACACCGCGCGCGGCGCGTTCAACTGACCCACAACCTCGTCTAGTGAGCGCGCCCCAGTCACTCCCAACACCTCCGCCTCACGAATCGAGCTTTCGCTGCGCGCGTTGCCCACCACACTGTGACCGCCGTGGACCAGACGCTGCGCCATATTCATGCCCATTTTTCCCAGTCCGATCATCCCGATTTTCATAAACTCCTCCAATTAAAAAATCCTGTCTAATTATATCCTCAGGCAGGATGTGGTTGGCAATTGAAAACAAATGCGATTGGCGGGCTAAATCAAAATTAATAAGAAACCAGATTTTCGGTACCGGCGAAAATTCGCTTGATGTTCGACCGATGACGCAAAATGGCAAATACTGCGATGCCCACTACCGCCACCGCCAGCGCGACCGGTTGACCGGAGATGAGGGTATAAGCCGCCATACCGGTCACGAAGACCAGCGACCCCAGCGAGACCATGCGGGTGAGCACCACTACGAGGACGAACAGGAAGAGGCCGATCAGCGTGGGAAGCGGGAACAGGCTGAGCAATATGCCAGTGGTCGCGGCCACACCTTTTCCGCCGCGGAAGTTGAGCACCACCGGAAAATCATGTCCTAGCACAACGCCGAAAGCCGCCGCGGCAACCCCCTGGTTGCCCCCCAACCAGAAGCCGATCGCCACTGCTGCCAGTCCTTTGAGAATATCCAGGACGAAAACAACCGCGCCATAGCGCCAGCCCATCACGCGCACCACATTGGTAGTGCCCGCGTTGCCGCTGCCGCGCTCGCGGATATCGAAACCTCCGACCCACTTGCCGAACAGGTATGCCGGTGAGAAGTTGCCCAGCGCGTACGCCAGGATGAAAATACCAATCAGAGTAAATACAGTCATTAAATTAATGATACCACACCCAGGGGTTTGGTTACGAAGGATGTCAATTCCAGTAAGAAGCGATTTTGGATATAATTCAGTCAGCTTAACAAAGGAAGAAAAATGACAACCTCCACATCGATCGTGATCTTTGGCGCCTCCGGCGACCTCTCGCACCGCAAGCTCATCCCGGCGCTGTACAACCTGTACCGCAAGGGACGCCTGTCAGAACCTTTCCGTGTGTTCGGCACCGCCGGGCGACCCTGGTCAGATGACGATCTTCGCAACATCGCGCGCGAACAACTGGAGCGCGTTTCTGAAAGCACTGTGGACGAAGTCTTATGGCGCAAGTTCGCGGCAAAACTTACTTATCAGCCCGGCAATGTGGCTGAAGCGCAAACCTATCAAAAGATCGCCGCCAGCCTCACCGCAAAGGAGGGTGGACCCGCCAATCGCATGTATTACCTGGCCACCCCGCCGGAATATTTTCTCGAAATAATCAACGGTCTCGCCGCGGCGGGTATGCTGGAAGAGAATGGCGGCTGGCGGCGTGTGGTCATTGAAAAGCCCTTCGGCTCAGACCTCGAGAGCGCCCGTTCGTTGAACCAGAGTATTCACAACGTACTGCACGAGAACCAGGTCTACCGCATCGACCATTATCTCGGCAAGGAGACCGTGCAGAACATCCTGGTGGCGCGCTTCGCCAACGCCATCTTCGAGCCGCTGTGGAATCGCAATTATATTGACAATGTGCAAATCACCGTCGCTGAGACGCTCGGCGTGGGTTCGCGCGCGCGTTATTACGATAAAGCGGGTGTCATCCGTGACATGTTCCAGAACCACCTGCTGCAGCTGCTGACGCTGGTGGCGATGGAACCCACCAGCGCCTACAACGCCGACGCGACGCGCGACGAGAAAATCAAGGTCATCCGCGCCATCCGCCCCATCACCACCGCTGACGCACCCCATCACACCGTCATCGGGCAATACCACGGCTACCTGCAGGAGCCCAATGTGCCGCCTGCTTCGCGCACCGCTACTTACGCCATGGTGCGCTTTTACATCGACAACTGGCGTTGGCAGGGCGTGCCCTTCTACCTGCGCTCCGGCAAGAAGCTGGAGGACAAGGTCAGCGAGATCATCATCCAGTTCAAGCAACCGCCACACATGATCTTCCCCTTGTCCACCACTGACCTGGAAGGCTCCTCCAACCTGCTGGCGATGTGCCTGCAGCCGGACGAGGGCATTCACCTGCGTTTTGACGCCAAGGTGCCGGACACGGTAGCCCAGACCCGTTCGGTTAACATGGACTATCATTACAGTGATTTTTTCGAGAAAAAAGACATCCCCGAAGCCTACGAGCGCCTGCTGCTGGATGTGCTCACAGGTGACGCGTCCCTGTTCACCCGCGCCGACCAGACCGAGCTCTCCTGGGCGCTTTTCGATCCGATCCTTCGTTATTGGGAGGATCCCTCCTCCCCGCCGCCCGAGGTCTATGAGCCAGGGTCCTGGGGACCGGCTTCCGCCGCGAAAATGCTGCAAACCGAAAACAGGCAGTGGATCCAGTTGTGTGGGGAACACTGTCAAGAAGAAAGGCGCGAAGAAGACGCGGATTGATATCCCCTCCCACCAGCGCAGTTGGGTGAAATTTACCCGCAACAGTCAACAGCATTATAATTGCTGCGCCTCAACCTCACATTTACAGGTAGATATTCCTTTATGAAAAAAACTCTTTTTACCCATACTCACCAACCCAAATCCAGGTTATGGCTTGCTGTCATTCTCGGCATCAGCCTAGTGATACTCGCCGCCTGCCAGCAGGCGGATGAATCCCCGCTCACGTCCACCGTCCTTCCAACGTCAACACAGATCGAATCCCAGGCAGCGCCAACCGCCGCGACTGAACCAGATACGTCCACAGCCGCAGTCACCACGGAACCCACGGCAGAAGCCACTGAAACCGCTGCGCCTACCGAGCTGGCGGAAGGTTTCTGGCAGGACCTTCCGGTCATCCCGACCGAAATTTCTGACGCCATGCGCGAGGTGTATCAGAAGGGTCTGTCCATGGGCAATGACCCGCGCATCTTCACCAAGCTCGGAGACTGCAATAGCATGTCCCCCGATTTTCTGCATGGTTTCGGCGGTTTGTACAACCTGGGTGAGTTCGCCTATCTGCAGCCGGTGATCGATTATTACCAGGGCGCGTTCCGCCTGCCCAACCAGTCTACCAACCCGGGGACAACCACCTCCAGGCTGCTCTCTTCGCTGTGGACCAACGACCAGTGCATGGCGGATGAACTCATGCTGGATTGCCAGTTCCGCCTGGATAACCCTAGCATTGCCATCATCTCGCTGGGTACCATCGACGCCAAGTACAATTACCTGGATCCAACCGCCTTCGAGCGCAACCTGCGCGTGATCATCGAGAACACCCTCGCGCGGGGTATCGTACCGGTGCTCGCGACCAAGGCGGACAATATTGAAGGCGATAATTCGATCAACGAGACCATCGCGCGCCTGGCGATCGAGTACGAACTGCCGTTGTGGAATTTCTGGCGAGCGGCGCAGGACACCGTCAACCACGGTTTGCTGCCCGACCTGGAGCACCTGAATTCATGGTCTGGCCCGCCGGCGACCGATTTCTCGCTGCCCATCAGTATGGATTACGGCAAAGAAGTGAAGAACATCACCGCGCTGCAGATGCTGGAATTTCTGATGCGTGAACTGGCAGTGCCCACCGCCCAGGTGACGCCCGCCCCGTGATGGCGATCTGTATTCAATCAAACAACCTCTTTTCACGGAGTTGCAATGAGCAAAGTTAAATGGCTTTTTCTCACCCTGGCGCTGGTCTCCGCGCTCGTCCTGACGGGTTGCGCGGGTTCGTCCAACGCCCCGGCTGACGCGGTGGCTGCTTACTGGCAGGCCATGGTCGCCAAGGATGGCGCCCAACTCAGCAGCCTTTCCTGCGCCGCTTACGAAGCCCAGTCATTGATCACGATGGAGAGCTTTGGCGCGTTCGAGCCAGTGCTCTCAGACCTGACGTGCGAGGTGATCGAAACAAGCGGGGATACTGCCAGCGTCAAATGCAGCGGGAAGATCGAGGTGTCGTACGGCGCGGAGATCCTGACCATCGACCTGGCGGACCGCAATTACGCCGCGGTGAAGGAAGGCGGCGATTGGCGTATGTGCGGGACGAAATAGGTGCGGCGCCGCGTTTTCACCCGTGAGAATCTCTGGGCGCTGGTGCTCGCGCTGGTGCTCGTGCTGTTGGTGATCCTTTCCTCCAGCACCTCCCCGCAGTGGATCTACCAGGGTTTTTAGATGTCGCTTGCCAGCATCCTGGTATTGATCGGTATCTCGCTCGGCATCCACATTTTGTGCCTGTTCCCTGGCGCGCGCCGATTCCGCAACCCGCTCCTGCTCATCGCTAGCATCATCGTCATCTTCTGGCTGCAGCCCGCTCTCCCCATCCGCGGGCTGGATTTCTGGCTGCCCGTGGCGACCGTATTCACCGCGGTGTTGGGCTGGATATTGACCTCCAAAGCAGAAGAACGAGAGCCAGCCAGGACGCGCGTCACAGCCGCACTGATCGCGGCGACACTACTGGGTATCGCACTCACCCGCTATATCAGCAACACTGGCATCCTCACCCCCTCGCGGCCGCCGCAAACGTATATTGTGGCTCTTGTGCTGCTCATCAGCGCGGGGATCTTTTTCGCGCTCAGCCGGGTAAAAAAGCCGGCCAGGGCTTTACTCAGCGCCGCCATCGTCGGGCTGATCTTGATCTTCCTGGCATTGAAGATGCCCCCATTGACCGGGTTGGCCAGTTCAGTGCTGCGCGGTTTGACCGGTCAATCGCGTGAGCTCGCCGCCGCATTCGACATTCGCTGGTTGGGCTTTTCTTATATCGCCTTCCGCCTCATCCACACCCTGCGCGACCGACAGAGCGGCCACCTGCCGCCGATGAGCCTGGAAGAATACCTGGTTTACATGCTCTTCTTCCCGGCTTTTAACGCCGGGCCGATCGACCGCGCCGAAAGGTTCATCAAATGGCTGCGCCTGCCTCTAACGCCTGAACCGCACCACCTGGAAGAGGGCGGTAAACGTCTGCTGCTCGGGCTGTTCAAGAAGTTTGTCATCGCCGACACGCTGGCAATCATCGCCTTGAACAGCACCAGCGCGCTGCAAGCGCAGGGGAGCGGCTGGTCCTGGTTGATGCTGTACGCGTACGGCTTCCAGATCTTCTTCGATTTCAGCGGCTATACCGATATCGCCATTGGGCTGGGAGCACTGGTGGGAATCCGCCTGCCCGAGAATTTTAATCAACCCTATCTCAAACCCAGCCTGACGCGTTTTTGGGACAACTGGCATATCACGCTCACACAGTGGTTCCGCGCCTACTTCTTCAACCCGCTCACGCGCTTCCTTCGCACCAAAGCCCGCTGGATGCCCGCCTGGCTGGTGATCCTGGTGACACAGCTCACGACCATGGTTATGATCGGTCTCTGGCACGGTGTCACCTGGAACTTCGTCTTGTGGGGCGCCTGGCATGGAATAGGTTTATTCATTAATAATCGCTGGAGCAGCGCGACGCGCGGATTCGCCGCGCAGGTACCGGAACGACCCGCCCTCAATGGGTTGACCAACACGCTATCCATCCTGCTCACTTTCCATTATGTCACCCTCGGTTGGGTATGGTTCGCCCTGCCTGATGTGGCAACCTCCACGCAGGTCTTCGCCGGCTTGTTTGGTTTGGGTGCGCTGCCATGAACTACCGCTTCATTCGCAACGTTATCCTCAAGGGTTTACTGCTATTCCTGGTGATCAACTTCGCTTGGGCGTTGTTCGAAGGGACGAATTCAAGTCATTTTTCCCTTTACAACGGCTTGTTGAAGGGGCGCGAACGCCTGCCCTACGGCGATAACCCGGCAGAATCCTACAACCTGAGCCTGTACGATATCGACGCGATGCTGGCGTCGCATCGGCTCAACGGCACACCCAAACGAGCTGATGAGTATCGCGTGATCGTGCTGGGCGACTCCTCCACCTGGGGGACCCTGCTCAGACCCGAGGAGACTCTCGCCGGTCTGCTGGATGCCGCTGGCATGCAGACGGACGACGGAAGGCAGTTGCGGTTTTACAACCTGGGCTACCCGACCCTATCTCTGGTGAAAGACCTGATGATCCTAGAGGAAGCCATGCGCTACGCGCCCGACCTGATCCTGTGGCCGGTCACGCTGGAATCCTTCCCGCGTCAGAACCAGCTCGAATCCCCCATCGTGGCTAACAACTCTGCGCGGGTGAATGCGCTCATCTCAAACTACTCCCTGAACCTCACCCCTCTGGAGGAGAACACGAGCTTCTGGCAGCGCACCCTTATCGGGCAGCGCCGCGCGCTGGCGGACCGTTTGCGCCTCCAGATCTACGGGGTGATGTGGTCCGCCACGGGCATCGACCAGGCATACCCCGCTGATTACACCCCCGCCCAGCGCGACCTAGAGAATAATGAAGATTATTATGAATGGGCTCCTCCGGAAATCCCGGAAAACGGCCTGGCATTTGACCTGGTTTCTGCCGGAATGCGAATCGCCGGCGAGGTGCCGGTCATCCTGGTGAATGAACCCATGCTCGTCAGCGAAGGGGAGAACAGCAATATACGTTACAACTACTACTACCCGCGCTGGGTGTACGACGAATACCGGCAGGCATTCAACACAGCCTGCAGCACCAACGGCTGGACCTGCCTGGACTTGTGGGATGCTGTGCCGCAGGAACACTTCACCAACACCGCCATCCACCGCGACGCTTATGGAGAAGCCTTATTCGCCCAGCGCATTACCGAATCGGGCTTGATCCCGTGATCTAAGTATTAATTGGTATGAAAATCAATGGGGGTAATCCGCCCCAATGAGACACCGCTCAGAGGGTTATGGCGTTGCAGGTAACCCTCCACCACTTCGGGTAATATGGTTGGGATATCGTACTCAACCTGCTCATCCGGAATGGTCAGGTAATTCAGGTATTCTGATAACTCCAGATCAGAGGTCGCCAGTGTGAGTCGATCGTCGTCCTTCACAACCTCGTCACCAAAAAGGATCTCCCAATTGCCCGAGCCCTCACCTGAGGCGCGCAACCGGATGCCAGCGACGTGGGGAAAACCGGGAGATTGCCCTCTCAGTACCGCCATTGACCGTTGAATATTCCCAGGATTTAACGCTGCCGAAAAGAATTGTTTAAGTTGCAATCCGTTCAGCACCACCTTTCCCGGGTTACCAGTGGAGCGAATGGCGGAAAAGAGCTGACCTTTGGTGATCGTACCAGCCGGCAGCCCCTCCTCCCAATGATTGCCCATCACAAACGCCCCATCTGCACCCGGAAAATGATCCATGAGGGCATCTGCCAGCAGATTTCCCGCGCGACACTCCACGCCATTGACCAATTCACATGCGGTATCCAACCTTCCAACCTCGACATCCATGATCCGCTGCGCCCGCTGTTTTTCTGCTGCGATCACATCAAGAGCAGGTCTGCATTCGGGAGTTTCGTCGGTCACCGCGAGGTGTTGTTCAAAAAAACGTGTCACTGTGAAATTTTCAGACTCAATCTCCAGGTCCAGGCGTCCAAGGATCTCACCGTATTCTCCCGCCATACCGATCAGCGTGTTATTGATCTTGAGCGGCATTTTAAGACGGTCGTGAGAATGCCCGCCAATGATGACCGAAATCCCGTCCACCATCTCCGCCAGGCGGATATCGTTCTTTAGCCCGAGGTGGGAGAGAACCATCACAAAGTCAGCCCCTTCAGCTTTCACTGTATCGACCAGTGCGGGCGCGATATTTTCTGGCGGTTTTAATTCAATTTTGAAGGACTGATAGGCGTTCATAGGAGCTGTAAATCCGATGATCCCCACAGAAAAAGCACCCAGGTTCTCGATCACATAGGGGGTTAACCCTTTGGGTCTTGAGCCTTCCTGCCAGAACATGTTCGCGCACAGCAACGGCTTTCCAAAACTTTCCGCGAGCCCTTCGATCGCCTGGATTCCGTAGCGGAATGGGATCGCGTTCCCCAGCGCCACTTGGTCGCAACCAGCGCTGTGCAGCACTGCATCCATGGCGGAACCCCGGGTCAGTGCGCTTTCCAAGAGGATACTGTCTTCGCTGTCCCCCGCGTCCAGGTACAGGCAGTACCCTCCCTTTGAAACGACGTTCTCACGAATATCGCTTACCAGCGTGCCAATGCGCGCAAGCTGCGACACCCGACCGTGCAGGTCATTGGTATGCAGCCAGGGTAAGAGCGATTGTGGACATTTTAGATTATTTTATAATCCCGCAAACATTTAAGAACTCTGCGCGCAGTGACGGATCGTCGGCGTACACACCGCGAAAAACCGTGGTACGCGTGGCTGGGGATATCTCGCGCACACCGCGCATCTCAACGCACATGTGCTTGGCGCGCATGAACACCGCCACCCCGTGCGGTCGCATCAAGGCTTCCAGCGTGTCGGCGATCTGGTATCCGATGCGCTCCTGCACCGCGAAACGTTTGGTGTAAAGGCGCACCAGGCGGGTCAGCTTGGAAATCCCCAGGATGCGTTCATCTGCCACGTAGCCCACGTACGCCTCCCCGTAGAAGGGGAATACGTGGTGCTCGCACAGCGAATGAAAATGGATGGGACCTTCGATCACCTGGCTCAAACGGCAGTCCGGCTCCCCGCGGCACTCNNTCCGCCATATAACCCTCAAACTTCTTAATCTCCTCAGGTGTGATCCTGCGTTGATTTAACTGTAGCAGTTCATCCAAACTAAAATCGTCAACAGATGATTCAGTCATGTTATCTCTCTCTTTATGCCAAGTATTATAGAATTATAAACTCTTGCATTTGTTTCCTAAAGTCATTGTATAACGTTTACCAGTTTACCATTCAGAGAAGTACTTATGCGGTCAAGTAAAGTATACTGAATTCGTCTTGAGGTCAAATGCCAGATCAAAAGTTTGATATTCCGGAAAATGAGCTCGTGTTCTCCTATATCCGCGCCGACGGACCCGGCGGGCAGAATGTGAACAAGGTTGCCACTGCGGTGCAATTGAGATATGACCTGCAAAATTCTCGCGTGCTGCCCGAAGATGTAAAAGCCCGCCTGATGCGGCTCGCCGGCAAGCGAATGACCGAGGACGGCGTGCTGATCATCGAAGCGCGTCGCTACCGTGAGCAAGAGCGCAACCGCCAGGACGCCATCGGACGTCTGAACCATCTCATCGAGAAAGCGGCAGCCCCTCCGGTAAAACGCGTCTCCACCACGCCGACCGCCAGTTCAGTTCAAGCCCGCCTGGAAGGGAAGAAACGGCGCGGGTCAGTCAAGCAACGCCGTAAGTTATTAAAAGAGGATTTTGAGTGACCCCTCGCCAGTTAATGACACTGTTTTAAGATTCTATTCATTTATACTATCCTATAATTAATTATTGAATACATTCTTGTCTAACACAGTAAAGGAGAAAAAATGTGGTATTACACGCTCAACAATCAGCAGGTCGGGCCGGTTGAAGAAGGCGAGATCAAGAAGCTGGTTGAGGCCGGCACTATCACCCAATCAACGCTGGTGTGGACCGCTGGAATGGCTAACTGGACTCCCATCAGTCAGTCTGCTCTCGCCCCGCTCATCGGTGGGGTCGTTCCACCAGTAAGCACTGCAGTTGCCCCGCCACCGATCGTGATCACGGACCCCGAGGTCGAATTGATCAACAAACTGTGGATGTGGTTCTGGATCAGCCTGATCGGGACACTCTTGTTCGGTCTTGGACTCATCGCTGCCGCTGTCCTATTCTTTATCATCTTCCACAAATCCTGGAAGTTGACGGAGCACGAGGGCAGCCGCGCCAACGCCGACACAGCAACCGCCTGGTGTTTCATCCCCGGCTGGGGTTTCTACTGGATGTTCCCCGCGTTCCGCGGCCTGGCCAGGGAATTCAATGCGCTCTTCGACAAACACAACATTATGATGAAAAAATTCGATTTGCGTATCCCCACCTGGATGCTGATCAGCCTGTTTGGAAGCTTCGTGACCTTTGGTGTTTCGCTGATCGCTTTTATCGTGTTGTGGATCCTCTACACCAAGAAGATCAAGGACGCTTACATCGCCGTTCATCTGGCGAAAAAGTAATCCGCTCAACCTTGTCCAGCATACGAAAACCCCCGCCAATTGGCGGGGGTATTTCAAATTGAGCCTTCCCGTTTTGCTTCTATCTGCGCCACCCTGTTTTTTTCAGTGGCCGTCCATTTCCCCGTTGCTCAGACGTTACCGGACTCACAGGGCACTGTTGCGCAAAAAGCTTCACGGTACTCTCAAGGTATTACCTCACTTTAGTAAATTCCTGTTCCACGAAATTCCAATTGATCACGGACCAGAAGGCTTTGATGTAATCAGGCCGGCGGTTCTGGTAATTCAGGTAGTAAGCGTGTTCCCAAACGTCCAGACCGAGGATTGGGGTGTGACCCTCCATGTAAGGGCTGTCCTGGTTGGCAGTGGAGTAGACCTGCAGTTTCTTTTCGCCGTCCACAACCAGCCATGCCCAGCCGGAGCCAAAGCGGGTGGTTGCCGCGGTGGAAAATTTTTCCATGAAAGCATCCAACGAAACGAATGTCTTTTCGATCTCTTTCAAGAGCGCACCGGCGGGCTCACGCTTGCCGCCCGGGTTCAAAACTTCCCAGAAAAGGCTGTGATTGGCGTGACCGCCGCCATTGTTGCGCACCGCGGTGCGGATCGCTTCAGGTACGCTGTTGATGTCGCGCAGGATATCTTCGATCGGCTTGTTGTACAGGTCAGGTGCGGATTCAAGGGCTTTGTTCAGGTTGGTGACGTAGGCAGCGTGATGTTTGCCGTGATGGATTTCCATCGTACGCGCATCAATAGCTGGTTCCAGCGCATCGAATGCGAATTTGAGTTGTGGTAATTCAAAAACCTTATTCATTGTTTCCTTTCCCTTTAGTGTTAATTGTATTATTAAGGTAATAATACTCTTATTAAAAACCAAAGTCAAGCTTTTTTTATCAGAAATCTATAAGAAATCCTTGCTAAAATTTTGCAAGCCTGCTTGACAATCCCCCGATCCATGAATACTATAATGAAAGGTGCGTCAATGCCGCACTACAATACAGCACGATGATCCAAGAATATTTCAAGAAATAAATACCCATATTGGAGGTACCCTATGAAACGCACGCTGAAATGGTACGAACTCCTCACCCTCAACGGCTATCAATTAGGTTTAAGCATGGCATCCAACGTGATCAGCCCGCTGCTTCTGCCCGCTCTGGTGCTGGCCTTCATGCCGCCGGAGAAGAAGAACACCTACACCGCCATGGTTTATGTCACCGGGTTGGCGGTGGCGATGTTCATCCAGCCGGTGATGGGTATGCTCAGCGACCGCAGCACCAGCAAATGGGGCCGCCGCCGCCCCTTCATAGCTGTTGGCGCGCTGCTCAATATCCTCTTCCTGGGTGTCGTGGGTGCCTCGTTATGGTTCAAGGAATCCTCCTTGAACGGGTTCATGCAATCCACCTTTGGCATCACGGTATCGCTGGCGGTCCTGCTGCTGGGTATTATCCTCCTGCAGTTCTCCTCCAATATCAGCCAGGCCGGGCAGCAGGGGCTGATCCCAGATATCGTCCCCGAGCAGCAGCGCGGGCGCGCCTCCGGGATCAAGTCGGTGATGGAAATGCTGCCCGCCGCGCTTGTTTTGCTGATTTCTCCCCTCATCGATAAACAGAAATTCTGGATTGTCATCCTCATCCTGATGGCCACCTACCTGGTGACGATGCTGCTCACCGTCCTATTCACGCGCGAAGAGCCCATCAGCGAAAAACCTCCGCGCCCCGAAGGCCGCCCCATCCTGCGCATGCTGTTGCTGACCGTGATCTTTGTGGGCGTCACGCAGCTCGCCCTGCTGCTGGTGAAGGGCATTGGCACCTGGCTGCCGGAGGAAACCACCAGCCTGGCATTGCGCGTTGCGCTGGTGGGGCTGGCAGGTTTGCTGGGCATGGCCGGCTCGATTGTCATCGGCGTGTACTTTGGCGCCCAGGTGGGCATCGGTCGTGAATCCGCGCAACACATGCCCTTCATCTGGTGGGTGGTCACCCGCCTGATGTTCCTGGCGGCGATTGGATCCGTGCGCAACTTCGCCATGTTCTTCGTCAAGGACGTTCTGCAAGTACCCAACCCCGCCACGGTCACCACCTACCTGACGGCAGTGATTTTCGTCTTCCTGCTCATCTCCTCGATCATCGGCGGAATCCTCTCGGATAAGGTCGGTCGCAAGCAGCTCCTGGCGGTCGCAGGTATTTTGGCTGTGCTGGGCACGATCATCCTGGTCTTCTCGCGTACGATCCCCCTCGTAATGGTTTCGGGGGTCTTCCTCGGCCTGGGAACCGGCACCTTCATGGCTTCCAACTGGGCATTGGGTACCGATCTCGTCCCGCGTGAGGACGCCGGGCGCTACCTGGGCATCTCCAACCTGGCGGGCGCTGGTGCGGGTATTATCGGTTCAAGCATCGGCGGACCCCTGGCGGATTATTTCAACGCCATCCAACCCGGGCTGGGTTACCCCGTGGTCTTCGCTCTATACGGCGGTCTTTTCCTGCTCTCAGTGCTGCTGCTGCCGCGCATTAAGACGACTACCACAAGGGCGTAAACTTTGATGCGCCAGATCCACCTCATCTTCAAGACTCACCTCGATGTCGGCTTTACCGACCTGGCGGGCAAGGTGGTGCGTAATTATTTCAAGCACTACATCCCGTCTGCCCTGCGTGTCGCGCGTGAAATGCGCGAAGCGGGCGGTGCCGAGAAATTCATCTGGACCACTGGCTCCTGGTTGATCTATGAGTACCTCGAGCAGGCATCAGCGCAAGAGCGCAAGACCATGGAAGAGGGTATCCTCGCCGGGGACATTGCCTGGCACGCGCTGCCCTTCACCACGCATACCGAGTTAATGGACGCCGAGTTGTATCGTTTCGGACTGTCACTTTCGAAATCGCTTGACGCACGCTTTGGACGCCGCACCACCGCCGCTAAACTGACCGATGTACCCGGGCATACCCGCGCCATCATCCCCCTGCTGGCGGATGCCGGCGTGACCTTTTTGCATATCGGCGTCAACCCCGGTTCGACCGTGCCAGGTGTCCCCGGACTTTTCCGCTGGCAGGATCCTGGCGGCGCGGAAGTGATCGTGATGTACGAAAGCGGTTACGGCAGCGCCTTCGAGATCCCCGGGCTGGAGCACTCAATCGCGTTCGGGCACACCATGGACAACATGGGACCGCAATCGGCAGAACAGGTGAAGGATGTGTACCGCGAGTTCGAGCAGCGTTTCCCCGGCGCGCGCGTGTTCGCATCCACCCTCTCGGATTTTGCAGCGCATTTGATAACAATACGTGACACGCTTCCAGTAGTGCGGGAAGAGATCGCGGACAGCTGGATCCATGGCGTCGGCAGCGACCCGATCAAGGTAAGCCGCTATCGCGAACTGCTGCGCCTGCGCGCTGAATGGCTGGCGCAGGGACTGGTATCGCACAATGAACGATCGTTCATCAACTTCAACCGCTGGTTATTGATGGTGCCGGAGCACACCTGGGGGATGGACGAGAAAACTTTCCTGGGCGATCACGAGAATTACAGCTTGGATAAGTTCAGTGCGGCGCGTGGGCGACTAAATTTCCGGTTATTCGAGTCCTCATGGGTCGAAAAACGCGCCTACCCGCAGCTGGCGGTGAACGCGCTGGAAGACACCCCCTTAGCTCACGCCGCGCGCGCCCGCCTGCAGCAGATCCGACCGCAGCCGCCCGACCTATCCCAATGGCAGCCGCTGGCCCCTCGCCAACCCCTTCTAGAAAACGCGCGTCTCTCCTGCTGTTTTAACCTAGAGACCGGCAGCCTGTTCAGATTTACAGACAAGCGAAACGCCAGGGAATGGTTGGATGAACATGGCGTGTTTTCTTTCTTCTCACTGCAGACCTTTTCCAGCGCGGATTACGAGCGCTTCTTTAACCAGTACATTATTGAATCGCAACGCCACGGATGGGCGGAAGAGGACTTCACCAAGCCCGGGCTGCGACCGCAGGACGCGGAAAGCCGCACCTGGCAGCCTGTTGTGCAAGCTGTTTACCGGCGCAGCACCGCTGCTGCCGAGCAATTGCTCTTCCACCTCGCTTTTTCAGCCGAAGCCGCCCGCCTGCACGGCGCGCCAGGCAACATTTATCTGACCTACAACCTTCCTGTTGAGGGAAACAGCCTCCACATCGACTTGCAGTGGTTCGACAAGCAGGCATCGCGTCTGCCTGAAGCCTACTGGATGAGCTTCCAGCCATCAACACCAGTAGACAGCCGCTGGTTTATCGAGAAAATGGGACAGGAGATCTCTCCCCTCGAGGTGGTGGAAAATGGCAACCGCCACCTGCACGCCAGCGGGCAATACGTGGTCTGCCGTACGCCCGGCTCAAACCTGCGCATCGCCGCCCTCGATTCCCCGCTGGTGGCGCCCGGCGAGCGTAGTCTGCTGGACTTCAACAACAACCAGCCGGACATGCGCGGCGGTGTGCACTTCTGTTTGCTCAATAACCTGTGGGGCACCAACTTCCCCATGTGGTTCGAGGAAGACTGCCGTTTCAGGTTCGAGATCACGCTCGAATTAACCCAGGAGAATTATCATGGATAGACTTTCGTTGCCGGAACGTACGAAACCTTATGTGATGGCGCATCGCGGCAACCGCGTGTTGTGCCCCGAAAACACTCTCGCTTCTTTTTCCAAAGCCTTCCTTGAAGGCGCGGACATCCTGGAAACCGACCTGCACCTCAGCGCGGACGGCGTCTTCATGTGTATTCACGACGCTACCGTTGACCGCACCACCAACGGCAGCGGGGCAGTAGCAGAGAAAACCCTCGCCGAGCTCAAGACTTTGAGCGCTTCTTATGGCTTCCGCGGTTTCGAGAACGAGCGCATTCCCACGCTGGCTGAAACCGCTTCCATCCTGCCCGCGGGGGTAGGGCTGGCGCTGGAGTTGAAGACAGACCGCTTTCTCGAGCCGGAGGTCTGCGCCCGTCTGGTGTCTGAATTGCGCGCCGCGAGCGTTCTCGAGCGCACCATCGTGCTCTCCTTCTCGCTGCCCCGCTTGCAGGCGGTGCAGGCAGTCAAACCCGCCATCCCGATGGGCTGGATTACCATGACGAAACTTTCCCCGCACCCTGACCCCGAAGTTCTGGGTCCATTCTGGCCGGCGGTGTTTCTCAACCCCTTCTTCGTGCACCGTGCGCATAAACGCCAGCAGCTGGTGTGCCCGCTCGACCCCACACCCGACGGCCGCTTGTGGTATTACAAGTGGCTGGGATGCGACGCGATTGTCACAGATAATCCCGGTGCAACTCTGAAAGCCATGCAGCGTATATCTTTTAAATAATCTAGTTAAAGGATTGGGTGTTGTGATGGATATTCAACCCAGAAAAACATCGTTCTTCTGGCCGGTTGTGCTCGTTGGAGCCGGCGTCATCCTGCTGCTGAAAAACTTCGGTGTGTTGCAGGATTTAAACTTCAATTTTCTTTTTCGCCTTTGGCCGCTCCTCCTGGTGGTCGTCGGTCTTGACCTGATCTTTGGGCGGCGGTTCCCGTGGGTGGGTGCGTTGATCGGTTTGCTCGCGGTCGGCGCGATCATCGCCTTCCTCTTTTTCGCGCCCAGTATGGGGATCAACCCGCCTGCGGGAGTCCGCACCGAAGTCCTCTCCACGCCGCTTGAAAATGCTGAACGGGTCGAATATAACCTGGATACCGCGGCAGAACCGGTGCATATCAGCGCGTTGCAAAACTCGGAAGACCTGTTCAAGGCCACGATCGTTCACCGCGGTTTTATGAATTTCAACGTTACCGGCGAGAATGAAAAGGATATCACCCTCAGCCAAACCACCACGTCCGAGGATTGGTTCAGCATCGTGCCCGGACTGGTGAACCTGAAATGGGAAATTAGCCTTACGCCTGCCATTCCTTCGATCATCAACCTGGATGGCGGTTCTGGCGCGCTGAAGATCGATCTGGAGGGAATCGCGCTGGAAGCCCTGCGCGCCAACCTTGGGTCAGGCGCTTCTGATATCACACTGCCCGAATCAGCCACGGCTTACACCGTGGAGATCGACAGCGGCTCCGGCGCGGTCAACCTGTCGCTGGCTGATGAAACGGAGTTGACCCTGACACTATCCAGCAGCAGCGGCGCGTTCACAATATGGGTTCCGCAGGGCGCGGCGCTTAAAGTGGAAGTGTTGGATGACGGCTCAGGCAGCGTGCGCCTGCCGGTCGACCTCGAACTAATGGAGGGCGATGGCGACTTCGAGAATGATATCTGGCAGTCCCCAGGGTTCGAAAGCGCGGAAAATCAGGTCGTCATCCGTATCTTGGACCGCGGCTCAGGCAGCATTACGATCCATCGATAACCTCATCAATCTACGTTCATTCAAAGACCCCCGGGCGGGGGTCTTTTTGGTATAATATTATTGAAAATGTTTTTCAATAAGAAGGTGTTCATTGAACAGGATCGACCAGTGGGTGAAAGTTTTACAGGAGAACGGCTGCCGCATTACCGCGCCGCGGCGCGCGATCATCCAGGTGCTGGCTGAAAGCCACCGCGCGCTGCAGCCGAACGAGGTCTATGAACTCAGCCGGGCCAGCTATTCCGGCATCGGTCTGGTAACCGTTTATCGCACACTGGAACGGCTTGAGAATCTGGGCTTGATCCAGCGCGTGCACCGTGAAGACGGCTGCCACCTGTTGATGCCCGCTGCCAATGGTCACGAACACTACCTGGTGTGCACCGGCTGCGGCCGCACCATCCTCTTTGAGGGGGACGACCTGGGTGCGTTGTTCGCCAGGATCGAATCGGGCACGGGTTACCGGGTCAGCGACCATTGGCTGCAACTCTTTGGCACCTGTCCGGAATGCCGCGAGATGGGTCAAACCCACAATTAAGAAGAGGTAAAAATGAAACAAAAACCGATCCTCATAATACTCGTAATTGTTGCGCTCAGCTTAAGCATATCCGCTTGCGAAACCAGACCTGGAACACCCACCACGGACAACATAACGGTTGTCGCCACCACCTCGATCCTGGCGGATGTGGTGGGCCGCGTGGGAGGTGATCTGATTGAGGTCACACCGCTCGTCCCAGCGGGTGCGAATGAGCATGAATACCAGCCATCCCCACAGGATATTGCTGCGGTTACTGATGCGGATCTTGTTTTCGAGGTTGGATTGGGGCTTGAGGAATTTATGGAAACGATCATTGAGAATGCCGGCACCAGGGTGAAACCAGTGATGGTTTCTGACGGCGTTTTGGCGAGGGAATTCAGTGGTGGAGATGAGCATTACTCTGCCGACCCGCACGTATGGATGGACCCCGCCAATGTGATCATTTGGACGCAAAACATCGCTGCCGCGCTCAGCGCTTACGACCCAGCGCACCGCGAGATTTATGAAGCCAACAGCGTGGCGTACATCGCTGAACTCGAAGCGCTCGACGCCTGGATCAGCGCCGAAGTTACAAAGATCCCACCTGAGAATCGCCTGCTCGTGACAGACCACATGCTTTTCGGCTACTTCGCCGAAAAGTACGGGTTCTCGCTGGTCGGCGCAATTATCCCTTCATACAGCTCCAGCGCTGAGCCATCCGCGAAGGAACTGGCTGAGTTGGAGGAAGCCATTCGCGAGTACAACGTCAAAGCGATCCTGGTGGGTAACACGGTCAATCCTTCACTCGCCAGGCGGATTTCCGAGGATACCGGCACCCTGTTGGTGGAGTTTTACACTGGATCGTTATCTGAACCCGACGGACCAGCCAGCACTTACATCGAGTACATGCGCTACAACGTAAACGCCATTGTCAGCGCGCTGGATTGAGAGGGAAGCATGAACTTATCTCCACAAATCATGCCCATCAGCACCCCGCAACAGCGCCACCCGGAGCATCTTCCCGGCACATCGATCTTGAGCGTGCAGGGGCTCTCCGTGGGATACGAGAGCGGCCTCGCGCTGGATGACATCTCCTTTGAATTAATCACCGGTGAACGCATGGCAGTAGTCGGCCCCAACGGTGCTGGCAAGAGCACACTGTTCAAGGTAGTTGCGGGGTTGCTAAAGCCGGATAAAGGCAAAGTGAGTGTGTTTGGCGAAGAGCCAGGTGGTCACATGTGCATTTCCTACCTGCCGCAGCACAACCACGTGGATTGGAACTTCCCGGTCACGGTAAGCGAGGTGGTGATGATGGGGCGCGCACGCAGGATCGGGATGCTGCGCTGGCCTGGCGGGAAAGACCGCGAAATCGTGGAAAAAGCCATCGAGACCGTCGAGCTGACGCGCTTTGCCAAGCGCCAGATCAGCCAGCTTTCCGGCGGACAGCAACAGCGCATGTTCATCGCGCGCGCTCTTGCACAGGAAGCCGACCTGATGTTGATGGATGAACCGGTGACCGGGCTTGATACCCCCTCGCAGGAGGAACTCTTCGCGGTGCTCGACGCGCTGCGCGCCCAACAGGTGACCGTGATGATCGCGCTGCATGACCTTAAACTGGCATCGACCAGCTTCGACCGGGTGATGCTCCTGAACCGCCGAATGGTCGGCATCGGAGAGCCAGCAAAGGTGTTCACGCGCGAGAACCTCGCCCTGGCATACGGCGACCGCCTGCGTTTTGAGGTCGCGGGGACTGAGAT
Organism: Anaerolineaceae bacterium UBA2260; assembly: GCA_002347485.1. Classification (GTDB taxonomy): domain Bacteria; phylum Chloroflexota; class Anaerolineae; order Anaerolineales; family Anaerolineaceae; genus UBA6107. The sequence goes on along the minus strand of DDXM01000014.1, from coordinate 26,339 downwards.
CCCTTTCATGGATGACAACTGCTGCGGCGGCGAGGAGGATCACCATGCTTGAGTGGCTGCTGGCTCCCCTGCAATACGCTTTCATGGTGCGCGGCATGCTGGCCGCGGTGATCGTGGGCATTATTTCGGCTATCCTGGGTACTTATATTGTGTTGCGCGGTATGGCTTTCTTCGGCGACGCGCTGGCGCATGCTGTGCTGCCCGGTGTAGCGGTGGGCTACCTGGTAGGCGACGGCGCGAGCGGGCCCGTTTTCTGGTGGGCAATGGCCACCGCCCTGCTCAGCGCTTTCGGTATCAGCGCGGTGAGCCGCTCTGCCAGGCTGAAGCAGGATACCGCCATTGGCATCATTTTCGCAGGCATGTTCGCCCTCGGCGTGGCACTTATTTCGATGGTGCGCAATTACACCGCTGACCTGACGCATTTCCTATTCGGCGATGTGCTGGGCGTCAGCTCGCAGGACCTGCTGCTCACCGTCATTTTCGGTGTGCTCATCCTGCTGGTCATCATCGCTTTTTACAAGGAATTTCTCGTGATCTCCTTCGATCCCACCCTGGCGGCCACCCTGCGCATGCCCATCCGCCGCCTGGAGTACCTGCTAATCGGTTTAATCGCCATGAGCATCGTTGTTTCGCTGCAAACCGTGGGCGTGACCCTGATGGTCGCCATGCTCATCACCCCCGCAGCCACGGCTTCGCTTCTCACGCGCCGTCTCTCGCACATGATGCTCATCGCCGCGGCGCTGGCGGTGTTTTCCGGCGTGACCGGTTTGTACCTTTCGTATTACATGAATATAGCCTCCGGCGCTGCCATCGTACTCACCTGCACACTGTTATTCGCCATCGTGTGGGGCATCACCTCTCTGCTGCGCCGTCGCGGCAAAACCGAAGACCACGCCAGGCTGTGATACAATCCCCTTCAACCTGATTAGTGAAAGGAAAGACATGATCAATCAACCTAAGCAGTGGTCCACACCTCCCGAAATGGTGATCGATCCCCACAAAAAGTACATCGCCACCTTCAAAACGGATAAGGGCGATATCGTTTGCCAACTGCACGCCGCCAAAGCCCCGCGTACCGTGAACAACTTCGTGTTCCTGGCGCGCGAGGGCTTTTACGACAACACCATCTTCCACCGCGTGATCAACGACTTCATGGCGCAGGGCGGCGACCCCACCGGCACCGGCATGGGCGGTCCTGGCTACAAGTTCAGGGATGAATTTGACCCCTCACTGCGTCACAAGGGTGCGGGCGTGCTTTCCATGGCCAATGCCGGACCCAACACGAATGGCTCACAGTTTTTCATCACCCATGTGGATACCCCGTGGCTCGACAACAAGCATGCCGTTTTCGGCCAGGTGATCAAAGGCTTGGACGTGCTCATGTCCATTCCCGCGCGCGACCCAGCCCGGCGCGACAGCCCGGCGGTGACGCTGCAAACCGTGGAGATCAGCGAGGAATAAATCTGTATATTTGGATACCAGGTCAGAGAATTTCTCTTTTAAATCCCTTGACTTTTATCCGAAATTACCATAAAATAAAAACATCAAGCGCTTGGGTGCCCCCCTCACCCAGGCGTTTGATGCATCTACAGCCGGAATATCCAGCTGCTGCCATTGTGCTCACATATCCACGCGGTGAAACAATTCCTTGACGTTTCGGGTTGGATGCGGTATATTTCAGTCGCTCGTACTCCTTGCCCCCGTAGCGCAATTGGATAGAGCGTTTGCTTGCGGAGCAAAAGGTTGAGTATTCGAATTACTCCGGGGGCACACAAGAAGAGCGGATTTCCGCTCTTTTTTATTATCAAAAGGAATTTTACGCACCATGAACAAACGACCGCAAATTTTATTATCCAACGATGATGGCATCCTTTCACCGGGCTTGTGGGCGGCTGCCCGCGAGCTGGCGAAGATCGGCTTTGTGACCGTGGCCGCGCCGCGTGAACAGCATTCCGGCGCGGGGCGCAGTGTGCCCGCCTGGACGGATGGGGAGGTAAAGCCCACGTTGCTCAGCATCGGCGACCAGGAATGGACCTGCTACGCGGTGGGCGGTTCACCCGCGCAAGCCGTGCAATACGGTATTTTCGCCATCCTAAAACAAAAACCCGACCTGGTGGTCTCCGGCATTAATTATGGTGAGAACCCGGCGACCGATATTTCGCTCTCAGGCACGGTCGGCGCGGCGCTCGAAGCCGCTTCGTACGGCATTCCCGCGCTGGCGGTCTCCCTGCAGCTCACTAGTGAGGATTTCCTCGGTTATTCCCGCGACACCGACTTTTCCACTGCCGCGGTGTTCACCCGCCGCTTCGCTCAGCTACTGCTCACGCAAAAAATGCCGCAAGACGTGCACGTGTTGAACGTCAACGTACCGGTGGGAGCCACCCCGGAGACGCCATGGCGCACGACCCGGTTAGGCAGGCACCCTTACTTCACGCCATTTTTGAAAGAAGCCTCCGATCCCAATGGCATTCCGCGCATCGACGCCAGGCGCAACCCGCACCCGGAAGACATGAGCGACCCACAAACTGACGTACACGTGTTCAACCGTGAGAAGCTGGTCTCGGTCACCCCGCTCAGCCTAGATTTCACCTCACGCGTGGATTTGGCGGAGCTGCAGCGCTCGTTCGGTAAGTTGGACGAGTAAATAACACCCCCAATAATCGCAATAATAAATTTTGTAGGGGAGGGTTCTGAACCCTCCCCTATATTTTTCTTTAATTTCGTTATTTTTTTACGTTGAAGAGAATATTCAGCACATCGCCATCCTTGACGATGTACTCCTTGCCTTCCATACGCAGCTTGCCGTGCGTTTTGGCTTCGTGCATACTGCCGAGGGTCATCAGGTCGTCATACGCTACCACTTCGGCGCGGATGAAGCCCTTTTGCAGGTCGGTGTGGATCTCCCCGGCGGCCTCGGGCGCGGTGGCGCCTTTACGCACAGTCCACGCGCGGCACTCGTCCTCCCCTGCGGTGAAGAAGGAGTGCAGACCCAGCAGGTCGTATGAAAGGCGGATCATGCGGTTAAGGCTGGGTTCTGCGATCCCGTACTCCGCCAGGAACATTTCCGCTTCTTCGGCGGGCAGCTGGGCGATGTCCATCTCGAGCTTTCCCTGCAGCGCGGTGACCATGCTGTGCTGATGTGGATATTCGATCTGCGGCGCGGACTGGCTCTCGGAGAGGTTGAGTACGATCAGCATCGGTTTGCGGCTGAGGAAACCGAAACCGGAGAGCAGCTTGTCCTCCTCGCTGTCGATGGCAATATCGCGCAGAGGGATCTCCTGCGAGAGCGTCTCGTGCAGGCGTTCAAACAATACCTGCTCGCGCTCGATCAAGCCTTTCTCCCTGCCCGCGCCCTTTTTCTTCTCCTCCTGCAGGCGTTCCAACTTGCGTTCCACCTGGATCAGATCGTTGAGCACGAATTCGCTATCCATGTTCTGGATGTCGCGCAGGGGATCGACTGAATTATGCACGTGCGGCACGTTCTCATCCTCGAAGACGCGCACCACCTGGATGAAGCCGTCCATCTGCGCCAGCTGGTTGAGCAGCGCGCCGGCGATTCCTGCCTTACCCGCGCTGCCGTCGAGGCCAGCGATATCCACATACGTCACCTTGGCATAGATGGTCTTCTTTGGTTTGAACATCTCGGCGAGCCGGTCCACGCGCGAGTCCGGCACGTCCACCACGCCGGTGTGGATCTCGATCTTGCCGGTGGCGCCGGTGGGCTGGGTGGCGCGAGTGAGCGCGTTGAAGAGTGTCGTTTTACCTGATTGGGGTAAGCCAATGATGCCTAGTCGCATAATGATTCCCTTGACCCTTGTGAATTTGTTGGATATACTCAGTTCGTAATCGCCGGAGTGGCGGAATTGGCAGACGCGCACGACTCAAAATCGTGTNNATTATAACATTTCTCCCCGCAGTCCCGCGGGGAGTTTTTTCTACCAATTATTGTGATTTTTCTCGAAAATAATGCGGTTGTTCTGTGGCTGGAGTTTGGCATTGATGTATATTTTTTGCCGATCTACTTAATCGCTCTTTACACGGGAGTCTTCAACCCCTCTCCTTCCGTGGATGGAGAGGGGTTTGGGGTGAGGTCAGCTTAACTCTCTCGGAACTGCCGTGATTTACCGGGGCTTACCCACGTTTCGTCACAATTCCAGGCGCAGAATCGGCCGGTAATTGCGCCGAGCGACTTCGTTGAAACCCAGCTTGTAGAACACTGAGGACTTGCCGGTGTACATCTGGATGGAACTCATCTTACCCTCCACATCCAGTGGGAAGGCCTCCAACGTCTTCACTCCCAATCCCCGTGCGTACTGCACCGCAGCAGCGAGAAGTTTTTCCATCAGACCCTGCCGGCGGTAATCACGGTGGATGAAGAAGCAGGAGATCACCCACACTGGTTTATCATCCACCGCCCCCAGTTGTTTTGAGGTCGCCAGTCGTTTGTAACGCTCGCGCGGCGCCAGCGCTACCCAGCCGGCGGGAACACCGTCTGCGTACGCAATGATTCCCGGCTCGACTCCGGAGTGAACGAGCGTTCGCACCAGTTCCTTGTGCCCCTCTTTTTTCGCCTCAGTATATTCGCGGTTCGTCATCAGGAACCAGGCGCACCAGCAGCCGGCGCAGGCGCCGTTGGGACCGAACAGGATCTCAAAATCATCCCAGCGCGCGGCGGTGAGGGGGTGAAACTCCCAATAGTTAACCTGGATCGCCTTTTTTACCATTTTCACTCCTTAGGTAGAAACCTGCCAGCCATCCAGAAAATCAGGTTACTAATTAAATTGTACAACACTCGTACCCGGGTGCGCGACCGCGATTACTGGAATTTTTACCTTTCTCGTTGTATACTCATACTACAAAATTACGCGAAAAGAGGGCGCTCATGAAAGTTACCGTCACCCAACAACATCTCGCGCACGGTCTGAGTATTGTCAGCCGCGCCGTATCTCCCCGCAGCACCCTGCCGGTGCTGGCAAACGTGCTGTTGGCGACGGACGAAGGGCGCTTGCGCCTTTCCGCCACCAACCTGGAGCTGGGCATCACCTGTTGGATCCCCGCGCATATCGCTGAAGAAGGCTCCATCACCGTGCCGTCGCGCACCTTCGTCGACCTGGTGGGCACCTTCCCGCCCGACAATGTCAATCTCAGCCTCGAGGAACGCACCCAAACCCTCAACCTGGTGTGCAATAGCTCGGTGCACGATATCAAGGGTATCGATGCGCAGGATTTCCCGCCCATGCCGGTGATCGATCCCGAAGAAGGCTTCGAACTTAACCTGATGGACTTCAAGGAAATGATCCAGCAGGTGGCGTTCGCCGCCTCCACCGATGAAGCGCGCCCCGTCCTGCAAGGCGTCAAGATGGATGTGGTGGAAAATGTGATCACCCTCGCCGCGACGGATGGTTTCCGCATTTCCGTGCGTAAGGAAACCCTCTCCAATCCCATCCCGCAGGATATATCAATCATCGTTCCCGCGCGCGCGATGAACGAACTGGCGCGCATTTTCAGCGACGTCGACAAGTCCGTGCACATGATCGTGCCTGCGCAACGCGGTCAGGTCATCTTTCGTTTGAAGGACGCGGAACTGGTTTCGCAGTTGATCGATGGCAACTTCCCTGATTACAAAGCCATCATCCCCAAGAGCGCTAAGACCAAAACCATCATTTCAACGCCGGCTTTCCTCAAAGCCTGCAAGCAAGCCGAGGTCATCGCCCGCGAAGGCAACAACGTTGTGCGCCTTGACATCCTGCCCGCAGAGGAAGGCCCCGGCAAAGTGGAAATCAACGCCACCACCGAGGAAACCGGCAAGAGTGATATCTCCGTGGAAGCCAACATTGAAGGCAGCGGCCTGCTAATCGCCTTCAACGTGCACTTCCTGGTGCAGGTTTTGGATGTCGTGCGTTCACCCAACGTTGCGCTCGAGACCAATGCCAATAACTCCCCCGGGGTGATCCGCCCGATGGGCGACGAGGACTTTGTCCACGTTATCATGCCCATGCACCTCGGCTGATCCACCCCGCTCATTGTTCCCCTCTCTACGCCGGAGAGGGGAAATCTTATCCGATCAGGTAATTTTTTCTAGAATAAATTATGGATTTCTCACCCAACACCTCCGAAAAACTGCTCGATATCACTCTCGCCTTGATGCAGTATCCCATCCTTGCCGCCCGCATACGCGCCCGCATGCGCGAGGAACTGTTCAGCCGCCACATCATCGAACCCAAGGCATTTGAAAGTCGCGTTCGGGATAATGCCATCCAATCGCAGCGCCTGGAAGGATTGGATAACCCCTACAGCGAAGAGACCACGGACCTGTGGGAAGCCCGCCTTACCATCCTGCGTGAGCATCTCACCGACCTCCTCTTCAGCCGTCACCTGCCCTTCGAGCTGCTGGAAACGCTGATCAAGGATGTGCTGAATGAGCGCGGGGTTTCTTCCAACGAAATGCTGTTCGCCATTAACCCCGAACTCGCCCCGCTTGACCTGGTGTTTGAACAGGCCATGGCGATCGAAAACCTGCCTGAGAAGGAGCGGGCCAGGTATGTCGCCCGGCTCGAGGAATCCAAGGTCGTGCTCATTCGCACGCTCATCAGTGATCAATTGCGCTACATTAACATTGCTAAGGAATGGCTGTCGATCGAGGACCTGGCTGAGATCCGCCGGCACAAGATCGGCGGCGGGCGTATCGGCGGCAAATCCGCCGGAATGATCCTGGCACAGCATATCCTGCAAAACTCCTACGAACTCAGCCTGATGCCGTGCCTTTCGATGCCCGAGTCTTTTTACATCGGTTCCAACGAGTTCTACACCTTCATGGCTATCAATAACCTGTTGAATTGGAATGACCAGAAGTACAAGACTGAAACCGAAATGCGCGAAGAGTACCCCACCATTCTGCAGGATTTTCTCAAAGGGTCCTTTCCGCCCGACATACTCGATCAATTGCAGACGTTGCTCATTAAGATCGGCAAGCAACCTCTAATTGTGCGCTCATCCAGCCTGCTTGAAGACAACTTCGGCACCTCGTTCGCCGGTAAGTACGACAGCGTGTTTTGCCCCAACCAGGGTGACCTGACGCAGAACCTGGAACAATTAACCACCGCTATCGCCAGTATTTACGCCTCGGTGCTTAACCCAGATGCGCTGCTTTACCGGCGCAGCAAAGGGCTGCAGGATTACGATGAGCGCATGGCGCTGCTGATCCAGGTGGTTGAGGGTGACCAGTACAATGGGTTCCTCATGCCGCACGCCGCCGGTGTGGCTTTCAGCCGCAACCTCTTCCGCTGGGCGCCCCAGATCCGCGCTGAAGACGGTTTCGTGCGCCTGGTGTGGGGACTGGGAACGCGCGCGGTCGACCGTGTGGGCAACGATTACCCGCGCCTGATCGCCCTCAGCCATCCCCTGCTGCGTCCCAGCAACGACCCAAAAGCCCTACGGCGCTATTCTCAGCAATACGTCGACCTCATTGACCTGGATCACAACCTTTTCACCTCGCTGCCCATCCACGATGTTCTGGCGGCGGATTACCCGCCCTTGCGTTACATCGTCCAGGTCGAAGAGGATGGTTATTTCCAATCACTACGCTCGATGATCATTGATGATCCAGAAAAACTGGTGGTGACCTTTGATGTTCTGCTGCAGCGCACGCCTTTCGCTGAGCGCATGAAAATGATCTTAAAAGCCCTCGAACAGGCTTACCATTCACCGGTTGATGTCGAGTTTACCGCTTCGATCGGGGATGACCCGAACGGAAAACCACTGCTTTGCATCACGATCCTGCAATGCCGTCCGCAGGGGCAACTGGTTCAGACGGAAGTTGAAACGATCCCTTCACCGCTGCCAAAAGAAAAGATCCTCTTTTCCACTGATTTCATCGTTCCTCAAGGACGCATCGGCGCTGTGGATTGGATCATCTACGTGCAACCTGAAGCCTATTTCGCTCTCAATTCCCACACCCAACGCTCTGCCCTGGCGCGCTTGGTCGGCAGGTTAAACCATATGCTCAAGGATGAGTCCTTTATCTGCATCGGACCCGGCAGGTGGGGCAGCTCCAACGCCGACCTGGGCGTTCCCATCGGCTACGGCGATATCTATCACGCGCGCGCGCTGGTGGAACTGGCGGGGGGAAATTGCGGGCTGCCGCCCGAACCCTCGCTAGGCACGCACTTCTTCCAGGACCTGCTGGAATCACAAATCTACCCGCTGGCGTTGCAGATGGGCAACCCCGCCACCCTCTTTAAACGCGAGTTCTTCGATCAAGCGCCCAATCATTTGACTGAGTTCCTGCCCGATGCCGCCGAGTTCAACTCCAGCCTGCGCCTGCTGCGCATCGAGGACGCCTACCCAGGGAATACCATGCGCGTGATCATGAACGACGAGATCGGACGGGCAGTCGCCTTCCTGGTAAATAAATAGACCCGGCTGTTGCCAACCGGGTCCTGGGTACTCGAATACTTTCAAATTCAGCGCGGGTCCTCTTCGAGACCAACTTCAGTGTCATCTTCCTCATCGTCGGAATCGTCCTCGTCGAAGTCGTCGTTTTCTTCACCCTCGTATTCCTCTACGTCTTCATCGAAGTCCTCTTCCTCATCCTCGTCTTCGTCTTCCAACATATCCATCTCCTCGTCGATCTCCTCTTCCTCCCTCCAGAAGCGGTAGAGCATGTAGATGTTCAGCGCGAGGAAGACGGCGAGCACGCCCTCAACCGCCCAGTAGCTCCAACCAATGCCCGAAAGGTAAACCGCCAGCGCGTCGACCACGGCGTGATAGATCAGCGCCAGGAAGAACCAGGTGAACGAGCGGTCAACCACAGCGCGCCACACCATGGTGGAAAGCACGATCTGCAGGGAAAGCGCAATGATGCGCTCCACCCCCGGTAACAACCCGTTGTACCAGGGCGTAGTCCAGAACATGTCGATCTGGTATAGCATGTATTGTACTTCTTCAATAGAAATACCCTTGGCGATCTGCCCGCCCGCGTTGTAAGCGAGCACGGTGAAGAGCGTAGCACCAGTGCCCAGAACGGCAAGCAGGATGCTTTCCATACCGCCGTGTCCCACGCCCAGTGCGAACGAGCTGCCGTAGCGCTCAGCCTTCTTGTAGAGCAATTTGAAACCCACCCAGCGCGCAGTTTCTTCGGCGATACCCGCCAGCAGGCCACCGATCACTCCGTTGACCACATGCACCCAATTGCCAGTCGGAACGGGAATAGAGCCACTGTTGAACAGCGCGTTGATCCCCAGCACCGCCGGGTAATGAATAGCCTGCGAGGCGAGAAAGGTCAAAACACCCGCCAGCACCACCCACCAGGACACCCTGAAGTAACGGGTGACAAACACCGCCAGGAAGACCGGCAGCCCGACCATGACCAGTAGCGAGAGAACATACGAAATTAATAAAGGAATATTGTCCGCCAAAGTATCCACCTTGTCTCAAAAATTGCGCGGCTGGTACTGCTGCGCGAGATTATTTTTCCTAGTATAGCCGATTTTTCTGCCGCCGGATGAATGGAAAACCGACCACAAATGTTTCACGTGAAACATGCCTACCCGGTTGAAGCCAGCAGCGCGTCGCGATTGAAGGTGCGGATAGCGTAGTACATCAGCACGCCATCTATAACGAGTAAAACCAACCCGATCAGCAAGCCGGTTGTCACACTCAGGTAAACGATCCCGGTAGCCTGCCCGGCGAGCAGCGCCAGCACCAGCAATACCAGCGAGCCGCTGGACTGGTACGCGCCCATGAAGGTCTGCACTCGAGCCGAGATCAGCACCGTGACCGCGATACCCAGCAGCGAGATGGCCGGTGACACCCAGAAGATCAGCGGATACCAGCTCGGCAGGGGGAACCAGACGCGCCCCATCACCGGGAAAGCAGCAGCGTTGACCACTACCGTGTAGGCAGCGAACCCGCCCCAGGTAATGAGCACCGCCGGCAGGAATGCGGATAGCACCTTGCCCAGGAATAACTCGGTGTCGGTGGCGGGGGTNNCGGTGGAAAACATCAGCGGCAGGATGAGAAAGAACGGGGCGAACAGGTAACCGAGCAGGAGCACAATGCCGGATTGCGCCTGGTCCAGCCCGCTGATGAGTTCAGACAGGAATAACGGCATTCTTTCCAGGAACGTGGCAAAATCAGGGTCATTCAACGGGTTGGCTTCTGATCCTGAGGAGCTGCCGATGCCAATGATCATCCCCAGCGGCATGAGCACCACAAAGATCAATGGCACGATGAGGATGGGCAGCCATACCGAGCGATTTTGCGTGGCTTCCTTGATGTCCTTCCTGGCAATGGTGAAGATGGTCCTCCAGTTCATGATGCACTCTCCCTGACTTCATTCTGCAGTTTGAAATAAATGTCTTCCAGGCTCACTTTTTGCGGGCTAACGCGGGTAATTTCCGCTTTGCGCAGCACCAGTTCGCTCACCAATGCGGGGATGACCGCTTCTTCCTGTACCTGGACGCGCAGGCAGCGCCCGTCCACCTGCTGGGTGAGCACGCCGCGCACAGTCGCCACGGAAACAGACTCAACTGGCGGATTTAAGAGGTCCACTTCCACCCACATGCCCGGGTTGTAGCGCCTGCCAAGCTCCTCCAGGCTGCCGATGGCTAGCAGTTTGCCCTGATTCAATATTGCCACCCGGTCAGCCAGCTTTTCGGCTTCGGAAAGGTGGTGCGTGCACAGGAAAACCGTGCGCCCATCCTCATGGCTGAGCGACGCGATCAGCTCGTGCACCTGCAAACTGGATTCCGGATCCAGGCTGGCGGTGGGTTCATCCAGGTAAAGGATGCGCGGGTGGTTGAAAAACGCCCGCGCCAGCGCCAGCCGCTGTTTCATCCCTTTGCTGTAAGCGCTCACACGATCGCCTGCACGCTCGGAAAGCGCAAAAAATTGCAGAACTTCTTCGGTTCTTTTTAACAGAAGCGATTCTGGGAGACCGTACAAACGCCCGAAAAAAAGCAGGTTCTCACGCGCAGTTAGCCGCTCATAGAGGGCTGACGTTTCGGTCAACACGCCGGTTTCGCGGCGGATGCTGCTGCCTTCTTTGAGGGGATCCTTGCCGAACACGCGGATGCGGCCCTCGGTTGGGGTGTACAAGCCGTTGAGCAGGCGGATGGTGGTGGTTTTACCCGCGCCGTTGGGCCCGAGCAGGGCAAAAACCTCTCCCTGCCGCACTTCGTAGCCGATCTCGCGCAGGGCGTAACGCTCATCAAAGCGGTGGCTGAGGCGCTCGATTACAATGGATTCATTCATGTTGTCCTCTTCAATATTGTTTCACGTGAAACATCGTCGTAGTTAATTGCTTAACTTGATTCCTTGGACCCGCGCATTTGATTCTGCGCCAGCGAGGTGATGCCACTGATACCGCCCAGGTTCATGGTCTCCACTGCGCTGGAAGGCACAATGACCATAGCGCCTCTTTCCTTCAAGCCCTCGAAGAGCATGTTCATGGCGCGCAGATGCAGGGCGGTGGGGTTATCCAGATAGGCCTGTGAAGCTTCGGCGAAGCTGGCAGCGATCTGTTTTTCCGATTCACCCAGGATGACGCGCGCCTGGCGTTCGCGTTCGGCCTGTGCCTGGCGCGACATGGCGTCCTCCAGGTCTGCAGGGATGATCACGTCGCGAATCTCCACGGACTGCACCGTGATACCCCACGGGGTAGTGCGCTCGTCGATGATCTTCTGCAAATCAGCATCCATTTTTGCCCGGCCGATCAGGATATCCGCCAGGGTCATCTGCCCGATGATCTCACGAAGCGCGGTCTGCGATGCCCAAGCGATTGCCGCCTGGTAATTCTCGACCTCGAGCGCGGCTTTTTCAGCGTCCCACACCACCCAGAATAACACCGCGTCCACGTTCACCGGAACGGTATCGCGGGTGAGGGTCTTTTCAGCCGAGAAAGGGGTCACCATTACACGGTGATCGATCCAGCGCGTGATCGAATCGATGATGGGAATGATCCAAAAAAGCCCCGGACCCTTGAGCCCCTGAAACTTGCCCAGGCGCAGTACCACCGCCTTTTCCCATTGGCGCGCGACCTGCATGGCAGCCATGATTATGGAAGCCACCAGGATGATTGGAACCACGACGGCGAGAATAACGCCATCCGAAACGCCGCGGGTGTCCAAAACCGCTGCGATAATCACTGCGACTACCACCAGAACGATGAAGATCGACAGTGCCAACGCGTTGATGTGCGTTTCCTGTGCTTTTTTGACCAATTGCGCCTGGGCTATAAAAGGATTCAGACCCTGATTTGTTCCATTACCTTCCGATTGCTTTACATTGTTCATATCACACTCACCTTTCCATTAATCAATTTGTTGTTCGCGAGTTAATCTGCCTGACTGCCAGGCTGCGAGCATCTTTTGCCAGCTGAGCTCTACCTCAGCGGGAGAGTATCCCTGGTGTTCAAGCAGAACTAAAAAATGTTCCAGTTGAACTTCGAGCGCGTCCCTTTTGAGCACAGCTGTCTTGTCTGCGACAGGCTGATCAACAATGAAAGTCCCGCGGCCCTGTTGGGTGGAGATTAACCCGGCTTCGTCGAGCATGCGGTAAGCCCTGGCAACGGTGTTAAAGTTGACGCGCAACTCCGCTGCCATTTGGCGCACGGTGGGTAGTTGGTCACCAGGCCTGAGACCGCCCGTGGAGAGGTATTGAAGCACCTGTTCCACCAATTGAACATAGAGCGGTACGCTTGAGCGAAAATCCAAAGAATAATCCTGCGGCTTCACATTCATACCTCCTTCTTATTGTATCATTGTATTATTGTATCATTGTTTATCATCTTGTTAAGAGGTTCGGATGGGTTGTCAGGAGGTTCGTCACCTGTGATTTTAGGTGATTTGCGTTAAAATTAATTCACTATCCATTTTGATCACAACTAATAATAGGAGGAAAATATGTCCAAAGCATATGACGATCTGATGGCCGCCTTCGCTGGGGAGAGCCAGGCGAACCGAAAGTACCTTGCGTACGCCAAGAAAGCCGAAGATGAAGGTTACCCTCAAGCCGCCCGCCTTTTCCGCGCGGTTGCGCATGCTGAAACGATCCACGCCCTCAACCATTTCCGCCGCGCCGGCGAAGTGCAGTCCACCGCGGAAAACCTCAAAGCAGCCGCAGAGGGCGAGAACTATGAATGCACCGAGATGTACCCCGCGTTTATGAAAGACGCTGAAGCCGAGGGCAACAAATCCGCTTTTACCAGCTTCCACTGGGCAAACGAGGCAGAAAAAGTGCACGAAGTGCTGTATAAGGAAATGCTGGAATCGCTCGGTAAAGAGGGCCAAGAATACGATTATTTCATTTGCCCGGTGTGCGGTTACACAGAAAAACGCAGCGCGCCTGAAAAATGCCCCGTGTGCGGCGCACCCGGGTCGCGTTTTGAGCGCATTAGCTAAACCCATACCTGAAACCCTCCGTGAGCACGGGGGGTTTTCAATTTTCTTGCGCAAGAGATGGTTTTTTCTTCCTTTAATTAAGTCTCTCATCAGCCGCATCCTTGCGCAACCTTTACGGCGTGGTAAAATCTGATTGGAGCACATTTTCGCTCACGTCGCGAGTAGTTTATGAAGGAGGTTCAATTAATATGGAACAGAAGGTAGGTTCCTTCGAGGTCAAGAAGGGTCTGGCTCAAATGTTGAAAGGCGGCGTGATTATGGACGTGGTCAACGTCGAGCACGCCAAGATCGCTGAAGATGCCGGCGCATGCGCCGTGATGGCGCTGGAACGCGTGCCCGCAGATATTCGCGCGGATGGTGGCGTCGCCCGTATGAGTGATCCCGATATGATCCTGAAGATCATGGATGCCGTCACCATCCCGGTGATGGCGAAATGCCGCATCGGGCATTTCGTCGAAGCCCAGATCCTTGAATCCATCGGCGTGGATTACATCGATGAATCCGAGGTGCTCACCCCGGCCGACGAGGCACATCATATTTACAAACACAACTTCAAAGTGCCCTTCGTTTGCGGCTGCCGTAATCTGGGCGAAGCCTTGCGCCGCATCGGTGAAGGTGCAGCGATGATCCGCACCAAGGGGGAAGCCGGCACCGGCGATGTTGTCGAAGCCGTGCGCCACGCGCGCACCGTACTGGGTGATATCCGCCGCCTGCAGAACATGCCCGAGGAAGAGGTCATGGCTTATTCCAAGGAGATTGGCGCTCCCTTCGAAGTGGTAATGGAAACCCGCAAGCTCGGCCGCTTGCCCGTGGTCAACTTTGCGGCTGGCGGCATCGCCACCCCGGCTGATGCCGCGTTGATGATGCAACTGGGCGTCGACGGCGTGTTCGTCGGCTCCGGCATCTTCAAGTCCGGCGATCCGGCGCGCCGCGCCACTGCCATTGTCAAAGCCACCACACATTACAATGACCCCAAGATCCTGGCGGAAGTCAGCCGCAACCTGGGTGAAGCCATGGTTGGCCGGCAAATATCGGTAATGCCCGAAGAAGAAAAGATCGCCACACGCGGCTGGTAAGCGCTGTATGAAGATTGGCGTACTGGCATTACAGGGTGATTTCGCGGAACACCAGTCCGTTCTGGAGTATTTGGGCGCAGAGGTGGTGCAAGTGCGCCTTCCGGTGCACCTGGCCGGACTTAACGGTCTGATCATCCCCGGCGGCGAATCTACCACCATGGGCAAGCTGGCTGAGGCGTTCGGCCTAATGCAGCCGCTGCGCCAGTTCGGACGGGAACACGCCATCTGGGGCACCTGCGCCGGCGCGATCCTGCTGGCCAAAGAAGTCGGCCGCGATCAGCCCTTGCTCGGGTTAATGGACATCACCATTGAGCGCAACGCTTTCGGCCGCCAGGTAGATAGTTTTGAAGTCGATCTTTCGGTGCCTGCGTTGCTGGAAGTCGACCCGGTGGACAGACCTTACCACACGGTTTTCATCCGCGCACCGATAATTGAATCGGTGGGCAAGGGCGTCGAGATCCTCGCCGCGCTGGAAGATGGGCGCATTGTGGCAGCCCGTCAGGGACACTTGCTCGCGACCTCCTTCCACCCGGAACTCACCGGTGATGTTCGTTTTCACCGTTACTTTATGGAGCTGTCAAAATAAATATTCGTCAACTGACCTGGTTCGACATTCCCGCCCTGCTGGGAAAGCGCAACCGGGTGATCAGCCTGAACAAAGCGGATTTCCTCACCCAGGGAAACCCTGTCCGGCTGGGCGGCTTGCTCTCCTCCTTCGCACCAGACACGACCAGCTATATCGCCATTGCCGACTCCTCGGCTGGCGGTAACACGCGTTACAGCCAGGTCTCTCACCTGCCCGGGGGGCGATCCGCCCATTTTTCATTCATCACCCCAGACGAAATTGAGGGCAACGAGGAGCTATCCACCCTGATTGAATTCTTGTGTTATCAGGCTGGCGAGATGGGGGCGTTGAATGTGCTGGCGGATATCGAGGAATCTCACCCGCTATTCGAGCGCTTCCGTCAGTCCGGTTTTTGCGTCTTCGGCTGGGAGACCATCTTCCGCGTTCCTCGCAATCTCGCAATCGAGGGCGCGGAGTCCCACTGGTTCAAACCCACCCCCTCAGAAGCAAATTCCTTGCGCTCGTTATACCAGACACTTATCCCCCCGCTGGTGCAGAGTGCCGAACCTTTTGCCAATGGCGTCACCCCGCGGCTTATCTATAAGGTAAATGGCGAGGTACAGGCTTACGTGGAAAGCATAAGCGGTTCCACTGGCATCTATCTGGTGCCGGTGATCCACCCTTCCGTTGAGGAGGTCCATTCATTGCTTCTTGACCTGATCGCTCAATTCCAGGGACTGGGACGCCAACTATACATACAAGTACGTTCCTACCAGGCCTGGCTGGCTGAACCACTGCAGCAACTCGGCGCAGAAGCCACCCCGCGCTTTGCCCTGCTGGTAAAGCACCTGGCGATAGGCCAGTTGAACGCGATCAAGGAGGGTCAGCGCGCGCGCGCTGACCAGCGCCAAGCGGAACCGACCGCGTCAATCCTCAACCACTATGTAAATTCCGGTTCGTTTTCAGACGAGGTAAAATAAAGGGAACAAAGAGATTAACTGAAGAATGAAACAGATCAGGATTACAGACGATTTACACGCGCTGATGGCAGTGCTGCCGCCGCATATTATTGGGGCGCTGGAAAAAGCCAACAACAGCGATAACCTGCTCGAGATCGTGCTCGACCTCGGTCGCCTGCCAATGGCGCGCTTCGTGGATGGCGAGGTGCAGCTGAGCGATATGGAAGTGACCCGCGTGGATATTGATCATGTGGACGCGCTTACCGGTGAATTTGACGCCGACAACCGTGCCGGTATCGAGCGCACCCTGCACCGAATTTCAGCCATTCGCAACCGCCACGGGCTCATCGTCGGCCTAACCTGCCGTGTTGGACGCGCAGTCTATGGCACCATTGAGATCATCCAGGACCTGGTCGAATCCGGCAAGAGCATTCTTCTGTTGGGCAAGCCCGGCATTGGAAAAACCACCATGCTGCGCGAATCCGCGCGTTTCCTGGCTGAAACCAAGCGCGTGATCATCGTCGACACCTCCAACGAGATCGGCGGCGATGGCGATGTGCCGCACCCCGCAGTGGGTAAAGCCCGCCGTATGCAGGTGGCCACCCCCTCGCTGCAGCACGAAGTGATGATCGAAGCGGTGGAAAATCACAACCCCGAAGTGGTCATCATCGACGAGATCGGGCGCGAGCTGGAAGCCATGGCAGCCCGCACCATCGCCGAGCGCGGCGTGCAACTGGTGGCGACCGCGCACGGGCGCACGCTTGAGAACCTCCTGCTCAATCCCACCCTTTCCGACCTGGTCGGCGGTATCGAATCCGTCACCCTTTCAGATGAAGAAGCCCGCCGCCGCGGTACTCAAAAGACGGTGCTTGAACGACGTTCTCCTCCTACATTTGATATGCTCATCGAACTTCAAGAACGCGACCGGTTGGCTGTCCACCCGGACGTGGCTCAGGCGGTGGACACCCTTGTGCGCGGTTACCCGTTGCAACCGGAGATCCGCTGGCGCGATGCCCAGAACGAAGTGCATGTGGAAAAAGCTCCCGCACCTCCCTCCACCCGTGGTATGGCGCAGGGAACCCGGCGCACCTACTCCGCAGGCGGGGATCGCACCGCTACCGACGCACCGGAACCCGAGGGACGTTATTTACACAAGGCAACCCCGCCTACCATCGAGTATGAACAGGCGTTGGATATCGCGGAGCGTAAACCCATCCATAAAGTGCGCATTTACCCTTACGGCGTCGCGCGTAACCGCCTGCAGCAGGCAGCTCAACGTCTGGGCGTACCGGCGTTTGTCGCCCGCGAAATCAGCGAGGCAGACCTGGTGATGACGCTGCGCACCTATTACCGTTCGCGGCAGCAACCCATCACTGAGGCGGAATCGCGCGGTTTACCGATTTATGTACTGCGCGCCAACACCGTCGCCCAGATGGAACAATCGCTGGCGGAGATCTTCAACCTCTCTCAGGAAAACAGTTGGAACCTCAACGAGGTGACCAACCAGACCGAATCCGCCATCCAGGCGGTCTTGAACGGGCAGCGCTGGGTAGACCTGCCGCCAGCCTCCTCCGCCATCCGGCGCATCCAGCATGAGATGGCGCGCCAGGCGCAATTGGTTTCGCATTCCTACGGCAAAGACCCCAACCGCCGGGTGCGCATTTTCAGGGAATAACAGGAGAGCGGATCGTGTTCATCACCCTCGAAGGCCCGGATGGCAGCGGAAAATCGATGCAGGTACCTGCGTTGGCGGATTATATTCGCAGCATGGGTTATGAGGTGTTAACCACCCGTGAGCCGGGCGGCACCTTCATCGGCGACCAGATCCGTGAAGTCATCATGCGGTTGGACAACAAGTCCATGCACCCGCGCACCGAGATCCTGCTTTTCTGTGCCGCACGCGCCCAGATCGTCGCCGAGGTAATCCTCCCGCAGCTTGAAAAGGGCGTGGTTGTCCTCAGCGACCGCTACGCGGATTCCACCCTGGCTTACCAGGGGTACGGACACGGGGTTGACCTGATGGTGCTGCGCCAGTTGCTTGACTTTGCTACTGGCGGGCTGACCCCCGACCTGACCCTGCTGTTCGACCTGGACGTAGAAAAAGGCCTTTCACGCCGACAGAGCGGTGGCGGTGAGTGGAACCGCCTCGATGATTACGAACTGGCCTTCCACCGCCGGGTACGCGCCGGCTACCTGGAACTGGCAGCCGCCGAGGCGAAGCGTTGGGTGCTCATCGACGCGGCGCAATCCCCGCAAAAGGTGCAGCGCGACCTGCAAATTGCCGTGACCGACCGTCTGAAATCCCGTTAGTGAAATTTTCCAGGAGTATGCGTGAAAACCAAGGTAACAATCCTCATCCTTTTGTTTGCTTTGCTCCTGTCCGCCTGCGCGCCGCGAGCTGAGCCCCCCACTCCCGCACCGCTGCAGCCCACATTCACGATAACCCCACTTCAAAGCCCATCTCCCTCGCCCGCGAACACCTCCACCCCAGAAGCCGCGGGGACCCCCACTGCGTTTCCCACCATCGCTTTCACGGTCAGCGCGCCCGCGGTGTGCCAGCTTTCTCCGGTCGTGCCGGCCATGGACACGCTTGCTGAATACAACGTGCCCGCCAGCAGCGAAACCGACCACGCCTACGGCACCAGCACACCCAAGGTCACCATCCTATCCTATTGCAGCTTCCAGAAACCCGCGTGCAAATCTCTGGTGCTCACCCTGGCTGAGCTGCAACAGGAATACAAGGATGAGCTGCGCATAGTGTTAAGACAGTACCCCCAACCGGAGGTGGATGACAAGTCCCTGCTTGCCGCATACGCCGTAGAAGCCGCCGGGTTGGAAGACCGCTACTGGCAGATGAACAACGTGCTTTATTCCCAGCAATCTGACTGGCTGGGTCTCACTCCCGCTGAGTTCCAGGACTGGCTGGTTGAACAGGCGGGTAAGCTGGATATCAATCGCGCGCGCTGGGAAGCCAACATGACATCTGAGGTAGTAAGGTCGCGCATCTCACAAACGATCGAGGAAGCCGCCGGTTTGCAGCTCTCCGGCACGCCGGTGTTGTTCTTCAACAACATCATGGTGAAAACCGGCATCGACCCGGATTCTCTCAAAGTGCTCGTCGATTACTTCATGCTGCCAGAGAAAGCCTACGCTGAGTGCCCACCAATGGAGATTGATACGAACAAAAGCTATACCGCGACCTTCAAGACCGAAAAAGGGGATATTATTTTCGAGTTATTTGATGACACCGCGCCGCTTTCTGTGAACAGTTTTGTGCGGCTGGCTCGCGACGGCTGGTATGACGGCTCCACTTTCTTCAGGGTGATCCCCGGGTTTGTTGTGCAAGGCGGCGATCCCTCCAATTCCGGGCTTGGCACACCTGGTTACGGCATCAGCAGTGAGGTGGACCCCGCGTTGCGCTTTGACACCCCCGGTTTGCTGGCGTTCAACCGCAACACAGATGGGTTTTCCGGCTCCCAGTTTTTCATCACCTACACGGAATTACCCGAGTTCGATGGTCAATTCACCATCATCGGCCGGGTGATCGAGGGCATGTCCGTGGTCAATTCCCTGCGCCCGCGCAACCCGGAGACTGATGAGATCCTGCTGCCGGCTGACGTGCTCATTACGGTGACCATCACAGAAAACTAAGGCATGACCATGCAACCATCCACGGCAGCCCCTTCGCGCGCGCTCACCATCGCCCAATTGGTGATGGGTATTCTTGGATTGCTCTTCTCGCTTGGCGGATTGCTCGCCCTCACTATTGGTCTGCGAACGCCTGGCACACCTGCCGCAGGTAGTGTAGAGTCTGCCCTGTTGTGGAATTTTCTGTTGATCGTTCTGGTGATCATGCTGCTCACCATTCCGGCGGTTACCACCGCGATACGCTCGCTCGCAGGTTTGCCACCGCGGCAGCCGATAAAATTCAGATTCATGATCGCTACCATCGCTCTGCTTTTGGTACTGTTTTTATTATGGCTTGACCCTCCAAACAGTTCCAACCCGGGGGCAACCTGGCCGACTTCTATTATCAATGTGCTCACGATCCTCATCCCCATCTGGTGGTTCCTTGAGCTTGGGCGCGCGCGGCTGGCAGGCGGGAGCGCCAAGCGCCATTGGGGAATTTTCTCCTTCAGCACTTACTTCACCCTGCCCATCATCCTGCTGGTGGAAGTCATCATCATTGGCTTTGGCATATTATTCGCCGCGCTGTGGCTGATCCAGCAACCCGAATTTGCCCCGTTCCTTTCGCAGCTCGGCAGTCTCTCGGGGTTTGACCCCGCTGAATGGGAAAGCCTCTTACCTGACCTACTTCCGTTGTTGTCGCGCCCCGGTGTGATCGCGGCGCTAACCGCTACAGCCACGCTGGTAGTCCCGCTGATCGAGGAAATGCTCAAGCCGCTGGGGATATGGCTGCTGCATAAGCGCAATCTCACCCCGGCCGAAGGCTTTACGATCGGGATGATCTGCGGCGCCGCGTTCGCGCTGCTGGAAAGTCTGTTTTCGATTAGTGCGGTCACGCCAGGCGATCGGCTTTTTGTCATCACCGGGCGCCTGGGGACGGGACTGTTGCACATCTTCACGGCCGGGCTTAACGGCTGGGCATTAGCCACCACCTGGCGGGATGGCAAATTCCTGCGCGCAGGGGTCTCCTTTACATTGAGCGTGCTCATCCACGGCGCGTGGAATCTCTTCGCCCTGCTGCTGGGCATGTACATGATTGGGGAGGATTTCCCATTCATCATCGATCCATCGTTCTTAGAGGCGTCTGCCTGGGTGCTGCCGGGGATCGCCTTTTTCCTGCTGCTCGGTTTGATCGGATTCAATCTCCATTTACGCCGCACCGCCGCTCCACCGCCATTGCCACAGTTACCAGGCGATGGTTTGGGGTAAAATTGCCTGAGACTTGAATAGGATTAAAGTATCTTTTGATGAATAGCAAAACTGACCCGGAAAAATTACGCATGAAATCTCATCGACTGCGCAGCATAGTCGATTGGTTGATGAAAAAACTCACCCGAACTACCTTCGTAGGTTTGGAGAACATTCCCACTTCAGGGGGAGTACTGCTCGCCTGCAATCACATGAGCCGGCTGGATATCCCCGTGATCTTCATCACCCCCAACCGGCCGGAGGTGACCGCGCTGATCACCACGAAATACCTCAAGTATCCCCTTCTACGCTGGTTCATCGTCACAGCGCAGGGCATCTGGCTTGACCGCGACACCGCAGATTTTTCAGCATTCCGCCAGGCGGTCCATGCAATGCAGGAGGGCAAAGCAGTAGGAATCGCGCCCGAAGGAACGCGCAGCCAGACCGCCATGCTGCTCGAGGGCAAGCCCGGGGCCGCCCTCCTGGCGCTGCGCACCGGCGTGCCAATCGTGCCGGTGGCTCTCAGCGGCACCGAAGATGCCACGGCAAAATTGCTTCACTTCAAACGGCCGGTCATCACGGTTAAGTACGGAAAACCTATCTACCCGCCAAAACTGGACCACCAGGACCGCGAAGGTCAACTCGACAAGTTGACCACCGAGATCATGTGCCAGATCGCCGCGATGCTGGATGAAAAGTATCACGGTTTTTACAGCGGCCACCCGCGCCTGAAAGAGCTCCTTGCCGAGAAGGAAACCCGCTCCACGTTTAGCCAGGAAAGGCCGCGCGAACAGGCAGGGTAACCCAGCCTGACTATCGCGCACCATGCGCGGTGGTGCGATCAAATCCATGAGAGGAAAGCCACTTTCGACTAACCAATCACTGATCGTTTCAGCGGTCATGGGTCTTTTAATATTCGCATTGCTCGCCATCCTTTTTGAAGGACTATTTCGCGGGACGCGGCTCAGTTCAACCCTTCAGTTGCGATCGCATGGCGTTTATCACGCTCAATTTGAGATCAAGTGGTTCGCCTTGGAGGATTTTGTACAGGAAAACGGCGGCGTTGATGTCATCCTGCTGGGCAATTCAATGGTAAATACCGGCATCGACCCGGAAATACTGGGGCAGCGCTACGAATACCGCACGGGCAGGGAATTGCGCATCTTCAATTTTGGTGTCGAGGGCTTGACTGTCGCCCCAAACTCTGCGCTCGCCCGCCTGTTGGTCCGTGAGTATCACCCGGGGGTGTTAATTTTCGTCACGGAAATGCGCGATTACACCGCTGTCAACGGGGTGGACATAGAAGAGCAGTTACTCAGTGACGAGTGGTTGACCGCGCGGCTCGGCGGAAAAGTGACCTTGCGCGCCTGGCTCAAGGACAGGTCATTTCTCGTCAAACACCTTCTGCCGTACCGCAACTGGAATCGCGCGGACTTTCCGGACACATTTCTTCAAAACCAGTATCGAAAACTTGCGACTTCACCAAGCGGTTATGAAGCCGATTATTATCCCAGGGGCACCGCCTGGTTACCCCCGGATCCCGCAGACCCGGCTGAGCAAGCCTTGTTTTCAATGTTTGCCAATTACACGATGGACCCCGGCCGCCTCGCAAACCTGGCGGATCTGCTGGCAGTAACAAGTGAGGGCACCCGGGTATTGATCACCGAGTTGCCGCTGCACCCCAATTACTTCCTGTATTTCAATGATCCGGCTGCTCACGCGAAATACCTTGAGGAGCTCGTTCCGTTTATCACCAGCCGCGGAGGGGTGTTCCTGCCCCCGCTTCCATCGGAACTCATCCCGGATTCTTTCCGGTCGGATTACTATCACCTCAACTACAAAGGGGCAATGGTGTACTCCGCGTTACTGGCAGACCAGCTGGCTGAGTTATGCCTGAACGAGGGCGTCTGTCTGCAGCCGATGGAGCAAGCCAGGTGACCGTAACCACACTGCTCTTCTTCGCCTGCGCAGCCCTTGCCGCACTGATTTACCAGAAGCTGCCGCAACGCTTGCGCCAGCCCTGGCTATTGCTCATCTCGGCTGCGTTCGTTGCCACATGGTCCTGGCAATTCGTGCTGGTGCTGGCGGTATTTAGCGCGGTCAATTACGCCCTCGGACGAAGAGCCGCGCCGCCGGATCCGCGCCATAAAACCTGGGCGCGCGCCGGCATCGCGGTCAACGTGTTGTTCCTTTTGGTCTTCAAATATTCTGACTTTTACCTGCCGCAATTCTCAAAGTGGCTTAATGCCCTTGGCATGCTCGAACCCGGACTTGTGCTGCAGATCCTGCTGCCGATCGGGCTCTCCTTCCTGGTGGTGCAGAACATCTCCTACCTGCTGGATGTAGCCAACAAGCGCTTGCCGCCCGAAACCAATTTCGCGCGGTTCTGCCTGTATATCTTTTACTTCCCCAAGCTGTTATCCGGGCCGGTGGAACGCGCGCGCGTCTTTCTTCCCCGCCTTGCCAGCCCGCTTAAGGTCGACCGCGCCCTGTTGGAGCGTTCCGCCAGCCTCATCCTCACCGGGCTCTTCCGCAAACTTGTGATCGCCAATTCACTATTCAATATGATCCCGGCAGACGCCTTCATAACGCCGCTGGATTATCCCGGGCAGCAACTGCTCGCCTGGCTGATCGCGTACGCCTTCGCCATCTACAATGATTTCGCTGGTTACACTGCTATTGTCCGCGGGGTCAGCCTGTGGTTTGGCATCGAGCTCAGTCCCAACTTCAACCTGCCGTATTACGCGCGCAATTTCACCGAGTTCTGGAACCGATGGCATATCAGCCTCTCCAACTGGCTGCGCGATTATATCTTCTACCCGCTCGCCTGGTCGCTGCGCCGGCGCGTTCCCGACCAGAATCACGTGCTCAATATCGTGCTTCCTCCCATGATCACCATGCTGGTCAGCGGGATGTGGCACGGGCTGGCGTGGAACATGCTCTTGTGGGGAGGGCTGCATGGGCTCTTCATGGTACTGGAACGGCTGCCTTCATTGAAAAAACCACCCGTACCCCTGAACAAGCGACCGCGCTGGCGACAACGCCTGGGTGTGCTGCTCACTTTTAGCCTGGCGGCGCTCGCCTGGGTGCCGTTCCGCATGGAATTACCCGTCGCGCTGCAATACTGGCAGGGGTTGATCAAATGGACAATGCCGGATTTCAAGGGTCTTGGGCTGGTAATTATCGGTTGGAACCCCCTGTGGAGCTGGTCACCGCTCGGTTTGCCCAATCCGCTGCTGATCGTGATGCTGATCCTCGCCATCACTCTCGATGCCCACCAGCACCGCGCCGGCAGCGAAGAATGGCTGCTCAACTGGCCGCGTTGGGCGCAGGTGCTGCTGGTATTTGCGCTGCTACTGGTGGCTTTGCTGGCATTCTTCGCGGATACGACCGCGCCATTCGTATACCAGGGGTTCTGAGGGTCGCATTTGTTCTGAATCTATCGGTGTTGATTATGAAGAAATGTATAATGAATCAGACAATGTCCCCTCTTAATTCTTCTTCCCCCATCAACACCCCTCTGCGCATACCGCTGGCTGATGCAGCCATGCACCATCAGTCCCTGCTCGCAGGACCACCGCAAAACCGCGCGCTGCAATCCGGCCAGGTCAGCCTCGCCCCGGGTGACTCCGTCCACGCGCATTCCACAGAGGAGGGGGAGGAGCTGCTCATCCCGCTCGCCGGTCACGGGAAGGTGATCTTCCTGGGTATGGACCCTCTGTTGCTGGAACCGGGCAGCGTGCTGTACATCCCGCCGCATTCCACACACCAGGTGAGCAACACCGGCGCTGAGCCGCTGGTTTATGTGTATGTGTATGTGTACGCGGCTATACCCGGTGAACCTGACCAGGCAGATTGACCAATTCACAAATTTGCGCTTTACGGAAAAATGAATATAAATAGGGTTAATAACCCCTTCTGGCGGAGCAACTCTAATGCCCCTGCTTTGGCTTTCGCTCGCCTTCATTATCGGTATTGGTATCGCCGGGTTGGCCAGTCTTCCAGCATCAGTCTGGCTGATCGTCTGCGCGACGGGGATTCTAACCATTTTTGGAGAGCGATTCTTATGGCGATCCGCGTCTCGTTTGAGGAAAGTTCGACTTATTGTTCCGGTTTACCCAGGTCTGCTGCTTCTCCTGCTCGGATTGGGCGGGGTGAGGTACCTGGCTGGTCAACCCATAACTTCTGAAAACTCCCTCGCGCATTATAACGACCGCGGCGCTTACACCATCACGGCGCGGGTCTCCGCGCCGCCGGATTACCGCGAGAACGCGGTGTACATCGACGTCTCCGCCATCGAGATCGAGGACCCGCTTGCCAGCGATCCGCTCGCGGTTACACGGAAAATTAGCGGTAGTGCGCGCGTGCGCTTTCCTGCCAGCGCCGAGTACCGGGTCGGCGAGGTACTGCGTTTTACGGCCGAACCGCTCGCTCCGTCAGACAACGAGCGCTTCTCTTACAAAGATTACCTTGCCCGAAAGCATATCTCCTCCATTATTTACTCCCCCCGCCAGGTGAG
This sequence comes from Anaerolineaceae bacterium UBA2260, assembly GCA_002347485.1. Lineage (GTDB taxonomy): Bacteria > Chloroflexota > Anaerolineae > Anaerolineales > Anaerolineaceae > UBA6107. Next base: position 945 of record DDXM01000014.1, on the reverse strand, counting down.
TGTGGTGGCGTACGATCAATCATTTTCCTTACGCACTGGGTTGGAAACTCTCCGCCTGTGCGCCAAGGAGATCCTATTTTCAACATACCCGCAACCAGAATCCTCGTTGTTATCCGGCATCCTGCTCGGGTTGGAACAGGATATTCCAGCCAGCCTGAAGAATGCCTACCAAGAGACCGGCACCGCGCACATCATCGCGATCTCCGGGTTCAACATGGGGGTACTGGCAGTTGCTTTTTCTTACCTCTTCAACCGTTTCTTCAACCGCTACCTGGCGGCTTTGATCTCGGGGGTGGTGATCATTCTTTACACGTTGTTTGTCGGCGCGTCGCCTTCCGTGGTGCGCGCGGCCATCATGGCGGTGAGCGCCTATGGTGGTCATCTGGTCGGTCGGCGGCAGTCCGGGGCTAACGCGCTGGCGTTCACCGCCGCGCTGATGTGCATAGTCAACCCGCTTTTGATCGGCGACGTGAGTTTCCAGCTCTCCTTCGCGGCCACACTGGGGCTGGTTCTTTTTGCCGAACCATTCGGCGGGTGGGCGAAAGAGCGCCTTGAAAGGCTGCTGCCTGAAAAAGATGCCAGGAGGATTTCTGACCCGGTGAGCAATTATTTGCTCTTCACGCTCGCCGCACAGCTGCTCACCCTGCCCTTTATCGCGTATCATTTCGGGCGCGTCTCGCTTGTCTCCCTGCTCGCAAACCCGCTCATCCTGCCTGTCCAACCTCCGCTGTTGATCCTGGGGGGCATCAGCGCTATCGCCGGGGCAGTCAGCCCGTTGCTGGGGAAGGTCGCTGCTTTGTTCGTGTGGCCGCTCGCCGCCTACTCCAATTTCATCGCAGAGCGCTTTTCCCGTTTGACCTGGGGTAGTCTCGCAGTCAATTCGCAGACTGCTTTATACATCCTGGCCATCGTGAGCCTGTTCGTCCTGCTTTTTGTCTTTCGCGC